>JBOEHE010000067.1:0-28630 GCA_050633785.1 Arenicella sp.
GCCTGGTTGTATTGTTGCAGGATGGATTGATCGTCGTAGAGGCTTCTTTCTGTGCCACGTTCGCCGATTTTTTCGATTCTTAAGCCTGTGGTGTCGTAAAGGAACTGCCCCACGGTGGAGCCGCCCGTGGTGACTTCTCTTAAATCATTTCTGACGTCTCTAATGAAGTTGCTTTGAGTGCTGCCCTTTTGTTTTTGGATCTGGTTGCCATTGCCGTCGTATTGATAGGCGATGTTGTTGGTTGCATCCAGATGGTCGGTGACGGTGACCAGCTGGTTTCTGACATTATAAGCCAGGGTTTTGTTGATGACCGTGGCGTTTGCTGCATTGGTCGCCTGCTCTGCAATGCGGTTATAGGCCGCATCGTAGGTGTAGGTCACTGTTTGATCCGGATACGCTACCTGTTTAAGACGGTCATTGTCGTCATAGGCATAGGTGGTGATTTCTGCGCTTGCGCCATTGGTTTCAGTCTGTTGGCTGCGATTGCCATTGGCGTCGTATTGATACTCAAACTTTGACACCAAGGCGTTGTTTTGCCGGTTTTCGATCAGAGTCTTTCTCAAAGCATCATCATAAGCGGTATCAGCTGTGGTGTTGTTGGGGTATTGCGTTTGGGTCAGCAAGCTGCTGCGATCATAGCGATACTGCGTCTGCCCCAGTGTGTTGGTCACCAGAATCGGACGGTTCAAGGCATCGAACTGGGTATTGGTCGGTGTGCCCAGACTGTCGATCAATTGGGTACGGTTGCCATTCAGGTCATAGCGATAACCCAGTTTGTTGCCGAAAGTATCGGTTTTGTTGAACAGGCGATCAAAATTGTCATAGCTAAAGCTCGTGGTGCGTACATCACCATTCTGATAGGTTTCCCGGGTTTCAAGCAGGTTGTTGTTGCCGTCATAGGTTTGGGTTTCGTTGCTGAGCTGCCCGGCAAAGCTGCTGCCATTTTGATAGACCGTGCTGGTCAATCGATTTAGAGCATCATAAGCGTAGGTAGTGACCACGCCATTGCCATCGGTCTGGCTGCTGCGGTTGCCAGCTTCATCATAGCTCACACTGATCTGCGTCTGGTTGCCATTGACCTCTGGGTAGGTTTTCAGGGCACGCAGATTGCGGTCGTTATAGGCATAGGTGGTTGTGTTGCCGTTGGCATCGATCTGTTCGATCAGGTTGTTGGCAGCATCGTAGTCATAGCTTGAAGTCTGGCCCAGCGCATCCTCTATGCCGATCAGACGATCCAGCTGGTCATAGGCATAGTTCCACTGGTTGCCGTTCGGCCTTTGCTGAAAGATTTTGTTGTTGTTGGCATCATAGCCGAAGCTTGTGGTTTCTCCAGCACCATTGGCGCTGCTGAGCAAACGACGGCGCTTGTCATAGGTATTGCGGCTGACGCGCTGTTCCGGGTCCGTGCTGGTCAATAGATCACCCATGGCATCATAGGTATAGCGCGCGAGTGCCACCAACGGCCGACTTTCCAGAATGACCTGGTTGCGGGCATCGTACTCAAAGGCAGTGGCGTTGCCATTGGCATCAGTTGTGCCAACCAGATCGCCCACATCATTGTAGCGCTGCGTCAACACTAGAATATTATTGCGTTTGGTCGTCAATAGACGGTCAGCCGCATCATAGGTGTTTTCGGTCACCAACCCTCGTTTGTCCGTGGTTGACAGCAAGTTGTCGTTGTTGTCATAGACATTATCAATCTCGTTACCCTGCCCGGCAATCTGCGGACCCGTCTGTTTGACCATACGGTTCAGATCGTCAAAGTCCCAGGTGGTGGTGAATCCACGCTGGTTGGTGGTGCTGATTTTGTTGCCCACACCATCATAGCTGTGCGTCAGGCTGTGATTGTCAGCATCGGTTTCGGTCAATAGGCGATTCAGCGCATCATAGCTGAAGACCGTGTCATTGCCGCGACCGTCCGAACGACTCGTGACATTGCCAAACACATCATAGTCAATGTCGATGTTGCGTCCTTCGGGATGGTTCTCCTGTGTGCGTTGGTTGCGATCATCATAGGAATAGCTGGTTATATAACCCCGGCCATTGCGTGTGCTTTTCAGGTTGCCATTATCATCATACGTGTTGCCGACAATATCACCCAGTGAATCTGTTTCGCGCAATACCTGGTTAAACAGATTATAGGTGCGCGTCACTCTATTGCCATTGGGCCACTGTTCAGAGGTCATGTTGCCAACGGAATCATAGCCAAAGCGGGTTGTTTCGTTTTTGCGGTCCTGAGTCGATTTGCGCCGATTCAGATCATCATATTGGTGCGTTATGCTGCGACCATAGTGATCATTTTCTTCCAACAGATTGCCCACGGCATCATAGTCCATGGTGCGCCTTTCACCCAAGGCATTGCGTTCTTCAATCAAGCGATTGCGGGCATCATAGGTTCTTTGAGTGGCTTGCCCTTTGCCGTCCAAGGCTTTGATTATGTTGCTGTTGTCATCGTATTCCCACCTGAGCGTTCTCAGGCCCGCCTGATTGGAGCTGATGCGCCGGTTGACATTGTCATAGACATTCTGCGTGACTCGCCCCTCTTCGTCCTTTTCTGACAGAATATTACCGTTTCCATCATAGGTTTTCACCATGGTATCGCCCAGAGGATTGGTCGTTCTGGTGACTCGGTACAAGTTATCATAGTCCATGCGGGTGACGCGTCCATTGATGCTTGAACGGATCACATTNNCCCACACCGTCAAAATCCCGGTTCTCCACCAATACACCACCGGCTCCAGATGGATAGGTGATCCGTTCTCGTCGGTTGGCGGCATCATAACGATAGCTCGTGGTATTGCCCTTGTAATCCGTTTCCGTCAACAAATTGTCATTGGCATCATAGCTGTAGGCTTTGTGCACCGTTTTATTGCCGGAAAAACTCTCAGAGACCATTCGATTATCAAAATCGTATTCCCAGGTTTTGTTCCTGCCCAGTTCGTCTGTTTCGCTCAGGCGGTTGTCATTGGCGTCATAGCTGTAGCGACGTTTTTGCCCATGTGCATTTGTCTGGCTGATCAGACGGTCAAAACCATCGTATTCAAAGCTCGTTGTGTTGCCATTTTCATCGGTCTGTTTAATTTTGCGACTACGTTGGTCAAATTCTGCCGAACTTGAACCAATTGGATAGCTGGTGTTACTGACATTGCCATAGTCATCGTACTGATAACTGTAAAGCTTGCCATTCTGGTCGCGCAGCGAACGCCGGTCACCGTTTTCATAATAACCATAGCGCTTTGTGCTGCCATTGGCATAGCTGATCTGCGTCATATTGCCCGCATCATCGTATTGATAGCTGGTGGTTTTGCCTCGTCGGTCGGTTTCGGATTTCAATAGATCACGAATCAGACTTCTGCGATCGTCCTCATTTCTATGATCATACGTCCGATTTATGGCACTGAAACCATCAATCTGTTCTGAAGTGACATTGCCATAGTTATCATATTGATACGTTGTTGTGACAGCGTTTTCATCGGTGCTGGTCAGCATCAAGGTATCATTTTCTGCCCAAGTCATGGATTTGGTGCCAGCCGGACCGTTGATGCTCAGGGTTCTACCGAGATAATCGATGGAATAGATATAGTCGACCCCATTGGCATCAGTCACCGTCGTGGTGTCTGGTGTGCTTCGATCAGAGTCCNNGCTGTAATTAATCGCTAATTGTTCACCCGACCCACCACTCTTGGTTTGTCGAGCAATATAAGCTTTCTTCCAACCATCAGTTAGAATGGTCGGCTCACCCAGACCAAAACCCACCAGAGCAAAATCACGTTCGATATAGTCATATTCGGTTGCAATCCCGTTGTAATCCGTCAAGCGGGTTATTCCTGAAATATCAATACCAATGGGAACAGTCACATCAACCGGTGGATATTCGTAGTGCTCACTGCGCATTGCATCACCGCTTATCTCGGTGGCCTTGATCAGCCTGTCATGACTGTCGTATTCATACACCCATTCATAGTCCGCCCCAGTGACTTTTTTCAGCAAAGCATCTGTGGAAGTAGAATAATCGTATTCAAAGGTCAGCTGACGGCCTGCAGCATCCTGAATCACTTCCAATTTGCGTGTTGAACCATCAGCGGAATACCCCAGAGATGTAACATTACCATTGGTATCTTCGATAAATGACAATCTATGGCCCAGTGTGTCAGGGTAATGATAGCGAGTGCCATCTTTGGTGAACACATCCCAGCCGGCAACGTCATCATTGCGCTTTAATGCCCCATGGAATCCACGTCCCGGGACAAACACTTGTTCACCTGAGGTCGCATCCGTTTCAGGAAAGAACGACATGCCGGCATTGCCGCCAGCGACAGAAACCCAACCACAGGAATTAACCGAGAGTTTCGAATCGTAGTTATGCGTCCAACCTAAGCCCAGACCTTTCTGATCAAGACTCTGATTCGAATACTGTCGTTTATATTCTATCTGTGGGCCACGACCCGGCAACTTGATATCCGATCTGGACAAGACCAGTTTGCCATCAAACAAATCAACATTTTCATAAATACTATGGCCAGCCGGCAATTGCGCTGCCGTTGTCAACCGGTATAGAACCTGACCATTGAACCCATCCGTATTGCCATCGTCGGTTGAGGTAGCCGTCATTGTAAACGGAGTGCGAATATTCGGTTTTAAAGTAATCGGAACCTTATGTGTGCCTGCCGGAAAGGTTTCATTGTCGATAACGGTGACGACATCAGGCCCACCTAAACCAGGAAGAGTGCCACCACTATCACCCAATTTAACCGTGACGGTCGCTTCCTGGTATAAATTAAACGTGAATACGGGCGGTGCACCACATACCTTACCATTGATCTGGTCAACAAAAACACTGCCACCGCCAGCAGCGCCGCCCAGAACAGGCCCAACAACCGGTAGTTCAAACTCATCAGAAACCACCTCACATTCTTCACAGTCCGGGTTGATTAACACCTTGGCGGTGTAATTCTTTGACGGGTTCAGTTTGATGGGAGGCAGGCGCAATTGGCCTGCTGCCAGAGACTCATCCACTAATGGGTCGAATATATCAAATGCAATTCGTTCACCATTTTCAAAGATATCTAAACGACTGAAATACGGTTCATAGCTATTTGGTGTCAGTGAGTAAAAGATCTGAGGTGGGTTGGCAACAACACCGGAAGGCCCAGCGAACAAGGTTGAAACCTCTGGCACATCCAATTGCAAAGCATATATATCATTGAAACTCCTGCTTTCTTCATGAGGTATCAAATTGCCATCTGCATCTCTTGTATCATACCTGTAGTGTATCGATGGTATGTATGTATCTGGGTTTTGCGTATCATGACTGTGGATAAAAGCACTGTTACCATTGATGCTTGAGCTAACACTCATTCCTTTGTCGCCTTTCACCTCAGTCAATTTGAAATTTTCATACTCATCTAGTGGAAACAGCTCAATAGTCCATATACCCGAAGTCACGAAGGTTTCCCCTGCTTTGACCGCCGCATGAATGGAAGGCCCCATCACCTGAGCGCCTCTGATCTGGGTCGCAAAAAACCGAATGGTGACTTCGGCACCGGAACTGATCGATGATTTTATGGGGAAAATGGCACCTTCAATATTGCCATTCTCATCAACCACCTTGCCATATTTAATATTAAAAGAAGCCAAACCTTGATGATCTGTGTTGCTTCTTCTTCCTTGAACTTCATGTTTTGTAACCACTGTTCCTTCAAAAAATGGTTCAACCTCTTGCGCTACAAATTCAACTGAAATATTAGGCACGGGATTGGCAAATTTGTCCGTTACTTCCAGATTGGTTGGGCCAAATATTCCAAGCTGAGCCCCTTTGGGTATAGTTGATTGACCGGGTCTGTATTTGACTGCAAGATTAACGGCTTCAGCAGGCTCGCCAAACAATTGGAAAACACCATCCGCAACCACACCATTAGCAGAAGGCAACAACACACTTTCCGATACCCGTGTATTGTACTTGCCGCTATCTGATTTCAAATAAGCTCGGTTGACAGAAGTACTCTGTGGAAATTGAAACTCAGCTGTAGCAAAACCACCAGCATCACTCGGGGTAGTGCTTAGAACTTCACCGCTGCCTCGTATTACAGAAAAGGTAACATTGACACCTTTGACAGGTTGACCTTCTGCGGTGGTCAATTGAACTCTTAATGGACTATCCGCTGTTGAATCTACTTCCCCGAATTGAAAGTTGCTTGACTGTACAATCGTTATACGGGCAAGTTTGCTTGGGTCTTCGGTGAAGTCTTCACAGTAAAAACAGTTCATAGGGTCTTCAATTTCAGGTGGCAATGGTCCGCCAGTAGCCCCACCCGCCAAGCCTCGGGCAATGAAATAACCTGCCGACCCTGTGGCAGTATCTTCCACTTTCCAGACCGAACCCTGCCAGTTTAGATAATCAATAGTATTTTCGGAAACAGTGACTTCATAACCCAGACTCGCCCAACGGCGAATATCGTCAATCACAGCTTCAGGGTGTTGTAAAGCCGTGAATTCAGCTTCAGCACTGCTATTGTTCAAGGTCACAATGGATTGACCAGACTCTACAGCCAAGGCCAGGCCTTTATCTGCGGAAATACCATCAATGTTGAGGTAGTCTTCAAAAACAGCATGTTCCAGAAAAGATCCCTGCACTGCAGACAGTGATAGAAAATCGTTTTCTGAAAACGCTTGTTCATTGACAGGCACCGATTCACTGACACGAAAAGCAGCATCCAGATTGATGCCGACAACGCGCAATTTCTGCGGTTGTTCCAACAATGTCTCTATTTGTGCATCGATACCGGAAAAAACCACGGTTGGCAAAGGTTTGAATACTCGCCGTAACAGGATGTTCGACAATTGTTGTTCGGATTGATTCCAGTCATTGGCATAATTCAGGGCCGTTTGACTCAAAAGACTCGCTCCCAACCCTTCGGTGTCAGCAGCATTACTGACATCATTATCTAACACTGCGTTCTGTGCAATCAAAGCAATGGCCTGGTAGCCTGCCGAAAATACATTCTTGCTGATACTATGTCTTGAATCAGGGCCAATCAACTCGGTGGTAAAACGATGTTGCTGACCAGCAGCCAGATAACCAGTTCCCACCTTCACTGGCAATCCTGCCAGTTTGATCTGTGGCCTCACATCAACCAAATACAATGGTACCTGTGATAAGCCACCAAAGCTCTGCACCAGAGTCTGGTCTTCATAGGTCGCTGGTTGATAGGACAAGGTAAGTCGTTGGCTTGCTATATCCATCAAAGCCAGTTTGACCGTCAAAATGGCCTCAGTTTCCAAGCTATTCTCATTGGCATAGGCCTTGAATTCAACCCAGTGAAAACGATCTTCTTCCAACTCTGCTGCTTCAAAAAACACTTTTTCGACCAATACAGGCAAACTATTCGGCAAATATCCGGCCCGATTGCTGACGAGCTCTTGAGTGCCCAGCTGTTCTTCGAACGATTCAGCTATGTCATTATCATTGAGATAGGTTTCGACACGACTGCTGAGCGTAGCCAGTGGGTCATTGTCCTGCAAATCAAAGATAAATTCCTGCTTCAAGGCCTGCACATCCAGCCCCATTTGTTGGGCCACTGGGTTTGCCGCTTGCCACTCATAGTGTTTAATTGATGGCATCAAGGCCAGCCAGGACTTACCACTATCATCAACGGTAGTACCTCGATAGTTGGCATAAGGAACCTGTGCACTGACCCAGGTCAATGGAAGCTTAATGGCCGCCAGCTTGCCGCCACGGATGATTGCCTGAGCAGCTATGCCAGCTCGCTGAACCGCAGTCAAAGCCTCTTCCGGGCTTGACACCAACACCATATCCATCAGTTGCTCAGCAGGCACTTCGACAACGCCTGACACATATCGAGCAGGAATATTGCTTGCTCGCAGCAGGGCAATCAACAGGCTTGATTGGTCTTCACTGTTACCACCACCCTGTTGTAAGGTGCCCGTTGGGCCTTTCATTATGCCGTTATACCATTGCAGATCTATGGAATTGCGAACAAACTCATAGATTTTTATCGGATCATGCTTCAGTTCTTCGGCTTTTTGCAACACCAGCTGACTCAATGGAGTCTGCTTGCTTGAAGCAATATCTGCCTCATTCACTGTTACAGCAGTTGTTGATTGATAGCTGGGAACTATTTCAGGCAAGTCCTGCAAAACTGTGGGCTGAGTTTTCAGGGTTCGATACGGCAAACTATTGCTACGCAATATTTCAATCTGATCCGGTTTACGCTGACGAATGGTGTTGAGTAATCGCTTCAGTTCAGCGTAATCGCCCGATTTTAAGATATTGGAAACCGAATTCTTTTGTGTCCCCTCATCCGAGGAAGTATTCGTTTTGTCAGAATCTGCCTCAATGTATTGATCAAGAATAGCAAATAAAGGCGCTGTTTTTGCCAGATACTCTTCACGCGCGGCACTAAAACGCGCAAGATGCTTGCTGCTTGCTCCGACTTTTTCCAGCTGTTGCTGAGTCTGGTCCAATCGTTCCATGTGCAATAGATGTTGAGCCTTCAAGGGAATATAAATATCCTTGAAAGCCACCAACTCAATGTCTGACAATCCTAACGATACAGTCCAATCCTGCAGGCGGGAGGATTCCCGAGGAATCGACGCTTCAAGACGATTCGCCAGTTTCAGCAATAGCCCCTGCAACTCATCAGAAACTGGTTCATTCCTAGATTGCACCGCTGACTCAAATGCATTCTTAGATGTGGCTGTTGATTTATCAACAAACGATTTGGTCAACAGGCGTGTTTGAGCAAATTGTTGCATATCAACAACGCTCATAGCCGGTAACACCAGCAACAATGACAATGCACTCGCCAGTATGGTGTTGACCAGTTGACGCTGTCCCCAAATTCCTTTCATACTCACCATCCCTTACCCTACAACCTTTAACAAACCAAACTCATTGCAACACTCAATAGTGCCTGTCAGCGTTCCCTGATAGAACCCATTTTCTGAATCGACGCCGCCAGTGATACTGGTTTGCGCCGCAACAAATGTTGTCTCCTGCAGACAAGCCAACACTGAACCACAATACACTTCAATCCTCAAATCACCACTGACCTCATCAGCAACCGTATCTATTATGCCGTTGATGGTGACGACTTCCCGCATGGGAGCCCCATTGTTACAGCTGCCAGTAATCGAGTCCAGATTGGCGGTATAGATAAGACCATTTCGTACAGACGTGTATGGTCCACGCACCTGGGATGCCTGGACTTCAAATTCAATCGCTGAGTTCAACGAGTCATTGGTCACACCAGCACTGCACTGCAAAGAAGTCATTGCATGAGCTGGCAGCACAACACTGGACAACACCGGCTTCAACCACTGTGTTGGCGCTACGATAGCTCCGGTGATCACAACACCGTGCAACTTGAGTAATTGTCGTTTGTTTTTATTCATCATCTTCACTCAATAACAATTGCAATATTGGCACAAGGTTGATTGGCTGGCCGTTGGCCAGGTCATTTACGCTGATGGTGAACGCACGCTCCAGAGATTGATAGCGATTACCGCGAGTTGCGGCATCCTTAACCCGGAAATAGACTTTGGCGTTGCCTTTTTTGCCAGCTTTCGGAGTATAACGCAAGGTACAAGCCGGATGGTCAATCGCAGGGCTGCCTCCAGATGCAAACAAATCTGGACGATCGGTTCGAATCACATCGATATAATAGCGTGGTGGTGCACTTGTCGACTCTTGTTTCGCCCAACCAGTCAACACCACCGGTTCTGAGGATTGAGTCGCATGATCAGGCACTGCCGAACAGTCAGCACTAGGCCCAACATCGATAGTCACTATGGCAGTGGCTTTGCCACCCCGGCCATCGTCTATTTGATAGGTAAACTCATCTTGGCCCAGAAAACCAAACTTGGCGAAATAGTTGAACCGTTGGTCACTCAGGCGAATCAAATTACCATTTGCTGGCCTTGTTATGACGGTTACTGTCAACGGATCATTATCCGCGTCATGGTCATTGGACAGAACGTTAATAGTCTTCCAGGCCCCTCGCTGGGCGGTCGCTACGTCATCGACGGCGATTGGTATCGTGTTACTCAAACTCGGGTCTGTGACATTGAAGTTGGCACTGGACAGCACTGTCCAGCTATCAGCATCTAAAACCTCTAAGACACAGGTGTATAGAGCAACATCGAATGATGAGGTATCAATAGTAAAACCTTTATTGAGTACCTGACCCGCAGTAAAGTCTTCACTGAACTGATCCGTGGTGATTGCTTGATTGCCCAGCAACACTCTCTGGCGCAATTGCACATCAGTCTTAGCTATTGCCGAATCATTGGTGATAGCGTGGCTGCACATTTGAGTTTCGCCTTTTTCCAGCGATGTAAATGCCACACTGCTTTGTGCAATGATGCGATCAACAATATCAAAACGGACGATAAGCTCGCTTGAATTGCCCGCCAGATCACTGGCGTTGACTTGCACAACATAGTTTCCTGGTTGGCAGATCTGAGTGCCTGAAGTATACGCCAGCCCATTGAGCAAAGTAGTGGTGGCATCCAGATTAACATCGGCAACGGCAATCACAGGGCTGACGCAATTTCGATATTCTTCATCATCGTCCACTTGCAGGATGTTGATTTCAGGTGCCGTTTTATCAACAACAAAACGCGTTTCGTTTTGCGAGAAATTACCCGCCCTGTCGTTAGCGATAATGGTTAGGGTATAGGATCCATCTGTAGTTATAGCGTCATCTGGCTGATAGGAATTCCCATTGAGCGTGTAGACAACTGTCTCCAGATGCAAGTCGCTTACTGTCAACTCAGGCACAACATCTGAGTTATAGTAGTTATCATTGGCAACAGAAGCCACACTGATGACCGGTGCTATGGTATCCACCACGAATGGCTGACGAACCACACCAGAAAAGTAGCCGTTGACATCTTCTGCACGGGCTTCCAATTCATGGTCGCCATCCGGCAAGCCTTGCAGTGATGCCAGATATCGTGAGCTTTGCAATGCATCCGCCGTTGCCGCTGCCCAGGTGTTACCATTCAACTGATATTCCAGTTGGCGGATTCCAGAATCATCTGAAGCATTCAACTGTCCCTGTTTAACCAAATTATTAATATGCTGGCCATTACCCGGATAAACGATCTCGACTATTGGCGGCGTTGCTTCCAGAATAGTCACACTTTCAGTGTCCAGAACCAGAATTTGAGAGCTGTCCACAGAGTTCAGTACTGCTTTCAAGACCACACGGTAACTGCCAAGCAAATTATTGCTGGCAAATTGGTGATCGCGTTCAACCTGATTCTGTGGAGCATCAGCACCCAGGGAAGCAATGTTAAATGTCTGAGAAGCGATTGCACCGCCAGAACCAACCAGCTCAAGCATTAGGTCAACATTTGTCAGAGCAATATTACCCACATTGAGAGCGACCAGACCGACATTCAGCAAATCTCCACTGGCAATGGTTGCATTAGGCAACTGCAGACTGCCAGTCAAACCGGTCTGCTGCAATACCGTTATATCCGTTTCATCGACCAACATGGCGGCATCATTGTGCATCAGTTCAGCGCGAACGGTATACAGTAAAGGATCGATTTTTCCGATATTCCAATCATAAGCCAGCGTTGCTGAATCATTACCTAACAGTGTTTGCAATGCTTTGGTTTGCGTATGAATCAGCTGATTCTGAGGGTCAAGAATACTGATTTTAACGTGCTTTCCTTCTACCGTTGTGCCTCTTGATTGATTGCTGATAACCGTAGTTATCTGAGCGTCATCATCATTCAGGTATTCACGTTGATCAGTGCTGACCTTAATGGATAGCTGTGCTGTGTTAACAATCGAAAATGATCTAATTTGAGTCGAAATCAACTCACTCTGCGCTGAATACAGCCGCGCACGCACCTGATAATCTCCAACATAGGTCGCAGCAGTATTCCAGCTATACGCTTCGGTAAAGCTGGCTACATAGGCTAATTCATCAATGCTGAAGTTGCCCAGAGTCGTAACTTCATACCCCCCCATATCAATGATATCGAGTTGGACAGTTCCATTAAAGGTATTGCCATAATTGGTCACTTGAACCTCTCCTGACAATGCCTCATCCGCAGAAAAATGTTCCATGTTTGCCTGACTTGACGGATTCAATGCCAACGACAATTCTGGTAAAGCCTCATCGACTACAGTGGTCTGAATGATGGCTGAATTATTGGAATACCGGACATCGCCTATCAATTGCTCAGGATCTGCTTGTATTACTACAGCAGTTTCACCGGAGAATTCAGGCGTCCAGGGAACGCTCAACTGACTGTTCTCACCTGCCGACAAACCGGAAACGATTTGTTCATAAAGTATAGTCGCCGGAGCTGAGGCATGAGTCACCCAGATTTTCAACGCATAAGCTGGCGCATTCAATTGGCCAATATTCGTGATATTGACATCGATTGTTGCATCAAGGCCACTCACAGGGCTTTGAGGGGTCAAGTTTGCTGTCAGGGACAGATCAATAGAGTCCTCTAGCTGATAAATCAAAGTGATGCCATCCGATGTAGCGCTGATGTTAGCACTGACATCAGCAGCCACAACTGAAAAGACATTAGCACCTTCTTCCAGAGTCACTGAATCAAACTGGAACAAGCCTGCTGGAAGCAATGTCAACAAACCATTAGAGGCAGTATTTTTGAATAGAAAAGCACCATTCGAATCAATCGATAACAATTCCAGACCGCCTACATCAACACCTGTGAGCTGGGTCAAATCTGATACAAGCACCCTGTTGTTTTTGCGCAAAGTATCGTACTGAACCAGAGCATTATCCTGCACAGAAATGACCGACTGATCACCAAACCAGCGCAGTTGCTCAAATTCCGTGCTGACATTGTTTTGTATGCTTAAATCGAACTGTCCATTGACTGTGTCATACACCACGGGATAGGCGTTATTGGCATCATCTTTTGCATCTATCAATAACTGCAAGCCGCCGGTCGACCATGAGACTGCATTATTAAAGTAAGCCACCCCAGCCAACTGAGGCAGTGCAACAATAGTATCAACACCAGTATCGAGGTTATATATGCGCAGTTCTGTCACTGGTTGAACAGCATTGTCTGGCACATAAAGCATATGTCTGGCTCGATGGTCGAGCTGATAGAACTGGTTGGCTGGCAACTCTGTATAGACATTGGATTCAGCTTGATAATGCACAAGCACCATTGAACTGTCTGCTTTTTCGAATGTGCCGACAAGGCGTTTTTCTACTGCAGAATAATAATGAATATCGATCAATGTATAATCCGTGGAGGATACAATCACTTCATCGAACTTCGATTCAATCACATCGTAATAATAAAAACGACCGGAATACGTTTCTGCAATTAATGTCTGGTTCGCATCCCAATAAATATCGCGAATTCCTTCATTGAATATAATTGAGTCAAAGTCACTTACCCTATCCCAGGTGCTTGACCCGAGCATATAAACACCATCAAAGTTTTGATAATAAGCCAGGCGTTGTTGCCGTGAATGATTACGGCTGGCGTCAATCAATTGAACAAATGATGGAATCGACGGTTGCATACTTAGCTGGTGCTGCCCCATAGCCAGAGTTTCCCGCTGTTCGTAAACATTGTCACGATAGAGAAAAACGCGACTATTGGGTTCAGAAAAGCCAAGTAAGTTGCTGCTTGCCTGTTTTATCAACAATGGTGAAAAGGCATCAGTTGGCGCAAACAAATACGGCACCTTCGGTGCAATAGTATCGACCAATCGAATCGTAACAATATTCGATGGTTCGCTCTCATTACCCCATTGATCAACCGCTACGACATAATAGAAATAATCCGTATTCAGTTCGGCTGAAGTGTCATCAGACTCTTTGAGTTGACTGGAAAGCAGCAACTCGAATACGCCATCAGCTTGCAGGGAACGATAGAGTCGAAAGCCACCTTGTGGGTCTGTCAGGTCATACTGCCAGCGTAACTTAATAATTGTTTCATTGTTTGGCACTTCAGCTACTAACTGAATAGGCGCCTGTGGCAGTAGTGTTTCGATAACAACAGTTTCGTTATTGGATTCACTGCTTTCATTAGTAACATCATCCAAAGCCGTGATGTGATAGACATAGCTGCCATTTGCTAAACCAGCATCAACATACTCTAGAGTGCTCACTTCAGCAATGAAGTTGCCATCTCTATAGACCTTATAGCTGACAGCATCATCAACAGCATTCCAAGACAGCAATGCGTCTTGCTGTTGTGCTACTGCGCTCAAGATCGGCGGCAAAGGTGGTTCAGTATCACCAAATGGAATGGCCGTTGAAGGTGCAGAAGGCTCACTGCTGACACCGAGATAATCAATAGCCTCAACCTTGTAGGTGTAAATACCATCACTGGGTCTGTCAGCATAGTTAGTGGCACTGATAAAACCATCATCAGCCATCACCCGCATCTGTTGCAGTCGCCCACCAAAATAAGAAGACTCCCATGTCGTAAAGCGCAACTGAATGCTGTCAGTAACGATCGAATGCTCTAATGTTATTACTTGCTGTCTATTTATTTCACCCGAAGAGTATTCAACTGTCTGGATTTTCAAGTACTCGCCATTAACACGGGCAAATACCTCGATACCAATGGCTTTAGAGTAATAATTCTGCCAATCCAGTTCAATGCTGTTAATCAACTCAAGCTGGCTCCAGCTATGACTTAAGCTGGCACCGGCTACGGTTGTCCACCAGATATTATTATAATTACTGTTAGGTAGTGTGTTTGCTGCTGACGCATTTGACTCAGTCGCCATAGCTGAACTTGGAAAAAGCTGACGAGCTTCGGTCAGCAGAACATCGTTGCGCAATAGACGATAGCCCTCAACGTGTTCAGCAATTGGATTAGCATCCCAGACAAGGTTGATTGTGTCGTTGCCGGCATTATAACTGGCACCCAGATTATTAGGCGCTGTCGGGCGACTTGCCCGAATCAGGGTCATGTCACCTTGCCTAGACTTAAACTGCCCATTGTTCAGCTGTGCCTGTACGTTGACCTGATAAACACCCTGCACTGGCAGGCTTAAAACCTGATCGATGTTCAATTGCCCTGCTGGTAATGATACCACCACTGAACTTTGTGTCGTATCAGGGGCCGTGATCTGCAAATCAACTGTAGCACCGGGCTCCAATTCAAGATTAATCGACAGCTCACTTGTGAGTAGATCTTGATAAGCAATATGTGATTTAGCATCAATCATTGCATTGAAATATATTGCGTCGACCTCTTCAGAAGAAACCGCTCTATTGCCCAATAAATCCTCTGCAATCACAGCGTATTGGAAAACGCCTGTTTGGCCTTGATCCTGATAGTCCAGATATTGTGTAGGCTCTGATGCATCAATGGTATCCAATTCAATAAAGCTATCGCAATCAGGGCATTTTCTTAAGATTGTATACGTTGAGATATCGGCTTCCGAATTGGCATCCCAGGTGATGGTTCCCTCATCCCCATCCACTGCCGTTTGCACATTTTGTGCTGCTGCCGGCGGAGTGACATCTTGTTTAATGACATTGAGTTCTTGTGGATTGGGGTCAGTTAAACCACCAAAATCTGTTGCCACTGCTCGCAGTACATACTCACCATCAGGTAGTGCATCTGCCTGCCAATCAATTTCATAGGCAGCTGCTGCATCATCAATCAAGTCGGACCAGTTTGAACCCTGTTTGGGTCTATACTGAATGATGACATTCGCCACATCCTCATCATTAACTTCTGCCAGAATATACAAAGAACTGCCAAATTTCTGACCATCACTGATATTGGTTATGACTGCTGTTGGCGCCCTTCTTTCGACAACAATGGAAACCGTATTCGATGGTTCGCTGATATTGCCAGCTGTATCGATGGCATAAACGACATAGTCAAAACTACCATCGGGCAGGTTCTCGTCAAAGTATTGCGGGTCACTGAGTAAGTACGGTTCCAAACTGCCAACAACTACATCAGGTGCATTAACGATTTTGCCGTTTCTATACAGTATAAATCCAGCCAGATCGCCAGCAATGTCGGAAAATTGCCAGACTGAATCTGAATCAACGCCATTAGCTTGCAGGTTAACTTCAAGAGCAATAGGTGCTGACGGCGCGGTATTATCAACGAATACTGTAAGCTGATCATGCGCTAGGTTACCGCTGGTGTCTTCAGCTTCCAAGCGAATGATATACTCACGGTTATCCAGTTCTGTCAGTGTATTCCATTGGGCTAATTCAGCAGCCTGTAGTGGCAAGCTTGACTCTTTAAGCAAACGCAGTGAATTTGCATTTTCCCCAATCAACACTCGATAGGCTTTAAAATCAGGATCACTGAAAGCGGTGCCTCTGATATCAACAATCGCGCTCACCCGCTCACCATTAAGTGGTTTGAAAATTCGGACTGTAGGTGCTGTCAGGTCGATAAGCACTTTTTCTGAGTTGGATGGCTCACTTACCAGACCAGCAAGGTCGACCACTTTAACGAAATACGTATATTCACCTTCAGGCAGATCACTGTCGTCATAGTGGGTCTGCGTGATTGGATCTGTATTGATCTGGGTTCCATTGCGGAACAGGTAATAACCGGCAAGATCAGTTTCCTGCGAAGTTTCCCAATTCACAACAACATCACCAGAGTCGCGATCGAACTCAGCAGAAGTCAGAACTACGGGTTCTGGTGGCGTTGTGTCAACGATCAGAGTTGTCAGTGTTTCACTTTGATTTTCTGCTTGGTCGAATGCTGTCAACTTCAGGGTATATTCACCATCGTCTGGCAAACTTGCCCAGTTGAATAAAATGCCATTTGGCACTGACTGAGCAGACAGCAACAATCGTTCAAACGCCGCATTACTTTCTACGTTGCCACTAGCAAACAGTAATTCATATTCTGCAAAATGTGCATCTGTTGCCACACCAACAACCTGCGTAGCCTGAGTAATATACGACTGTGCTTCGGGAGTCGTTATAGCCACCGTTGGCGGCGTGTTATCGATGGTAACGATCACCTGCTGTGATGACTTGAGGCCAGATTTGTCCTGAGCTTTCACTATCAGAGTATAATCACCGTCAGCAAGGCCAGCCGTATCCCACAAAGCAAGCTCTCCATCAATGACAGACTCTTCTGAGGTATTTAATATCTGTGTGGCAGTGCTTTCATCGACTGGCCGGAAAAGCACCTGAAACTCTTTCAAAAATGTGTCTGCTGCAGTTCCAAAAACAGTAAGGGGTTCGCTACTGTTAGTAATAAGCCCCGTCTGTGGGCTGGTTATTTCAACAGTAGGCGGCACCAGGTCAATTATCATTTTAGCATCGACAATACGCCGATTACCCGCCAGGTCATTGGCAACTAACTGTACCCTGTATTCGGCTTCTGTTGATTCAAGATCTTGAGGCACTTCAAACAGAATACCGGTATATTCACCTTCACCTGATGCCAGCACTCTTGGTGGCGAAACACTTCCTTCAAAAAACAGAGTAAAGGCATAATCGTATAGATTTTTATCCGTGACCTTGCCCGTTGTAAACTGACTACCTGCCAATTCAATATAACCTTCCTGCAATTGATCCAGCACAATATCAGGTAAAGTATTATCCAATTCAAACTCAGTCACTTCAGTCTGAGTGAAACTACTGTTGCTCTGATCACGAGCGACCACCTGAATCAGGTATTTCCCATCTGCTGCAATATTGCCATTGGCATCCAAACCATTCCAGATTGCTTGCCCATAACCCACACCGTAGGCCTTATTATTGACTATTGGCCAAGACGTTTGGTTCACTGGATCAATAATTGAATAATCCGCAAACACTGGGCGTTCAAACGCAGTTCTGGCTATCAGTTGATCCAGACGACCATCATTGTTGGGCGATACATAATAGTCAATCGTTGTATGTGACGAAATCAGGTTGACACGGTCAGGTAATGTAAAGTTTTCAGTAATGCTCGCTTCATTGCCCACTTTATCTACACCATCCAGACGGATCTGCCAATCACCCGTCAAACCAAAGGTGTTCCACCCAGCAAGAATATCCTGGATAACGTTCTTAGCGCCGGATCCAATGCTGTGGCTGTTGCCATCTTGAGAAACCAGAACCGTATAAGAAGCCAACCTATCTTCTTTGTCTCTGGCCGTTCCTTTGACCTGTACATCGACCTGAATATCATCACCTTGATTGGGATACGAAATCTCCAGTTCAGGCGGTGTATTGTCTATACCAATAAAAAAATGTTTGGTAGTCAGATTGCCACAACCATCTTCAATTGACACATAGACATGATAAATGCCATCGGCGAGCGAGGTGCCGCCGTCATCCGTTCCATCCCAATTGAGTGTATGAGTCCCAGCAGAATAAGACACTTTCTGTAGTGGGAAAGCCACTCTTTCATCATTGAAAACACAATGTTCTATGGCTTCAAAAAAGTGGCATTTATTAATTCCCTGTGGGTTCTCTGATGGAACCGTTTTTCCTGTGCTTTCGTACTTTGTACTGAATACTTCAAATGACACCGCTGTGGCTTCATCTGCCCCATAATTAAAGTCAATTCCTGCTGGGTTCTCTGCCAGTGAGAAAAACGGAAAAACCATTTTATTGTAATCAGGCTCTGCCAGATCAACCCCATTAAGCAAGTTGACCTCTAAATTATCTACTCGATCATCAACTTCAAACTCAAATGGCAAACAAACCTTTGCGCCGCTCCAATTTTCTATTTCAAAAGTGTCACGGACATAACCATCGCTTGATAATGGTAACAAAATTTTACCCGAAGACTCTACTTGCTGTGTCAATGGGTTGACATGAATAGGCGCTATCAAAGCCGGTACATCGCTTGGAAAATAGTATTTATTTCCTGTTGAGAAATTGCCATGAATTTCAGTATTTTCCGATCTGATTACTGGGTCTTCAGGATCAGGAAAAATAAAATTCAATTCAAAGGCATTCCAATTTTCTCTTGGGTAAGAGCCGAGATATCCCCCATTTGAATGCCTGGGTTGTCTTATTCTGCCCGGATTAGAGCTGGCTCTGTAGTGCAGCCATGGGCCATCCGATGACACGGTCCCCTGAATATCCACTCCTTTGAGTGGAAACCGGTCTCGATCTTCTGGGTTTTTAAACTCTGTCTCAGTATCATAATATTGCGTTGCACACACTCTACCTGTTTCAGTCGGATACGTAATCGCTATCTGTGGTACCTGATGAACAATTGGCACATAAAAGTCCAGTTGTTCTTTGTCCCCTGCCTCATTAGTCGCAACCACCCGTAAAGGGTAATTGCCTTGCGGCAAGCCGCTGGTCTCCATTTGATAGCTCAATGACTCGACAGGGAGATTTGAGTTATACAGTACATGTTCCAATTCTAAGCGGTTCTCAGCAGGCGTACCCAGGAGTAACACTACAGATTCCTGGCTGACCGAATTCACCACAATATCAATTAAATCAGTGGGGCCAGCATCACATTGCTGGCTCAAAACTGGCTTTGCTGCCGCGTCTAATGTTCGTTTAGGTGTCTCCCAATAAATAGTATCTAATGGATTTTCCCAACCGGCAAATTCAAAACGCATGGTATAGCGGTATTGATACCCAAAACCTTCCTTCAAGCCGTCAATTTCAGCCGTTTTGAAACGAGATATATTGTCACGAAAATAATTATCCGGACCAATATCCAGGTCTCTGACTTTTACCCCAATCGGTGAATTTTCGTCGATATAATAAAGATCTTCTGTTGTACCAATCGACTGAACCCATAAACTTACTGCGCTGATATTGTCTAAAGGCATACCTTCAATTCTGCCCACAAGACTTCTATTTAGCACACCAAGGCTGGGAACCTCTGCATCTAATATCAAGCTAGTTGTTTTGGGTATTTCAACTGAATTAGGGTAAAACCTCAACAAGTTTACAGCTGATAAAAAGTTAATCGTATCTGAGTAGGTATAGTCCCCATCAGTATTTTCCAAGCGAATTCGCACCCAATGTTCAGCAGATGCAAGTTCAAATTCCTCTGGGTTCCACAACACGGTAAAATCATTATTAATACCACCGTTATTGATTGACTCCAATGACAGCCGACACTCGTCGAGTGTATGTTTCAATTCATTGTCAAAAATGCATTCTGAACCAAAAATATCAGTACTGACGGAGGAAAATATTTCTTTGTCTTTGCTGTACTGCACAACAACTGACTTCAACTCACCTGCGACAGTATTTTTGATTTGAAACATCCTGGGACCATTAGGCTCACGGGTGTAATAATCGGCATACTCGACTAATGGCTCTGTTTCAGCCAATATTGGATTATCCTTTAAACCAAAACCATTCTGTCTAAACCCATTATATCTAGCGAATTCCTCACCGTTTGCAATAGCAATTTGTAAGCTCAGAGCTTCTTCATCTCTATTGCCGGGGTTATAGTTTCTAAAGATATGGGCCCGTTGCCGCTTTAATGCCGAATTGACAATATAAACACTTCGGTTGCCCGCATAATCTGTAGCTACAAAACGAACATCATTGGCAGCAATCGTTTGAAGATCCAGTTCGACAGAGTATTCCCCATCATTTGGTTCTATATTCCCATTAACATCTTGCCAGTCGAGTGAGTTGATACTTTTTTCAAAACTGACATTAGCCAAACCCAGATTGTCTGAAATATCACTTTCAAACGAGGTGTTCAGCACTACAGTGCTTTCTGTTAATTTAGCAGGAACTTCAGGTTGAAAAATATTAAGTGTCTTATCAATAATTCCCGGGGATGTGACATCCAGAGTGGTAAAAAATTCGTAATTCTGGATAAAAACCCGATATTCACCATCTGGCACACGCAGACCATTCTGGTCTCGACCGTCCCACTGAATAGTCTGTTGACTGCCGATCACATCAAAACTGCTTTCGATGGTCCTAACCAGACCATTGTTCTGGTCATAAATGGACACCGTCAAGTTAACTGGTTCCAAAACACGGAAGCTCAGTTGTGCCTCATCCTGAACGCCATCGCCATTGGGTGAAAAATAAGCCGGTTCAAGATAAACACCTGAAATACTGGCTGAGTCGGTATTGCTGACTCGTTTAATCACCTGCTTTTGATTACCCGCCAAGTCCGTTACGGTCAAACGCACATAGAAATTACCGATATACGGTGGCACCCAGGTAGTGAATCGATCATCGATAACCGGGATATTGGATGGAGGAGCAATAGCTAACCAGAGATCTTTTTGATTCACATCTGCATAATCAAGTCGATAGCTGGAAAAGTGTTTATCAGTAGCCGTCCCATCGAGCAAAATGCCGCCAAGACGCGTTGATTTACGGGCTTTTAAATCGGCAGTCAGGTTCAATAATGATTGTAACTGTCTATGTCCCTTGAAATCGTTTCTTTGTGGGCAACTATCGGCTTCATCCTGACTGTAGAATGACAGGAAACGTCCCGTATTGCCTGGGTACAAACCAGGACCAAAGGAATTCTGTTGATATAAAACTTGTTTATCTTCATAGATATACACCGAATCATCAGCCGGATTATCCAAGTTCAACAAGGTATGTAAGGACGAGACAGGTACATCTGAATTTCCATTTGGATTATTCAAATTGATGTTGTTAACAGCGGGCGTATAGCCAAATTGTTGACGTTTTGATTCTGAGTCATCACCACCTGAAATTAAAATCTCACGCGCTCCGTTCAGCCAGTAGAGCCGTCTTAAGGAATTGTATTCTCCCCAGTCGATTACTGGCAAACCACTGCTATCTAAGGGTAACTTGGTCGTTTTTTCAGACGATGCTGACTTGGTGGTTGCTGCTTCAGAGGCATTAACTGATTTTTGTAATTTGTCAGTCCCTTCCAATTGCGCTCCCTGAGCACTGACATCCAGATTCAAACTGGTCAATCTGGCAACTCTTTCAAGTGAACCATTACTTATGGTACCCAGATACAAACCATCCAATTCCTGATACTTCAAGGCAATAGTTTTTATCTCATCGCTGGCATCTAAGCATATAAACCCTTGATCACAGTCACCGTTGAGGTCCTTCAGCAGAGTTTCAATATAATCCTCAAATGCAAAAACAAACTCGGAACCGTCTGGACTCCAGGTCAATTCCTTTGCTCTTCCTTTAACATCAGAACTTGCAGATCCGAAAAGCCCAGCAAGATAAGTCGTTAATTCCTGCCTTTCTTCATTATTCAATTCACTCATTTGAGCTTGATTAAATGGAAATTCCTGCAGTGTTCCTGACTGAGAATCCATCAAACTCACTTCGCCTTCATGCGCCATCAAAAATGAATTGCCTACTGGAGCCCAGGCAAAATCGCTGACACCCTCGCTAACAATATTAAACTGTCGAGCCTGGATATCCAGCCGCAACAGTACTGACGGTGGGTTGGAAACCCCTCTAAAGTCATACTGCAATCCACCTTCATAAACCGACTGACTTCCCAGCAGAATCAGCGCCTCAGTTTTAGCCTTATTGAGCGCGTATTTTATGACCCCTGAACTTGCTGAACCAGCGCTATGGCTGGCAATCAACTCAGCAACCGCTCCTTCAGCATCCGAGTTTCTCCAGAACTCGATAGAGTTATCCGCCCCATTAGAAATGATATAGGTAAAATGCTGTTCACCACTGAAATCGATATTAAAAAGACGTTTTGAATAATTCGTCATGACCGAAGTCACTTTTCGCAGATCTTCTCCATTAGACCCAACCGTCCAGAACGTATATTCATAGCCACCAGAAATCGATTTGTATTCCACCAACAAAACTCGCTGGCCATCTGCCGATATTTTGAGATCAATCAAATCACGAGTATCAAATTGCGTTACATCGGCCAGTTGAAATACATCACTGGCATCATTCGCAGCTCGGTAAACACCACTGGGGAAAAGAACCGTATCGTTGGTTAAACGCAGGTTACCTTCTGTATCAGTATAGGGTTCGAGGTAGGTCTTGAAGTAAATATTCTCATCAAAAGGACCGTAGCTGAGTTCCGATAGCAATGGAGACTGTTGATAATATGCAAACGGGCGAATTATTTCTCCAATGCCACACGTCAAATTTCGGCTAAGGGCATACTCAGTGCCAATCGCTTCAGAAAGGGCTGATCGATTGGTATCCAATATAACCCCTGTTAGACCGTAATATTCTCCAGACGTTGTTTTGACAGCAAATCGATAATTCCCATCGGCCAGCAAACCACCCAATACGTTCTTGCCCTGCCAACTGACCTGCCCTTTTTCTCCGGGTGTCAGGTTGACTTGGTCGGCACTGAAACGAATGACTTCTTTATCTCGTTTATCCAATACCACTATAGAATCAGAATTTGGTGTTACTGTATAAAAATACTCAACCTGATCATTAATGCCATTATCATCGGGCGATAAAAAACGTCCAGACACATAAAAATCATCGTTTTGGATGTTAAAGCTGCGAATAGCGCTGTTATTATCACTGCGAGATTCAAGTATCTGATTCTCAGGATTAACCACCACAAACAAATGGTTAATCCCGTTTTGAGAAAAGTTATGGATGAAATCAATCGACTTGGAACCTGCCCCCGGAACATTGATCGTCGTTTCCAGTAACAATTGACCAGCCTGCGACACATCATTGTCATAAACACGCACCTGAACACCATTTGCAGCTTGTATACCAGAGTTATTTACTTCAATACTGACAGCAATATCCTCACCTATCTTAGGATAAGCAGGAATTGTTTTAATGCTCTCAGAACTGACAGAAAAATCAGGCAAACTATCTACTTTCAGTTCGACAAAGGCTATATTGTCCGCTTCATTGACTTCACTCAATACATTGTTTTTATCAATGACAATATAAATGAAACGGTCGACATAGCCCGCTACTGATGGCACAACAATATTAAATGGTCTGCTACCACCCGCCTCTATCAGTGGAATGGTCAACGCCCCAAGGGAAACACCTGCTGCCGGATCGCCTTCAAAAACCTCAACTTCAACAGCGTTTAAATCATTGGTGCCATTGTTATGAACAACCGAACTGATTTGCAGAGGGAATCCCTCAAGCGCTGGATTTGGATTGAATTTAATGTCCCGATAATTAAGCGATGCATTGCTGCCTACAACATTATCAACAGCAAAGTTAATTGTGGCGACATTATTCGATTCATCCGCTTCAGCTATTGTATTATCACTGTCTACCGTCACTACAAAACTGCTAGGGCCAATCAAATCAGCCAACCAGGTTGAACTGATCTGTTTCTCTTCAGCCGGTTTTAAAGACACCTCAACACTATTGACTAATTGGGTACCAGTGTCAGTGACTACTTCAAAGTTGACTCGAAACGATGTTGTTGTGACAGTGCCCTTATTGCGAATGGTTGTCAGAAAATCTGCATTACCCGCTAAAGTAACATTTGGGTCAGACAGGCTGATGTCCTCGGCCTTGACTTCCAGATCAATGGCATCAGTCGTTTCTACTTGAATGCTGGCAGCATTATCAGACTCATTGGTTTCTGAAAAACCATTATCAGCATCAACCAACACAGTGAAATGTGTAATACCTGATTTATCTAACCAATGCGTGAAATTCACCCCGGCACTGGAACGGTTAGCAACATTGACCATCTGTGACTCAAGCAGTTTTCCAGTTGTTGTGGAATCACCTTCATACAAGTCAACCCGAACATTTGCCGCATCTGTTGTGCCTATATTTCTGACTATCGCCGAGAAGGCCAGACTGGCTGGCAGTTCACTGGGACTGTCCGGTGACACATGGAAATCGATTTGATTAATTTCCAGCTCTACACCGTCAGGAGCGGTAGCAACACTCAAACTCAATGATCGTTGATTATCCGTTTCAGATCGTTCAACAATGGCTTGCTCAGCATCAACTACTACGAACAACTCATTGTTCCCTGCGTGACCCAGAGAATCCCAGGTCACGGGTATTGTCATGCTGGAAAAAGCCGGTATCTGAGGTAAATTAACCTGGGAAAATAACACACCAGAGTCTTGCGGGTTGCCCAGATAAAAGCGCACAACATTTGCTTGTGTTTCCAGAGAACTGTTGTTTATGATCTGTGTTTCGAGTGATAAACGCTGACCATCTCGATAAGGCTCTGCTGTAGTAGCGGAAAAAGAACCTATCGACAAGTTAGGTAAACTGACGGTTTGAATAGCTTGCAATGCCAGAGCTGTTTTATAAACACTCCCGTCCCAGCTCCCATTATCCAGTTGCTTTCCTGACAAATACTGAACCGCCTCCTCAATCGCAAAATCAGCTGATTTTCTATAAGCATACAAAGTCAACACGGCCTGCGCCGTTTCATTAACACTGGATTCATCAAGCCCAAAGCCATGATCGATATTCTGTTGAGCAATTAACCACGTCAAGGCATTGTCAAACATCGAATGGTTCACACCTTCCAAGGCATTAAGAATTTCGCTGCTTACAGCAATCGAGCTTTCCGATGCATCCATAAAACCCCAACCACCATCGGGGTTTTGTTTTCCGGCAATATAAGCAAGTCCTTGACTGATTTGAGCACTGTATGTAGATGATTTCAATTGCAAAGCAGAAACAGCAAGCGCTGTATCAAGAGCACTGCTGGACAAACCAGATGTCAACCCCCAACCACCATCACTGTTTTGTCGGTTTGCCAGTTCTTCAGTTATGTCATCTAAACTGTCATCGGGGTGTAAGGCTTTTATTCGCCGCGACATGGAATCCAGATTATTAACGGATTGGTTCAACAGCCAGTCTCTGGCGCTGGCACTGTCAAAACTGGGATCAAGTGCCTGTAGAGTCTTATAAATTATCGTGGTATCACGAATATCCGTCTCTGCCTTATCCTGCCAACTGCCTTCAGGCAATTGTTGGTCTTTTAACCACTGCAAACCATCCAGAATACTTAATTCATTTATGAAGTCACCACTGCCATCGACAATTCCATACTCACCCGGTTTGAAGGGTTTTGTCTCTTCCGGGTAGATATGAGCAATGCCTTTTCCCTGCGTTAGAATTGGAAACCGTTGTGAGAAAGCTCGGCTGACATTAGCCAGCCTGCTGACATCAGCAGAACTCGCAGCCTCATCTGCACCAATTAAATAAATAAAACCGATACGAAAAGTTTTCTGCGCATCCTCAGCGGAAGGGATGCGTTCACCATTAGCCGCAATGAATTGCTCAATGGCAATATTTTTTCTGCCCCCGGCTACTGTTACCCCCGGCATTGGCAATGATGAAGGTTCGAATTCAGGGCTATTAGGTTCAATAACAAATGTATCCGGTACCTGGTCTGGTCCAATCATGCCCATCAGATACAAATCCAAGGGGCTATAGAACAAGCGCGCCGCTTTAGCAGTGAATGTTCCATCCTGGTTATCAACCCATTCATGTCCATATTGGACTGATGCATGAGTATTCAGATAAAAATTCCAGTGGGCGTTATCCTTGCCCTGTAATTCTTCCAACAAAGGAAACGATGACCAGCGGTGCAGGATTTCGTGAGCCAGAACATTGGTCACCTGGTTGAAGCCAGAGTTCAGATTCTCTGCATCCACATCAAATGGGTTCAGTTCATAACGTGATATGGCCGCCATATCGATATAGGCTTGAAGGTTTTCACTGCCATACAAATGAACATTTGAGAATAAAGGGACTCCAATACCTTGAATATCGTTTTGAACTTTTACAGCAAAGGCCGTGGCATCGCCTGTTTCATATTCAAAGGAGCTGAATACCACTAGAAAGTCATAGTTATCTTCATGGTGCTGGTAAAATTCTTTGGCGACTACCGCACGTGCAGCTGCATTATGTACGCCAGGACTTAAATCTTTATCGTAGTTGCCGGAAAACCGTATGATAGAAACACCATTTTGATCTTCAACAAAAGTAGCGTCATAGGCACCTTGAGGAATCTCAAACGAAGAAACCGGCAATGGGTTTCCAGCATTAACAAATGGACAAAGGCTGGCTGTCAGTAATACGACAGGCGCTAATACCAGTGCAACAAAACGACATATATTCATTTTTGAAAACCACCTTCAACCGTGGAAATATTCTGAGTTGAAATATCCTTATTCTCTGCCGCAATATTTCTGGTAATTCTAGTAATCGGCGATGGCCGATCAGAATCCACCTTCATCAACCAGATAAGTTCGTTGCTTGCCACATCTTCGAAAACGACCTTTTCATCATTGACAGCCCTTATGGTCAAACCATATTTATCCAAAACATCACCGACTCTGAGGACATGCATAGCAGCCCCATTCCCATGAATTATGGCTGTTTTCTGATTGGGAGAAACCGCTACCACTTTGAAACCTGCTTCTTCAATCAGCAGCCTTGAGGAGGTGTCTGTGTTAATTTCAGAGTCAGACACAACGGATTTATGCTCAGGACGCTGTGCCTCCTTAACATCAGCAAGTCTTTGAGTGACTACAGCTGATTTTTCTGGAACTTCTGATGACCCCTTACTTTCTTTAAGCTGATGAACTTGATAAAAACCAATAGCCAACGCGGCAATCACCAGAAAAGTGAATACATAATATTTAGATTTCAACACCCTACCCCATACATCCTTTACAACGTCCATTAAACTTCACTGCAACTACCTTGTCTAACCAAATTTTAATCTTAGAATTAATATAACACAAAAAACATGCAATGCAACTTATAAATACAGCCAGAAAATCATATCCAACAATTTAACATTTCTTTACATTTTAAACTTAAGACAGCTTATGCCAAAAAAACATCTGACTCTCTATAATCCCAAGCGATAACGCTGCCAATCAAAGTAAGGTCCAGGATCATTTTTTCGTTCTGGAGCAATATCGCTATGCGCAAAAATATTGCTACTTTGAATACCATAATGGCTCAACAATGCTCTGCTTAAATACTGTAACTGTCGATATTGTTCATCATTGAAACCATCACTTGCCTCATCCCAACCTTCCAATTCAATACCTATAGAAAAATCATTCACATTCTCACGACCCAATGCTTCTGAGACCCCGGCATGCCATGCCCGGTCATCAGCACTGACAAATTGAATGACTTGGCCATCTCGTTTGATGTAGAAGTGGCTTGAAACTGTCAAATGTTTGATTTGTTCAAAGTATGGGTGCACTGAGGCATCCAATTGATTGGTGAAAAACCGTTCAACGTAATCAGCACCATATTCACCCGGTGGCAGGCTGATTGAATGGATAATCAGTGCTTCAGGTATATTGCCTGGTGGTCGCTGGTCATAATTGGGTGAGGCCATAAACGTAGCTGGCAAAAAGCGCCCATCACTGATCAAACCTGTTTCTGGAAGATTCGTCATTTACAGATAACTAAACAACCAGACTAAGGTATGCAGCGAAAGACATGCCATAATTCCCGCGACAATATCATCGATCATAATGCCAAAGCCACCGTGTACTTTTCTGTCAAGTTCCCGTATTGGCCATGGCTTTACAATATCAAAAATGCGAAACAGAACGAAACCCAGCAACAGATTTGGCCATGTCACAGGCACAGCAATCATAGTCACCCATAAGCCAACGAACTCATCCCAGACAATAGCTGAGTGGTCATGTACACCCAGACGTTCTGCCGTTTTTCCACACAGATAAATGCCAATAACAAAGCTGATCACGCAAATTAACACATAAACAGGAAGC
>JBOEHE010000068.1:0-8076 GCA_050633785.1 Arenicella sp.
TAGTCATACCCTCAAGGGGCACCCAGTACTCTCGGTCAAAAATGAAACCTCAACAGACCCTAGACATCTACCACATCTAAAGGCACTGACAAGCCCACTTTGACTGCATCCATAACAACATTTGTTTGAAACCCTCTGATGTTATTATTGCCAAAAAAGGTATCTCGAGTAAATCGGTCATAACCATCCATATCTGAGGCTGTAACAACGAGAATAAAATCAGCACTGCCTGTTACGTAATAACATTGTTGAACGGCCTTATTATTCTTGATATCAATTTTAAATGCATCGATCAAATCTGCGCGTTCTCGTTCAAGGCTGACCTGAACAATAAAGGTCATTGGTCGCCCAACCGCCTTAGGATTAATGACTGAGATATCAGAGCCTATTATGTTTTGCTCACGCATACGCTTCAATCGTCGTTGAACAGCTGCTGGCGAAAGACCAATTTGCTCTGCAATACTCTCAGAGGTGACGCGATTAGATTGTTGGACGATTTCAAGAATTTTACAATCGAAACCATCAACCAATGCCGGTGATGCTTGAGTCATAGCGATACTCCTATAAATTCAAATAATTGTTTAAGCCTGGCTTTTTGCATGTCTGGTGACCGTGTTTTCACATCAATCCAGCTTCAGCTGGGGCTTTGGGACTGAGATTCATTCTTGCCCGAAGCAAGAGATTATTTTCATCACTATATCGAAAAAAACAAGGAAAATCTTCACTAAAATAGCAAATATTAACCGTCAGCAATATTATTTAGCCGTAATATATATGTATGACTAAAATTATAAAAACACTCTTATAAGATATTAAGCAACACCAAACAGAAGTTTAAAGATGAAGAATGAAACCGTAGAACATGGCCGACCATTAGAGCACCTTGCACCATTAGGTCGAATTGGCCTGATTGCTCTGGCAACGGATTTCAATATAGAGAGTGACCTACGTCGAATTTATCCAGGCGGCATAGAAATCTTCACCAGCAGGGTTCTTAATATTAACCCTCTAACCATCGAAAATCTTCGCACAATGGCTCCTAAAATCAGCAGTGTCGCTGCCACTCTTTTGCCAGGAACCGATCTCGATGCCATCATCTACGCTTGCACTTCGGGAACAGCTGCCATCGGTGCCGACCGTATACAGGAACTGATTCACCAAAGTTGCCCAAATGTACCCGTCATTAATCCTATCGACGCTGTTTGTTCTGCTTTTGAGCAATTCAAAGCAAAACGTATTTCAATCTTAACCCCCTATACTCAAAGCGTAAATGCTGAACTTGCTGCCACATTCGCAGCCAGGGGTTACGACATCCTGAATATTTCAGGTTTTGCTTATGAAGACGATACAGCCATGACTTTCATTTCTCCTGAAGATATTACAGAAGCGGCAATCAATACCTGTGACCCTGATGCTGATTTATTGTTTATATCCTGCACCGCATTGCGTGCTTCTCTAGTGATTCATGACATTGAACAACAGATCAATAAACCAGTGATCAGTAGCAACCAGGCCCTTGCCTGGAAAACTATGCAACAAGTACAACACCATATTGCAATCGATGGCTTTGGTTCATTAATGCAACATTCACCCAATTCAAACGCACAATAGTTATGTCTGTAATAAACACAAACCTCATCAATCAAATGACCGAATGGCGTCATCACATACACTCTTTTCCAGAATGTGGTTTTGAGGTGGAAAACACTTCAGACTTCATTGCCCGAAAACTCGAAGGATTTGGTATAGAAGTGGTCCGCAATATAGGTCAAACCGGGCTGGTCGGCATACTGAAAAATGGAACAGGTTCTGCCAGTATTGGCTTACGGGCGGATATGGATGCTCTGCACATACATGAACAAAACACCTTTTCCCATCGCTCTAAAAACGACGGTAAAATGCATGCCTGCGGTCACGATGGGCATTCAGCTATGCTCTTAGGTGCTGCCAGCATATTAGCCCAGACCAAAGACTTCAACGGCACAGTTTATTTTATCTTCCAGCCAGATGAAGAACATGGCAAAGGCGCTCAAGCAATGATAGATGATGGTTTATTTGAACGTTTTTCAATAGATGCTGTTTATGGTTTGCACAACCTGCCAGGACTGCCAGCTGGAAGTTTCACTGTCAGACCAGGCTCTCTAATGGCCAGTGAGAGCAGTTTTGAAATCACATTATCCGGCGGCGGCGGTCATGCCGCATTACCCCATATGAACCCAGACCCCCTGGTAGCGGGTTCTCAGGTAATACTTGCTTTGCAGACTATTGTGTCGCGCAATTTAAGTGCCATCCATGAAACAGCAGTAGTATCTGCCACCGAATTCATCACTAATGGCACTGTCAACGTCATTCCGTCACAAGTCACTATAAAAGGAGATTGTCGATGTTTTACGGAAGACACTCTAGAGACCATTGAACAGACGATGGAACGCATAGTTGCAGGCATCTGCCAAAGCACTGGCCTGGAATACAGTTTTGAATTTATCAATACGTTTTACCCAACCATCAATAGCGCAGCAGAAACTCAGCACGCTATCGAAGCTGCTACCGCAGTTCTGGGTAGCGAAAACGTAAACCCGAGTTGTGATCCATTCACAATTTCCGAAGATTTTTCCAGCATGCTGCGCGTCAAGCCAGGATGTTATGCATTATTAGGTAATGGCATTGAATCTGTTGGCGGATGTGCTCTGCACAACCCGCATTACGATTTTAACGACCAGATCCTGGAAAAAGGAGCTGCCTATTGGGTTCAGCTAACCAATGACCAATTAAAATAATAACGATAATTTTATACTTAAATTTACTCAACGAGAGGTAATAACATGAAAAAACTACTTTCAACACTGATAACACTTGGAGTCGCATGTACATTTAGCGCTCAAGCAGAAACCTGGAAGTTTGCAACAGAAGAAGCAAAGAATGATGTGCAAGATATTTATGCGCATAAATTTGCCGAAGTCATCAAAGCAGAGTCTGGCGGCAAAATTAAAACAAAAGTTTACTACTACGGCCAGCTGGGCACCGAAAATGACATCGTTGAATTGACTGCAAATGGAACGGTTCAGTTCGTATCAGTCGGCACAGGCCACTTGGGTTCTTATGTTCCTGAAGTACAGGCTATCAGCCTGCCTAATGTACTTGGCACTGATGAAACGGTACTGACTAACATCTTAAGAAACAGCAAAACTATTTACACTGATTTATCAGATAAGTTCGAGAAAAAGAACCTGAAATTGTTGTCAATGCTTTCTGAAGGTGAAATGGTTTGGGGTGCAAACAAAGCAATCCGTAGCCCAGCTGATTTTGCCGGACAAAAGATTCGTACCTTTACATCCACTATTCCTGTTGAAACTTACAAAGCATTTGGCGCGTCACCAACACCATTATCATGGGGTGAAGTCTACGGTGCATTACAACTGAAAACAGTTGATGGCATGGTTAACCCTCCTTACTTCATCTATGCCGCTAAATGGCATGAAGTTCAGGATTACTTGATGTCTCCGGGTCAACAAGCTTACATTGCCACTGTTTCCACAAACAGCAAATGGTTCAACGGCCTTTCTGCTGAGAAACAAGCCATGGTCAAAAAAGCCATCGAAGCTGCTGAAATTGCTGCACAAGAGTACCAACTGAAAATCAACGGCGAGAATATGGAAAAAATTCGCAAAGAGCGTCCAGAGTTGCAAGTAGTTACGTTGACTGAAGAAGAGCGTGCCAGCTTCAAGAGCGCTACAGACTCTCTACATGAAGTCTATTATGACGTTGTTGCCAATGCCTATGATGGTGATGAAAAAGCTCAAGCCAGAAAAGACGCTCAAGTCATTCTGCAAAGCTTGTTAAAAGAAGTCGAAGCAGTCAAAAAGACTCTTTAAACAACAAAAAGTCAATATTTAATTGATTTAAGGGTCCATTATCACTACAAGTGGTAATGGACTTTTTTCTAGGTATGTACAACATGAAACAAATGCTTCAAAAAATCAGTTTTTTCACTGAACAGCTGGAAAAGTTAATCATAGGCAGTGGCGTTATGCTTATGATGATAAATTCAGTCTCTAACGCTATTGGCAGGTATGTCTTCGACAAGAGTATTTACTTTTCAGAAGAACTGAATCAATTTCTAATCGTCTGGATAACCTTTGTAGGATTTGCTTATGCAATCAGAAAAGGACGTAATATCCGCATGACAGCAGTCTATGATTCAATGAGCCATAGAACAAAAAAAATATTGACCATTATTATCGCTATTTCAACATCCATATTATTATTTTACCTCAGCTATAAAGCCGTCTTTTACATTCAGGAACTTAAGGAAATTAGGAGACTCAGTTCCGCTTTACAATTCCCCGTTTATATTGTTTACGCAATTATTCCTGTGGGTTTATTTATGTCAGGGGTGCAGTATCTCATCAGTTTTATGATGAACATAACGCATAAGGAAATTTACATTTCTTATGATGTTATAGAAGACAAGCAGTAAGGTATTTAGGGGTATTATTTATGAGTTCTTTCTTAGAGTTTTTTTCCAATATAGTCGCAGGTGATCCTGACATCTATGTCATCACATTCACCCTTGCGATTGTTATGTTTTCCTTACTATTCCTGAGTTTCCCCATGGTTGTGCCACTGTCTATCGCGGCTATGGTTGGTTTAGTTCATTTTTCCGATATCAATACCCAAGTGATTATTCAACAAATGGTCACTGGCATTTCGCCAAATGCTTTAATCGCCGTTCCCATGTTTATCTTTGCGGCTGATATTATGACCAGGGGCAATACCGCCACCAGCCTATTGGGCCTTATTCAATCATTTGTCGGTCATTTACGCGGCGGTTTACCCATCACAACCTGTCTGAGCTGTACTCTGTTTGGTTCTGTTTCCGGCTCTACTCAGGCAACAGTAGTCTCTGTGGGTCAAATCATGCGCCCCAGGCTGCTCAAAGCAGGTTATAAAGACAGCTTCGCTATGGCCTTGATTATTAATGCGAGCGATATTGCTTATTTAATTCCTCCGAGTATTGGGATGATATTGTATGGAACACTGGCAAACACCAGTGTCGGTGAGTTATTTATTGCTGGTATTGGCCCAGGCATCCTCTTAGCCTTACTCTTTTCTCTTTACAGCTATATCTACAGCGTTCGCAATGCCGCCGATATTACCCTGGTAGAAAAAGCCAGTTGGAATGAAAGGCTTTCCTCAGTAAAGGGCTCTTTATTGGCTCTGGGTTTTCCAGCTCTGATCATTGGTGGAATTTATTCCGGGATAGTCACACCGACTGAAGCTTCTTCTTTCGCTGTGTTATATGCAATTCTTGTGGAGTGTGTCATCACGCGCCATTTAAACGCGAAAGACATCTGGGACTCAGCAGTCAGCACTGGCTTAATTACTGCTGTCGTATTCATCCTGGTCGGTGTGGGTCAGGCGTTCTCCTGGTATATTTCGTTTGAACAGATTCCGCAGGGCTTGCTCGAACCATTAAATCTCGAAGCAGCATCCCCAGAATATATTTTGTTTATTATTGCTATATCCTTTTTCATTGGCTGCATGTTTGTCGATTCTCTGGTCGTACTGTTGATTCTAACCCCCATTTTTGTCCCCATTGTGGATGCAGCTGGCCTGGATCCGGTGCTGGTCGGAGTATTAGTCACTTTACAAATGGCAATAGGCTCGGCAACACCTCCTTTTGGTTGCGACATATTTACTGCCATTGCTATTTTTCAACGGCCGTATTTAGATGTAATAAAAGGAACTCTGCCCTTTATTATTCTGCTTTTTATCATGTCTGCCTTATTAATCTTTTTCCCAGGAATTGCGTTATTCCTGAGAGACCTGGCTTTTAACTAGAAATTTAAATGAACACTATACTGACACCCCCACCACGTGGCTTTAGCATAGAAGAGTTTAAACAGCGCACCGATCAATTGCAGCAGCACATGGCTGCAATTGAGGTAGACGCTGTCTTTTTCTCAACTGAACCTGAATTTCGCTATTTCAGCGGGTTTAAATCACAATTCTGGGAAAGTCCGACTCGTCCCTGGTTTCTGATTGTGCCTGCAACTGGACGCCCCATTGCAGTCGTACCTGAAATTGGCGTAGCTGGCTTTGAGCAAACGTGGATAGAAGACGTTCGTAGCTGGCCATCACCACGTCCCCAGGATGATGGTATATCATTATTGAGCGATACCCTTGCCGAAGTTGCAAAACAAAACAAAAAAATCGGTGCAATGCTTGGGCCTGAAACTCATTTGAGAATGCCAGCAGCGAATTACGATCAATTAAAAAGGCAATTAAACTCACACGAAATTATTGATGTATCTACCATTATCCGCAGCATCAGGAGCGTGAAGTCAGCTGCTGAAATTGCCAAAATTCGCTTTGCCTGTGATGTCACTGCCGCAGGCTTCGACTATTTACTGGAGACTCTTGAAAGTGGGATGAGCGAACGCCAGGCCTGTAAAGCAATGCATCTTGAAATGCTACGCCTTGGGGCAGATGCCTGTCCATACTTGATTTCAGCATCTGGCCAAGGTGGCTATGACAATATCATTATGGGCCCAACTGATCGCACATTAGGCAATGGTGATGTTTTGATTATCGACACCGGTGCTAACTTCGACGGCTATTTCAGTGATTTTGACCGCAACTATGGCTTTGGTGAAGTAGATCATAAGACACATAATGCCTACGTAGCTGTTTATCAATCAACCGAGGCTGGTTTACAAACCGCTGCACCAGGCAAAACTACCGGTGAGGTCTGGCAGGCCATGTGGTCCGTTCTGGAAGACGCTGGAGCACTGGGTAACGATGTAGGCCGAATGGGGCATGGTTTAGGCATGCAGCTTACCGAATGGCCTTCTAATGTGCCTGATGGCGATGTTGTCCTGCAACCAGGGATGATTCTGACTCTGGAACCGGGTATGTCATTTGCACCACAGAAAATGATGGTTCATGAAGAGAATATAGTCATTACTGACAACGGCTGTGAGATGCTGCACAAACGCTCCTGGCCCGATATGCCTGTTATCACTCGATAACAGGCAGCTCTTCTGTTCTATTTCCCTACATCGCACCCTCAGATCTCAAAACGAAACAGGTCCCAAGACTCTAAACCCGCATAGAAGAATAAACCCCTCGAGATTTCTCTGAAAAATCAAGGTTTCTGCAAGTGAGCACAGCAAGAATAAAGCTCTACATTCCAGATTTAACCTGTTCTCTGGCAACCTGATAACTTTTATTAAGCATGTTCAAAGCGCCAGCCAGCTCGCCTATCTCATCGTCTGATTTTGCCTCAAGGTTATCAAAGTAATTGCCTCGACTCATCTGGCGTGCAATTTCACTCAACTTCTTCATCGGACTGATGACAAACAACTGCAACACCACAAAGGTTACCAGAATCAGAATCAAGCCAATGACAAGGATCACAAACGCCTGGTTTCTGTATTGCTGTTGAATGCGCTCTTCATTGTATTTAGTACTGGAAAAAGCCACAACATCACCTAGAATCCCGCCACCTTTGTGCGACACTCTCCTAGTTGACGCGATCAAATCATCGCGAGACCGCAGTTGTTCAACCAGACTTGAATCAGCGATATCTATGATGTTGTTCTGGTCTCCTCTTACCAAACCTACATACAAACCTTCTTCAGCCGAATTAACGGCAATGGCGAAGATATCTTTGTTCAGAAACTCAGATTGAAGCGACTTTTTAACCGACTCATGATCCAGTGTCCACATCGCCAGTTCAATATGATTGCTCAAACGCTTAGCGGTATTTTGATTGGTCAGGGTCAGTTGAATATCTAACTCCTCATTGATTTTAAAAATCTGATAAAGCCCGAAATATATCAAAATAACGGTTGTCAGCAGGACTAGGAAGAAAATCACCTTGGTCTGGATGCTGCGAAATAGGCTCATTTTTTTCTTTTGTTTATCTTTCATACTTTGACTCTCTCCTAAATGGCTATGGTAAACAGAGCCAGCCCACCTTTTGATTACACATTGATACGATCAAAAGGTGGGGGCTCTCCCACACTAGGGCCTGTTCACACTAAATTTTTAAGCCGAGATCATCGTCATTTT
>JBOEHE010000068.1:8105-9950 GCA_050633785.1 Arenicella sp.
TTAGTGTGAACAGGCCCTAATAACTCAACTCAAAATTCAGCATTTGCGTTTAACTGTTAGGCCTCAGTTATCTCTTTTTATTTTGCTGATGCTGGCCTCAATCATTTCGTTTAACTGTCCTTCGGCTTCCAAATTATCAATCTCTTCATCGATCAATGCTTTAAGCTCTTCAGCATGCTCAAAATCACGTGAGATCATCAGAAAGAATTTGTCCGTCGTCCCTCCCGGGATGGGTCCATAAGCCAGGTTATAATCTTGTATATAGTTATCTCCCATATAGGAAAAACCAATAAAAACCTCGTACTGGGCAAGAAAAACATCACAACGCTCTCTCACCAATTTCTCAACTACCTGCTTAAATTCTTTTGCAGTAGTATCAATATCTTCAGGTGGAATAAGATAATTAACATAGTTATATCCCAATAAACCACAGACCTTGTATTTTTTAAAATCACTGACTTTCTCTATCCCCATGCCATCAGGAAACCTCGTTTTTGAATAAAAATAACTCGGTGTAATTTCGTAGTAATGCCGGGTAAATAAATACGTTTTATTCCTTTCCTTATTACTACCTGCACTCAATACGATCTGATATTTTTTGTTATGTTTCACCCAATGCAAACAGCGCTTCCATGGCAATAAATTGATCGAATAATCTACATTATTCTTCTTGAAAATTTTCTTCAAAATCTGGACATCATACCCCTCAATTCGCTTGTTTTTATTGTAGTAAATATAAGGAGGCCAACCCCCTTCATCACTGCAGGTATTGATGGTTATTCCAGCAGGCAATGTTCCTGCGCTGACATTAGTATTTATACAAAATAACAGGCATAAAAAAAATAGTGTTCGTGACAACATCGTCGTACCCCCTTGATACTGTTCATAAAAATGATCTGACTCCGTGCCTTTTCAGAGCTTATACAGACACTAGGCAGAGCCTCGTAAAAGTGTTTAAACCTGATGGATCAAAGCATTCCCTTACTTATCAAAAAATCCTCTGCAGCCTCCCAGATAAAAACTTTATCAACATCCACTCTCGAATTGAGTTGAGTCATATTTTCAGTATTTAAAACAGCTGACAATTCATTCATATACCCGACCAATTCAGGGTATTTCACCATAACCTCCCTCCTGATCACCGGTACCAATTCATAAGGTGGAAAAAAGTTTTTATTATCTTTCAAAACCCGTAAACCCTGCGCCAGAATACGACCATCAGTTGAATACACTAAGCCAACATCAACTTCCTTTTTACCCAACAAATCATAAATCAAACCAAACTCAATGCGTTGCACATCATTGCGATCAAACTTAAAGCCGTACTTTGCTTCCAATGGCACCAGACCATCATCCCTGGTATAAAACGTAGGGTCAGTTGCAAACGTCACACCGCCAACTGTATTTTGGTACTTTGCCAGGTCTTCCAAAGTTCGAATTCCTTTTTCACTCGCCAATTGCTCATTCATCCCAAACGCATAAGCATCCAATATTGTAGAATTTTCCAACCAGATAAGCCCTATTTCTGAATCCGCTTTCTTAACTCTGGAGTAAATCACGTCGCTGGACTCTCCCTTATATGTCTGTTTAAGAAAGTTCAAATAAGCCGTACCAATAAACTCCCAGCAAATGTCCACCTCCCCATCCGTCATGGCTTTACGCAGACCTCCACTGGGGCCCAGACCTCGTTCCAAATCTACTTTGAAGCCTTTCTCCTCAAGATATTGAGCTGTTAGTTCCGACAGAATGATCTGTTCCGTGTAGTCCTTGCTTCCCACCTTAATGGTTTGCGCTGATACCCAGGGAGAAACTGCCAACAAACTCAGTAGCAGTATGCTTTTTATT
>JBOEHE010000069.1:0-21694 GCA_050633785.1 Arenicella sp.
ACACGGCCAACCAACTTACCCTAAAGCAAGGTTCGAGACAACTTCAACTCTAGCCGCATTAGAAAAATGTATGAGCTAAAATAAAAACAGGCGAGATATCTAAACGATACCCCGCCTGTCAAAGTAATTTGCTGTCGATGTTATGCTTAGTCAATACTAATGATCAACCACACACTCTTATCGTTTCAGCCAATACCTGTTATTCAGCAATAATCGTTACAATTACTGTGAAATCTACTTCTGAATGAACATTAATAGCAACTTCGTGTTCACCCACATCTTTCAATGGACCTTCTGGCAATTGCACTTCAGATTTGTTCAATTCCAAACCTTTTGCAGTAAAAGCTTCAGCTACTTCATAGACGCCAACTGAACCAAACAGCTTACCTTCTTCGCTGGCACGGCTGATGATTTCAACCTGTTGACCAGACATCTCATTGGCTCTAGCCTGAGCAGCCTGTAATTTATCAGCAGATGCTTTTTCCAGTTCAGTACGGCGCTCTTCAAACTTTTTGATGTTTTCTTCGGTGGCAATAGTTGCCTTGCCTTGTGGCACCAGATAGTTACGAGCATAACCGGATTTAACATTAACCAAGTCACCCAGGTTACCCAAATTGGTAATTTTTTCTAATAGAATAATTTGCATTATAGCCTCCTATTTATGGCCATCGGTATAAGGCAACAACGCCAGAAACCGTGCATTTTTGATAGCCTTGGCCAATTGACGCTGGTAACGAGCTTTGGTGCCCGTATTACGGCTTGAATTAATTTTGCCCGACTCTGAAATGTACTCTTTCAAAGTAGCCATGTCTTTGTAATCAATCTCAGTAACGCCTTCGGCAGTAAATTTACAAAAACGACGCTTATTAAAACGACGAAAGCTATTAGGACGCTTTTTATGCTGTGTTTTTCTAGCCATTATTCAGTCTCCTCAGCAGCTGCTGCAGGTTTTTCTTCTGTTTCAGCTGTCGCTTCTTCTTTGGCAGATGCTTTTTCTTCTGCTGCTGACTCTTTTTCAGCTAGCTCAGCAACGCGAGCGGCTTCACGCTCATCTTCTTTTTGACGCTCGTCTTCGACTTCTTTCATCATAGCCGACTTGTCAGTAATGGCGCTGTCTTTCTTCATAACCAGGTTACGAATAATTGCATCATTGAAGCGGAACAGATTTTCAACTTCTTTCAGGATTTCCTGAGTCACTTCAACATTCATCAATACATAATGCGCTTTATGAACTTTGTTGATAGTGTAGGCTAGGCGACGACGACCCCAGTCTTCCAGACGATGGACGACTCCTTTGCCTTCTTCGATTACTTTAGTGTAACGCTCAATCATGGCGCTCACTTGTTCACTTTGATCTGGGTGTACCAGAAATACTATTTCGTAATGTCTCATTTGAGCTCCTCACGGGTTGCAGTTTTCTACAACAACATCACAATTGATCTCTGCTGTAGTAAAACAAGGAGATATGGTTCAAAAACCACAATAATAAACGCCACTGATGTGACGGAGCGCGGATTCTAACCAATAATGCCCCACAAACCAAATTTTTTGCTAAAAATATCTCGCTGGGGTAGTAGTTTTCGGCTTTATAACCACAAAATATCTAAAAAACACCTAATTGAAGCCTTAGATCGAACCTCTTTCTCGTCTGGAAGCCTCCCTTATCTTATCCCAGAACACAGTCAGATTAGGGTTAAGGTTGTTTTTGAAACGATATAAACGAATTTCCAATGGCAAACGCCAGGTTTCATCACCAATTAAGGCCAATCGTTTTCCATGTATATTATCATCAGCCAACCTCTGCAACACCCAGCCTACCCCAAAGCCTTCTCTAACCATCGCTTGCACACTGACAGCATGCATGTTTTCATTCATGGTCGTCATATAGGTTTTCTTGGGGTGTTGGCGTAGAAAACGGTTTAACAACGGCCCAAGAAACGTATTCTCACGGTAGCCTATATAGGGCAAAGGTTTGCGCTTAGAACCTGGAAGTGTATACAGGGGAACTCCATCATCAACCGCACTGACTGGAACCATCCATTCATTATCGATATGAATATACTCAAAATCTTCGTGATCCAATTCATCCACTCCCTGTATCCCAGCATGCCAATAACATAGCATGAGATCACTTTGCTGTTGACGCAGAGCCGCCACAAAGTCTCCCATAGCCCAGACTGTAGACTCAAGATTCAGCTCAACAGTAACCCCCATATCATCAGATAAAGGCTTCAACCATGATTTGTACAAACTCAGATATAAAGACTGTGTCGTCGCAAATGATAAGCAATTCAGCTGTACATTACGTATATCCTGACAGCGCCTTTTCGTTTCACGAGCCGTGTGCGCAATCTGCTTGGCGGCCGCTAGAAATATCTCACCTGCTGGAGTAAGCGATAAAGGCAACGAGTTACGGTCAATAAGAGTCACCCCCACCTCTTCTTCCAACAATTTAATGCGACGACTGAACGTAGGTTGAGTCACATTCTGTTCATTGGCGGCACGCGAAAAGTGCCGAGTACGAGCAAGAACAATAAAATCTTCTAACCAGCGTATCTCCATATCACCAAAAGTCTCTGGCAATATTGAACGATGTATAACCCCATATCATATTGCGGCTATCTCAATCTAATTGTGGCAATAAATGGCTAATAGGCTGCACCATGGAACGCCCTAAACACTGGCATCTCTCAGCAGACCATCCATGCTGTTTATCAGGCAGATCAGCATTATCCTTAAAGGGCATTTCAAGTGTCATGGCCGGGCATTGAAAACGGTTACCAACCCAATTACTGGCAATTGTCATTATTTCTGAACCAAAAAAGCCTTTTGCATACCCATGAGTCATCTGAAAATCCGGACTGGCCTCCATAAACGCAGTCTGAAAAGTCTGTTCCATATTCAAAATTTTTTCAGAAGCAGAAGTACCTTGCTGCGTGATAATGTAGTTATACGGAATACCCTCATCACCATGAATGTCCAAAAATAAATCACAGCCTGTTTTCTCCATATGTTTTTGCACACATAGAACCTCTGGACTGCCTTCTTCACTGGGTGACACCCATTCCCGATTAAGGTTAATTCCCGCAGCATTAGCACGCAAATTACCTGAAACTGCGCCGTCAGGGTTCATATGCGGCACAATATAAAAAACGGCCTGCTGCAGTAGCTGCCTGGCAAAAGCGTCATTCTCATCCAAAAGACGCTGCAAGAAACCTTCCACAAACCATGATGCCATTGTTTCACCGGGGTGCTGCCGAGCAATCAACCAGATTTTCTTACGACTTTCTTCAGCTTGCCCAATGGTCAACAATGTCATGTCTCGGCCCTGTACGGAGCTGCCGATATGATCAGAGTGGCAACTATCGCTTAACTCCGATCTAGCAAGAAGATCAAGGTGTTGTTCATAGCTATAAGGTGTAAAGTAAGCCAGATACATACTGTTTTTTTGCACTTCGACATCAACGATAAGCTCACCGTTTTCATAGCGACTGGGCACTCGAAACCATTTTTTTCGATCGTAAGAAGCAACCGCCTGATAATCTTGCCAACCTTCAACAAAAGTAGCTTCAGATGCATTAAGAATACGCAAGGTCACTGCTTGCCCAATAGCACCTTGCAAACGGAAGTAAAACCATTGAAAAAAATCCGCCCCTGTATCCTGACGAATATTCAATTGAATATCACCGAGATCATTCTGGCTCACAACCTCAATATTGCCACCATCAAAACTGGATGAAATCGTTATCATTTATATTCTCCCCTCTTCTACGGCATGGCAAGCCAGTTGAGCGCCATCAACTTCTATGAGTTCTGGTACCTCTATTTTGCAACGCTCTTGCGCATGAGGACATCTGCCATGAAACACACAACCTGACGGCAAGTTAACAGGTGTTGGCACTTCCCCCTTAAGCTTGATGTGGCTGGGGCGATCATCAGCCAATCGGGGTATTGCGGATAATAAGGCTTTTGTATAAGGGTGACGCGGTTGATCAAATAACTGCGCACTGGTATTAACTTCACACAATGTCCCTAAATACATGACGGCTACTCTGGAACCAAAATGTTCGACCACCGCCAAATCATGAGTAATAAACAGATAAGTTAGTCCCAACTGTTCCTGCGCATCCATCATTAAATTAAGCACTTGTGCTTGAATTGACACATCCAGCGCTGAAATAGGTTCATCAGCAACAATAAATTCGGGATCCACTGCCAACGCCCTTGCTATGCTGATACGCTGGCGCTGACCACCCGAGAACTCATGAGGGAAACGCCCTCCCCAGCTTGGATCAATACCAACCGATTGCATGACTTGCTGCACTTTGCCATTAACCTCCTGTTTGTTCCAGCTCGGATTATGCAAACGTACTGGTTCAGACAAGGTTTCACTGATAGTCATTCTCGGATTCAAGGATGCATAAGGGTTTTGAAAAATCATCTGCATTTTCTTACGGTACGGCATCACACTCTTATTCGGCAAGTTGTCGATGCGCTCTCCATCATACAGAACACTGCCTTCAGTCAGGTTTTCCAGCCCCATTATCATCCGGGCAACGGTAGATTTACCACACCCAGATTCCCCAACAACACATAAGGACTCCCCTTTAAAAATATCAAGATTAACGCCATTAACCGCATGAACATATTCTTGATGACGTTGGATTTTTCCCTCATTGAAACGCAATTGATCGAGTAGATCACCAGAAATTGGAAAGCGTTTATGGAGTTCTTGAACTTGCAACAATGGTTTGATGTTGTTTGAAGTATCGAGTTCTTTATTCAGCATGCTTGATCATTCTTTTGTTGTCGTTTAATGTTTTCCACTGCGTGACAAGCCACCTTGCACCCACCTGATACGGTATATTCCGGATGGACTTGCTGGCATCGGCTATCATTCGCATAATCGCAACGCGGACTGAAAGCACAGCCTTGTGGTAAGCCATTGAGTGAGGGCATGGAGCCTCGTATCTGATTAAGCCGTTCACCACGAACCGCCATCTGCGGCATTGCGTTAATTAAGCCCTGGGTATAAGGGTGTTGAGCATCATTGATAATTTCTCTGGTTGGGCCTTGTTCGATTATACGGCCAGCGTACATAACTAACATTCGCTTAGTCACCTGAGTGATGACCCCCAAATCATGAGTAATCATAATAAGAGCCACATGATTACGTTCACACAGCTCCAGGATCAATTCCATGATTTCAGCCTGAATCGTGACATCCAATGCGGTTGTCGGTTCATCTGCAATAATCAATTCTGGGTCCATCAATAATGCTATAGCAATAACTATGCGTTGCAACATCCCACCTGATAACTCGTGAGGGTATTGATTCAATCGTTTTTCCGGGGAAGAAATATAGACCTGCTGTAGTTTTTGCAATGCTATTTTACGCGCATCTTCATTGCTGATTTCTCGGTGAGCCTTTAAACACTCTATCATTTGAATCCCTATGGTCAAAACCGGATTCAGCGTCATCATGGGGTCTTGAAAGATCATCGAAATACGGTTACCGCGAATATTACGTAACTGCGGTGCAGACAAGCTGGCAAGGTTTTGACCATCAAACAGAACTTCTCCTGCCGTGATGGAACCAGGACGAGAGATAAGATTTAAAATTGAGAAACCCAAAACGGATTTACCGGCACCAGACTCGCCTACAATACCAACCCGCTCGCCTCGTTCCAGACTGAAGTTAATATCCCGCAATGCTTTCAAAGCACCCTTTCTTGCCCCAAAAGACACTTCCAGGTTTTTTACGTGTAATAAAGCCATGTTATAACCCTTTATATAATTTGGGATTCAGAACATCTCGCATCCAATCACCCAGGAGATTGACAACAAGAACCAAGCCAATTAAAACCAAACCTGGAATCAACGTTATCCACCATGAGCCGGAAAAAACATATTCAAAACCACTGGAAATCAATGAACCAAGTGATGGCTCTGAAACAGGCATACCCAGACCTAAAAAGGACAAGGCTGCTTCAGAAATAATAGCATTGGCCATCTGGATAGTTGAGATAACAAAAATAGGTGAAATGGTATTCGGTAAAATATGCCGAAACATAATTCTTGGCGTACTTAAACCAATAACACGAGCAGCATCAACATATTCTTTTTCTTTTTCGGCCAGAACTGAAGCGCGTACTGTGCGAGCATACTGTGGCCATTCAGCGATACCAATTACCAGAATCAACATCACAATAGCTAACTCCTGATAGAGTTCAGTACCAAAACTGGCCTGAAAAACAGCAAGAACTATAATCGCCACCATCAGCGTTGAAAAAGACAACTGTACATCGGCAACGCGCATCAAAAAACTGTCAACTCGGCCGCCAAGATAACCAGCAGTCAGACCAATAGTAATACCGAGGAATGCCTGAAGAAGGACAGCACAAATACCAATAATCAAAGAAATACGGGTGCCATAAATAATCGTTGACCAGAGGTCACGTCCCTGCGCGTCTGTTCCCAGCCAGAACTGTTTATCACCTTGTTCATCCCAACTGGGAGGAATCTCCGAATTCATGATGTCAATTAGTGCTGGATCATAGGGATCGAATGGCGCCAGTACCGGAGCCAACAATGCAATTATCACGTAAATCATGAAAATAACAAAACACAGTTGAGCAATAAGATCATTGCGAAAACTGTTCCAGAAATGAGAGTTGAAAAACCGCCTGAAACCTTTGGTAAAAGAAGCTTGATTAACAGACATTCTATTGACTCCTTACTAACTTGACAGTTGGGTTAACTAAACCATAGATTAAATCAACCACTGTATTGATCACGATAAAAATAGCTCCAACGACAATCAAGTAAGCCACCACCAAAGGAGTATCTACCCGATTAACCGCCTCCAGAAAAAGAAAGCCCATCCCAGGCCATTGGAATACTGTTTCCGTTAAAATGGTATAGGCCACCATAGTGCCAACTTGCACCCCACCGACAGTAATCACTGGCAGCATGGTATTTTTCAAGGCATGCAAGTAATGAATTCGTGTGCTGGTCAAACCCTTTGCCCAGGCAAAACGAACATAATCAGACTGCAGAACTTCCAGCATTTCTGAACGAATTAAACGAATGAACAAAGGGAGCATAATCGAGGCCAGTGTTATTGACGGCAGAATTAAATGTTTCAAACCATCAATACTGAGAAATGCAGAATCCCAGACACCAAAGAAACTGCCCACCTCCCCCCTTCCAAAAGCGGGAGCCCAACCGAGCTCAATAGAAAAAATATAGATAAGGACAATGGCGGTCAAAAATACGGGAATAGAGATGCCAATGGTACTCACCCCCATAATCACCTTTGTCAGCAGTTTATGAGGCTTCAGAGCAGAATAAACCCCTAATGGAACCGAAAAACACACTATGATTAACGTCGCTCCAAACACCAAATCCAGAGTTGCTGGTAATTTGGCCAGTATTACTTCTAATGCTGGTTTCTTGAAAAAGTAAGAGGTCCCCAAATCACCTTTGATCGCTTTTTTGGCAAAACGGATATATTGGGTCAAAAAGGGATCATTTAACCCCATTTGGTCCCGTAATATCTGCCGTTGATCTTCTGAGACAGATTGACCAACCATTTCTCGAAGTGGATCGCCTAACTGATCCTGAATAGAAAAACTGATTACGCTGATGACAAACATAACAATCACCGCTTGAATCAGCCGTTTAATTAAAAATGCTAGCATAAATAGTTAACTCTCTTTCCTGTCTGTCATTGCTGTTTTTATTATTTAAAAATTCAATCAGACAAGGCTTTGCTTAAAAACGCACCTATGAAAATAAGATTACAACCTCTTTTGCCCCTGGCAAGCGAAGTAGCAAATGATCAGTAAAAAAGCCAGACACACTACCCAGAAATTTTACTGTATATAACAGAGTGTAGAATATTATGCTGTGACTGGCTCAATCCTGTCACAGCATAATCGGCAAAGTGGCTCTTAACGTTTAATCACAAACTTATCAAAGTAGGGAAAATTCATTTTATTAATGACTTCTGTAATATCTGAACCAGCTGCAACTCCCCATGCCAGGTCTTGCCAGTGAAGAGGCACATAAGCCGCATCGTCAAACAACATTTGTTCTATTTTTTGCATAATGGCAGAACGCTTTGCTGGATCAACTTCCGTATTAGCCTGTGCCATTAGTTCATCAGCCGCTTTATTGCAGTAGTTGCCACTATTATATTGCCCCAAACCCGATTCTTTATCTGGACACGCTGTCAAAAACTCATAGAAGTTATTAGAATCTTCAGTATCGGAATGCCAACCAATCATCATGATATCAGCAGATCGCTTATCAAATTCAGGCCAGTACTGAGCTTTTGGCATAGTTTTCAAATCTACTTTTATGCCAATTTTTGCCAACATTGATACCGCTGCCTGAGCAATCTTCTCGTCATTAACATAGCGGTTATTGGGTGCCATCATAGTGACTGACAGACCTTTTTCATAACCCGCTTCTTTCATCAACTGCTTGGCTTTATTCAAGTCATAGCGAGGTTTTAATACGGTATTATGTCCAAGATAACCTTCTGGACTCATTTGCGCAGCCGGTGTTGCAAAACCTTTCATAATTTTTTTCACTATGCCTTCTTGGTTAATGGCATACGCAATAGCTTGCCTAACCCGAACATCTTTAAAAGCTTCAACCCTCTCCTGGTTCATTTGCAATGTGATGATACGTGTTCCTGACATGGTTACTAAATCGACTTTCTTACTGTCATTGATTCGGCCATGGTCAGTTGGCGGCACAGGCATAATGAAATCGACATCACCAGCTAGAAGAGCAGCTACACGAGTAGGGGCTTCCTTAATGGGAGTCAATACAACCTTGGTAAGATTACTCACTGAATCCTTATCCCAATAGTTCGAATTGCGATCAAACTCAACACGAACCCCCTGTTCTCGACTGGATACAGTATATGGCCCCGTTCCTGAAACGTTAGTTGAGGCAAAAGAATCACCATGCTTAATTATCTGGGACTTGTCATTACCACCAGCATCCTTACCAGAATAAAATTGACTATCCATAGGAAAAATATACGTGGCATTATTCAACACTAATGGGAATGGGCCTTTTGTCACTATATCAAAGGTATGGTCATCAATAATATTGACCGTCTCAAACTGGGTGAATATTGCTTTAAAATCCGGCGATTCCTTAATTCGATCAAAGGTAAACTTAACATCCTTAGAGGTGAGTTTATTGCTGCTATGAAATAACACACCTTTACGTAAAGTAAAGCGCATTGTCGTTTCATTGACGCGCTCCCACGACTCTGCCAACCTTGGCTCGAACCCCATACTTCGATCCCAACGGACCAGAGGGTCAAATACCATATGGGAAAATTGCAGCATACCTCCACTGAGCTGTTCGTGGGGGTCTAATGTCACTGGATCAGCATCGTATGATATTTTCAGTGTCTCTGCAGTAACGGGGCTAAAGAGCCCGAAACCCAAAATCATGACAACCAGTAAATTAAACGTTTTTTTGATCATGAGAACTCCTGCTTTTTATGTTGTTATATTCGTTTTAAGAGCAAACAGTATATTGAGCCGTAAAAAAATGATCCAATTGAAATATCGACTACCCCCATTGAAGAAACGTATACACGCTTTATTAAAGCTCTCTTGCCCCTCACAGGAAAGCAAATTTCTACGCACATTCTGCTTTAGCAGCGACCCTGAAAATGCCCCTGTTCAAGAAACATATTTCTGAAAGTTCGCCAGGAGTTACAGTTTGGCGTTATAATTTCAGCCATGAAGCTAGCTTTTAAGAATACTCAGCAATTTCAGCTAAGGGAAAACATCATCATTACCGAGGTAGATGGTGAGGCCGTACTATTAAATAGCACCTCCGGAACATACTTTGGCCTCAATCGCATGGGCACGGATATTTTGCAATGCATCAACAACAATCACGACGTGAGTTCTATCGAACACAGGCTTAAACAACAATATCCTGAGCATAAGCAGGATATTGATTCAGACCTCCCTGAGTTGCTGAATGATTTATTGGCGCAAGACTTGATAAAATTACGCTAGATATGAGTAGTTCTAATGTACCAATGACAATTCTGGCTAAGGTGATTAGAACAAAATCCGCTGATGCCGCCACTGGTTACCGTAGCCGGCACATCCTACGTGCTTTGAACTTCCATGGCATGACGGAACTTTTTTATAAGCAATTTCCACACAAGCCAAAACTACACAACGCCTTAAACGTCCTTGCCAAGCAAAGCTCGGCAGTTGAGATGATCCGAGCGAATGAATTTGAGAAAGTACTACGTGTGTTACATCGTAAAAACGTTGATTTTCTTGTTTTCAAAGGCACTGCACTGGCTTATTTTCATTACAAACATCCATGGCAACGACCGCGCAGCGACACCGACTTATTGATCCATTATGATGATCTTAGTCGCATACAACGCTCATTGGAAAAGCTGGGTTATACAAAACAGTCAGGTATAAGCGGCAAGCTGATTTCTTATCAGTGCACCTTTACTAAAACAATTAATGAACATTTCGTTCACAGACTGGATGTGCACTGGCGAATTAACAACCGACAGACACTGGCGCATTGCTACTCACTGGAAGAATTATTGGAAAATAGCTTGAGTTGTACCGTTCGTGAGCGAGATATGTTCATCCCAGGCCCAATAGATGCGATCTTATTGGCTGTTATCCACCGAATTGGGCATCATGCCGATAAAGAACGCCTGATCTGGTTATATGACATTCACCTGCTCTGCTCCGCTTTAAACCAAGAACAATGGCTGTTATTGATTGCCAAAGCACGAAAAAAACGCATCTCCGCCATCACATTTGAAGCAATTTCAAGCGCCTATAATCTTTTCGATACAAAAATTGATAGAAAGCATTACCATATTCTCAAGAAGAAACCAGATACAGATGAGGCCAGTGCTATCTTTCTTCAGCGTCATTTATCAGAATGGACGTTGTTTTGGCATGACATCAAAGCCCTGCCTTCATGGCTAGATAAGTTGAGGCTCATTAAAGAAAATGTGATTCCTGATCGCACTTACATGGCAACTGCCATGCAGGAACATAATATAGTTATCGCTTTGATAAAACGCACTATGCGTGGTTCAAAGCGCATCTTGAAACGCAATTGAATAACAAGGTAAGACCTCTTAGCCTTGAATACTTCTAAGTAAATCAATCATTTGTAGGTATTTAGTTTTAGCTGTTGATAGCCGCAGAAAGCAAAAAGCCTCGCCCTATTGGGCGAGGCTTTAAAGAAACTAATCGAGTGTCTTACAAGTGGGGGTGTTTTAGGAAGGTGCCCCGATTAGTTGTATGCAAAATCATTTAGTAGATAACTTTGCATATAACTAATTTAGGTGTTGAAACGCATTAACACAAATTTTAAATGCGACTTTTTTGAGGATAAGTTAGTTTTTTTCACGATCACCCACAAAGTTCATAAGAAAAACTGATAACGTTGAAATTAGAATAAGTACACTACTGAAAACAGCCTATTTTGAATAGAATCAACACTAAAATACTATTCAAGCTTCCGCCATACTTTGGATAATTTTCGAGCGAAGTTCATCCAAACGATCAAGTTGGCGTGGATAAGATAGCTGGTAAACCGGTATTAATTGCTGTAGAGCCTGACAAAATTTCATATGGGAACTTAATAGATCAGAAGAGAATACCCGGCTAGCGGCGGTATGTCTGGTCAAAGCTAACAAGGAGGAACACCCATCTTTGCGTTGAATATCAATTTCTGTAACATTGTGCGTAGCTTCAGCTAATTGAAAGATTCCAGCAATAGCTAATGGCTCATAATCTAAACTCTGTATATCTGTTTTAAACTGAGGGAAACGAGCTTGTATATAAGCCATACCATCACTCAGGCATACAGGGAGAATATCATCCGCCAACGTATCCCAAGACAATGCAGAGCTGGAACGAGACAGGGTTGATTTACCTCGACCTGATTCACCAATAAATACAGCGACTCCATTGGGTGTCTTTACAGCCCCAGCATGCAGACAAAATGTTTCCATAGTCGCCAGCAGAAACAACAAAGGCGCTCCTAGCAAAATTTCCGCATTATATGCATTATCCGTTCCCTGCTTATCCACGCAATGAATATGCAAGTTGTCACTGTCAATCAAAGCTTGCAAACACCCATCCACTTTAAATGCCAAATACTGGCCTGTCTTATGCATTGCCACACGTTTCACACCACCGGAAAATGATCCATCACCATCATATAAACAATCACCTTCTATTAGGTGTTCATAGCTTTTCTCATTATCAATTGCAGACCAGCGCTGATCTGCTGCGTCCAACATAGATGTATCCAATGACGCCACCGGTATGGAAAATTGATTGATCAGTGCTATACGGTTGACACTCAGCACAACACGCCCTGCCAACTGGTAAGCGTATCTCGGAGGCTTTTTTACGGTGTCATCAGTGATCAGAATAAACCGACTATCAATACAATACATAAACGGCATTTAAGCATAAGATAATAATAGTTGCACCCTGCAAACTCTTGATTCATGGCAGGCATAAAAAAGGCCGGGAAATTCCCGGCCTTTTAATTGCAGAACAGGTAAACTTAACCTAGGGCTTTCTTCAAAGTTGAGCCCATTTCGGAAGGATTCAATGTCACATGTACACCAGCATCTTCCAAAGCATCAATCTTCGACTGAGCTGTTCCCTGACCACCAGAAATAATGGCGCCTGCATGGCCCATACGTTTCCCTGGAGGTGCAGTTACACCAGCTATAAAGCCAGCTACAGGCTTGTTCATGTTCTCTTTGATCCAGGCAGCACACTCTTCTTCATCAGTACCACCAATTTCACCACACATGACAACCGCTTCAGTTTCAGGATCATCATTAAACATCTTTATGACATCAACGTGCTTCATGCCATTCACTGGATCACCACCAATACCTACACAGGTTGATTGGCCAAGGCCCAACTGTGTCAATTGATGAACCACTTCATACGTTAATGTGCCTGAACGTGATACAACTCCGATCTTGCCTTTTTTGTGGATATAACCAGGCATGATGCCAATCTTGACTTCATCAGGTGTGATAACACCTGGGCAGTTAGGGCCAACCAGAACAGTCTTGCTGTTCATTTTGCGCATGCGGTCACGGGTTTTGATCATATCAGCAACTGGAATACCTTCGGTAATACAAATCACCAGGTCCAACTCAGCATCAATAGCTTCATCAATGGCAGCAGCAGCGAAGCGTGGAGGAACATAGATCACTGAGGCATTGACACCATGTTGTTCTTTGGCGTCTTTTACCGTGTTGTAGACTGGCACACCTTGAACCTTTTGACCTTCTTTGCCTGGAGTTACACCTGCAACAAAACAGTCTTTACCAAAGGCATAGTCCAAACATTGTGTCGTGTGAAATTCACCCGTATTACCGGTAATACCCTGAGTTACAATTCGCGTATCTTTATTGATTAAAATAGACATCAGTAACCCCTTATGCTTTTACAGCTGCAACAATTTTTTCTGCAGCATCTGCCATGGTTGTGGCAGTTTGTAGTTTCACATCCGACTCATCAAGAATCTGACGACCTTTTTCAACATTGGTACCTTCCAGACGAACTACCAATGGCACCGTCAACTCAACTTGTTGAGCTGCAGCAACAATACCTTCCGCAATTACATCGCAACGCATAATACCGCCGAAAATATTCACTAGAATGCCTTCTACATTCGGGTTTTCCAGCATGATCTTGAATGCTTCCGTAACTTGTTCGGTTTTTGCACCACCACCAACGTCCAGGAAATTAGCAGGATCACCACCGTATAATTTAATGATGTCCATAGTCGCCATAGCAAGACCAGCGCCATTCACCAGACAACCAATATTTCCATCCAGAGATATATAACTCAAATCCCATTCAGAAGCGCGAATTTCATTAGCATCTTCCTCATCCAGATCTCTGTAAGCAACAATTTCTGGTTGACGATACAGTGCATTGGAATCGATATTAAATTTAGCATCAAGAGCAATGACCTTGTCATCACCAGTAACAATCAATGGATTAATCTCTGCCAGGGAAGCATCCGATTTAACAAAGGCTTCATAAAGACCGTTTAAAAAATCAGCACCCTGGCTGACAGCTGCAGCAGGAACACCAATTTTGGCAATCGCATCTTCCGCTTCAGCACGGTCCAAGCCCGTTTCAGGGTCGACATAGATTTTCAGAATTTTTTCAGGCGTTTCTTCAGCAACGGTTTCAATATCCATGCCGCCTTCAGAGCTTAACATCAAAACGACTTTTTGAGTCTCTCGATCTACTAGAGCACCTACATACAATTCATCTTTGATATCAGCGCCTTCCTCAATATACAAACGCTTGACTTCAGTACCTTCAGGGCCAGTCTGATGTGTCACAAGTTGCATACCCAGAATCTGGTCCGCGTACTCACGTACCTTCTCCATAGAAGTAGCGACTTTTACACCACCACCTTTGCCGCGACCACCAGCGTGAATCTGAGCTTTAACCACCCAAACACTGCCGCCCAATTGTTCTGCCGCCGCAACGGCTTCATCAACTGAAAAGCATGCGATACCACGTGGCGTAGTCACCCCATATTTTCTCAGGATCTCTTTGCCCTGATATTCATGAACATTCATTCGATTTCTCTATATAGTTAATTAAGTCTTAAGCTAAGCATCCTGAATTGACACTTATCCCAGCGCGGTATCATACCGTTTTTTGCAATAAACCGATAGCATCAAACCAAGGAAAACTGCCGCTTGTCAGTATGATTAATTCAAGACAATGAACGCTAAGATTGACATCACACCACTTACTTGTATAAATATACAAACTAAATTCCCATATTAGCCATTTAACGCAAGTATTATCAACTATACAATTCATCCCACTATTTACTGCAAATGAGCACAAAGAAAGGCCAGTAGCTTTATCGGCACACTGAAAATTTCTTCTGTATTGACCAGTTCACACAGTAAATAAAAGACACATTTATCGCTCAGGCAATAAATCGAAGTCAATATTCTAAGCAACCCAGCCTCTACTCAGTCCATGGCTCTTTTGTTTGGTATATAGTTGAAACTGCGTGAGCAACGTCCTAACTCACGTCAAACATACATATTACTTTGGGGGAACTTACATTAATGAAATCTTTAAAAAAACTGTCAGCCAGCCTGGTTATTGCAAGTCTTGGTAGCCTGAGCTCAATAACACACGCCTCTGACCTTGTCGTTGGTGTCCCGAACTGGCCGTCTGTTGCAGTCACAGCTGAAGTCATAAAAATTGTCCTCGAGGACAACCTTGGCTTGGATGTAGAATTGCAAAATGGTACCAACCCGGTAATTTTTGAAGCCATGGATACTGGCAGCATTCAAGTTCACCCTGAAGTCTGGTTGCCCAACCAATCGAATTTGCATAATACATACGTGAAAGAAAAAGGCACAGTCAAGATGAACCCGAACGGGGTTCCTTCATTTCAAGGCATGTGCGTAACCAAGTCTACGGCTCAAAGAACCGGCATTAAGAAACTCTCAGATCTAACTGATCCAGATATGGCAGCAAAGTTTGATACTGACGGGGATGGTCTGGGTGAAGTATGGATTGGTGTGCCTGGCTGGGCATCAACTCCCATAGAGAAAATCAGAGCCAAGAGCTATGGCTACTCAGAAACAATGTCACTGAAGGAAATGGATGAAACTCTGGCACTGGCAGAAGTCGATACAGCAGTTGCCCAAGATAAGAATATCGTGTTTTTTTGCTACACACCGCATCATATGTTTGCCTTGCATGAGTTAGTTATTCTGGAAGAACCAGCATTCGATGCAAGCAAGTGGAATGTTATCCAACCCACAGAAGACCCGGAATGGCTAGAAAAGTCGGATGCTGCTGTCGCGTGGGATCAGGCTCAACTGCACATTCATTATGCATCCAAGCTAGATACAAGCATGCCTGAAGTGGCATCAGTGCTGTCAAAAATCAAATTTGACACCGATGACCTTTCAAAAATGACATTCGCTGTTGTTGTTGAAAAACAGGATGCTGCCACGTTTGCAAAAAGCTGGGTGTCTGAAAATGCGTCAGCCGTCGAAACCTGGCTGAAGTAAATCGCCCAAAATCTTATTAACAGCAGTTATAACCTTTGATGAGTATTAACCGGGCGTTCAACGTCACTCGAACCGCCCGGTTTACTTTTTCTTAAACGAACAACAATTATACCACGCGGTTTTTCTGGTCTTTCTGGCCAAAACTGATACACCTTAATTAAACAGTTCAGCAGAATCATCCAGCTCAGTGTTGATTTTGTACCTGACCGTGCAGCATTAAGATAATCTAGCGAGAGGAATATAGACTTGAGTGAAACAGTCATAAAATTGGATGAAGTATGGAAGATTTTTGGCGATAAAAGTCTGGATGCTATGCAGGCAATCAAGGAACAAGGCCTGACGAAACCTGAGGTTTTAGACAAGTTCGGCTGCGTAGTAGGAGTCGCAAACTGTTCTTTTGAAGTCAATCGAGGTGAAATTTTTTGTGTCATGGGTTTATCTGGATCAGGAAAATCAACCATGGTTCGCCATCTGAACCGACTTCTGGAACCGACCTCTGGCAATATCAAGGTTCTTGGTAAAGATGTGATGGCACTCAATGCCAAGCAACTACGAGAATTACGTGCTGCTCATATTGGAATGGTGTTTCAACATATGGCGCTATTGCCACACAGAACCGTCAGAGATAATGTAGCATTTCCTTTGCAAGTACAGGGTTTTGCAAAAAACAAACGCTGGGAAGAATCTCAACGCTGTTTAAGCCTGGTTAATCTTGATGGCTATGAGGACAGGTTCCCCAACGAACTGTCTGGTGGTATGCAGCAACGTGTCGGCTTGGCAAGAGCACTGGCCTCAGATCCGGAAGTACTATTAATGGACGAACCATTTTCCGCACTGGACCCTTTAATTCGCAGGCAATTACAGCAACAATTTATAGCGCTATCAGCGGATTTGAACAAGACTACGGTGTTTATTACTCATGACCTTGACGAAGCAATCCGTATTGGAACTCGAATAGCTATTATGAAAGATGGCTTGATTGTGCAGATTGGAACCCCGGAAGAAATTGTGACCAATCCTGTTGATGAATATGTCACTGACTTTGTCGAAGGAATATCAACACTCAAACTGATTTTTGCCCATTCTATTATGGAAAAACTGGATGAGTTTAAACCACAACCAGGTGACGATCTCAACCTGGCCCCCAGAGCATCATCAGAAACCGATTTAAGTGGTTTGATTGATATTTCCACAACCACTGCACAACCCATTGTGATTCATAATGGCGATGGTAAAGATATCGGTGTCATTACTAAAACCACTCTGCTTAAAGGAATCCAGGGAGGTAATGACTAATGACTGATACACAGACAATTGCCAGCAATGACGAAAAGTTGAACAGTTCTGTTAAAGACTTTGTCGAGCACAATGAGATTTATTACTCCAAAGAATTCAACAAGATTCAGTCAGCAACTAAATTCCCATGGACATGGAATACTATGGCTGCTCTATCAGGGCCTTTCTGGGCTGCCGGGCGTGGTTTGTGGGGGCAGTTCTGGGCTTTTATGATTCTCGAATTACTTGCTTTAGTCCAAATAGGAAGAGGCCTGTGGGGAGACTTAGGCGCTGACAAGATAGCTCGAGTTGAGCGATTGACCAAACGCTCTAATGAATTATATGAAAAAGCTCAGACTGCCTTACAAGCTGGAGATGAAAGTGCCCAAGGGTTGCTCAAAACGGCGGAAAACCTCAAAACAGCCGCTGAGCGAGTCTCTGGGGAAGCGACAGCAGCAGCAGCTCAAGCTACTGGAATTCTTATAACAGGCATTGTACTGATAGTGACCATCAAAATACTGCAAGGATTCTATGCCAACATACGCTATGAAAAACAATATTTGAGTTGGCGAGCCGAACCTGACCTGACCCCAAATGGCTTTAAATGGAGCCGTATTGGGTATGGTATTGTGCTTTGGTTAGCAGTTATCCCGTTAACAATGTACCGATTCACCTTCACCAAACCAGTCGAATGGATTAAGACTGTGCCTATAGGCAAAGAGTTTTTCACACCAGTTTCAAGTTGGTTGGATAACGGCTTCGACTGGCTTTCCCTTCATGGCTCTGGGGCTTTCAACAATATAGTTGAAGTGATACGCAGCATTCTTGATGGTTTGGAAACTGTATTTGTTGATACTCCATGGCCTGTGGTAATGATGGTAATACTGGTAACGGCCTGGCGATTAGCTGGTGTAAGAGTGGCTATTTTCACGGCGATGTGCCTGGCCTACCTCGCACTGTTTGGATTATGGGAAACCAGCATGCAGACAGTTGCCTTGCTTGGTGCCGCAGCATTTATATGTATTCTTTTAGGAATTCCTTTGGGGATCTGGTTTGGCAAAAGCCAAAGAACCTATAACGCTGCTTTACCTATATTAGATTTTATGCAGACCATGCCTGCGTTTGTCTATCTTATTCCGATTATTGCTTTTTTCGGTACAGGAAAACCACCCGGGGTGCTCTCCACTATCATTTTTGGAATGCCTCCTGTTATCCGATTAACTGCCTTGGGAATAAAAGGTGTACCGGAACATACAAAAGAGGCGGCAATCGCTTTTGGTTGTACAAAATTCACTCTGCTTAAAGATGTAGAAATCCCATTAGCCATGCCCTCTATTATGACTGGAATTAACCAGACCATACTGATGTGTTTATCCATGGTGGTTATTGCCTCCTTGATCGGAGCTGGTGGGCTGGGGAAAAACGTTCTTGAAGCGCTGCAATATGCCGCGAAAGGTCAGGGGATGTTAGCCGGGATCGCCATTTTATTCTGTGCCATGGTAATTGATCGAATTGTTCAGGGACATTACAACAGAAAAACAAAGCGACATTAGTCCTGTTACTGGTTGGGGGTTTATTCTCCTTTATTTGGTATAACTCGATAGGGAATCATCAAGTTACATCGAATGATTGAGAGTAAACCCTCCCCACAGTTTCTCACGTTATTTTTCAGGATTAAGCAGATAATCAATAAACGTCGTCTGAATAAGGCTTGGTTTATGGCCGCGTTTTGTAATTAGCTTTGTCGCAGCAGGAATATCATAAAGTCCCTGCCCCACTGACTTCATGCGACCGTCTTTTACCCAGGACTCAGCAAAAGACTGGGGTAAATAGCCAACATAATGACCTGTCAAAATCAATATTGCGACACCCTCTATCTGATGAGCATCAGCATTGGACTCCAAGCCTTGGGTGATTGGTGCTATTTTTTCTTCGTTTAAATAGGCACGCCTGGCGAAAAGCGTACTCTTAAGAATTTTGCTGATTTCTTTTTCGTTACTGACATTGTACAAAGGGTGGTCTTTGCCACAGTACAAACCAATAACTTCTTCGCCTATCTCCTTATAAATCAGTCCTGGTTTATGTGTATGAAAAACGCCAATCCCCATGGAAATCAATCCATCAAACACTCCAAATTCAAGATCATCTGGGGCCAGTGAATGCAAATCAATCGAAACATCAGGAGCTGACGAAACAAACGATCTCAGCGCCTCTACAATGGTTGCTGACTCATTGTAAATCCAATTATCAACTATCCCAACGGATAATTTGCCAACCAGTTTACCTCTCGTACCATTGACGGTTTCGCTGAATTCACCCAGAGAGGCAAATAACTTTTTGGCCGCATTATAAACCAAATCCCCCTTATCAGTAACTCGAAAACCCATGCGACCTCGTTGGCACAGGCGCATTCCCAAACGAATCTCAAGATCAGAAATTTGTCGGGAAATTGTTGAAGTAGAGACATTTAGAGCAGCCTGAGCTGCTGAGAAACCTTTTGAGTCAACAACGACAATAAATACATGCAGTAAATGCAGATCAGGTTTGGAAAAATTGCTGCTTAACATCTGAGATCCAACTTGTATAGTTATGCAAATTAAATTCCTATATTAGTCATTTATCACAAGTATTGTCAAAGATACAATTCACGCCATACACACAAACAATGAAAGACGCATAAGAAACACCCTCTTTAAAATACATTCTTTCACTGCTATCTGGCCTATGGTTTTTTACCGGTTCGTAAGCACCAACGAACTGGCAAAACATATAACCATCAAACCATTTCATCACAACTTATAAGGCCTGATATTAGTATGTTGTACGACATTTAAAGAATAGTGTGTGTTTCAAAAAAAGAGGTAATCAATGATACATTACAAGAAAAATAAAAAAATCGAACTCAAGAAACACGCAGCACTACTGCTAGTCTCAATTGGTTTGTTCTCTATGCTCATTAGCAACGCTTCAGCTGATGGCATTCCATCACAAGGAACCATTAACATCTGCAGTGAGGCAGGTTGGCCACCATACATTGATGTTAATAAAAACAAACAGAATCAGGGCTATGATGTCGATGTTCTGAAAAAAGTATTCAAACCAAACAATGTCAACTATTCCATCAAAATGTTGCCATGGAAACGCTGTGTGCATTGGACAAAACATGGAAAAAAATATCAGATTGTAAGCAGTGCAGGAAGCAATGATGAACGCCAAAAAAACTTTTTGTTTACTCGGGATTACTATTCAATTACTCCCAGTTTTTTCTATTCTAAAGCCCGCTACCCGGATGGCCCTGGCGTAAAATCTATTGAAGATTTCAAACAATTGAAAGTGTGCGGGGTGCTTGGTTTTAATTATTCAAACTTTCTTATCCCTGTTGAGGACATTGATACTACGGCTAAAAACTACACACAGATCGTAGAAAAAATGGAACGAAAACGCTGCGACGTTTTCCTGGCCCAATATGAAATATTTATCGCCTTTTCGCACAAAGGCGATAACTACATCGAAAACTATAATTTAACGTATGAACCTATTCCTGGCGGCACCAAGGACAAGTATTACTTCATGATTTCTCGGAAACTGGAATATGCCAATGAACTGAAAACGCTGATCGATAGGGAAATCAACAAACTCGAAACCCAAGGTGAATTAGAGCTGTTATTGGAAAATAACATTAATAAACTGAAAAGCTAAAGGACCTCTCAATGTTCCTAACATAAGCCCAGGTTATTTTAAATTATCGAACAACCACATTCTGTCAGTCTGTGGTTTTCCACTTACCAAAAACAATATAGCCATTCCAATGTAATTACATGAACAATAACAACAATAAAAGAACCGGTTTTTTTCGCAGTATTCAAGTCAAAGTTATTTTCTTTCTTGTCCTGTTGACAACCATCATTCTGGTCTATTTTGGCCTTTATCAGATTTTTAAAATAAACGAAGAACTGGATTTTCAGTTAACTCTGACAAATCAGAATACGGCTGAGCGGCTGAGCAATCACATCAAACTGGGTATGTGGACTTTGGATAAAGAGTCTGTTTTTCGATCAATAGAATCTGAATTTCTCAACAAGGATATCTATGCTATTGCTGTCAACACTGCTGAAGAAGGCCTTTATGTTGGACTCACTCGCGATGACCAATGGACCATTGTTGAAATCAACGACGCTTCATTGTTTGAAGCATTAAGGTCTCGTGAAGATTTAATAGCCTCAACCAAGCGCGTCTCTCTGAAAGGCGGCGGAATATTAGGGCCTGTTCACACTAAAT
>JBOEHE010000070.1:0-88961 GCA_050633785.1 Arenicella sp.
CCAGTGTGGCTGATCATCCTCTCAGACCAGCTACGGATCGTCGCCTTGGTGAGCCATTACCTCACCAACTAGCTAATCCGACGCAGGCTCATCTAATAGCAAGAGCTTTCAAGAAGAGGCCCTCTTTACACCTTAGTGCACATGCGGTATTAGCCTGGTTTTCACCAGGTTGTCCCCCACTACTAGGTAGATTCCTACGCGTTACTCACCCGTCCGCCACTCTACTCGTTCCGAAGAACTTTCACGTTCGACTTGCATGTGTTAAGCATACCTCCAGCGTTCAATCTGAGCCAGGATCAAACTCTCCAGTTCAATCTAAAGGTTGCTCTTTGTTTGACTTGCCTTCACAGGTAAACCCGTAAAAACTCATCACAGATAAGAAACAATAAATTCTGTTGTGGCGCTGTATCTTAAGCATAATTGCTCTCGACCATTGCCTCTTAAAGTTGGAAACCTTAATCGACAAAAACGTCCACAAAAATTGTTTGGAATAAATTTTAAAAGATCAATCAGCTCTTCAATTCTGCGTTTGCATTATTGCGTTGCTGGGGCGCGAATTATACGCTTATTGAAGTGACCGTCAACTGCTTTTTTACTTTATTTTGTAAAAAGTTTTCTGACTTCTTTAACACCTACTCAGTGCCTCAGACCTCTTCAACAGGACGCGCATTCTACCCACATCTACGCCCACGTCAATCGCTTTTTTAATTATTTTTACAATCCCTTATTTAACGCCATTCTACCGCCATCTCCACCCTGACAAACCTACTGCTTTGGAGTGATATATACATCTGGCCAATTATCATTGCCCGAATGAAAAGTTATGCGAGTGGCATAATGCGGATTACTCCCCACTTGCCACAAGAAGATTTCATAATCAGCAGTATCATGTTCATGCCCACCAGCACTGGCAGCCAGAACCATATACTTGCCATCATTGGAGTCTTTTGGGAAATACTCATGACTATAATCACCCTCAAGATCCAGCAATGTTTTAGTTTCTAGCGTCGCAGGGTCAATATAAAGGAATTGATTATCTTTTTTATTGAACTTACTGCCATGCGACACTTGATACATATAGTCGCCGTTTGTTGAGAAAAAAATCTGACAACCATTCTCTACTCCTTTATGAGTATTATTGTCACTATAAACTGCAGTCCCCCAAAAGCCTGAGCGCATACCCAGTTCCGACTGTTTACCAGTAAAGACTACTTGCCCCGTGTCTGGGTTGTAGTCTGGAGTTGAAATCTGGGCCCCACCAGGAATAGACGTATCCACCCCTGACTGAAAAACAAATTCTTCTTTACCAAATAAGCCCAGACCTTTCTTTACAACAGAGGTGCCGTTTTGCAGATAAGTAATAGTATCTTCATCCACCCAGTTGCCGAAATTAGCATTTTCAGCAACCATTTTTTCTTTACCCGTACGCAGATCTTTCACATAGAGGTCCCACGCCACCCAATTACGCTGTGAAACCCAAGGTTGCTGCGAGCGCGAAAAAACAATCCGCTTTCCATCGGGTGATATTCGCGGGTAAAACTCGGTATGAGCGTGATCCGTAATTTGCGTTATCTCTCTGCTAGCGAGATCCATGCTGACAATATCGTGATTTCCAAACCTGTTTGAACTCCAGACCACGAAGCCGGAAAGCCCTTGCAACTCTTTTTCAGTGGCTACAACACGGTCAGCAAAGTCAGCTGATACATCCTGACCAACCGGCGGAGCCGATATTGCCCCCATTTTCTTACTGGTACGAAATTCTTTTGCCAGCAATACAGTACCAAACAGCATCACAACAACAGCCATTGCATATTTCAACCACCGACCATACTTACCCTGCACTTTAACCTCTGAGGAAACACCTCTGAATAACCAAACAAATATCAGCAGACAAAGACCACCAATAACATAGTCAAACAATTGACTCCAAATATGCACTGACAACATAGCAATCAAGGAATCCCCTTTATCCAAACCCAATGCCGTCAAAACAGCAGTGCCACCAGCCTCATAAACCCCAAAACTCATGAACGCGGGAACTGGCAAACTGGCGGCCAGCTCCCCACCAATCAAAGCGCTCAGCGTTTGCTCCAGAGGTAGATTGGCCAAGGCATCAAAGCTCGGCACCACCACAGCTTTAAACAGCAAATAAAACCCTGCATATTTCAATACACGAATAATCACTGACAATAAGAGCACCGACAACAGTTTTCCTGACTTACGCGTCACATCCAAAGCATCAGAAAAACTTCTGGCAAGTTTCAAGACAGACTGCACTAAACGACTGTTCTGCCAAGGCAAAACTGGCCGAGCATCAAGCCAACGAACAAACCAGGGCCCAAATACGAACAAAGCAAACAAAGCAACGCCAGAAACAACAAAGGCCATCAACAAAACGCCCAACATCCAACCTTCAAGTGAGCTTGTCAGCAATTGTTTGAAAAACAAACCCAGGATGATTATCAACAAAGCAACAAAATCAAAAGCCACAGCCACCGTCAAAGAAGACAAACAGGCATCAGCACCCACTTTATAGCCACGATTAAGCATTGCCACATAGCTCAACTCCCCCACTCTGGCAGGCAACATATCCACAAACATGTTGCGTACTCCAGTAACCAGAGACATATGCCACAGCGAGGGAAGGACGGTTTCACCTGACGCCGCTATCAGAATACGATAACGAATTGCTCTGACAATTAACTGCACAAGATAGAGCAAGGCATAAATGCCCAGAAATGAGAATGTCGTACTTTTCAACACCAATAGGATACCGGGCCGACTCTCAGGAGAAAGACCGCCAGCAAACAAGTGCAGCATCAAGCCCAACACTGCAAAAGAGATTCCCACAGAAAATATCAGTCTTATCAAATGCCGTATCATCATACCCCTAAAACACCTTCGCACTTATTTGCACGTCTATAGATCAACCTCATTGACCGGCAACATGCGCGCCAATCAGAAGGCTTCGAACAATATAGATATTTAGTGACTAATGGTGAAGACTTAACAGCAAATTAACATAAACAGCAACCTAGTTACCTTTTTTATTCATTTACAGCGAATAACTCGGTTCTGACACCCTTTCAAACGCAAACACCAGCCTTACGCCACAAGTTGATGATCAACACCTTGTTTTTTTTGCAGAAACTCAATACTCCTTTGAACTAAAGCACGACACTACCAACAAGAAATTTCTGATCAAGCCACACCCAATAATAAGTGGCTTAATCAGAATTCCCTTAAGTCTCCTCGCAATTCAATAATACAACGAGGGGCTCAACCGAATACTAACGAGAAGAAGCAGCTGCATTAATCAGATCAGAACCGATTTCATCTTCATAGGTTTTCCAGACAGGTTGCAATGCTTTGGTCCATGCTTTTCGCTCATCTAAACTCATTGTATGCAACTTCACCATCCCTGATTCAACAATATTCCTACGATCTTCCTCAGCCTTTTTGACGGCAATCTCATTACCATAGTCCAGAGCTTCACTAAGAGCCTGCTCGACAATACCTCTTATATCATCAGGCATACTTTTCCAGAATTTTTGGCTGCTTAACAACATATATCCCAGATAGGCATGATTCGACTCAAGGATATAAGGCTGGTGTTCGTGAAATTTTTTGGAGTATATATTCGACCAGGTATTTTGCTGACCATCAAGTTCTCCGGTTTCCAGCGCACCATAAAGCGCCTTGAATGATTTTTTGATTGGAACAGCATCCAATGTATTAAATTGATCAACCATCACATCTGAATTAACTATGCGAAACTTCATTCCAGCAACATCTTCTGGCATGACAATTTTTTTGTTGGCGGACAACTGCTTCATTCCGTTATTCAGAAAACCCAACCCAATCAACCCCTTACTATCAACCAAACGTAACATACGCTTGCCATAGGTTCCGGATAAAAATTTCGATGCAGCTTCAGGACTGACAAACAAAAAAGGAATATCAAACACCTGCAAACGTTTGGTATATTTCTTCAACTTGGCGGTATTCGGCGCTGCCAACTCAACATTTCCTTTTAAAATTTCATCACCGATACTACTGTCACCAAATAAAGAGCTATTTGGAAAAATCTTAACGACTACCTTATCATCGCCTAAGCGCTGTTGAACTAATTCCTGAAATTTAAGCGCCAACAAACCTTTTGGCGTATCTTCGGCCACCACATGAGAAAATCTGATAACGATAGGTTCAGCATAAGCGCCAAGTGGAGACACTATCGCCACAATAAGTAGAAATAATAAGGGGGATTTGAATAGCCTGAAAGGCTTTTTACAAAATGTTTTCATGATATAGGTCCCGTTTGAGAGGTTTATGTATTTATTAGTTATTAGCTGAATAAATTTTCAGCACCTCACAAACACCCTTATCTCAGACAAAATCTATATACAGCCTTTAGAAAGAGTATAGATTGTATTCACCATTTGTAAAATTTAATTACAGTGTTCACTCAGAATCTATACTCTTATCCCCACACCTTGATAATATTCAATTACTCAGGAGTAATGCGGGCAAATTTGCGCTTGCCTACTTGCAACACAAAAGACTCCTGATCGACAACCTTCATTCTAGGATCTGAGACTTTCTCTGCATTGATTTTGACCGCCCCTTGCTTGATCATACGCATGGCTTCAGAAGTACTGGAACACAAGCCAGAGTCTTTCACCAAGTTTGCAATAGGATAACCATCAGCAGTCACGGTCAGAGCAACGCTTGGCATATCATCTGGAATTGCTCCTTTTTGAAAACGTTGAATAAAATCAGCTTGCGCTTTATCCGCAGCAGCAGCATCATGAAAACGACTGACAATTTCCTGACACAGCAAAAATTTAATATCCCGCGGATTCCTGCCAGCAACGACCTCCTGTTTAAAGCCTTCAATTTCAGTCATAGGACGAAAGCTTAACAATTCAAAGTATCGCCACATCAATTCATCTGAAACCGACATCAATTTACCGAACATATCATTAGGCGCATCGGTGATACCAATATAATTATCCAATGATTTGGACATTTTCTTAACACCATCCAAACCCTCTAATAACGGCATCGTTAAAACGACTTGCTGCGGCTTACCATAAGTCTTTTGCAATTCTCTGCCCACCAGCAGATTAAATTTCTGGTCGGTACCCCCCAATTCCACATCAGCCTCCATTGCTACCGAATCATATCCTTGCACCAGTGGATACAAGAATTCATGAATAGCAATGGACTGATTGGATTGATAGCGTTTTTTAAAGTCGTCTCTCTCCAACATACGAGCTACAGTATGCTGAGCAGCCAGTTTAATCATATCAGCAGATGAAAGCTTATCCATCCATTCTGAATTAAATCTGACTTGCGTTTTATCTGGGTCAAGGATTTTAAAGACCTGCTCTTTATAGGTCAGCGCGTTTTCGGCAACATCTTGCTCTGTCAGTGGCGGTCGGGTAGCACTTTTTCCTGTAGGATCACCGATCATTCCAGTGAAGTCACCAATCAGAAATACAACATTATGCCCACATTCCTGAAATTGACGCATTTTATTGATCAACACAGTATGCCCAAGATGCAAATCTGGTGCCGTAGGATCAAAGCCTGTTTTGATGGTCAGCGGCTTACCTTTATTCAGTTTGGCTATCAGCTCGGCTTCGGGAATAATTTCTTCACTGCCACGACTGATAATAGCCAATTGATCACGGATATCACTTGACAATTCTTTCTCAGATTTATTTTCCTGGGACATTTTTTCCTGCCATTTTAAAATGCGGTTTAACTCAAATGATGGCCTGTATAAACTTAGTTTTTCCAGCCATCCTAGTTTCTACAATTAACTGCCGGCAAGCCTAATACTAGTTGGCTTTCGTTACAAGTGCGAAATCTCTTTGACCTGTTCGATTACAACGTGTAGATTATGCCAAATCCCCAATAGAAATAAAGAGTTGTGAGTCAATCTAAAACACGTCTGGCAAACATCGACGTCAAGTCATTGTTGCCCAAGAAGAAAAAACGTCAATATCCATCAGCCCCACAACTGCGAAATCACCATTGGTTTCTTGGCGGTTTATTAATTATTGTCTGCAGTTGGGTTTCAGTGACTTCAACAGCCTCTATCAATACCGACATTGATCAAGCTGGCATAGAAGATAGCGAAGACTGGAATCATTCAGACTCAAATCAAGTTAACACTTCCTTAAAATTTGCCCCGGAAGTCAGCCTGCCGAACCAGCAAATCACATCCATTAAAAATATTGATGAGGAATTCAAGCTCAATCAATACGACTGGAAACAACATACTGTAAAACGTGGAGATACACTGGGCAGCATTTTCACCAAACACGACCTAAGCCTGTCGCTGCCGCACAGAATTGTTCAAACAGAACAAGGCAAAAGGTTAAAAAACATTCGCGTCGGCAAAAGTATGCATTTTGCTTTTGACAGCAGAAAGAACATCCGGCAAATCAAATATGAACTTTCACCATTGAAAGAGCTAGTAGTCACAATAGACGAACAGGGCGAAAATATAGAAGCAACTGAGATTGATGTTGACTTTCAGACTAACAGCAGAGTAGCTTCAGGCACAATTCAGTCATCTTTATTTGAAGCCGCCAGTGATGCCGGAATAAACGACAACCTCATTATGGATATGGCAGCCATATTCGGCTGGGATGTTGATTTTGTTCAAGATATCCGCAAAGGCGATTTTTTCACCATTGTCTACGAACAACATCTTAAAGATGGCAAAGTTCTGGCGGATGGCAACATATTGGCCGCAGAATTCACCAATCGAGGAGAAACATTTTCTGCCGTTCGTTTCACCGACTCAAAGGGACATACCAGCTACTACTCTCCTGATGGATCCAGCATGAAAGGCACTTTTCTGAAATCACCAATGAAGTTCAGTCGGGTTTCTTCTGGTTTTTCCAAAAGGCGCTTCCATCCTGTTCTAAAGAGATGGCGCGCTCATAAAGGCGTAGATTATGCTGCAAGCACTGGCACCCCGATTCGCACCACAGCCAATGGCAAAGTTACATTTGTAGGTCGCAAAGGCGGATATGGCAGAGTGGTCATTATCAGTCATGGAGGCAAATACAGCACATTATATGCCCACATGAGCAAATTTAAATCCGGCATTAAAACCGGCAAACACATCAAACAAGGTGAAACCATTGGTTATGTTGGCAGCTCAGGCTTAGCCACAGGACCACACTTGCACTATGAATTCAGAGTTAATGGCGTACATCGCAACCCATTAACCTACAAGACACCTAAATCAACCCCTGTCCCCAAACAGGACCTGGCCTCATTCAAACAATTAGCCGCAACACAACTGGCCCTTCTTAAAACGAACGTTAACTCTGTGGCCAGCAATAATACAGACAGAACGAATGAGAGCTCCGTTATTGAGTTACAGACTGCTCTAAACAAATAATGAATAATACGGCACAACACCAAGGCATATACCTTGGTTTGATGTCAGGCACAAGCGCAGATGGCCTGGATATAGCCATCTGCGACATTCAAGCCATAAACAAAGTCTCGCTCATAAACAGCTATTACTCACCCTACCCAGATAAATTACGTCAACGCGTTATTGAAGCTCAAATATCCTTGCAACCCGCACCTGAAGAGTTGCAGGAGCTGGACATGCAATTAGCCGATTTTGTCAGCGAACATATTGAGGAAGCAATACGACAAAATAGCCTCTGCCGTGAATCCATAATAGCCATTGCCAATCATGGACAAACCATCCAGCACTGTCCAAATGCCGTAGAACCTTATAGCCTGCAACTGGGGAACGCGCAATTAATAGCCAATCAAACCGGACTCAAGGTTATAGCTGATTTTCGTCGTGCTGACATAGAAAACGGCGGTCAGGGGGCCCCATTAATGCCTGCCTTTCATCAACATGCTTTTAGTCATAGAGCTCCTTGCAACATCGTCAATATTGGCGGCATAGCCAACATAACAGCATTGGAAAAATCACCAGAAAACACCATAGGCTATGACACTGGTCCAGGCAATACCTTGATGAATTACTGGATATCAAAGCACCAAGGTTTAAGCTATGACAACAATGGTAACTGGGCAAGAACAGGAAAACAGCACACTGAGCTATTGCATGACTTTCTGGCTGATCCTTTTTTCAGTTTGCCGCAACCAAAAAGTACTGGCCAGGATTATTTCAATCCTGAATGGCTACATTCAATTACAAGGCATTACCCCGATTGCACAGCAGAAGATGTGCAATATACTTTAACCCTGTTAACCGCCACCACCATTGGCGATGAGTTGCAACGCCAGAAAAGAGATAAACACCCCGTCTATCTGTGCGGCGGCGGCGTCCACAACACGCTGCTCACTGAAATGCTAGGCGTACGTTTACCAAACACAATGATTGAAACGACACAGGCAGTCGGCATTGACCCTGACTGGGTGGAGGCCATGGGTTTTGCATGGCTGGGCTTCTGCCGACTTAATAAACTACCAGGCAATATGCCCATGGTGACTGGCTCCAGAGAAACCGTTGTATTAGGCGACGTTCTTTCACCAACCACCGTATAGACATATACTCAATTACAAAGTCGGCGTTATTTTTACCACCTTGTTTTTCACGCTGCGCGATCGCGAATATCCCTTGCAGAACTCAAATAAGCAAAGCACAAGCAAGCTCAAACCGAACAAAGGGAATAACACCCCAAGACCAATGATAATCAAGAATAAAAGCTTACCCACTTTAAACTGTTCAGGCACGGTTGGCATCCCCCAGCGACCTTCTGGCTTACGCAAAAGATAAGAAATCAGCCCTGCGACTGTACTAACTGCAAACAACAAAGAGACAATCAATACAATCAACCAGTTTGCAAAACCATATTCCCCTTGATGCAGGCGCATGGCTATCTGACGCAACTCCATTAGAATTCCAACATCTGACCAACGATAGGCTTTCAAGGTATCTCCAGTATATTGATCAAAATGAAAGACATGTTGATCACGTAACCAAAATGATTTATTGGAAACACTAAACACTCCATCGCTCTTGCGAGGCAACTTAACCGTGATCCTTCCTTCCAGATTTTTTTGCAATGCAATCGCCACCATATCATCCAACGACAGAGCAGTTTTACCAGAAGATGCTGTGACATCCGACTTCAAACCCTTACTTGAACGCCAATGCTTAGGATAACCGGTATCCGTCTTAGCCTGAACCCACTTTAACTGCGAACCAAAAATATCAGTCCAAGGCATGCCCCCAGCCAGGATAACCAACAAAAACAAAGACAGCCAGAAACCGAATACTGCATGCACATCACGCCAAAAAGTTCTGCGTCCTTTACCCGTTCTCACAACAAAGAAACTTGCCAATGAAAATTTCTTGGCTGGCCACCAGACATACAAACCGGTAAGAATCAGCACAATAGCCCAGCTGGCAACCAACTCCACAAACCATTCTCCGCCTTTTCCCAGCAGTAGCTCTCCGTGCAATTTACGAACCTTATACATCAACGTTTGTTTTTGCTGGACACGACCAGTCACCTCCGCTGTGTACGGATTGACATAGAAAACATCACGACTATGCCCTTTGCCATGCACACGAAAGCCAGTCGCCTGATTGCTCGATTCAGGAACAAACACTTGCACAATAGGGTGGTCTGTTTGCTCTTGCACTGCAGCAATCTGCTGATTATAAGACTGAACAATTGCACCGTCGTCTGGTTCAACCCATTGAATAGAGTCATAAACCATATTGTTATAATCCGCTTTAAATAAATAGACAGCACCAGTGACTGCCAGAAAAAATAGAAACGGCAAGCTGATCAAGCCACCGATAACATGCCATTTCCACAACCAACGATTAAGATTTTTTTGCTTCATCATGTATTTCGAACCTCGTTCAATCAATGCATTAATATCCAAGAAACTAATTTAAGAAAGCCCAGTTCAATGAAAAAGACTTTCTTGTCGTTAGTAACCTCAAATAAACACTAGAATTTATAAGCAACGCCCGCATACCAACTGCGACCATCCACTGTACGAAACTTCAATTGACCACGACTGTATGTTGCCCGGTCCTCAAGCGTATCGGTCAGATTAATGCCATGCAGCCAGAAACTTAAAGGCCCACGTTCGTAGCTGACTCGAAAATTAAGTCGTTCTCCCCGTTTGAAACGACCCTTTTCTGTGTTAGCTGAGTCACTGTAATAACGTGAATAAAAATCTCCTTCCAGCTCAAATGTCCAATGAGTAAATGGCAACCAGGCTAACCGTGTATTCAAATGATGTCGCGGTGAACGACTCAGCTCATTGCCGGAAAAGTCACCATCACTACTGACAAATGAATCATATATATTGCGAGCATAGGTATGAGTAAAACCAATTCTCCAATTCGCTTTTGCAGGTGCGTATTCCAGCACAGACTCCAATCCTTGAACCGTAACCTGACCGGCATTTGTAGTGCGTTCAAATTCCAAGCCATCGAGCAGAAATTCCTGAGTGACCAGGTAGTTTTTAATTTGATTATGGTAGTAGGAACTGTCGTAGTTCCAGGCACCTTTTCTACCACGAATACCAAGTTCAAGGTTCGTTGCCAACTCTGGCTGCAGCTCTGAGTTTCCAGTATCCGCATCAAATAAATCACCAGCATCAGGAGCATAAAAACCCTGTGAAGCACCAAACCACACCATGTTCTTATCCGACAATTTATACGTCAAACCCAATTTCGGTGACATGTCATCAAAGCTGGCTCGAGCACCAGCAAATTGCCCTGACTCCAAACTGACATCTTCATAACGCAGGCCAGCAGAAAAGCTCAACGCATAAGTGATATTGGACTCATATTGCAGAAAAGCAGCTCGGATATCTCTGGAGTTTTCAAAACGCTTAAACTCCCCTTGCAACTGAACATCCTTACGCTGATATTGACGAACATCCTGAGCACCATCGTATGTCTCAAAACCACTGATAATACTTGCACCATCTAACTCATGACGGTAAAGCAATTTAGAACTCAATCCCCGGTCATTTTCATCCTGCGGCCCTCGAAAACGCGATAAACCAACCGTATCCTTTTCACGCCAAACCAAAGAAGCATCAACATAGCCTGAAGGCAACTCTTGTTCCAACTTCATTGACACAGCATCCTGCTCAAGATCTGTTGCTGAACTTAAGCCTCCGGCCTGAGTTGGGTCTTCGGCAATTTGCTCTGCAGTCAAATCCCCTCGGGCCACAACATCTTCTCGAAGGTGCTCCAGACGAACAATTAATCGTGCATTGTCATTCGCATCATACAGAAACTTGCCACTGAATTGGTCACGATCATTTTTTGCACCTTCACGTAACCCTTCCAAACGGCGAGAGTTTGCATCAAGAAAATAACCAATACGATTTACTTTACCGCCACTATTAACTCCGATGCGACGCCGAGAAAAATTGCCCGCCTCAAACCAGACTTTGGTTTCTGTGGTCTCAGGCGCGTCTCTTGTCACAACATTGATCACCCCACCAAAAGCGTTACTCGGATAAACGGCCGATGCAGGTCCCTTGATGACTTCGACACGCTGAATATCACCGGTATTAACCCGATCAATCCTCTGGGTTGCTCCTTCATAAGGGTCTTCCAATGCAATACCATCGACCATTGGAATGGTATAACCTTTGCCACCGCTCGGGATACGCAAATTTCTTACTTGAGTTTCCCCCGGGATCCGATCAAGCAATTCATCAGGGTCAACAAATTTCAAACGTTGAATCTCTTCATCATTGACTACATGCACATTGATTGGCAACTCCTTAACCGGAGTACCGGCAATTTCAGCGTTTTCAAGGGCAGCTTTGCCGATGATAGTTATCGATACTGGACTGGTCACCACTGATTGTTTTTGGTCAGCTGGATTTTGTGCATAGACACTGCTTATTGTGCCAGCACACAGCGCCAGCATAGAAAGTTTGAATTTCATTCAATACTCCAAAAAAATAATTTTACAAGAACAGCAACAAGCACCGCGCAAGGCTGCTCTAAATGACAATAAAGGGATTTAAGAGATGAATATTCAGCTATTGATCCAGCCACACACAAACCAGCCTAAAGCCTTGACCAAAGACTTGGCCTCGCAGGATTAAACTATTTCAGCATGGTTATCGAGTCACACTCGAACTGGTTATCTCTAGCCAACAAAAAGAGGAGGAGCTCGAGTTTGTCGTCCGTGAAGGAAGAGGAAGGACCCCTGATGCAGTGGAACATCAAAAAATTTCAGAGTTGCGACTTGGCGCTGTCCATAGCAACCAGATATACCTATCTCGCCTGCATAAAAATCATCAACATCATCTTTAGGTAAATAACACAGTGGACACTCAAAGTAGTCGTTGTGTTGGCTATCAGGCAATGATTCTGACCCAGAGTCAGAAATGCCAAACGCAACTTCAAGCTCTGACAGGTTAACCCATTTAAATCCAGAAGATGTACACAACAGGATTTTTTCGCCAAACAAAGAAGAGGTCTGACCCCCAACACCATTACCAGAAGGCACTCCATAAACAGCATAGAATGGCATTAAGGCGTTCATAACGAACGCCAGCAAAGAAAACATCAATAAAAGACGTACTTTTGCCAGTTGCATATTAAGGAGATTCAGTTGTTTCAAATTTTAACCGCGGAAAATTATATCAAAGGAAAAAACTCTTTGACATAAAAAAAGCGAGCTTCAAAGCTCGCTTTTTCAAATTTGGAGGAGTTCCTACTCAGATTGTCAGGCGGAAAAAGAAGACCCGCAACCACAGGTAGTTGATGCATTTGGATTATTAATGATGAACCGAGCACCTTCCATATCATCTTTATAGTCAATTTTAGCGCCAATCAGATACTGAAAGCTCATAGGGTCAACCAGCAAACGCACACCATCTTTGTCGACAGCAGTATCATCTTCCTGCTGTTCTTCATCAAAAGTAAAGCCGTATTGAAAACCAGAACAACCGCCACCCTGAACATAGACTCGAAGTTTCAAATCCTGGTTATCCTCTTCTTTGATCAATTCCAACACTTTAGACGCCGCATTCGTGGTGAATTCAAGTGGAGAAGCCTGGCTAGTAGTTAGGTTATCAGTCATAGCATTAATGAGCATTTATACAAATGCGTTAAACAATAGTTGTTATTAAGTGTAGCATATGGTGACGCCAATGCAGAAAATCAAGTGTCACTGGCGGTTTCTGCGGCAACTTTATTCGCATCATATACTGGCATACCCGGATCGCACACCAAGCTACCGTTTATGGAAGCTCCCAATTCCATCTCAACAGCTTTGTAATGTACATCTCCATAAATTTCTGATTTAGCCTGCAACTCAACATGGCCTGACGACATAATATTGCCTTTGACTGTGCCATTAATAATCACATGAGGCACATTGATATTGCCTTCAATCTTGCCTGCTTCACTAAGAACAAGGGTACCATTATTTCCATCTAACGCTGTGATATGGCCTTTAATATGACCATCCACTCTCAAACCACCCGAAAACTCCAGATCGCCCTGCAAAATCGAACTTGAACCAATTAGGGTATCAACAGTATCGACAGGTTTATCATTTACATGTTTATTCTTTCGCATCATCTCATTGCCTCAAATCTTATTGTTATCGTAGTACAACAGCCTTTAGTACAACTGCATAAAAAGTCAGAGTTATATTTTCCGCTATTGTACTGCTTATAGCTCATGCCACTCAACTAATTGCTTGGAAACATTATTATCTGGTCGAGCAATAATCTTCAAAACCATACCCGGCTTCTGTTCTGGCATTTTCAAAGCCCCTTTGACCACATCCGAATAGCGAAATTGCAGCACTTTACTATTCGAATCAGGCCATCTGCTCAGACTCTTTTTTGCCTGTTTTGATTCATACAACTCAACAACAACATTCACTTTTGCTTGTTTTTCATGATTAATCGACTGAATTAAGGTCAATTCAAACTCTACTTGCCCACCCTCTAGTCGCTTACTGCGTATATCGTGAATTTTAACGCCCGAAGTACCATCTTCAGGAGAGACAATACTTCGATAAAAGTTAACGCGACGACTTAACACTTCATTTTTCTGCTCAACTTTTTTATAGGCCTTGTTAATTTCTTTATACGCTTCTTGCTCCACCTGAACTTGACGCTGCGCTGTTGCCAGTTCCTGGGTCAATTTACGATTAGCTACGTTGGTCTTTTTAAGATCAGCACTTAACACTTTAATCGTATTACGCTGCTCTTCATCGTATTCACTTGAACGAGTATAGCCCAACCAATAACTACCAAAAGACAACAAAACCAGACTGACCAAGACCAGCAGTGTCACCGTTATTTTTTTATCAGTTGACCACTTGGGCTTAATAGATAAATCATTCGTTGCACGACGTAACATACGACAAGACCTTGTTACGGCATCACGGCCGGTAATTCCAGCCCTTCATTCTCAGGCAAGTCAAACATGATATTCATATTTTGCACCGCCTGACCAGCCGCACCTTTTGTCAAGTTATCAATCACCGATATTATCACCAACTTTTTGGAAACAGGGGGTTTAAAGGTTGAAATCCTGCAATAGTTCGACGCTCTGACAGAACGCGTTTCCGGTAGAGAATCCTCAGGTAAAATATCAACAAAAGGCTCAGTTGCGTAACGCGCCTGAAAAACATCATGGACATTCGTCGCTGGATCCAGCAAATCAACATAAATAGTTGATAATATGCCTCGCTGCATCGGCGTTAAATGAGGTACAAAGGTCAAACCTACCTCACTTCCACTGACAAGCGATAGATTCTGGCTGATTTCTGGATGATGACGATGCCCAGATACCGCATAGGCTTTAAAACTGTCATTCACTTCAGAATATAAAGTAGCAACGCTCGCCCCTCGGCCAGCACCTGTCACGCCAGATTTAGCATCAACAACAATATCAGAAACATCAATCAAACCTTGCTCAACCAACGGCAATAAACCTAAGGTTGTTGCCGTGGGATAACATCCTGGGTTAGCAACAATAGCGGCCTGCTGGATAGCAGTACGATTCAGTTCAGGCAGACCGTAAACAGCTTGTTCGACCAATTCTGGGCAGGCATGTTCCATACCGTACCATTTTTCCCAAGTCGCAATATCTTTAATACGAAAGTCTGCAGCCAGGTCAATTAATTTAACACCAGCTTCTAGCAAATCTCTGGCATACTGCATCAGAACGCCGTTTGGTGTCGCTGAAAACACCACATCACATTGCTTCAATGCATCTATATCTGGCTCACTGAAAGCAATATCGACCATGCCACGCAGACCAGGGAACAAGTCAGCTACAGGTTTACCTGCCTCACCGCGAGAGGTAATCAGCTCAACACTAACGTTGCGATGCGTAGCCAACAGCCTGAGCAACTCGACACCGGTGTAGCCCGTGCCGCCAATAATACCTACTTTAATCATGATTTTTCTAAGATGCCACTATTCATTCAATGAAAGATAGAGTGTCTTCGACCCGATAGCAACTGTCAATCAGTATGCGCTCGAAAATAGCTATGATAGACTAATTTCTCCGGATTTTATTAAGTCAACAGACAAAAACACCATGACAACTGAAGAAACGTTATTCACCAAGATTATCAACCACGAAATACCTGCGGACATTCTCTTTCAGGATGATGATGTCACTGTATTCAAAGACATCGCCCAACTCACTCCACACCATTTGCTTATCATCCCTAATAAACCCATTCCTACCGTCAACGATGTTACAACAGAAGACCAAATGATCCTTGGCAAATTATTGCTGACTGCGGCAAAAATGGCTCAAAATCTCAATATAGCCGAGGACGGTTATCGCCTTATAATCAATTGCAACCGTGATGGCGGCCAGGAAGTATATCACCTGCACATGCATCTTCTGGGTGGGAAACCTCTTGGCCCCATGCTCAGCCGTTAAGATGTCAATACTGATCATCGGTGGTTCCGGCTTTATAGGTAGAAATTTAACAGCTGCTTTATTAAACAAAGATCAGACTGTTATTGTTAAAACCCGTAACAAGCAAAACACATCAACTCTATTTTCCTCCATAGGCTGCGAACCGACTATCATTGACAACTATGATGAACTTTTGAGCCTGGAAACTCTGCCAGAAACCACAATCAGCCTGGCAGGAGCAGGTATCGTTGACAAACGCTGGACAGATCAACGTAAAAAAGAATTGACAGACAGTCGCATAACCCCTTTGCGAGAACTACACCAATGGCTGCAAAAACAACAGGTTACTTTCAACACACTGTTGGTCGGATCAGCCACAGGCTATTATGGCCTTCCCGAAGACCCAGACCAAGAGCTTACAGAGAACTCTATCCCGACGCCGCATTTCACCGCTGAACTGTGTGGTCAGCTGGAGCACTATGGCTCCAGTATGTCTGATGTGTATCAGCAAATCAGCATTTTGCGTACCGGGGTCGTATTAGGTGACGGCGGCGCTCTGGAGAAAATGACACTGCCAGCAAAGTTTCATTTAAATGGGAAAATCGGTAATGGACAACAATGGCTGAGCTGGATTCATATTGACGACTGGATCAGAGGCATTCTACACATTCTGCACCAGGCCTCCCCGCAACCCAGCTATAACCTTACCGCTCCCAACCCAGCAACCAACCAGCAGTTTTCACAAGCCATTGGCAATGCTCTTGGAAAAAAGCTACAGATTCCTGTGCCCGCTCTTTCGATAAAACTCTTACTAGGTGAAGCCTCAGCATTACTCCTGCGCAGCCAACGGGTATTGCCCGAAGCTCTGCTTGAAAGTGGTTTCAAATTCAACTTTGAAGAGATTGAACATGCTTGCAACGATCTACTTAGTACCACCTGATGGCTTTAAACCCCCCTCTCCCTCTACCTACTATCGAAATGGCACAATTTCATCAAGCAAGCGCTGGGTCACAGCCTGCCAGGATTGTTTTTCAGCATACTCTCGGCAATCCTGACGATTCAACTGCAAAGCACCTTTAATCGCACTCGCAAGATCCTCATCAAGCACACCGGTCTTGCTCTGCTGCACAACATCAACTGGCCCAGGCACAGGAAATGCAGCAACCGGAGTTCCGCATGCCATAGCCTCAAGCATTACCAGACCAAATGTGTCTGTGCGTGAAGGAAAAACAAAAACATCAGCCTGTTGATACTCACTGACTAGATCCTCACCATATTTATAACCGGCAAACTCAACTTCGGGATATTTACGTTCCAACTCAGCCCTTTGTGGACCATCTCCCACCAGACGCTTACGCCCTGGCACATCGACATCTAGAAATGCCTGCAAATTCTTTTCTATCGCCAAGCGTCCAACATAAGTCAGCAGCGGCAATTCTTTATCTGCATTATTGAGCTTTTCCGGGTCCGGTCGATAATGATCACTATCAACCCCCCTGCCCCAAATCACCAGATTTTCCTTATCCAGGCCATTTGCCATCAACTCATCACGTAAGGATGACGTTGTCACAAGCACTGACGAAGCTTTCTGATGAAAACGCTTTAAAACAGAATACCCCCATTCCACCTTAATAAACGGCAAACGTGCATTCACATATTCTGGGAATTTTGTATGCAATGATGTGGTATATCGCCACCCTCTGTTATCAAAGATGCGTTTCGCAGCCGCCCCCAGCGTACCTTCAGTCGCGATATGCACATGATCTGGTTTGAACGCCTCAATCAAACGACGCATTTTTCTGGCCGGCATTATTGCCAACTTAATCTCTGGATAAAATGGCAATGGGATTGTGTTAAATAACCCCGGATGGATTACATCCGTCTGGTAGCCGCGCTTTTCCAGTTCAGTCAAAACAGTTTTCAATGTCGTGACCACACCATTGGTTTGTGGACTCCACGCATCGGTGATGAGTAGTAGCTTTTTCTGGTTCATTGGGAAATGGTAACCAGCTGGTGTTACGGGATTGTGTCAGGAGTGGCTGGGCGCTGGTTTGCTTTAGGTGTTGGTTAGTCGTGGTTTTTGAGATTATTGTGTTATTCAAGCATTGCCCTGCCGGGCGGGCGTTCATTTTCTTTGCTTGCACAAAGAAAACAGAACCAAAAGAAATGCAGCCTAATCAATTGCCCCTTCGGGGTTCCCTCCATTCATACGAATAATCGAGCGGCTGCGGAACTCGCGCTGCGCGCTCAGACATCCTCGCCGAAAGCCCCCGATTCTTAGCATGAACTCCGGCAATTGATTTTTATGGCAGGTGAAGACTATTTAGATTTATTACTATTAGAATAATGATTTTCATTTTTTACAATATATAGAGCCCTTTCATACAGTTCATCAAAAGTAACTATGTCTACATTTCTTGAATCACGCCTAAACAGTTCAAATGTTTTTTCTTTTTTTTGTTTATCGCCTTTCACATCTTCCGATATCTGATTCCAACTCCCTATAATCAATATAGTCCTAGAATCATAAGATCTTTGTGGAATTTCCTGATTAAAATCATCCAGCAACTCTTTTGTCGTTTCAATTTTAATTTGACCGCTGGCTTTTTGCTCTAAAATTTGTGAATAAGCTTCAATCAGGTCATTTGATAATTTCCAACAGTTAGCCCTCTTTTGGGATATTCCAAATAATCTAGTATCAGGGCGTTTAAGCTCAACAAAAGTCGTAAATCTTTTATCACCTAATAAATAGTCAGCCCGTACCCCATCTTTTCCAGAAGCACTTGTGTCTGATGCATGAAATTCTTTTTGCAAAATTCCTTGAAAACGATAGTCTAAGCCATAGCCAAAAATCCATTCATTTACCTTAAAAAAATGCTGCCATGCAATTTCGTCCTTAGTATTTGGCTTACCAATCTTTTCTTTATAATCCGTAATACCATCTTCAAAAAGAAGTTTTCTAAACTCTTCTAATTGCAACTTTCGATAACCAGTATTGACTAGATCTACATTTGTAATTATGCCCTTGTTTAATAAATCTCGAATAACCATCCCTCCCTCTTCACCAGATAACAAGGTTGATATTTTCTTTTTAGTTTCATTATCCAACGACGTTAATGACTCATCAGCTAAAGCAATTCTTTTTTCACTTACTCCCTTAAGATCGATTGTATTAATAAAATCAAGAAAGCATTTAAGCTGTTGTAAGTTAAATTTTGATAGTTTAATTCTCTCTTTTTCTCGGTCAGAAATGAGCTTTATAATCTCTAAACCTTCTATATTTTCTTTGTCTTTAATATATACGACTTTTATCATAGTTCGAGGCGCAAACTTTATATGAGTTTCACCTTCATCAGAAAATACCACTTGAAAAAAACGTCCATCTCCAAATGAATGATTATATAAATGTTCTAGCTTTGAATTAAGAACTATGTCGTCTTCCGAGGCTTCCGGTTTATAAAAATCAAAGTCATCCATAAATCAAATACCACCTTTGCATTCAAAAGTATTAATTTCGTCAATAGTATGTATGATTTATTAGCATGAGTCTAGAATAGCCATAAAAACCCATTGTCGTAGAGAGTGGCAAGAATCGGGAGTTGTCGGCGAGGATGTCTGAGCGCGCAGCGCGAGTTCCGCAGCCACCCGATTGTTGACGCGAACGCAGTGAACCCGAAGGGCAATGGGTCAGGCGGCCCTTTCTTTGTTTCTGTCCAAGTGCCCTCGGGGTATTCTTTGGGCCAACAAAGAAATGAAAGCCCGCCTGGCAAGGCAATGGTTGGTCAGAGCAAAGATTTAAACCTATCCACAAAAAGACTAGCGCAGGTTAATAAACAGAATAATCAACCAGCTGGCTCTGCACCAGCACTACTTCTAAACTCAAACAACCCTGAAAATTGCTCCTGCATTTTCAGGATACTGCCCATCCCTGGGCATAAAAAAGCCGGCTGAATGAGCCGGCTTCTTAAATCTTGTAAAACGTTGATTAACGTTTTGAGAACTGAGGCTTGCGACGTGCGCCTTTAAGACCCACTTTCTTACGCTCAACTTCACGAGCATCACGGGTCACAAAGCCTGCTCTGCGCAAATCAGGGCGCAGTTCTTCGTTGAATTGCATCAATGCACGTGTGATTCCATGACGAATCGCACCTGCTTGACCACTGCCACCGCCGCCTTGGACGTTGACATTGATATCAAATGTCTCTTCAAGATCCAACAGGATTAATGGTTGACGAACAACCATACGAGCTGTCTCACGGCCAAAATAAGTATCCAGAGGACGCTTATTCACTGTGATGTTGCCACTGCCTTTTTTGATACGAACGCGAGCTGTAGAAGACTTACGGCGTCCAGTTCCCAAATATTCTTGTTCTGTAGCTGCCATGATTAAATCTCCAGAGGTTTAGGCTCTTGCGCCTGATGCTTGTGTTCACCACCAGCATATACATGTAATTTTGCGAACATTGCTCGACCCAACGGGTTATGTGGCAACATACCTTTGACTGCTTTTTCTATAATCAGCTCAGGCTTTGTTTCGCGCAGTTTACGCACATTGGTTTGCTTGATACCGCCAGGAAATCCAGTGTGACTGTAATAGGTCTTGGATTCCTCTTTATCACCAGTCACTGCGATTTTTTCAGCGTTGATAATAACGATATGATCACCAGTGTCTACATGCGGTGTAAACTCAGGCTTATGCTTGCCGCGAAGTCGTCTTGCAACTTCAGTCGACAAACGACCAAGAACTTTATCAGTGGCGTCAATCACGAACCATTCGCGCTTAACTTCATGTGGTTTTGCAGAAAATGTTTTCATCTTTTCAGTACGTTTATGTTCAGTACGTTGAATAACCGCTCAGAAACTGATTTGTTACCAGCAATTATCAATATGTTGGGTCTTCCCAACGTTTGGTCGGCGGATGATACTGAAGCTTGGCACTGCTGGCAAGTGCTTTTGCAATCAAAACCATAAAAACTTGGTACATTGCTCCGAGTTTGGCTCAAATGTTGATGAAGTGCTTTTGCACAGTCATTAGCGTTGCTGAACAGGATTTATTAACAGCCATTCACCAAACATATTTCCATACTCAAGAACAAAATGACTGCACCCGGCATCAATGATACAGAAAGTACATATATGACCCAAACTATTCCAGAGCTGACACGTGGTTTCTAGCTGCCAAATTTTGAATTAAACGATGTATACCAAGATATAAACACTCGGCTGTGGTGCTAATATCCTTTGTTATCAACCAATACTGAAAACTGCTCCTGCGTTTTTTTATTCTCAGTGATTCTGCCGAGGGTTAAATAATTTTCTTTGATGCTTATATCCTGTGTTATCAACCAATACTGAAAACTGCTCCTGCGTTTTCAGTATACCGCCCATCCTTGGGCATAAAAAAAGCGCGATAGAATAAACTATCGCGCCTAAACCACCAAAGGAGGATGGAGGAGTCATGAAAAAATGATATTGCTTTGCAAATAAAACCTAGAAATTTTGAAGCAAAACAACATTAGCAATTCACTATATAATGATTATCTAATATAGAAATTTGAGAGTCAACAAACTTTTCATCAAAAAAGCAAAATAAGTGCCAATATTTTACTGCCCCTCTAAACTTAAATATTTTGGCCTTATACTAATAAAAAAATCATAATTTTATTGAATCAATTTATTGTAAAATAAATCCACATTGACCAGCGATCTACCCGCACTGAAAACATCAGGAAACAGAGCAACAACAAATGACTACAGAACCACGTTTATCCAGTAGTGACCGGCTCATCAATGAGTTTGATAAGGCACTGCGCTCGATGTTTGTTAAGCCACAGGCCGAGAGAATTTCTCCTGCTGATGCCATTGAAGAAAATGAGCTTGACGTTCAGCAAACGAAGCTCAGCATTGAATTGATGCGCGTAAACCACACCGGAGAAGTCTGTGCCCAGGCTCTTTATCAAGGTCAGGCCATCACGGCACGCTCTTCCCAGGTTAAAGAAAAAATGAAAGTGGCCGCTCTGGAAGAAGTTGATCATTTAAACTGGTGTGAAACCCGCTTGCAGGAATTGGGGGGACGCACCAGCCTGTTAAATCCATTCTGGTATTTAGGCTCCTTGACCATGGGAGTTACCGCTGGCTGGCTTGGAGACAAATGGAGCCTGGGATTTCTACAGGAAACGGAACAACAGGTTGAGCAACATCTGGCAGAGCATTTAGACGATTTACCAGACAATGACAAGAAAAGCCGTGCGATTGTTGCACAAATGAAAATAGATGAAGGCCAGCATGCCGAAATGGCAGCGGCCAGCGGCGCAGCAGAATTACCAGCACTGGTAAAAAAAGCCATGGCGACCACGGCAAATGCCATGAAGTTTATCGCCGCAAAAGTGTAAAGCGAAAAAGCAAACAACGCTCTCAGCTTCTGTAGCTGAAGTAGAAGTCTGCTACTTCAGCTTAATCATTCCTGCACACTTTATGAGTCAGAAAAATAAGGCTCGCTAACAGAGCCACCGCAGTTGACTGGTGTAATGCCCCCCAAAAAACAGGCACTTTCATCAATAGAGTAATGATGCCAAACGCCACCTGACACAACATGAGAAAGAGCACAAGAGTCAGCTCAAAGCGGATGTTGAGTTGGGAATTCTCTTTTGTCGACCGCCAACCTACAGCAAACAAATAAAGAACGGCTATGACTATGCAATACGCTATACAGCGATGAACAAACTGGATAGTCAAACTATTCTCAAAGAAATTACGCCATATTGGCTCCAGAGATAACAGACCATCTGGAAGCCAAGCACCGGCAATCAAAGGAAATGTATTGTATATGTGTCCAGCTTTGGTCCCTGCAACAAAAGCCCCCGTCATCATCATAAACAACACCAATATCAGCACATAGCTTGATGTTTTGCGCAAATGGACCAAGCCACTGCGCCGTTGGTCTCCTCGCAGAAACTCCAGAGAATACCAGAACAACAGCACAAAAATTGCCAAAGCAATACCAAAGTGCGCCGCCAGGCGATACTGACTGACATGGGGGTTATTTACTAAACCACTTTTCACCATATACCATCCCATCAACCCCTGTAAGCCCCCAAGAGCGAATGCTGTCAGCAATTTCCATTTCCATTTGCCAGGCAAATACCCTCTGAATAAAAAGAACAGGTATGGCAATAAAAAAAGAATTCCAATAAAACGACCTAGAACACGATGGCCATATTCCCAAAGAAATATACCCTTGTATTCCTGCAAACTCATACCCTTGTTCACTTTTTGGTATTCAGGAAAGGCTTTGTACTTTTCAAAGGATTCTAACCAGTCATGTTCATTTAATGGAGGAATGATGCCCATGATAGGCTCCCATTCAACCATTGACAGCCCCGACTGAGTCAGCCGGGTAATGCCGCCAATCATGATCATAAAATACACCACGAGAGTGCATATCAGCAGCCATATACCCACTGCTCGCCGCTGTGAAGATAAAATTCCTGACATAGGAAACTACTTTTCGAAGCGACTGAAAACCAAGCTGGCGTTTGTGCCGCCAAATCCGAATGAATTCGACATAATAGCGTTGATTTCACCATCATAACGTTCTGTGAGGATTGGCATGCCTTCAGCAGCTGGGTCAAGAGTTTCGATATTCGCTGATGCCGACAGGAAATTATTCTGCATCATCAGCAAGCTGTATATCGCTTCATTAGAACCTGCAGCACCCAAAGCATGGCCAGTCAAAGATTTCGTTGCACTGATCATTGGACTATTATCACCAAACACTTCTTTGATCGCCTCAATCTCCTTGAGGTCACCCACTGGCGTGCTGGTGCCGTGAGTATTGATATAATCAACTTTACCATCAAAACCTTCCAGAGCTTGCTGCATACAGCGAACAGCTCCTTCACCGGATGGAGCAACCATGTCATACCCATCAGAAGTGGCTCCAAAACCAACAACCTCAGCATAGATTTTTGCACCACGGGCTAAGGCATGTTCCATTTCTTCAAGCACCAGCATACCGCCGCCGCCGGAAATCACGAAGCCATCACGATTTGCATCGTAAGTACGAGATGCCTTTTCTGGAGTGTCATTATACTTGCTGGACATGGCTCCCATTGCGTCGAATAGGATTGAAGTAGTCCAATGTTCCTCTTCACCACCACCGGCAAATACAGTGTGGTGTCGACCCGCTCGAATGATATCAGCAGCATGGCCAATACAATGCGCACTGGTAGAACAAGCTGAACTTATTGAATAGCTGGTCCCTTGAATGCCAAACATAGTCGATAAACAAGCCGAGGTAGTGCTGGCCATAGTTTTTGGAACAGCATAGGGACCAACTCGTTTTACACCACGTTCTTTGGCGACCTGAGCCGCAATAACATTATTTTCAGGTGACCCACCACCGGAACCAGTGATCAGTCCTACCTGTGGATTACGAATACTTTCAGGGTCCAGGCCAGAATCGTCCAGTGCCTGCTGCATAGCGATATAACTGAATGCTGCTGCATCTGCCATAAAGCGCTTTTTCTTGCGTTCGATAAATTCGTCTAAATCTATATGAATACGTCCAGCAATATGGCTGCGCATTCCCAGCTCAGCGTAATCATCGCAAAACTGAATACCTGATTTACCTTCTTTCAGACTGTTAGTAACTTCAGCAACATTATTACCTATGCTGGAGACAATTCCCATTCCGGTGACAACAACTCGTTTCATGCTCATATACCTCTATTATTCCGACTTAAACAAACCAACTCGCAAATCTTTCATCGAGTAGATTTCTTCTCCATCGGCTAATACTTTAGCATCAGCAATTCCCATAAATAAGCGTCTGGAAATAACTCTCTTTAAATCAAGTTCATAACGAACGAGCTTTGCTGTTGGCTCAACCTGACCTGTAAATTTTACTTCACCCACACCCAGAGCACGCCCCTTTCCTGGACCACCAATCCAACCTAGAAAAAAACCAATCAATTGCCAGACAGCATCCAATCCCAGACAACCTGGCATAACCGGGTCGCCTTTAAAGTGGCATTGAAAAAACCATAAATCAGGGTTCACATCAAGTTCGGCTATGATCTTACCTTTACCAAACTCACCACCATCATCATTAATTTCAATAATTCGATCAAACATCAACATTGGCGGCAATGGCAAACGTGCCTCGTCCTGCCAAGGCAGTTCCAGATTGCCATGAGCAATCAATTCTTCATAAGAAAAGCTATTTTGTTTATTCATGAGTTTTTACTACTACGGTCTCTAGTGGATTATCTGCAATAGACATACAGTGGCGTAGCCTACCGTGATCGAGGGAAAAATCAAGCATTTCAAGTGTGCTGTGATGAAATATTCAAACTGAACCTCAGATAATGAAGAACAACATACAAAATACGTGGTATGACAATTGGCTCTATCTTTTTGACTTATGCTTCCAGTGTTCACAAAACACCTCAAGTATGCCGCCAAGTATATTGAAATACCCTTTGTGACACCGTATCCACCAATATCTAAATGCGTACTATAGTGAACACTTATTCACTCTTGGAACGGATATTGTCGATCCTGCATTCGAATCATTAACGAAAACGACTGATAAACGATTATACTAACGCCATCTGTCCATCATTAATAGTTACATTATGTCGATACGAAAAACCGACCAAATTTATAAATCTCCATTGGAGAAACTCACTGATTTCGAGTTCAACAACCAAGTGGTCAGTGTTTTTGAAGATATGATTAATCGTTCGGTACCTGGCTACGCGACTATCGTTCACAGCATGGCCAACTTCGCTCGATTATTCGCAAAAGAATCATCTAATTGTTATGACTTAGGCTGTTCATTGGGGGCTTGCGCTCTATCGATGCGACAAGCTCTTGAACAACAAAAAGACGTCACCATTATTGGGGTCGATTGTTCAGCAGATATGATACAACGAGCAACAGAGTTCATAGCCCAGGATCAACACAACACGCCTGTGGTACTCAAAACAGCTGACATTCTCGAAACACCTCTGACCAATGCATCCTTAGTCAGCCTGAACTTCACCCTGCAATTTATTCCCCCAGAACATCGACAGACACTGATAGAAACAGTCTACCAAGGAATGAATCCTGGTGGCTGTTTAGTCTTGTCGGAAAAAATAAAATTCCCAGACTCTGACGTACAAGAAATCATCACTGAATTACACCATAGCTTCAAAGCCGACCAGGGCTATAGCGAATTGGAAATCAGTCAGAAACGGGATGCATTGGAGAATGTAATGCGACTGGACACACAGCAACAACATATGGAACGCCTGAAAAAAGCCGGCTTTCGAACAATGACACAGTGGTATCAGAACACAAGCTTCGTGTCTTTTTATGCCATTAAATAGTCAATCATCTCTATTAAAACCTGTTGACACTGGCATGCGATAACTAAAGTCTGTCCAGCAAACATTGCCTACAAAGAGGTCATACTTCTTTGACGAGTAAGGGTAATTTATCAGCTACCCCATCCCATTTCTGATGCTCTGGCAGTGGTGGTTTTTCATCGACTATCTCAGGCCAGTCTTTGGCCAACTCAGCATTGAGCTCTATGAAATGCAGCTGATCCTCAGGTACATTATCTTCATCAAAAATCGCACCAACAGGACACTCCATGACACATAAATCGCAATCGACACAGTCATCTGGATCAATCACTAAAAAGTTAGCGCCTTCTCGAAAAGCATCAGCAGGGCAAACCTCAACACATGTAGTGTGCTTGCAGTTAATACAATTCTCAGTAACTACGTAAGTCATAACCTACTCCAGGATCAAATTTTTGCAATTAAAAAATCCTAGCAAGGTTTTATTTACGAATGAAATGGTTTGTTTTTATACTCATATAATAAAATAAAATATAAAAAACAATTCAATATAACATAAATTTATTAAAATTTAATACACCAGACTACTTAGAATCATTATTCTTCAGCCGTTTTAGTCACAGGGCAGTGAAAGCTCTGCTTGGTTTCACCATCCTCCATAGAATAGAGATGAACATCAAAGCCCCATAAACGATGAATATGCTTAAGCACTTTTTTAGCATTCTTTACATCTAGTGGTTTACGGTCAAAACGATAATGATGTAAAGTAATTGACCTATCCCCACTAATCTCGACATCGTAGACTTGAATATTGGGCTCTCGATTCCCCAGATTATATTGCGCAGACAATAACTCTCGAACTCGCTGATAGCCAGAATCATTATGAATAGCACTGACCTCAATTTCAGAGTCTTCATCATCATCAAGAATGGCAAACAGTTTTAACTCACGCATCAGTTTTGGCGACAAAAACTGTAGAATAAAACTCTCGTCTTTAAAGTTACGCATTATAAAGTCGAGTGTTTTCTGCCAATCGGAACCAACAATATCCGGGAACCAACGAGTATCTTCTTCTGTCGGATTTTCACATATACGGCGAATATCCGTCATCATATGGAAACCCAGTGTATAAGGGTTAATCCCAGAATAATAATCACTGTTATAAGGCGGCTGGTAAATGACACTGGTATGCGATTGCATAAATTCAAGCATAAACCCTTCATCTACCTGCCCTCTATCATACAGTTCATTGATCAGCAAATGATGCCAGAAACATGCCCAGCCCTCGTTCATGACCTGAGTCTGTCGCTGGGGATAAAAATATTGAGCTATTTTGCGAACAATTCTTACAATTTCGCGCTGCCAAGACTCCAGCAACGGCGAATTTTTTTCAAAGAAATACAGCAAGTTTTCTTGAGGTTCTTCAGGAAAACGCGGCTTATCTTTTAACCGGTCTTCCGGCTCATCAAAAGGAATGGTGCGCCATAGATCATTAACCTGCTTCTGTTGATACTCTTCTCGCTCTTTCTGCTTATCCAGTTCTTTGCGTGTTGACAATGGTTCGGGGCGTTTATAACGATCAACACCGTGATTCATTATGGCATGACATGAATCCAGCAGTGACTCAACAGCATCAACACCATGCTTTTCTTCACATTTCGCAATATAGTTTTTGGCGAACACCATGTAGTCAATAATAGATGACGCATCAGTCCAACTTCGAAATAAATAATTACCCTTAAAAAAAGAGTTATGGCCATAACAGGCATGAGCAATCACCAAGGCCTGCATCATCATCGTATTTTCCTCCATCAGATAAGCGATGCAGGGGTCAGAGTTAATGACTATTTCATAAGCCAATCCCATCTGTCCTCGATTATAGGATTGCTGCACATTTAAAAATTGTTTGCCATATGACCAATGGTTATAACTGATTGGCATCCCTGATGAAGCATAAGCATCCATCATCTGTTCGGAGCTGATAATTTCAATTTGATTCGGATACGTATCCAAACCATATTCACTGGCAATTTCACTGATGGCCCGGTCATAAGCTTCGATAAGATCAAAGTTCCATTCCGATTCGTTTGATATGAGTTGACCCATTATGCATCCTTCTTATGAAAGAGTTGACGAAAAACTGGATAAATATCACGCGCTTCCTGCAGATTCTTAATAGTAAATCTGTCAGGAAATTTCTGCTGCACACCTTCATACTCCTGCCACAAGGCTTGTTGGTCGCGATCAGTAATTTCAATATAGGAAAAGTACTGCAATTGGTGCATCAACTTTTCCGTCAATATTTTGCTGCAAACCGAGGAGTCGTCCTGCCAGTTATCCCCATCAGATGCCTGTGCACCATAGATGTTCCATTTATCATAAGGATAACGATCTTCAATGATTTCATCCATCAGACGCAAGGCGCTGGAAACTACAGTGCCGCCAGTTTCGCGACTGTAGAAAAAGTCTTGTTCATCAACTTCCTTGGCACTGGTGTGATGGCGGATAAACACCACTTCAGTCTGTTCATAATTTCTCTGCAAAAACAGATAGAGCAATAGAAAAAAACGCTTCGCTATATCTTTAGTTTTCTGATCCATGGAACCAGATACATCCATAATGCAAAACATGACCGCCCGGGACTGAGGCAATGGCTTTTTGACATGTAAGTTGTATTTTAAATCAAAATCGTCCAGCCATGGAATACGCTTTATTTTAGCTTTTAAATCCTCTGCTTCAGCCATCAAAGCCGCAACAGGTTCATCTCCCGGAGAATATCCATCATTTAAATAATCACTAATTTGCCGTTCTATCTCTTTCAAGCGTTTACGCTTTTTTGATGTCAGCGCTATACGCCTGGAATTTGCCGACCGCAATGAGCGAATGACATTTATCTGACCAGGAGAACCTTCATTGCTGATCCCAGCTCGATGCAGTTCAAAGTCCTGCAAACCTGCCAGCTGCCGTTTAACCAGGTTAGGCAACTCCAGATCCTCAAACATAAAGTTGAGAAACTCTTCCTGGGATATCTGAAAAACAAATTCATCCATCCCCTCCCCGCTATCGCTGGCTCCTGGTCCATTACCACCTTGACCAGCACCCCCTTCAGGCCGGGGAATGCGATCCCCTTGAGTAAACTGATCATTGCCGGGTAGCACCTGAGTATTGCGCCCACCTTTGCTATGGGTAAAAACTGGTTGCTCAATTTCTTTATCAGGAATACTGATTTTTTCACCCTTTTCCATATCGGTAATAGAGCGTTCATTGATGGCATCTGCAACCGCTTTTTTTATATGTTTTTTATAGCGTTTAAGGAAACGCTGGCGGTTAACCGTGCTTTTCTTTTTGGCATTCAAGCGCCTGTCAATGATATAACTCATAGGGTAACACCCGATAAATTGCACTGGTTTTGAATGGTGATATTAGTCATTTAAATCACCACCGCCTTATTGTGATTTCCTCACCCGCAAATACCATTCAGAGAGCAGCCTGACTTGCTTTTCGGTATACCCACGGCTGACCATGCGTTCAACGAAATCCTCATGTTTCTTCTTATCTTCAGCCGAGGATTTGGTATTGAACGAAATTACCGGCAGCAAGTCTTCAGTATTGGAGAACATTTTTTTCTCAATAACGGTGCGCAATTTTTCGTAACTGCTCCATACCGGATTTTTGCTACCGTTATTGGCCTTGGCACGCAATACGAAATTAACAATTTCATTACGAAAATCTTTGGGATTGCTGATGCCCGCCGGTTTCTCAATTTTCTCCAACTCTTCATTAAGCGCGCTTCGATTTAATATCTCACCAGTTTCCGGGTTTCGATATTCTTGATCCTGAATCCAGAAATCGGCATAGGACACATAGCGATCAAAAATATTCTGCCCATACTCTGCATAGGACTCCAGATAAGCCGTTTGAATTTCCTTGCCAATGAACTCAACATAACGCGGAGCGAGAAACTCTTTAATAAACGACAAATACTGATCTCTAAGCTCTTCTGAAAACTGTTCCTGTTCAATCTGTTGTTCAAGCACATACAATAAATGCACCGGATTTGCTGCAACTTCCGTTGGATCAAAGTTAAACACCTTGGATAATATCTTGAAGGCAAACCGAGTTGACAACCCTTGCATGCCTTCATTGACACCAGCAATATCCTTATATTCCTGCAAAGACTTTGCTTTAGGGTCTGTATCTTTGAGGTTCTGCCCATCATAAACATTCATTTTTGAAAATAAATTGGAATTTTCAGGTTCCTGAATTCTCGACAAAACAGAAAATTGAGCCAACATTCTCAAAGTGTCAGGCGCACAGGGCACATTGGCCAGAGAGCTATTCTGCAATAACTTCTCATAAATCTTCACTTCCTCAGTCACTCGCAGACAATAGGGCACTTTAACTGTATAAACCCGGTCAATAAACGCCTCATTGTTTTTATTGTTCTTAAATGTCTGCCATTCCGCCTCATTCGAATGCGCCAGAATAACACCTTCAAATGGTATTGATCCCAAACCTTCCGTACTATTAAAGTTACCCTCTTGGGTCGCTGTTAACAAAGGATGTAAGACTTTTATTGGCGCTTTAAACATCTCAACGAATTCCATAATCCCTTGATTTGCCCGACACAAGCCACCGGAGAAACTATAAGCATCAGGGTCATTTTGAGGAAAGTCTTCCAGCTTTCGAATATCAACCTTACCAACCAAAGACGAGATATCCTGGTTATTTTCATCTCCAGGTTCAGTTTTTGACACTGCAACCTGGTCGAGAATGGAAGGATATAAACGCACCACATTAAACTTACTGATATCCCCACCATATTCACGCAGACGCTTAGCAGCCCAAGGCGACATGATGGTCTTTATATAACTAACTGGAATACCATAATCTTCCGACAGAATTCCCCCATCTTCTTCTGGGTCAAATAAACCCAATGGAGACTCAAAGACTGGAGAATCTTTTAAACAGTAAATAGGTTCTTTTTCAATCAGAGATTTCAATTTTTCAGCCAAAGATGACTTTCCACCACCAACTGGACCTAACAAATACAATATCTGCTTCTGCTCTTCCATACCTTGAGCCGCATGCTTGAAAAAGGACACAATCTGGGCAATTGCTTCTTCCATGCCATAAAAGTCTTTAAAGACCTTATAACACTTAATGATTTTATTAGAAAAAATACGACTTGAACGCGGGTCCACCGACGTATCAACTAACTCTGGCTCGCCAATTGCAGCTAGCATACGCTCTGCCGCTGACGCATAGACCAAGGGGTTTTCCTTACATAAATTCAGGTAATCCTGAAGGCTCATTTCTTCTTGTTGCGTAGTTTCGTAACGGCTTCTGTAATGTTTGAATAAGCTCATACAACGCCTCCTATATTCTTTTTTGGGACAAATTTAATACATTAAAAACAGTAATTTACTGTTTTTTCAGTCCTGCCTTCATCCTCGTTTTTCTTATTTTCTATAAGCATAGTCGTTTGAATCACCTTGCGCGAATAATTTGAATAAGTTTAACAATCGTCAGACCAAGTCTTTAAAACACGCGGGAAACAGCCCTGCAAAGCAGCCTTAATCAGCTACAAAAAAACATTATTTTTTTAAATGGCACAAATAACGACTGTGCATTTATCTAATAAGACCGATTAGAACGGGCAAAACGCACAAAAAAGAAAAATGGATAATTCAAGCAGGTAATTTCGTTCCAATTTGACACCAATAAAAGTTAACACTGGTGATGTCATTAAATGCATAAATACTGTGCTTAACCCACCATCATTCTCAGTTATAATACAGCCCTACTAGCGACTATTTATCGAACAGCCATGCTGACATTCTCCAATTTCCTGAACCGTCCAGAATTTGCGACTTGGCGCGCTCATATAAATGAAAGAGTTAATGAACGCTCAACGCCCGGGCGCCATGGCGATATCCCCAAATGGATGGATGTGTTGTCGCAACTGCCGGATGCAATTCCGAGCATCATTGACCTTCAATCTGATACTATTACTATTGGATCTGCCAACGATTTAACCCATCAGGAAAGCCAGACTCTTCGAACGTGTCTGGAGGCCTTGATTCCATGGCGTAAAGGGCCCTTTAATCTGTTTGGCATTGAAATTGATACCGAGTGGAAATCAGATTGGAAGTGGCAACGCCTGCAACCTCATTTATCATCACTGCAAAACAAACGTGTACTCGACATCGGCTGCGGCACCGGTTATCACTGCTGGCGAATGCTCGGGGCAGGGGCCGATAACGTATTAGGTATTGATCCCTCGATGCGCTTTGTCATTCAACATGCTATTTGTCAGCATTACATCCAAAGCCAACAATTCGATTTTCTACCCCTCGGGATTGAAGACCTTCCCAATGACATGTCTGTCTTTGATAGCATTTTTTCAATGGGAATTCTCTACCACAGACGAGACCCATTACAACACCTCAAAGAACTGCGTTCCTTACTGGCACCCTCAGGTGAACTCATATTGGAAACGCTAATTATCGATGAAGACTTTGAGCATGTTGAAAACGGTCTGTTTGTGCCCGAAGGACGCTATGCCCAAATGCGCAATGTCTGGAATCTGCCAACAGTAAGCTTCCTTGAAAACAGTTTAAACGAATTGGGGTTTGACAATGTCCGCTGCGTTGACATCAACACAACCAGCCTCAGCGAACAACGCACAACCCCATGGACTAAAGGCCATTCGCTGGTTGATTTTCTCGACCCAACGGACCACACGAAAACCATTGAAGGCCTCCCTGCACCCAAACGCGCCATTGTTGTTGCCAGCAAAAACTGACACAACAAGGCGGTAGGTCCTGTAGACCCTCAGTAAATTACATAGCCAGACGTATTTTAATCACGCACTTTGCTCTGCCATTTCACGCAAGCGCTTGGAAAACATCTCCATTGGTTTCATAACAGCCACTCGACCACTATGGACGAATTCGTAAATACCGATTTCTTTTAAAGAGCTGTACAGCTCCTTGATCTCAGTCGGGTGGCCTGTTTTTTCAAGAACAGCATATTCATCTGTCACTGTCAAAATACGTGCATTAAACTGGCGAATAAGCTGTTCCACCCGATCACCATCTTTAAACAAGCTTGTCGGCACTTTATACAAAGCCACCTCTTGAGCGACAATTTCGTCATTTGTGTAATAAAAGGCTGCAACCACATCAACTTTCTTTTCAAGTTGCGCAACAATTTTTTTAATCAGTTTCTCAGTACAATTCACTACCACCGTAAAACGGTGAATTCCCTCTATGGATGAGGCACTGACAGTCAAGGTATCAATGTTCATTTTGATTCGAGTGAATACGGAAACCACTTCCGACAATAGCCCCGGCACATTTTCAGTAAAAACAGTAATTGTGTATTCAGTTATTGGCATTTCAGCATTCTTTGTAGATGTAGCCATGATCAACCCTCCGCATCCAAAGCAACTTCAGCAACACTTTTACCCGTTGCAATCATTGGGAATACATTTTCTTCTTTATCAACTCTAACGTGTAATAAATAAGGACCGGTAGCCTCAATCGTTCGATCCAAAGCAGCCGATAAATCGTCATAATTGCGAACTTCTTCGCCAGGAACACCAAAACCTTCAGCTATTTTCAGAAAGTCCGGGTTGGTTAATGCCACCTGCGAATAACGATTGTCAAAAAACAATTCCTGCCATTGGCGCACCATTCCCAGATAGTTATTGTCTAGCAACAATATTTTCACCGGCACATTCCATTGACTGAGCATCCCCAGCTCCTGAATAGTCATCTGGAAACCGCCATCACCAACAACCATGTACACCTGACGCTCTTTGTCCGCTAATTTAGCACCAAAAGCGGCAGGCAACCCAAAGCCCATAGTCCCAGAACCTCCAGAACTGATCCAGGCATCAGCCGTTTTAAACTGATAGTAGCGCATCGCAACCATTTGATGTTGGCCAACGTCTGTTACTATCACGCCCTGGCCATCCGTTTTATCTGACAACATGCGAATGACTTGAGGCATTTTAATCGAACCAGATTCATTAGGTGCCAAGCAACCCTTAATCACTTTGTCATGCTCCTTGTCCCAACAGTCTGTAAATTGCTGCAACCAATGAGGATATTGCCGTTGCTCAACCTGTGGCAATAAAGCCTCTAAAGCCTGTTTGGCATCCGCATGAATCGCAACTGTAGTAGGTACATTCTTATCAATCTCAGATTTATCAATCTCAATATGAATGACCTTACTATTGGGCAGATAACGGGTGATGTCTCCAGTAACCCTGTCATCAAAACGCATGCCAATAGCGATAACAACATCAGCATCATTACTCAGCAAATTTGGCCCATAGTTGCCATGCATACCCAACAGACCTATGCTGAGTGGATGTTCAGCAGACAGACAGGACAAGCCATGAAAAGTCGTTGCTACTGGAATTCCCGCCTTTTCAACAAACTCCTGAAACACTGCTTGAGCACCCGCAATATGAATACCATGCCCAGCTAAAATTAAGGGTTGTTTTGCAGAGTTGATCAATTGCGCTGCTGCTGTAATAGATTCAGCTTTGACTTTGGGTCGCGGCCGGTAACTGCGCACATCTACAATTGGGTTCTCTTTCAGGCTTTCGTAATTTAGTTCGAATTCCTGGATCTGTGCATTTTTGGTGATATCAATCAACACTGGCCCAGGTTTGCCAGTACTAGCAACATAGAACGCTTTGCGCATCACTGCCGGGATATCCCGCGCATCAGTAATCTGATAATTCCACTTTGTTAATGGCGATGATGCGCCAATAATATCCGACTCCTGAAATGCATCAGAACCCAAAAGGTGATCAGCAACCTGACCGGTTATTGCTACCAATGGTGTTGAGTCCAGCAAGGCATCATACAATCCGGTCAATAAGTTGGTCGCCCCTGGCCCAGATGTCGCCATACAAACCGCAGGCGCTCGATTGATCCGCGCATAGCCTTCAGCAGCATGGATAGCACCTTGCTCATGTCGAGCCAAAATATGCGTTAACTGATCTGCATAATCATACAGAGCATCATAAACAGGCATAATTGCACCACCAGGATAGCCAAATATAGTATCCACCCCTTCAGCTACAAGGCATTCAAGAACCGCAGAAGAACCCAAACATGTTTTATTCTTTATCGCCATAACTATTTTCTTCCTTTAATTTTCATCGGTAACACAGCCTTCACTGGCAGTCGAAACTGAGTGAGCATATTTGCGTAAAATCCCACTGGAGACTCTTCGCTCTGGTTCAGTCCACTTGGCTCGGCGGGCAGCTAATTCTGCATCATCCAAATCAACAGACAAGGTATTCGCATCAGCATCAATCGTGATCACATCACCATCTTCCAACAATGCCAGATTACCGCCAACTTGAGCTTCCGGAGTGATATGACCAACAACAAACCCATGCGTACCTCCTGAGAAGCGTCCATCTGTAATTAAGGCTACTTTGTCACCCAAACCCGCCCCCATAATTAACGAAGTAGGTTTGAGCATTTCTGGTAAACCCGGTCCTCCTTTAGGACCAATATAACGAATAACCACTACCTGACCGGCCTCTACATCGCCATTCAAAATAGCGGCGTTGAGCTCAGGCTCACTGTTAAACACTTTTGCCGTGCCGGTAAACACCAGCCCTTCTTTACCCGTTATTTTGGCAACAGCACCTTGCTCTGCCAAATTACCATAAAGAATCTGCAAATGTCCGGTTGGCTTAATCGCATTACTCACAGGAAAAATGATCTTTTGCTGCTCATCCAGACTAGGAACACTGTCAAGATTTTCAGCCACCGTTTTGCCCGTTACAGTCAAACATGAACCATCAAGCATGTCATTTTCCAACATAAATTTCATAACACCAGGAACCCCGCCCACCTGATGCAAGTCTTCCATGACATATTTGCCGCTCGGCTTAAGGTCAGCTAGAAATGGCGTTTCATCGCTGATACGTTGAAAGTCATCGATAGTAATGCTGACATCAACGGACTTCGCGATCGCAATCATATGTAAAACAGCATTGGTTGACCCACCAAGAACCATAATACTGCGAAGTGCATTTTCAAAAGCGGCCTTGGTCATAATATCCCTTGGCAGAATGTTCTTTTCCAGCAGGTTATAAATAGCCGGACCTAAACGCTGCGCTTCCAGCTTCTTCTCATCCGTTGCTGCCGGAATTGAGGAGTTAAATGGCAGACTCATACCCATCACTTCAATGGCACTAGCCATAGTATTAGCGGTATACATACCGCCACAAGCACCAGCTCCAGGACAAGCTTTCTTCACAACATTTTTGAACTCTTCTTCATCAATCTCGCCAGATGTCTTTTTACCCAATGCTTCAAATGCTGAAACGATATCCAATTTCTGCCCATTATGACGACCCGCTGCTATAGTACCTCCATAAACCAGAATTGCCGGGCGGTTCAAGCGACCGATTGCCATCATGGCACCAGGCATATTTTTATCGCATCCAACCACAGTGATCAAGCCATCGTACCATTGTGCACCCATTACCGTTTCAATAGAGTCAGCGATAATATCTCGAGATGGTAAGGAAAATTTCATCCCTTCAGTGCCCATGGAAATACCGTCACTGACACCAATAGTATGAAAAATAAGCCCAACCAGATCTTGCTGATCAACCGATTGCTTTACTTTAGTCGCCAAATGATTCAAATGCATATTACAGGGATTTCCTTGCCAACCGGTACTTGCCACACCAATTTGTGGCTNNTGGCTTTTTCAAATCCTCCTCGGTCAAGCCAATTGCGTGCAACATGGCTTGAGCTGCCGGTTGAGTTGGGTCTTGGGTGACGTGTTTACTGTATTTATTTAATGGCTTTTTCATAATTATCATGTGCTTTAGACAATCAGCACCCTATCACTGTGTTCTCGTTATTGAAGTGTTAAATGTTATTTTCATACGACTCAATGAAAAAAGCCTTTCTCATTTGAGAAAGGCTTTTTGTTTGTCAATACAACCTCTCTCCAGTCAATTTATGTCGACTAGAACCACCACAATTGCAATTACGCTGCTGATTGGAATGTTGATTGAGATCATATTTAAAATGAGTTTCGTTTGCTTCGACTGAAATTAAACACCGTAGCCGACATTAACGCAACTTTTTTCCACTATATTGCTCTTATTAACTCGTTTTTTTCGCTGTTTTCTTTGAAGAACTCGACTTTTTCACTTTTTTCTTTGTCGTTTTCTTAGTTGAGCTTGTCTTCTTTTTGCTTGACGCTTTCTTGTCAGTCACTTTTTTCTTAGCTGTTGCCTTAGTTTTTTTGGCTTTACTGCTAGCCGTTGTTTTTTTGTCCGCCGCTTTTTTACTGGCAGTGCTTTTAGACTTTTTAGCAGCAGTAGCTTTGCCTGGTTTAGCTCGACAAAAGGCAGCCACTTTAGCGCCGTCTTTACGTTTATAGGCAGCAACCCAGCTACAGGAATTACTGGCTCCACAAGCGGTTTTAGATTTTCCTTTACAACTGGCTGCGTATGACTGGGTTGAGAACAGCCCAATGCTGACAACCAGAGAAACCAACAGCGACAATACTGTCTTTTTCATTTCTGTACCTCTAAACTATTATTTAAACTATTATTGAACAGCAAAATTAAACCACACTAACGCCCTGAAAACACACAAATACCACTGAAACCGTGTAAAACTTTGTTACCAGATTTCGCCATCAACCCAAGCTATAAGTTCAAGCGGTCAATTGAAAATGTTTACTCAGCTTTAAACCTTGTGATTGATAGTTGGAATTAAGGTCCGTTCCATAAACCCTTTGTGGCAACTCTGTCAGGCATTCATATTTCAGACGCCCCACATATTGACCGTGTTCAAGTAGAAAAGGCACATCATAAGAACGCACTTCCAACACCGCCCTTGATCCCTTACCACCGGCTTCGGGAGCCCCAAATCCTGGATCAAAAAAACCAGCATAATGCACTCTGAATTCACCAACAAGAGTATCATAAGCCACCATCTCAGCAGCATGATCAACAGGCACATGCACGGCTTCCTGCGATGCCAGAATATAAAATTCACCTGGATCAAGGATCAAACCATTATCCTGCTGGCGATAAATCGGTTCCCAGAAATCCTCAACTCTATAGGCACCAACCTGATCAACATCTATTACACCAGCATGGCGTTTTGCTCGATAACCAATCAAACCATTTTGCTGAGTACCATTCACATCCGCAGTCAATGGAATCCCTCCTTTGATATGATCTTCAGACAATTTCAAATCAACCAGATCTCGTGTTTGGTGCAATGACACATGCTCAGAATCGTCAAGAAAAGGGTTTCCAGAACGTATTCGGAGTTGCGACAACCGAGTTCCAGGACGAACCAGAACACTAAACGTTTGCGGGCAAATCTCCGCATACAGTTCACCTTGATAACCAGATACTACCTGATCAAATTCACGACCATAATCAACGATCATTCGTGTAAAAACATCCAACCGACCCGTTGAACTTTTTGGGTTTGCAGCAGCTGACAAACTTTTTGGCAGGACCAGTGATTCCATTAATGGAACGATATAAACGCAATCTTTTTCCAGAACAGCTCCGGCGCTTAAGTCAATCTGATGCATGGCCAATTTATCCAGACACTCAAGCACAGTGCGTTTAGAACCAGGCAAGAAAGAAGTTCTTACTCGATAAGCCACGTTGCCAAGGCGAAGATCAAGACTTGCAGGTTGAATCTGCTCTGCCTTGATCGGCAAGTCACTCTTAATACAATTATCAACTATCAGTTGCTGCAAATGCTGAGAAGGTAATGCGCCGCGATGTGTAATCATTTATGTTTACTGGTTGTCGCTCCGCTTGAGTTGCAAGCGTTTGCGTTGTTAACGTTTATTTTGTCCATTTTCCATTTGCAGCTCTAAAACACAATAGTTTTTGTGCCTGCATCCCCGGCGCAACCATTTCATGAACCGAGCAAATATCGGCTTCAAACCATATTTGCGTAACGTCGCAGAGAATAACCAGGGAAATTCGCTTTCAGCATGAACTGAAGCTGTAGCCAATACCCAATCACCCCGACGGTTTCCATTGCTATCGGTAGCAGCCAATTTAATGGTGTTATTGCAAAAGACACGATCAACCTTAGGACTTGATGCTGGCACACGGATGTATACGGATTGATCTTTCTGCACGAAAAAAAGAGGCGTCTGATAACACTTTCCTTCATCGTCAGTTGATTCAACAACTAGGGTTTCACCCTGAAATATCGTTTGTTTTTTTTCTGCCACTATAGTTATAAAACCGCCTGGTTGGCGGTTCAATACGGATTAAGTGGGCGGATTTTATGCAAAAAACAGTCTAGATTAAAGATTTTTTATACTTCTTTACCGAAAAAGACAGCCACTTTATTCAGCATCAAACAAGCAAGCTATTGTAAACAAAGAGATAAACCAAAAAATTCTTCTATAAAAAAGGCCAATAAAAAAGCCCCATGCCTGGGGTTAAGGCAATGGGGCTAGGAGGGGTCAGAAGGAAAGAGTTACAATGTAAACCTTCTTTTTGAATACAGCTAGGTATTCGAAAATATATATAGCATTTTGCGTGCCAAAAAAATAAAAAAGCAGAATATCAAAGACTTACAGGTCTTTTTAAACACAATCAAAAATTTGAAATGAAATTCACTCTTTTTTCAGTCAAATATGTCGCTTTTTTGTGACGCATTTAAGCAATAATACCCTAAGGTGCTGTATTATCTAAATAAAATACTGTCTCATATTTAATACATTTGATTTTCAACGCAGTTTATCGCATGGTTACATGAAACACCTGGACGGTTGCGAGCAATAATACCGCTAACCGACAACCATAATAAAAAATAAAACCAAGATTATTTATCGTGTTTAAACCTAAATCCACCACACAAATAACACTTATCTGCTTTGGCCTTGTCGTCATTCCACTGTTTCTGGCCCTTATATTCAGCGTTTATCAGCTAGACAATATTGACCAGAAACTGTCTGAAACTCTCGAAAAGAATGCAGAAGTCTCTCTCCAGTCCAAAGGCATATACAATATTATCAATGGGCTGGAAAGAAGTGCCAAACAGTATATCGTCCTCAAAGACATTGAAATCCTCGAGAACTACAATGAACTGGTATCTCAACTGGAAGACCGTTATAAAGCAATAGAACGACTTAACCTCCCCCCTGAGATCATTACATTTATACACCAACTCAGCAAAGACACGCAAAATGTTCGCGGCAATCTGTTCGATAAAGATACCAAACAGATAAACGCTCTATCATCTATTTTCAGTCGCCTACGCGCCACAGATGACAAACTCAGTGACGCCATCCAGGAGTATTCAAAACAATCAATATCCGGCCTGATCAGCGAAAGCAAGCGAATCAAAAACATGCTATCCATCATGAGCATCCTGCTAATCCCGAGCATTTTGCTGTTGATTGCCTATTTCAGCCGAATCATCAATAAGCCCATTGGTCAACTAAGGGTAGCAATAGAAAAAATTGGTAAACAACATCTAGAGCAACCCATCAAGGTCAGTGGCCCCAAAAACCTGCAGATACTGGGTCGCAGACTGGAATGGTTGCGTGTTCAATTGAAAGAACTGGATTCACAGAAAAAACAATTCTTACAACATGTATCCCACGAGCTGAAAACCCCGCTGACAGCCATTCGTGAAGGCACTGAATTATTGAGCGATCAGGTGATTGGCCCACTTAATGAGAAGCAACATGAAGTCACAGACATACTGAAAACAAATAGCAAGCAACTGCAACACCAGATAGAAGATTTGCTTGCCTACAATAAAACCATTGTTGAATCAGACATCACTCGCCGAATTGAATTGCCTTTAAACGAAGTCATTACTGAAGCCATCGACGAACAGAAACTGTCAATCAAGGGTCGCAAGTTAAAAATCAAAACCAGCCTGAAAAGTATCAGCCTCAAAGTTGATCCAGAACAAATGTTGGTTATTTTCCGTAACTTATTATCCAACGCTATTAAATACTCTCCCCCAGGTGGAGAAATAAAAATTTCCTTAAAAGAAAAAACCAGTTATGCAGAATTTAATATAGAAGACAGTGGACCCGGTATTCATATAGAAGAACGAGAAGAAGTATTCAGCGCTTTCTACAAAGGAAAAAAAGATGGCACTGGGTATATGAAGGGCACTGGCCTGGGATTAGCCATTGTCAAACAGTTTATCGACTTCCACAAAGGTGAAATTAAATTAATTGATAGTAACCGGGGTGCACACTTTAGAATACGCCTGCCGATATAATCTATAGGTCTTTGGATGTTTTGTTGGCAGCAAAACCTGAACAAACGTAAAACAGTCTCTCAAATCAACAACTATGATTAACAATTTTATCAAATTCACCTTACTTTCAACGGCTATAGTACTAGTTGGCTGCGATGGCACTCTATTAAAAACTACAGTCGAACAACCTGAAGAAACACCTACAATCACCCCGCCCCCTGAAGTTGTCGAAAAAAGCAGCTACCTTCCTTGCGAAACAGCCTGCAGTGATGAAGAAATTAACGCCAATATAGATTTCTGGCTGGAAAGTAATGATAGCCTTGGTTTTTATCAATGGTTTAATGTAGCTCTTCCCCAAAACAATAAACTAATATACAAACAACTCACAGCCAAGCATGCAGAAATGGCAGAAGATCCGATAGCCAATCTATACCTATCGTTAATATTAAGCCACCCTGATACCAAATACCGAGATACTGCAAAAGCCATCTTTCATGTCAATAAATTTCAAAAAAACAGTTTACAGAAAGATCGTAACTATCAATTCTCTCTATTCATAAGCCGCCAATTGCGTGATAGACGAAACATGGTTTCGCAACGCTTTAAATTGCGAGAGAGGAATATTCAGTTAGAACATGAGCTAACTGAAGCACAGAAGAATAATGCAGCGACAAAAAATCAGCTGGAGCAACTCAAAACTATTGAGAAATCTCTATTGAAGCAACAGTCGCAAGAAACCAAGAAATATCGAGTGGTAAAATGACCGCAAAAATATTGGTTGTCGACGATGACCAAGACTTATTAAAATTGATTTCCATCCGTCTGGATGCCAATAATTATAGTGTTTCCACTGCAGAAAGCGGTGAACAAGCCCTATCTTTATTGCCCATCCTGAAACCCGATCTGGTTATCACAGATCTGAAGATGGATGGCATTAATGGGATGGAACTGTTTGAACAGATCCATCACCAGCACCCAACCCTGCCAGTTATTATTCTGACTGCGCATGGCACTATCCCTGAGGCAGTGGAAGCCACTCAGAGCGGTGTGGCTGACTTTCTCGCCAAACCCTTTGAAAGCTCCAGCCTGATAAATTGCATTGAGTCAGCCTTATCGACATCTGGCTACACCGCTGCTATAAGCGACAAAACGGCCTCATGGCGTGAGAATATCATCAGTCAAAGCCCTTTGATTGATGAGATGCTCAGCAAGATAGAAAAAATTGCTCCAACTGACGCTTCAGTTTTGATTCAAAGCGAAAGTGGAACCGGTAAAGAATTACTGGCCCAGGCAATCCACCTGGCCAGCAAACGTTCAAAACACAAATTTGTTCCTGTTAACTGCGCCGCCATTCCAGAATCTCTTTTTGAATCTGAACTATTTGGCCATCTGAAAGGCTCTTTTACTGGCGCCACTTCAGATCACAAAGGTTTATTCCGAGATGCAGATAAAGGCACTTTATTCCTGGATGAAATTGGTGATATGCCACTCAGCTTTCAAAGTAAGCTGCTTCGAGTTCTACAGGAAAAAGTAGTGAGACCCGTTGGGTCAACTGAGGTCTACCCTATTAATGTCAGGGTACTATCGGCGACACACCATAATTTAATGGAAGCCGTAGAACAGGGAGATTTCCGTGAAGACTTGTACTACCGTCTTAATGTACTCACTCTGGAATTGCCACCTCTGCGAAATCGCCAGGAAGACATTCCATTACTGGCCAATCATTTTTTACAGAAGCTATTGCCGGGTAAAAGAATTTCTTTTTCCCAAGAAGCTATGAAAATACTGATTGAAGCACCTTGGCCTGGAAATATCAGGCAACTGCTCAACATTGTCGAGCAATGCGCCATCTTGTCATCAACCCCGATAATACCAACCTCTCTGGTTGAAAATGCCTTGAATGGGCAATCCAGCAACATTCAATCTTATACGGCTGCTCAAAACGAATTTGAACGGGAATATTTCTTTAAACTCATGCAGATGACGGCTGGCAATGTGACTGAAGCGGCTAAAATTGCGCAAAAAAACAGAACAGAACTCTATCGATATTTATCGAAACACCATCTTGAACCCAAAATGTTTCGTGCCAGCTGAGAAATATCAAACCACGACATTTAAAATATCATAACAATATTAATGATTAATTGCGGGCGTAGCAGATCAGTCAGCCCGGATAACACGGGCTAAGCTGCTATTAATAAGTTGGTTCTTGTGAAGCTCTTGGTCGAGCTTCTATTAAGCTTTTCTTGAATTCTATTGAGCTGCTATTGAACTTCGAAATACGCTTTATGCAAGGTCACACAACGCGCATTACCTTGAGCATTTGAATATTTTTCTTTGATCAGGGCCACATCAAAATCAAAAAGACTTCGATATTTTACAGGAATGCCTTCAAAGATATTATCTGGAGTGTTGTAAGCGAAAACAATTTTAACCGGGTTATCGTTCGAGATTATTTTATTATTTTTCATTATCTGCTCTCTTTTTCCGTCTTATATTATTGTTATTTTTATTAGGCTTTTTTATTATTCGTCAGCCCTTATGACAATAAGTATATATCATGGATAAAACTATGTCATGATAGATTTTACTTTTTATTACAATGTTCATATGGACAGCAGCAACTGTTACAGCAAAGACAAGCGCCTATCAACACGAGGAGCCTGCATTAACACAAGGCTTGCTCTATATAATGAACCAACCTGTCAACTGCAGGCATTTGCAAATCAGGCTTGGTTCTCAAGCGCATTCCAACCTTTGCCATAGGTGGAAAAGCAGGATCCACCGGCATCACATATAAATTCTCCGGCACTGATGTCTTAGCTAAAACAGTGACCCCGATACCTTCTTGCAGTGCAGCTTGGATTCCGGAAATATCGACAATGGTGTAAACGATACGCCATGGAATTTTCATTTTTTCCAAACTGGCTAAAGCCTGCTGCCGATACAAACAACCTTCTGGAGCAACAATCAATGGCACCTCCTTATTCTGACGCAAATTAAATCGCTTTGCTCCAACCCAGACCAGATCATCATAACGAATGAAATCTTCCGCGTGCTCATGTTGAAGGCTATTCTCACCTTGATCTAACAATGTCAAGGTAAAGATAACGTCATAACCTTCACTGGCAAAATCTTTGCGCAAATTACTACTCAAGTCACACTGAACCTCTAGAGACACCTGAGGATTATTGCGAGAAAAGCTCCCCAGAACCTTGGGCAGCACACTGGTTGCAAATTCACTAGGAATTCCCAAACGAATATTTCCACGCAAAGCCTGCGGATTCAGTTCATTCAAAACATGGTCGTTTAAAGCCAGAATCTGACGCGCATAGTTGACTAAAATCTCACCTTGCGGACTTAAGGTAAAGTTATGTCCCTGGCGTTCAAATAAGGTTTGACCAACGGTCTGTTCCAATTTTTTCATTTGCAGACTCAAAGCTGATTGCGAACGCCCGATAACCTCGCCGGCTTTAGTAAAACTTTCCATATCCGCAATAATGACCATAGAGCGCAAGAAGTCTGTTGGTAGGTGTTTATACATTCGATTAGTTTTTCAAATCAAGAGATTGAAATTAACAATTTTACAAATAAACATTTAATCATAAATAATGCTCCAAAGAAAATGTACTCGTTAATAACCAACAACGATTAAAACACGCAACAATTAATAGAATACGCAACTATGAACGCATCAATAGAATCCTTTGACAAAGAATTATGGCAAGCTATGCAGGCAGAGCAAGTCCGGCAAGAACACCATATCGAGCTTATTGCTTCAGAAAATTATACCAGCCCAGCCGTTATGGCGGTGCAAGGCAGCGTATTAACCAACAAGTATGCAGAAGGTTATCCCAGCAAACGCTATTACGGAGGATGCGAACATGTTGACGTTGCTGAATCACTTGCGATAGAACGAGCCAAGCAACTGTTTGGGGCGGAATATGCCAACGTGCAACCTCATTCAGGCTCTCAAGCTAATGCTGCCGTTTATATGGCCTTGATCAACCCAGGTGATACTGTCCTTGGACTATCATTGGATCATGGTGGTCACCTGACACATGGCGCAGCCCCCAGCTTTTCAGGAAAAATTTATAATGCCGTCCAATATGGCGTTGATACCAGCACTGGTGAGTTAGATTACGAACAAATCCAACAGCTGGCGACAGAGCATAAGCCCAAAATGATCGTCGCCGGCTTTTCAGCCTATTCTCGCACTATGGATTGGAGCAAGTTCAGAGAAATTGCAGACAGTGTTGGCGCTTACCTTCTGGTCGATATGGCACACGTTGCAGGTTTGGTCGCAGCTGGCCTATACCCCAACCCGGTACCTTTTGCTGATGCGGTTACCACTACAACCCACAAGACATTGCGTGGTCCACGTGGAGGACTGATCCTGGCAGCCAAAGAAAATGACTTAACCAAAAAGTTCAATTCACTGATTTTCCCAGGCATTCAAGGCGGTCCATTAATGCATGTGATAGCAGCCAAAGCCATCGCTTTCAAAGAAGCACTACAACCTGCATTCAAGGACTATCAGCAACAAGTCATCAACAATGCTCAAACAATGGCAAACACCTTTATCAAGCAAGGTTACGACATCGTTGCCAACGGTACCGACAACCACCTGATGCTCGTCAGTCTGATAAAGCAAGGTATGACCGGAAAAACCGCTGATGCTGCACTGGGACAAGCCAATATTACAGTCAACAAGAATACGGTGCCGAACGACCCTCAATCGCCCTTTGTGACCAGCGGCATCCGCGTTGGTACACCCGCTATTACAACTCGAGGCATGCAAGAAGCACAAGCAGAACAGTTGGCACTGTGGATGTGTGATGTGCTCAACCAGCCAGATAACGCTGACGTTATTGCACAAACCAAAGAAAAAGTGATCGAGCTATGCAAGAAATTTCCGGTTTATGCACCAAAATCACTCAATAGCACCTATCATTGGAATAAAAACTACTCAGCATGAGCATCAGTACATTTGATTTATTTAAAATAGGCATTGGCCCCTCCAGTTCTCACACTGTAGGTCCAATGGTTGCTGCAAGACAGTTTATGCTGTCGTTGCAGCAAGAGAACCTGTTAGCATCTGTGGACCGTGTCAGCGCCGACATGTATGGCTCTCTGGGCTCTACAGGCAAGGGGCACGGCACGCCTAAAGCGGTTCTGTTGGGTTTGATGGGTGAATCACCTGACAGCGTCGATGTCGCCACTATCGCACAGAGAGTAGCAGATATAAAAAGCAAGGGTAAAATCACCTTGCTTGCAGAGCACACTGTCAACTTTGATGAAGCCAGTGATTTAATACTGCATCGTCGCGAAACCTTGCCTTATCATTCCAATGGCATGCGTTTTCAGGCTTTCGATAGCGACCAGCAACTGCTATCAGAACGATTATTCTACTCCGTTGGTGGCGGATTTGTTGTTGATGAAGAACAGGCAAAACAAGGAAAACCCATTGTTGAAGACAAACGTAAATTAGCCTATCCCTTTACCAGCGCAGCAGAACTTCTACAGCACTGTGAGCGTTCCAACATCAGCATTGCCAACATCATGTATGCCAATGAAGAAAGCTGGAATAAACGCTCAGTCATTGATGAGAAACTGGACCAATTGTGGCAAGTCATGCGTGAATGTGTTGATAATGGCTGCGCACACGAAGGTGAACTGCCTGGCGGCTTGAAGGTTAAAAGACGCGCCAGAGAATTGCATCGTCAGCTGGCTCATGAGAAAAACACAGTATCTGGCCAAAAGCACAATATTGATCCATTGGAAGTACTTGACTGGGTCACACTATATGCACTGGCGGTCAATGAAGAAAATGCGGCCGGAGGCAGGATCGTCACTGCACCAACCAACGGTGCGGCAGGCATTATTCCTGCTGTAATGCATTATTACGCCAATTTTGTCGCCAATGCCGATTCACAAGGCATCAGACATTTCCTGCTCACTTCAGCTGCTGTTGGCATTCTATTCAAAGAAAACGCCTCTATCAGCGGTGCAGAAGTGGGTTGTCAGGGCGAAGTTGGTTCAGCGTGTTCCATGGCTGCCGGCGGACTCACTGCGGTGTTGGGTGGTACCCCACAGCAAATTGAAAATGCTGCAGAAATTGCCATGGAACACCACCTTGGCCTGACCTGTGACCCCATAGGTGGTTTAGTGCAAATACCTTGCATTGAACGCAACGCCGTTGCCTCAGTCAATGCCATTCATGCTGCTCGCATGGCTTTACGTAACGATGGCTCCCACTTTGTGTCACTGGACAAAGTTATTAAGACCATGCGTGAAACCGGCAAAGACATGATGGACAAATACAAAGAAACCGCTCGCGGTGGTCTGGCGACTAACGTCATCGAAGTTCCTGTCAGCGTTATCGAATGCTGACAATCAACCATTCTCATTTTATTACTCGTTTTAGGAGACTATTAAATCCATGCCCACATCGCCCACACACTACACCAGCGACCACGAATGGTTGCTTATCGAAGATGATATAGCCACTATAGGCGTCACCGACTATGCTCAACAATCACTCGGGGAAGTCGTCTACGTTGAATTACCGGAAGTAGGAACAAACTGTTCCAAAGGTGACTCCATCGCCACTATTGAATCCGTCAAAGCAGCCAGTGATGTTTACGCACCTCTGGAAGGAGAAATCATTGCAATCAATGATGAATTGGAAGACTCTCCAGAGCTGGTCAATGACGATGCCGAAGGAGCAGCCTGGTTTTTCAAAATACGTTTAAACCCACCTGCTGATACATCTCAGTGGATGGACCGCGAGACTTATATGTCTTCTGTTGAAGAGTAATTCTCTTAAAACAGCATTACAGCAAGTCAATTTGTTTAATTTTTTAATTACATTATAATTCGAACCAAGATGAAGTTTGCGGGAGAGAGTTTCTTTCCAATTAAAAGAAACCGCCGAAGGCGCAATAGCCCATAATCGCTCAGGCAAAAGGACCGACAAACTATTAACATCTACTCTGGAGAGTGAGTGCCTCTCGCTGCAAAGCGATGCACTCCACCGAAGAGGTAAACTTTCAGGTAACCGGACAGAGGGGTATTAATATGATGACGCCAGCCATTTGGCCCGTCATCCTAACTGATACTTACGCGTACAGACACGCACAAAGGTTACTACTTATGCCCACAAACAAGTCCACAGACAAATCCGTTACACCACAACACACTCCCCTGTATGAGCAGCATATTGCATTAGGTGCCAAAGTCGTCGACTTTGGTGGCTGGGCTTTGCCGGTTAATTACGGTTCACAGGTAGAGGAACATCACGCCGTACGCAAAGACGCCGGCATGTTTGATGTGTCACATATGACCGTTTCTGATATCACTGGCGACGACACCCTGGCGTATTTATCCAACTTACTAGCCAATGATATTGGCAAAGCAACAACTGCCCCAGGAAAAGCCCTGTATAGCTGCATGCTCAATGAACAAGGCGGCGTAATCGACGATCTGATTGTCTATTATTTAAACGACACACACTGTCGACTTGTCACCAACGCGGCCACCAATGAAAAAGATATGGCCTGGCTACACAAGCAAGCCCAAGTCTTTTCGGTTTCAGTCACAGAGCAACCACAACTGGCCCTGATTGCAGTCCAGGGACCCAAAGCCCTTGAAAAACTGCAACAATGCCTGGACCCTGAAATAGCAACCGTCATTGCCTCTTTGAAACGCTTTCAAGGTAGTTTCTCTGGCGATGCTTTTATTGGCCGAACTGGATACACCGGTGAAGATGGTGTAGAGATCATATTACCCGCAGAACAGGCAACGGATCTATGGAAAACTCTGCATCAGGCAGGCATCCAACCATGCGGTCTAGGAGCGCGAGACACGCTGCGCCTGGAGGCAGGCATGGCGCTATACGGCTCAGATCTGGACGAAGAACATACACCACTGGAATCTGGTTTAGCCTGGACGGTATCACTGTCAGATGACAGAGATTTCATTGGCAAAGCCGCACTGCAACAGACTCGCCACAAGATGATCGGTCTGGTACTGGAAGAAAAAGGTGTATTACGCGGTCATCAGACCGTCGTGCTCAATGATCAGGAAATTGGCATGATAACCAGTGGCACCTTTTCTCCGACATTAGGCCAATCAATCGCCATAGCCAGAGTAGACAACACCGCTGCTACCGAACTCGGCACCACAGTAAAAATTCTCATTCGACAAAAGCAAGTTTCTGCCCGCGTCGTGAAATATCCGTTTGTGCAAAACGGCGAATCAACTTTATAACTGATTCAAGCACTTCTTGCCCACATCCTTGTTTATAACCTTGCCCAACTACAAAGACGATATATTCGTACCAGAAGACTTATGACTGACTTTCTAAACAGACACATTGGACCCAATCAAGCTGACATTGATACTATGCTGCAAACACTGGGATATGACAGCCTGGACAGCCTGACTAAAACGGTTGTTCCAGACACCATTGCCGACAATAACCCATTGGCTGTTAAGGCACCCGCCAGCGAAGAAGAAGCCTTAGCCGAATTGTATGCTATCGCTCAACAGAATCAGGTGCTGACAACATTGATTGGGCAAGGCTATTACAATACCTATACCCCTAAAGTCATCCAACGCAATGTGCTGGAAAATCCAGCCTGGTACACGGCCTATACACCCTATCAACCTGAAATCTCTCAAGGCCGTCTGGAAGTGTTATTTTATTTCCAGACCATGATCACTGAATTGACAGGCATGGACATCGCCAATGCCTCGCTTTTGGATGAAAGCACCGCTGCTGCCGAGGCAATGACTTTGTGTCATCGCGCTCTACGAGGTAAGAGAAACACTTTCCTGGTCTCTAAATTTTGTCACCCACAGACCAAGGAACTTTTGCAGACACGTGCCGCACCATTGGGCCTTGAATTGCAGGAATTTGACGAAACTCAACCAGTCGCAGACTGGCAGGACGTATTTGGCATTATCACTCAATATCCAACCACCTATGGCGATGTCTACTCATTGGAAACACTGTGCAACGAAGCCCACGACAATGGTGCTATTGTGGTGATGGCAACGGATCTATTGGCGCTGACTCTGCTGAAATCTCCAGCTGAGCTGGGAGCTGACATTGTTGTTGGCAATTCACAACGCTTTGGTGTACCACTGGGTTTTGGTGGCCCGCATGCTGGTTTTTTTGCCACTACCGAAAAGCATAAACGCTCCATGCCCGGGCGTCTGGTAGGCCAGTCTATTGATGCTCTAGGCAAATCCGGTTACAGACTGGCACTGCAAACCCGAGAACAACACATTCGCCGTGAAAAGGCGACCTCCAATATCTGCACAGCTCAAGCACTGCTCGCCATCATGGCAACATTGTACGCCTGCTATCATGGCCCTAAAGGCTTGCAAGCTATCGCCAGACGAGTTCATAGCCTGGCCTCAATTCTGGCCGAACACTTACAAAAAGCGGATATAAAGCTGCTCAACCAACAGTTCTTTGACACTGTACACATCTCGGTTGATGACCCTGAGGCTCTTAGCCAAAAAGCCATCGCTGCAGGCTACAACCTGAATATTCACGCCAACAGCATTAGCGTGTCTTTCGATGAAACAAGCACGGAAAACGACGTCGAGACAATCCTTTCATGGTTCAGTATTGAAGCTGACATAGCTGCAAACGATAGCTTAACGCTGAGCAATGACCATTTACGTACTGACACGTATCTGTCTCAAAGTGTCTTCAATGACTATCATTCAGAAACAGAAATGATGCGTTATCTACGTCGCCTTGCGGATAAAGATATCGCACTGGATCGCTCCATGATCCCTCTGGGCTCATGCACAATGAAACTGAATGCCGCCAGTGAAATGGCCCCGGTCACCTGGCCTGAGTTTGCTCAAATTCACCCATTTGCTCCAGCCTCGCAAACTGAAGGCTATCAAACCATGATCAAGCAATTGGAAGAGATGCTCTGTGCTGCCACTGGCTATGATGCCATTTCATTGCAACCCAATGCCGGATCACAGGGTGAATATGCTGGCTTGTTAGCCATCAAAGCCTATCACGAGTCACGCGGTGATACGAACCGGGACATCTGCCTGATTCCCAGTTCAGCCCATGGCACCAACCCTGCCAGTGCACAAATGGCTAATATGCGCGTCGTGGTGACAAAATGCGACAGCAAGGGCAATGTTGATCTGGAAGACTTGCAGGCCAAGATCACAGAATATCCCGACCGCATTGCCGCAATTATGATTACCTATCCATCAACACATGGTGTTTTTGAAGAAGAGGTCACTCAAGTCTGTCAACTTATCCATGATGCTGGCGGCCAGGTTTATATCGATGGCGCCAACATGAATGCTCTGGTAGGCGTGGCTCAGCCTGGCAAATTTGGAGGGGATGTTTCGCATTTAAATCTGCACAAAACTTTCTGTATTCCGCATGGTGGCGGTGGCCCCGGTGTTGGACCTATCGGCGTTGGTAAACACTTGCAACCGTTCTTACCCAAAGATGGCATCAACACAGAACGCCAGGGCTCATTGATCAGCGCAGCACCTTTTGGCAGTGCCGCCATATTACCAATATCCTGGATGTATATTCGCATGATGGGCCCAGACGGATTGCGTAAAGCAACCCAGGTCGCAATATTAAATGCAAACTACATTGCTGAACGTCTCAAGCAGCAGTACCCAATTCTATATACCGGCAACGCCGATCTGGTAGCCCATGAATGCATCATCGATACTCGTCCCATGAAAGAACATGGAGTGAGTGTGGATGACATTGCCAAGCGCTTAATCGACTTTGGCTTCCACGCACCAACAATGAGCTTTCCTGTTCCAGGAACGTTTATGATTGAACCCACGGAAAGCGAGAACCTGGCAGAGATTGAACGGTTCTGCCGCGCGATGCTGATCATTCATGAGGAATATTCACAGATCAAATCAGGCAAACTGCCAGCAAACAACAATCCTCTGAGCAATGCTCCCCATACCATGGATTTATTGCTCAATGATGACCTGGATCTACCCTATAGTCGCAAAACAGCCAGCCATCCAGATGACACAATGGAAACAGGCATTAAGTATTGGCCACCTGTTGCCCGAATTGATAATGTTTATGGCGATAAGAACTTGATTTGTTCCTGCCCCAGCCTTGATAGTTATCAGGACTGACCCCGAAAGGTAGCTCTTCCTTGAGCTTAAAACAACAGTCCTGTTGTTCTGTGTGCGAGTTCACACTAATTTCAACACCACGGTTAAATTAGTGTGAACCAACCAGATCATTATTGAACTTGCTCCCGATACATTTTCGGCGACATCCCCGTATGTTGTTTGAACATTCGACTGAAATGAAATGGGCTCGCATAACCAACGGATAAAGCTATTTTCTCAATTAAGGTATCAGTTTCCCGCAACAATCGCTTGGCGTGCTTAACGCGCAAAGCCAAAATATATTGTCGTGGAGAAACTCCCATGGTTTCTTTAAATAAACGGGCAAAGTGATATACGCTCATATTGCTTAACTGTGCCAATGACTCAAGGCTGACGGCTTGGTTAAAATGCGCATCAATATATTCCAGTACTTGGCTCAACTGACGAACACTCAATCCCCCTTTATAGGTCGGGGCCGAACGGTTTACAGTGCAATATCGACTGAGCAAATGTACACACAGCATTTGTAATACCGACTCTTGATACATCGGACAAACTACACCATCCATTTTTGCTTGTTCACTCAAACCTGTAACTAATTGGGCAACCATAGGATCATCCACTCCCATTAATAATGGCATTTCAATATTGAGACCATCGACATCAAAAAGTTCCATAGCCACTTTGGCGAATTTTTCAGGTGAAAAATGCACCACTAAATTGTTTGCCCAAAAGTTATTCTCAGCACCAACATGTTTATCAGCCAGCCACCTCAAATCAATAGCATTTTGACCTGCTGACGCTATTCGAACTCTATTCGGAACAAAGTCAATAGGCTTCCAGTTAGTTCCTTCCACCCGGTAGAATGTCTTATGACAATTAGCCGCCTTATTCACTGTTATCACATTTGCTGGCCGCTCAGGCAAACTGAATTCATGTCCTAGTTTCTGACTCCAGACAACATCAGAAAATAGCATCCCAGAGTTAAAATCAGCTACATAAGGCGTTTGGTCAATGCACGGCATTGACTCAACATAATTTTCGACCGCGTATTTCCCCACTGTTTACCTCAAAATCTTTTACTGATATTCAAATGATTAGCGTATTTGAACAACCACACTTAAACATCTAACGCATCAAAGAATAAAAAGTTTTATGTAAACGCGAAAATAATTATAAAAACATGACAAAATTCATTGAATCAGCTTATAGAATGCAAAAAACGAATACGATTAGCCTTGCCTGGTGATTTGCATAACACTGATAATTTCAACACATATCGATAAAAACGGGCCAAACAGATGACTGACTATCCAACTCTATCTAATATGGGCATCACTCGCTTCAATGAGATTCGCGATTACTCCCTGTTCACCGAAAAAGAATCTGATGTTCTGAAAATTTATTATAAACGCAAGGAAGGTTCTTTATTACCACGCCGCAAAGTCTTTAAATTCCCCAAAAGCACTAAACCATTCACAGAGAACGATATTGATAAAAGCATTCGTGAACTGCGCCAGATATCACCCACAATTCGCAGCGCAATTGCTGAATTAGACACCATTTTAAGCGAGAAAAAAGGTAAAATTGACCACAAAGAGGCCATTAATCGTCGGCTGGAACAACTGGAAGCAGAAGTTCAGTCCAATATTGCTGAAATCCGTTCATTGCTGGAGCGAATATAGTTCTGCAACCGCCGGATTTGACATAAAACCTTTAGACACTGCCTTGCGTTTCCACCACTAACACCCTGGCCACCCCATCGGGATGAGCCACGTGTTCAGTGCCAACGTCCGCATAAAAGATATCACCAACAGCCAGGCGCACGCTGTGTTCCTGGCCATTATCCCGGTAGTGCATATCCACTTGCCCATCGAGGACAACGAACACCTCTTCGCCGTCATTGATGTGCCAGCGATAGGGTTGATCAGTCCAATGCAGACGTGTTGATATTCCATTCATCGAGGCGATATCAATCGCATCCCAGGCATTTTCGCCGACAAACTCTTTGGCTTTGATAACTTTCATCGTGACCTCTTTCAGTGTTGTGCACTTGTCAAGGCTTCGATGAAGCCTTTATTGCCGGATCATAGCCCAAACTAAGCGTTTAAACAAAAGCATTTCGACGATGATTTATGGATATACAATTTGCGTATACCCTTTGTTGAACCAAGGAAGCTGCAGCATCATACCCCTCCCAGGAATAGCCACTCTAGTTGAGCCTTTCAAACAAACAATGCCAGCCAACAAATCAGAGCCAAATCCTGAAGAACAACCTGAAAAGATATCGATAAAACAAACCTTTCTAAATTCACCGGATTGCCGTCCTCAGACTCTGGTTAAGCCGCCATACAACAACAATTACGAACAAACGGTAGATCACCTGCAACAGCTAAAACAAGCTCATTTTCACCGACAACGCTGATTCGAAGCTGCTTCACTGGCCTTAGCAAACAGCATTTTGCAAACAACTGCAAAAGATCAACAATTTTCCTTTGCGAATTCATAATACTGGCTATACTTTAGTGAATAAGAAGAAAAACCACTGTATAAAAGGTGAGTCCGATGAAAAATAATAATAATAAAACAGAATCCTCTACTCCAGTTGCCTGCGATGACTCCGTTATCTTCACTGAAAAAGCGCAAAACAAACGTTTTGGTTTGAAGCTTGAAGAAGCTCGCGAAATACCCAAGCCATGCCCTTTGCCAAAAAGTTTTCGAGTATTGTTTTAAACCAGGCTAAACAGAAAAAATAAACTCAAAAAAATAATCTTTAGTTGGTAGAAGAAACTGGACAGTTTCAGTTATCAGGCGATGTTATAAATGAACAGACATCGTCAACAACCTTTGCTGACTTTAAAATAGCAAAGTGCCCCACATTATCTATGGTGTGTTTTTCAGCACCTAAAGCCTCCTGCAAATACGTTAAACCAGACATATCAAGCTCTGGGTCGTTTACATCATAGCAAAACTGCGCCGGGATTCCGCGCAACTTCTCTGCCATCACTGTTCGGCTGAATGTTTCGTAAGAACCAGCAAAAATATTTTGGTTGCAATAGTCAATAATGGCCAGTCGAACCCTATCCTGCAAACCTCGCGGCAAGCCTAGATGATTGCAAAACTGCCGAAACATGGATTCAATATCAAAGTTGCCCGAGATAAACGCCACTTTTTTGGGCTGTATCGTCTGCGCTGCCAGACTGATGGCCGCACATCCCAGAGAATGACCTATCATTGACTCTATTGGCCCTATCTCTCGGTTGATTTGTTCCAGAACATCGACAAATTGATACAGGTGCGTTCGTTTTTGTTGACTGCTCCCATGGGCCGGTGCATCGAACAAGGCCAATCGATAGCCTTGTTTCAACAAAGGTTCGATAAAACGTCGAAACTGCCACCCACTGCCGCGCCAACCATGCATTGCCACAATTAATGGCCCCTCGTTGCCCCAGACAAATACCGGGCCATGATCCAGTTGATAGCATTGATCCGCTGTTTTCTGCCATTGTTTGATATGCGGGGCTGTTTTCGCAGTGAATGGTGTAAACCACAATGTCGCTACCCATTTGGGAGCCTGGGACGGTAATACGATATAAGCACCACGTATCAAGGTAGCTAACAGACGATAGTGCCAAGACAAAACAGAGGAAGGCTTTGTTGGCAACAACGTTGATATTTCGTTCATGGTCAGCCCCTCTCACAGAGCGTTTAAGTTGTAAAAGCAGTATGCCATTGCTAAACTTAGCCCAATAGTGGCAATTACGACCACAGAGAGGCCAAAAAAGACATGAAGCATATTGCAATATACGTTCCACCAAACAGTTTTGCATCGGCAATCTATGGCTTTATGGATATTTTCAAAGCGGTTAATCTCTTGAACAAAAGTGCTGGTGGGCAAAGTATTTTCCATTGTCAGACAGTAGCCATCGGTGACACTGCCAGTGTTCAGAGTTTCAGCAACCACAGCATCACACCCGACTATTCTCTGGACGCTATGCCCAGACCCGATATATGGATTATCCCAGGTTTCTTTGAAGCCATGATAGGCGTCAAAGAGCTCAAAAAGACCCTGCAACATTTGCAGCCATTAGTTGAACGCCTTAAACAGGACAGCAGCAATGGCAGCATCATCTGCGGCAATTGCATCGGAAATTTTGTTATTGCTGAAGCAGGCCTGTTGGACGACAAACCCGTTCAGGTTTACTGGCGCACCGAGCAGCTGTTCCAACAGTTGTATCCGAAAATAGAGCGCCGTGCGGATGTCACTGTCATGGATTCAGACACGATCATCACCGCTGCTGGTGCATCAGCCTATGGCTATCTCGCCCTGCATTTAGCCAGACGCTTTGGCGGCGAGCAGTTGGCCATCGAAACGGCAAAATATATGTTGCTGGATATCAATCGTTTGACCCAACCCAGTTACCGCAGTTTATATCCATGGTTGGAACACAACGATGAACGCGTCCGGCAATCCCAGTTAACCATGCTTGATCGCTATGCAGACAACCACAATATGCAAGATCTGGCAGATGAGTGCCAACTGAGTCAACGGCAATACTTGAGACGCTTTAAACGGGCCGTTGGTTTAACCCCTTTAACACAGCTGCAACAGATCCGTTTGATGGAAGCTTGCAAAAAGCTCGAATGCAGTGATTTGCCCACACAAAACATTATCTGGAAAGTTGGTTACAATGATGCCAGCTCATTCCGCAAACTGTTCAAAAAAGAACTTGGCACCACTATGGAACAATATCGTCAGCGTTATAAAGTTGCCTGAGTTCTTATTAAACATTAAACATCAAATATCATGCAGAGGCCAGACCTGATAAGCTGCTTGTTCATAGGGGTGCGTTTTTTTTAATGCCCCAATGCTCTTCGGCAAACACTCTTCAGCACAAATCATTTCAACCTTGTATTCATCGACAAATTCTTCCTGATCCTGCTGACCAATCGCAGGCTGACTGCCCGGCAAAGGTCGAAACTGCCCTTGTCCGCGAGTTTGCCAGGCACAATGGTCATAGCTATCATTTGGCCCTGTACGACCTGCCCCCGCATCAAACATAGCCTGCTTGACTCTATCAACATCGGCTATCGGCACATAGAAACAAATTTTATACAAACTCATTAACACACTCCTGAATCGATAAACCCAATAAAGGTGTCGATTATAGAGACTGTTTACTATAATGATAGTCATGATTCACTCAACCAAGCTCAATTGAGGCCCTATGTCTGCCAGTTGTCATACACCACGCCAATTTGACGGCATCAGCCAAGCTTATCGGCGTGTATTGCTGATCATCATTGGCATCAATGCCGGTATGTTTCTGGTGGAAGTCATTGCCAGTATCTATGCTGATTCACAGGCTCTGCAAGCCGATTCACTGGATTTTCTGGGCGACAGCCTGACCTATACCTTGAGTCTATGGGCCATTGGCAAATCAGCCAATGTAAGAAGCAATGCTTCCATCATCAAAGGGATTTCCCTGCTCATACTTGCCTGCTGGGTACTATTAAGCACCCTGTATCACATGTTTATTGAGCCAGCTCCAATTGCATCCATCATGAGCGGCATCGCTGTCATGGCTTTAATTGCTAACTTGACCAGCGTCTTATTATTGGCAAAATACCAGCAAGGAGACTCCAACGTTCGCTCTGTCTGGCTATGCAGCCGCAATGATGCCATCGGCAATTGTTTGGTCTTGTTAGCCGCCGGGTGTATCTGGTTGACGGGCAATCACTGGCCGGATTTAGTGGTTGCTTTTATCATGGCGGGGTTATTTGCCCATTCAGCATTTCAAATTATTCGTCAGGCTTTGCAGGAAAAACACCCTTCAGATCCATGCTGCTGAGTTATGCTGAGGTCTCTATAAATAATACATTTTGAGTTGTAGCTGATTTGCACTGTTTAGAGATATCGTCATTCCGAGATATTCTTTGTGCTGCATCACTTAAACTCATTCCTTTAAGAATCATCCTTAAACGCCAACTGAAACTCCATTTATTACAAGTGGTTTGCTTTTTTCGGGTGTATTCTCAAGCTCTAATACCACTCAACCTACAGACACAGCCAATAAAATATTTTATAGTTCGCGACTACTAATGGAATTTTCTTAACCAAGCGTCGAACACTATGAAAGCAACAAACACCGCCCCTATAATTCTGACTGGCGACCGACCAACTGGCAAACTTCACCTTGGCCACTATATCGGTTCATTGCAAAATCGAGTCAGCTTGCAGGAGCAATACAAACAGTACATCATGATTGCTGATGTACAAGCCTTGACCGACAATTATGATAATGTTGCGAAAATTCAGGAGAATGTGCTTGAAGTGGCCATGGATTATTTATCGGTAGGCATAGACCCGGAGAAAACGACCATTTTCATTCAGTCGCATATTCCAGAATTGTATGAACTCACGGTTTATTTTTTGAATCTGGTGACTGTCAGTCGTCTGCAACGCAACCCTACGGTCAAAGAAGAGATTAAACAAAAAGGCTATGAAACCAGTATTCCTGCCGGCTTTTTTATGTATCCGGTCAGCCAGGCTGCAGACATCACGTTTTTAAAAGCGTCCAAAATTCCTGTTGGCGACGACCAACTGCCAATGATTGAACAAACCAACGAGATCATTCGTAAATTCAACAAACTCTATGATTGCGAGGTGTTTCCAGAAGTCGAAGCGCTACTGTCCAGCAAATCACGTCTGGTAGGCATCGACGGCAAAGCCAAGATGAGCAAATCTCTGGGCAACAGCATCAACATTTCAGCATCGCCTGACGAGATAAAAAAGGCTGTCAACAAAATGTATACTGACCCGAACCACCTCCGTGTAGAAGACCCCGGACAAATTGAAGGCAATGTTGTTTTCACCTATCTGGATATCTTTGACTCCAACAAAGAAGAGTTGGCAGAACTCAAAGCCCATTACCAACGCGGCGGTTTGGGCGATATGGTGCTTAAAAAACGTCTAATTGAAATTCTCAGTGACACCTTTGAACCCGTTCGCACCAGGCGGGCAGAACTTGAACAGGATAAACAACAGGTTCTTGATATACTGATCAAAGGCGGCGAAGAAACTCGCGAAATTGCTCAACAAACCTTAAAAGAAGTGCGCCAAGCCATCGGCCTTGGCCACCTGAAACTGTAAGACCACAAACCGGTATAAACCATGACTATCATCGCCACTTTGCTTGTTGTCCTTGTCATTCTGGAACACTGTTATTTCCTCTATCTGGAAATGTTCTTATGGACCAAACCGCTTGGAATGAAAACATTTGGTTTGACCGCAGAGCAGGCAGAAAACACCAAAGCACTAGCAGCTAACCAAGGTTTGTATAACGGATTTCTGGCGGCAGGGCTGATCTGGGGTTTGGTACACCCTGACGCAACAACAGGTTGGCAAATTCAGTTATTTTTTCTGTGCTGCGTGCTGGTTGCTGGTATTTTTGGCGGTTTAACAGCAAAACGCAGTATCTTGGCAATTCAAGGCTTGCCAGCTTTGTTGGCTATATTAGCCTTATTATTTATCTGACACTGTTAAGATATCAGGGCTATCCAACTGAGGATAATTAACCTTACCAAACTGGGCGCCCGAGTCCAGTGGCTCGATGCTCTGCAAATCACTTAAAACAACACTCCTGCGTTCACCTTCATGCTCGTAAGATAATGTTTCCCGTTTAATGTTTGAAACGGGATCGAGTTCTATTATTGTTGTCTTGGCCAGACCAACCAACTCGGAGCCATCGTGCAAGATCATTTTCAATGTATAAGCACGCAGACAAGCGATCTCAATGAAGTCGTATAAATCACACGCGATGGTGTTATTACTTGACATATTGAAGTCTCAAGGATTCTCAAAATGATGAGTCATCTTCCGCAAAATCGCATCCAAACCACCGCGTTCTTGATCTGATAAATTGGCGGTTAATTGTTGCTGAGTCTTTACATGCTCTTCAATGACTTTATCAATAAGTTCAAAACCAGCATCAGTAAGTGCAATCAACACACTGCGTTTATCCGTTTCACTTTTGGTTCGCGTGATCAACTCTGCTTTTTCCAATTGATCAATACGGTTTGTCATTGTTCCAGAGGTAACCATTGTCGAGGCAATAAGGTCTCCAGGCGATAAGGCATAGGGGGTCCCAGAGCGACGCAAGGTAGCCAGTACATCGAAGCTGGCCATATGCAGGTTGAAACGGTTGAAGGTTTTTTCCATCTCACGACCAAAAATAATGCTAAGGCGCATCACTCTGCCAATGGTCGCCATCGCGGCCACATTCAGATCGCCGCGCTCTTTATTCCACTGCTCAATAACTGTATCAACATGATCCATAGCTGAATTATTATTGAAATTTATCTTGACGTCAAGATTTTATCAATGTTATCTTGACGTCAAGATAAATGATTTTAAAAACGCACATGACCAGACACAGCGATATAGCATTGACAGCATTAGCCCCCATCATCTGGGGAAGTACGTATTTTGTCACCACTGAATTTTTGCCTCAGGGCTACCCGGTCACTATGGCTATGCTCAGAGCCCTTCCTGCTGGTTTACTTCTGTTGATTCTGGTGCGTGAACTGCCCCGAGGCATCTGGTGGTTGAGGATGTTGGTTCTTGGTGCATTGAATTTCACCATTTTCTGGACTCTGCTATTTGTTGCTGCTTATAAACTACCAGGTGGTGTCGCGGCAACAGTTGGAGCAATACAACCTCTTATAGTGATTTTTCTTGCTCGCTTGATGTTAACCATTCCAATTCAGACCCAATCAATTTTGGCGGCATTAGCGGGTATTTTCGGTGTTGCCCTTTTGGTGTTGAGCCCTTCATCTGCATTGGACCCATTGGGCATAGCCGCCGGTCTGGGCGGAGCTGCATCTATGGCAACCGGTTCTGTGTTAACCCGAAAATGGCAACCACCCACATCATTATTGACCTATACAGCCTGGCAATTAACCGCTGGAGGTTTGCTGTTAGTACCCTTGGCCTTCTGGTTAGAACCAGCCTTGCCGCCGCTTAGCCTGACAAACCTGACAGGGCTAGTCTGGCTGAGCCTATTCGGCGCAGTATTCACATATCTAGTCTGGTTTCGTGGAATAACAAAAATCGAGTTATCCGTTGTCTCTATGCTGGGTTTTTTAAGCCCAACGGCAGCGGTAATAATTGGCTGGACTTTATTAGACGAACATTTAACCGCCTTGCAAATCACTGGAGCATTGATCGTACTGGCCAGCATCTGGTTTAGTCAGCACACCTCTTCTGCTCCCATCAAAGCAAGGATAACCAAACAATCTTCATTAAACATAGAGAGTAAAACATGAATATAGCAATTTTAGGTGGATCCGGTGATGTTGGCAGTCGCACCGTACAAGAAGCTCTTTCCAGGCAACATCAAGTCACAGCAATCGGCCGTTCGATAGAATCCTTAAACAAACTGCCAAGCGCTGCTCTGAAGACCACAGCTGATGCGAATAGCGAAGAAGACATTATCAATGCAGCAAAAAGCTGTGATGTATTGGTCAGCGCTGTTCGCCCTGCTGTTGGACACGAACAGGATCTCATAACAATGACTCAATCAGCCTTACAGGCCGCTGCACAAATGGGCGCTCGTATAATAGTCGTTGGCGGTGCCGCACGCCTGAGATTATCAGCAGATAGCAATGACACAGTGTTAACCGCAGACAATTTCCTGCCAACGGAACTCAAACCCATTGCTCAAGCATGCCAAAGCCAATATGAACTATGCCTTGCGAATAATAATGCCAATTGGACCTACTTATCTCCACCGGCAATGCTCCTGCCTGGAGAACGCACAGGTGTATTTCGCCTGGGTCAGGACACACTGGTATCTGACGACTCCGGTCAATCCACTATTTCCATTGAAGATTTTGCCGTTGCCCTAATTGATGAAATAGAAAAACCCAATCATGTAAAGCGTGCTTTCACCGTTGGATATTGATAAACCCTGAATTTCAAACACAGTTGAACAAGAGGCAACCATGTCATTAAACCCACTATCTGGTTTGTTTCAAGCCAGCATTTGCAGCCTGTTTATTTTAGCCAGCATGCACACAAGCAATGTCAATGCCCAACTAGACTTGCCTGAGAAATGGCCCCAAAGACAAGGATTTTCTCCCTTGACCAGCCCAGCCCCACAAGGCACCAAACAGGCGCATCGCCAAATTAGTCAGAATAAAGACAATGCTTATTTGCAACAGGTTATTGCTGAAGTCCGTTCATGGGACCATGTATTCATACAGCAAAGCCTGGTATCTGTTGCTGGGGCTGTTGGTTTTTTTATTGACCAGAAGCACAGCTCTATTGAACCAGGACATTTTATGCGCGCCACAGAATTTGCCCACATCCATCCCGTTGATGATGGCAGCTTTCATCTCATTGTTCCAGAGAAGGTCAGATCAGGCCTGATCAAGGCAGGCTGGGCCGAACCTCACCCAAGGAAAAATCATATCATCATGCTATATGCGCCCAGAGATAAAGCAGAATTGGGAGTTGTTATGAATGTATTATCGATCTCCTACCAGTTTTCCTTGAAAAAAACGTAACGTTAATACCTTTCAGCCCTATACCATTCACAACACTGTTCTCACTATGTTTACCTACAGCAAACACAACAAAGGACCATCGTTTTATCATGGACCAGGTGGAGCACAAACATCATATAGAATTGCACCATTAGTATAAAAAAAGAGCCTCTGGGATCTCAAGTACCTCCCTCCAGAAAACTACCACAGATACAGATTTTCTGAGAACCGGAAACCATAGAGGCGTTAACACTGCTGCCATTACTTCCAACCCTGATCACGGAATCTATAATGATGAATGCCCCGTAACTCAGAACCACCGAAAGTAATTCGAATCATATCAGGCGTTAAATTCTGCGAGTGTTAAACTCGCAGAATTCGCGGTAACGGTTTCATGATAACCATTGAGTCATCACCAAAAGTTACAGACAAGACCTACTTGTTCGCATGATACGCTTTAGAAACAGCGAAACTGTCCTCGAACCAATTCCAGCTCTTTACTTTTTCACCATCCACATGCACCCGCACAACCCAGCTGAATTTACCGGTATCAACACCCGAATTATTCGCTATCGCACTCATGGTGCCAACAAAAACGGCTTGATCACCATTAACAAACGTGTAGTCCGTTGTCCAACTGGTAACGTTCAAACCAGCACCAAATTTTGGCATAAACTCGCCCAACACGGCTTCTTTTCCTTGCCAGTCACCAATCCAGGGGATTGTTGCATCGCCTTCATTATGCCAGACAAAATCATCAGCCATCAGCTTCTTTAAAGCCGCCATATCACCTGAGCCAGCCGCCATTAGAAACGCCTGCGCAACGTCAAGTGTCTTTGTTGATTGTTGATCGTTACCCCCCACAGATAGACCGGCATAAGACAACAAAAGCATTGGTATAATGATCAAAATTAGTTTTTTATTAAGCATGGTTTTCTCCAATAGTTAAAACGAAAAGCAATAAAAACGATGAGTACCTAAAGTATCCATCGTTCTTGTCAATTATTGCGCTTTCAGTTGCTGCAGCGCGCCAGCCCAATCTTCAACATGATAAGTTTCAACAACTCTGCCGTTTTTGATGGTATGAATATCTATAGTGAGAATATCAAACCCCTTACCCTGGCCATCAACACCAAATAGAGGGCCATTGGGTGTTCCAGTGGCTCGACTACGTACAACAACCGTATCCCCTTTAACAATCACGTCCTGAATAGCCCAGTCCAAGTCAGGGATTAATTTGCTAAATCCCTTAATTTGTTGAACAAACTTTTCCTGAGTCTTATTAACTCCCGAATAATTACCAATGCTTTGCCAATCAGTCGTTACTGAAGCAACAAAGGCTTTGGCATGGTTTTCAGAGGCAGGGTTACTTAAAAAGTCATAGAATGGTTCGATATCGGCTCTCTTTGCACCCGCCATGGCATTGAATGAGAGCAGAGTCGCAATAATAATGGTTATGAGTGAGTTAATCTTCATGTTCATCCTCTAGGTATTAATCAGGGTTAATTGAATGTGTTTCATGTAAAACTACATATAGAAGCAGAAGCGTAACTCGTGACGGTTTGCATGATAATATGCGACAATCCACATTCTGAATCTCATAAAATCGAACAATGCTTGATCAACTGAGGCAAATCGCGATATTTGCAAAAACAATAGAATGCGGTTCTTTTGCAAAAGCAGCATCCGCACTTCAATTGTCTCCTTCTGTGGTTAGCCATCATGTCTCCCAGCTTGAGAAACGGCTTGGGGTAGCTCTTATTTATCGTTCGACACGCCAATTATCCCTGACCTCAGACGGTGAAAAGTTGCTCAAATACGCACAGGAGATGACCCATTCGGCTGAGGAATTCATCAATCTTGCCGCTAACAATGATTATCAATTAATGGGGCACCTGAATGTCACCCTCCCTGCATTCATGGCAAAATCTGATTTAATCAAACACATCGGCGACTTTATAAAGCTGAACCCGAATATCAGTATCAAGATGGACTTTTCGGATAATCAACGCAAAATCATCGAAGATGGAATCGATTTAGCTATCCGCATGGGCAACCTTAAGGATAGTAATTTAAAAGCACGCAAGCTCTGTGACATGGACAGGCTACTTGTCGTATCGAAAAATCTATTGAAGAATTTACCGCCACATAAATCACCCAGAGATTTAGAAAATGAACAATGGATAGAGTTCTCTCCTGTAGGCTTAAAATACGTTTTCAAAAACGCATCGGGCAAAGAAATAAAAATTCACCCTCGTTCCAAGATCGCCACAAACAGCATTTATGCAACCTTGCAACTCATCAGAAACAGCAATGGGATTGGAGTGCTACCAAAGTTTATCGTCGATAAAGAAAAGCAAGAAGCTAATTTAATTCATACATTAAAAAGCTGGCAACTTTTGCCGATCAGTGTCTATGCTATCTGGCCTTCTAATACGCCTGCAAATGGTTTAACTAAAAAACTGATTGAATTTTTGTTGTCAAAAAACGTTTATTTCTAACAAATTACTGAAAAAAGCCAAGTACAAAAAGAGTCACAAACCATGTCCATCACTGCCAATGTAATTGCTGAATCAGAGAGATAGTTGACAACTGTCAATTGACTAATCACATCCAAGAAATAACTTTTGTGCGGCAATGCCCCCACCTGCAGTGATCAAAATACAGGCAAAATCACTTGCTAGAAATCGTGTTTGTGTGAGCGAATATCGGGTGTATAAGCACGTATCGACAAGCTATCAGGCATAGGCATTCAAAATCAAAAACACCATCGTTTCATTCTTGCTATTAATAGAATTGATTAAATCATCCCACGATTATAACAAGCATTTTCACAATCGAAAGAAAAGCTAATATTTGCATGTTGCCTTAGGATTTTCATGCAAGCACAATCACTGATATATTGGATCACTTACAGACTTAAAACCAACTGGAAATTAATGCTAAGAAAACCTTATAGTGACTTTCTTCAATATGCCCGACGAATGACCAAACGGGCTGATGAAGCAGAAGATCTTTTGCAAAACGCCTTGCTTGCTGCTATCGAAGCAGGGCGAAACGATATGACCTGTGTGAAAAATCGCCGATGGCTTATTGGAACAATACGAAAACGAGCATTGTTTGAGGCAAGATCTGCTGCAAGACAACGGCAACGCGAAACCACAAGCACTGAACAGAACAAGGTTGCCAGCGAAAAAGGGTCATTACCCAAACATTTTATCAGCACTCTATCACCCAGCCTTCGAACTACTGCGCTTTTAGCAATAACCGGACATACAAGAGCAGAAATCTCATGGTTATTACGCATATCGGACTGTGCACTGAGACAGAGAATTGCAGGAATAAAACGACACTGGCTTAATTACGACAAACACAACTACCTAGAAACACAAGGTTTGCTTGGACCCTTGTTATTTGGGCAAATACGTCAATCGCTCATTAAACCAGTTCGTAACAACAATGGTTTTCTGGCCAGCCATGACCCGGATGGAAATCTTTTTATTTTAAGCTCACAAAACCTTATGGTACGGCAACATAAGGGGAAATAAACAATTAATTGAGGATTAACTTCATGTTCAATAAATGCAATATTGGCAGCATCTGCTATTTCGTATCCGACATCGAAAAAACAGAAAGTTTTTATAAAGAAACACTTGGTCTGGACATTCAGAGAATGGATGATGATGGTGAAGGTAATGCTTGGTTATCAGCCCAAATGCCTAATGACCTGGAATTGATTTTCTTCAAGCAGGAATCACAGCCAGGCAACTCCCCCATAATAGTCTTTGATATTGCAGAAGGCGGCATCGATGATATCGTTGCTGGACTGGCAGAGAAAGGCGTAACAATTGTCACTCCGGTCAGTCATGCACCCGGTGGTTGGTCTGCTGATATTGCGGACCCGGATGGGCATTCTATATCAATGTATCAAAGCGAAGATTTGCCCAAATCTCTCAAATAATTCATAGTCTTTATCTATGTTTATCGGATATCAAACTGTGGCAATGACAAGCAATAAAATTACCAACCTTGCCTGCCAACCATAATGCTTCTAATGAGCTTGAAATGGCGTTTTATTATGTCTAGTAGGAGTTTTCAATAATCTTATAAAGTTCTTTTTGAGATACTGTTTTTATGCAAGTGAGTTTTTCTCATACAGGGTTTGTTTTTTATCCGTTGTACCTCTTATCCATCTATTCTTTAATAAATAAAAATCTACCCTGACAATAGTCAGGGTAGATTTTTAATGACGAATTTAAAACCGTAACAGTTAAACTGTATTTCAAGGCACACACCAATGAGAAATGAAAATGCAAAACTATAAAGGCAGCTGCCACTGTGGATCAATCCGTTTCTCTTTCCTTGCTCCAGAACTAAATGATGGAATGCTTTGCGACTGTTCAATATGTCGGAAAAAGGGAGCTGTTATGACAAGCTTTACCATCCCACCCAAAAACTTAGATATTCAAGCAGAGGAAGGACTCCTTGCCAGCTATGAATTTGACAGCAAGGTAGCCAAACACCATTTCTGCCGTAAATGCGGTATCTTTACATTCGTTCAAACCCGATTAAACCCTGGTGAATACAGAATCAACATTGGTTGCATTGAAGGGATAAATCCATTCAAATTGAAGGTTGAAATATTTGATGGTGAATCCATCTGATACAAACAAAGTGAGATGCCTATTTGAATTAGAAAGGTTGATTCAGAACCACACCGGAATATCAACTATCCAACCCTGAGAGGCCATATACCCTCCTCCCTTATGCCGGAAAGTCACATTGCTGTTACGTTCACCCACAGGCATAATTTAACTCTTAGATTCAATGCAAATCGGGGAACTGAAATGACGACACGAGGGTATTGTTTGTGTAAAAAGACAAGCTGGGAATTCCAGGGCGAGATCACTTGGGCTTGCTATTGCCATTGCGACGATTGTCGCCGCAATTGCGCTGCACCAGTCGTTGCATGGCTTGGCGTACCAGCTAAAAATTTTAAATGGACAGGCGCAAGACCTAAGAAGGTTCAAAGCTCCAAAGGTGTCTACCGACATTTCTGCGCTACCTGCGGTTCCCCTCTGGGATTTGAAGCGGATCATTACGAGGGAGGAATGCACCTATACGCAGCCTCTCTGGAAAACCCCGATCACTTCAAACCCACCTTCCACGTTAATTATCAGAGCAAGCTTCCCTGGCTGAATATAAGCGATGACCTGCCAAAGTATGAAGGGAAATTGCTTAACGGACCGGAAAACCCGAATTATTGATCCAGACGCTTTATCTGGGAACCATGACTAGTCTCCAAGCATCTCGATAAATGCGCCATGGGTTTGTCGATAAGACGGTCTTTGCTGGATACGCGCGACATAGGCTGCAACCTTGGGCGATGCATCTATCAACTTAAAGACCATTGAGTAGTCCAGCAAGCCGCCAAACACTACGTCAGCAGCGGTGAATTGTTTGCCAAGCGCCCAATCAGTATTGGGGGTCATTGCCTCTATAGTTGCTAATACACGAGAGAGATCCCCCCACCCAGCCGACCTTGGCTCAGGATGTTCTATTCCAGAAGCTGCGAGTGAGAGTGCCGGCTCAATTGTGTTACCTGCAACAAACAAATAGCGATAATAAGCGGCACGCTCAACAGAGCCTGGTTCAGGTGCAAGCCCCTTTTCCAAAAATTTGTCAGCGAGATACGCACAGATAGCAGCCACTTCTGTCACCACTGCCCCACCGTCTACAAGTGTCGGTATCTTACCCATCGGATTGATTTTCCGAAAATTGGCTAAATCTTTATTTTCAGTTGTAAAGTCGATGATGATTTGTTCATGCGGAGCATCGAGTTCTTTTAGCATCCAGTCCGTGGTAATCCCTCTGCTCATTGGGTTGAAATAGTGTTTCATATGTTGGATTCCTCATCACCATAGGGCGAAGTTGATAGTTGTATTAGTTGCCATGAACTATTTCCAGTAAGAATAAAATATCACTGTGAATTTAAGTATAGAGTAATTTATGCCGTTTTATGGCATATTAAAACAATGATAAATACCAGCTTTGAACAACGTGCTGAAAGGCGTAATCGCCTCATCGGCCTGCTTCGCTCTGAGGAGCATTGGAAGACTTCAGACTTACGCGAACACCTGGGCATTAGCCAGCGCACCTTGATGCGTGAGTTGGCAGAATTGAGGCGTGCCGGTTACCCAATTGAATCAGACAGAGGCCGTGGAGGCGGCATTCGCCTAAATGGCAGATGGGGAATTGAGCGCTTGAACTTAAACCATCAAGAGGTAATCGAGTTGATACTCTCACTGGCGGTTATGGAATCTTTGCAATCACCACTGCTCACAAACAACCTGAAAGCTATTAAGCAGAAACTTTTCCAGGCCTTCCCTCAACAACAGCGAAATGCTGTCAGTAATATACGAAAACGTATAATGATTGGCGACAACGCTAAAGCAAATGTAGTTTCTCATTACACCACACCGGCAAAGCAGATTTCCGAAAGCATAGCCGAATCCTTCTTACGACAGAATTGCCTTGAGATTGAATATCAATCCGAAGCCGCAGTGCAAACCCTTCGAGTCATTGAAGCACAGTACATACTTCTGAATTGGCCGATATGGTATATCATAGCCTGGGATCACCTGCGGCTGTCATCTCGAGTGTTCCGAATAGATCGAGTTAAGAATGCTCGCATTGTTGAAGACAGCTTCCAACTTCGACCCAGAAATATGTTCACCGACATTTACGCTCCGTTTTATCAAACTATTTAGGCTGAATTTCTCTAGAAACAATTCAGTTCCATAATTCTCCAGTTTCGACTTAGCAATTTGACTCCTCATCTTTTGCTCGCTGTGCTAGGATGCCCTGCCTTTTTCACCGGTAAAATCCGGTTATTTTGTTTTAACTGGAGATATCAACTGCCTGAAAATACCCCACAGAAAATAAGCTTTCGACATCGAACTACTTGATGCCCTTAGCTGGCAGCCCTGACTGAGAGAGACATCACTTTCAAAACATAAAACAGAGGTGAAGCTATACAGCTATATCGCCTACACACCTGAGATAAAGAATCTATGTGGTTTAAAAATCTACGCATATACCGCCTTACTGATCATTTTAATTACACACCTGAAGAGCTCAACGAAGAACTAGCCAAATTTGAGTTTAAGCCTTGCGGCAACTTAGAACCAGTAAAATATGGCTGGACCTCACCACTTGGGCGTGATGGCAATGAATATGTTCACGCCGCCAACGGCTATATCATGATTTGTGCAAAACGCCAGGAAAAAGTATTACCCAGCACCGTTGTAAAAGAAACTCTCGATGAAAAAATTGCAGAGATTTCAGCTCAAGAAGCCAGATCTGTTGGGCGTGCCGAAAAACAGAACCTGAAAGAAGAGATCATCTTTTCGCTAATGCCTAAAGCTTTAGTTAAATCCTCATACGACTTCGCCTATATTGATACCCAGAATCAGTTGATTATTGTCAATACAAGTTCCGCAAATCGAGCAGAAGAGCTTCTCGGCGCACTACGTGAGTCATTAGGGTCACTGAGAGTCGTTCCGTTGGTGCCATTGCAAACCCCTCGTGATGTTCTCACCGGCTGGCTTACTGGCAGTGAAATTCCCGAAGACATCGAAGTTGGAGAAGAATGTGAGTTATCCTCATTAGACGAAGGCCGCAGTATTAAGTTCAAACATCAGGACTTATGGATTGAAGAAGTCAGCCAACACATAAAATCAGGACTGCAAGTATCAAAGCTAGCCATAACCTTCAAAGACAGCATTGAGTGTGTCATTGACGATCAGTTCTGCTTTAAACGAATCAAATACGGTAACGAAATCACCGAACAAGCAGATGATCACAACAGCGAAACTGCGATAGAACAATTTGATGTCGAATTTTCCATTATGACACTCGAACTGTCCGCTTTTATAGACTCAATGAGTGAGGCGTTTGGTGGTGTCGAGGCTGGCACCTTTGGCTTGGCTAACCAACAAAAAGAGCAATAGAACCCTTTGGGTTTGGTTCAAAGATTAAACGGGGCTTAATCCCGTTTAATCTTTGAACGTCAATACAAGCAAGACGTATTAGAGCACCGAAGTGGGTTTTGAGTGGCGAACTCACTTCACATAACTGACATTGCTATTTATTTTTGGAAACCACCAATTACATCCAGAAATTCATCCCCATAGCGCTCCAGCTTAACGGCCCCTACGCCATTGAGGGTCAACAGGTCTTCAGGGGTTTCTGGCCGATATTCCATCATTTCCATCAAGGTCGCATCGTGGAAGATATGAAACGGCGGCACTCCTTGTTCATCGGCCAATGATTTACGGCATTCGCGCAATGCTTCCCAGAGATTTCGATCACCTTCGCTGACACGGCTGTCGAGTTTGGACTTTGGTTTTTTCTCAGGTTTGCTCAGATCAAGATCTTCGCGCAGGAAAAGCGTGATATCACCTTTTAATAAAGGCCGGCTGCGTTCGGTCAATTGCAATGCACCATAGGCTTCGGCGTTTGACAACAAATAACCCTGGACGATGAGTTGCCGGATGACCGAGCGCCATTGTTTAACACTGCGTTCTTCTCCGATACCGTAGGTGCTGAGTTGTTCATGCCGATACTGACGTATTTTATCGCTGTCTTTGCCTCTCAGGACATCAATCACATGACCGGCGCCAAAACGTTGCCCGGTTCGATACACGCATGAGAGAATTTTTTGTGCGGCAACGGTCGCATCCCAGGTTTTCGGAGGGTTCAGGCAGACATCGCAATTGCCACAAGCCTGTTCCAACTGTTCATCAAAGTAACTCAGCAGAGCACGACGGCGACAGGTGGTGACTTCACACCAGCCCAATAATGCATCAATCTTACTGCGTTCATGTCGTTTATGCTGCTCACCGGCATTTGATTCTTCAACCATTTGCACGATACGTACGACATCCTGCAAACCATAAACCATCCAGGCATCAGAGGACAAACCATCACGTCCGGCACGGCCGGTTTCCTGATAATACGCTTCCATACTTTTGGGCAAATCAAGGTGTGCCACAAAACGCACGTCCGGTTTATCAATACCCATACCAAAAGCCACAGTTGCTACCATGACAACCGCTTCTTCATGCAGGAAACGGCGCAAGTGCTCTGCACGTTGTTCCGCTGGCATGCCAGCATGATATGGCAGAGCATTGACACCACGCTGAACCAACCAATCAGCCATTGACTCAACTTTCTTGCGAGACATGCAATAGACAATACCAGCCTGATTACGGTGATCACTCAAAAAATTGATAAGCTGTGCTTTTGCATCACCTTTCGCTTGCACATGATAGCGGATATTAGGCCTATCAAAGCTGCTGACATAACTTTCTGGTGATGACAGTTCAAGCCGTTGAACGATTTCCTGTTGAGTGCGTTGATCAGCAGTCGCGGTCAATGCCATACGTGGCACATCTGGAAAATACTGTTTCAGAACTTGCAGAGATAAATAATCCTGTCGAAAATCATGCCCCCACTGTGAAACACAATGAGCTTCATCGATGGCAATTAACGACACTTTTTGCTGCTGCAATCGCGCTAATGTTGCTTCTTGCAGTAAACGTTCAGGGGCAACATACAACAGGGACAATTGGCCTTGCTGGATCCGCGACATCACATCAGACTGCTCAGCAGCGGACAAGGTTGAATTCAAATAAGCTGCCGCCACTCCCAACTGTTGCAAAGCCAGAACCTGATCCTGCATCAAGGCAATCAAAGGCGACACAATAATCCCCATGCCATCACGAACCAATGCCGGAATTTGATAGCACAGAGATTTTCCTCCTCCTGTTGGCATTAGAACCAGGCAGTCGCGCCCCTGCAAGGCAGAATCAATTACCTCGCGTTGTTGACCTCGAAAGTCAGGATAGCCAAAGACTGAATTTAACAGTTCCGTTGCGTGATTTAACATGGCCGCATTATATAGCAAGCGCTAGAAGTGATCGATAAAACCCCATAAAAAAACGCCCGATAAAATCGAGCGTTTAAAATTTTACTGCCAGGCACAATGCTTACGCAAAATACCCAACTTTATTTGAATCAATCAATGACTAATTGTTTCAAACAATTCAGTATCCATTGCTTCAGGAACTGGCAAGGCTTGACGTGCAACCCAGGCAATATTCCCTGATTCAATATATAATTCGCTGTCTGATGGTATCCCGTCTTCGCATCGAATCGGTTTTACAATCATCCACCCCTCATCAGTTTTACCTAAGTATTTCACTGAGATTACATCTCCATTAATCAATTTCAAGACCAATGGCTCATCATATTTAAATGCTTTCATAGCTATACCCCTGTTTAACCCACAGAATTTTGTTTTAAAAAATACTCCCACACGTGAAAGTCCGTTTCTTATTATTAGACTACAGGCGTATTTAACCACTCAAAGCACATTTTCGCAACATAACTGTAATATTAGTTAGTTGCATATGGAATTAAGTGGATAATATCAATCTATCTCTTTATGCATTATTATCTGCCTCATGGAAAAAACACCAACATTTCAGCTGCACCCACAACTGGCTAATGATTGCATCATTTTGGGCCAACTGGAATTATGCCTGACATTACTAATGGACAATGCCCACTTCCCATGGCTTATTTTGGTTCCAATGAAACATGATATCACTGAAATCTATCAACTTGACCCCAAGGACCGTGAAACTCTGATGTCTGAATCCTCTGTTGTCGCACAAACCCTGATGGAACACTTTGATGGCGACAAAATGAACCTGGGCGCTTTAGGCAATTTGGTTCCACAATTTCACTTGCACCATATCGTACGCTATCATAATGACCCGGCATGGCCTGATCCAGTCTGGGGCAATGCTTCGAGTAAAGTCTATAGCACACAAGAAACTGACAAAATCTCGCAACAATTACAACATTTATTAGGTCTCAGAGAATATGACATTGGATAACAACATCTCATCGCTTGTAAGTGTAGGATGGTTGAGCCAACACCTGGATGATTCAAACCTTGTGCTATTAGATGCCAGCTGGCACATGCCAACCTCCGGGCGCAATGGTGCTGACGAGTGGCAAGCCAAGCGTATTGCTAATGCACAGTACTTTGATTTTGATCAACAAATCTGCGACCAACAAACAGACTTACCCCATATGCTGCCCAGCGAACAAACATTCACTCAAGCAGCTCAAGCACTCGGCATCAATAGCGATAGCCAAATTATCATTTATGACAGTTCAGGTATCTTTTCCAGCCCCAGAGCATGGTGGATGTTTACTGCCATGGGCCACAAACAATGTGCCGTTCTGAATGGTGGCCTGCCCGCTTGGCTGGCAGCCGGAAAAGAGTTGGTCACAACAACCGCTTCAAATCAAAACAAGCCATTAAAAACCGGGGATTTTATTGCCAGAAAACAGGAGAACTATATTGCTGATGCCAACATAGTACTTGAAGCCACGCAGACTGACTCAAGCATTATTATTGATGCCAGGCCCAGCGACCGTTTTCAAGGCAAAGCCCCTGAACCACGACCCGGTCTTGCCATGGGCCATATGCCCAGTGCTGTCAACATTCCCTTCAACATTCTCCTGAACGAGGGCAAAATGCTGCCAGCAAATAACTTGAAAGAAATATTTACACAAACCCTGACAATAGATAACGCCGATGAACTCATTTTTAGTTGCGGTTCTGGTGTGACAGCCTGTATCGTTGCCTTGGCCGCTGACTTGGCAGGCTATAGCCCTAGCAATCACATCAACACCCGGGTATACGATGGTTCATGGTGTGAATGGGGCGCTCAATCGGAGTTACCGGTTGTACAAACCAGCAACTAAAGCGATAACTCACTGCAATAACTTTTAAAAGTCTTAACTCTATAATTTTAACCCCTACAGTAATTTCTAATTATGTCCCGCTGGCGTCCACCTCAACCCCACTCCTCTGCGTATATAACCCCCGAAGGTTATGCAAAACTGGCAAATGAACTTGAACTTCAATGGCAAAAACGGCGGGTAGTCAATGATGCCTTGAGCGCCGCTGCCGCAGAAGGCGACCGCTCTGAAAACGCTGAATATATTTATCGAAAAAAAGAACAGGCAGGTATTGATCGTAAAATACGTTACCTGCAAAAGCGTTTGCCTGATCTGAAAGTCATTGATAAGGTCGGCAATCAGGAACAAATATTCTTCGGAGCCTGGGTCACCCTAGAAACCGAAGATGAAGTAGAGGTTATTTATCGCATCGTAGGTCCTGATGAAACCGACGCCGAAAAAGGCTGGATCAGTATCGACTCTCCTCTGGCTAAGGTCCTGTTAAAAAAACAAGTCGATGATGAAGTAACTGTTCAGATAGCCGATACTAAGACACTCTATTTCATCAACAGCATTCACTACCAAGACCCCAACACTCTATAAGCACCTGATATGTTACAGTTAGACAACCTGAGTATTCGCCGCGGCGAACATATGCTGTTCGACAACGCCAGTTGCCAGATTCACCCTGGCCAGAAAGTCGGCCTGACAGGTGCCAACGGCTGCGGCAAATCAAGTTTGTTTGCAGTGTTGCTAAATGAATTAGTCATTGACAAAGGTGACGTAAAAATTCCCAAGGACTGGGTCATCGCCCATGTAGCGCAAGAAGCACCGGCTGATGAAAAAGCTGCGATTGATCATGTCCTTGATGGTGATGCTGAATGGCGTGATCTGGATAACAAAATTCAAGATACCGAACACCCTCGCTATTTAAAATATCATAGCCGTTATGAGGAAATTGACGGCTATGCTGCACGAAGTCGCGCTGCCCAATTACTCGATGGTTTAGGCTTCAAGCACACAGACATAGAGCGCCCTGCCAACAGTTTCTCCGGTGGCTGGAGAGTAAGACTTAACGTTGCCAAAGCACTGATGTGCCGCTCTGATTTATTGCTGCTGGATGAACCAACCAACCATTTGGATCTTGATGCTGTTCTATGGTTGGAACGGTGGTTGAAGAACTACCCAGGCACACTGGTTATTATTGCTCACGACCGTGACTTTCTGGATCAACTGATCACCCATACTCTGCATATAGAACACCAACGAGCTACCTTATATAAAGGCAACTACTCTGCTTTTGAAAAAATCCGTACCGAACAATTATCCAATCAACAGGCCCAGTTCGATAAACAGCAGCGACAAGTCTCTCATATGCAGGATTTCGTGCGCCGCTTCAGCGCCAAAGCCACCAAGGCAAGGCAGGCCCAAAGCCGCTTAAAAGCACTGCAGAAAATGGAAATCATTGCTCCGGCGCATGTCGATTCTCCATTCAGTTTCAGCATTCCCAACCCTGAGAAAAATCCAAGTCCTCTATTAAGCTTCCACGATGCAAGTGTTGGCTATGATGGCACTGCTATTGCAGAACACATCACTTTCAGTATGGCTCCTGGGGATCGCATTGGCTTAATCGGCCCCAATGGTGCGGGGAAATCAACATTGATTAAAACCCTGGCTGGAGAACTCAGCTTGCTGGCAGGTCAATCGCATATGGCCAAAGAGGTCAAAATTGGTTATTTCGCCCAACATCAGCTTGAGCAATTGCAAATGGAACATAGCCCCATAGAGCATTTGAAGTTGATTGATGATCGTGATGCCACTGAGCAACAAATGCGCAACTATCTGGGCAGTTTTGGTTTTCGTGGCACCAAAGCCACCAGCAAAGTCGCCCCGTTTTCTGGTGGTGAAAAATCCCGTCTGGCATTAGCATTAGTATGTTATCAACGACCCAACCTGCTGCTGTTGGATGAGCCCACCAACCATTTAGATCTGGAAATGCGTCAGGCTTTGGCAGTTGCATTGCAGGAATATGAAGGCGCCGTAGTGTTAGTATCACATGACCGCCATTTGCTCAAAGTTAACTCAGATCAACTTCTGCTGGTTGCCGCTGGTCGTGCCAGTGAGTTTGATGGCAGCGTTGATGATTACCCCAAGTGGCTGGCAGAACACCATAAGGCACACAAAGCCTCCACGCAAGACGCAACCGGAAAAAACGCTGGGTCAAGCAGCCAGACCGCAGCTCAGAAAAAAGAGCAGAAACGTCTAGCCGCACAACAACGCCAGCAGGAACAGCCTCTGCGCAACCTGATCAAACGTGCCGAGCGCGTCATGGAAAAACTGACTCAGGACAAGCAAGGCATAGAGTCCCAGCTGGCTGACAACGATTTGTATCTTGATGAAAACAAAGAACAACTTAAACAGCTGTTAGCCGATCAGGCTTATATTCAGAAAGAACTGGATGCCGCAGAACAACAATGGTTGGAAGCCAGCGAAAAGCTCGAGTCATGATTGAAGGCAAATACAATATATAGGAACAAATAGCCTTGTCTCAAACAGTAGGTGTTTGACCATTCATGACTGAAACAAATATATCCGTATCAATGTTGCCACCACACAAGATCACAGCAACTTTCTTACCCCGCATGGCTGCTTTTTCCTGCATCAAAGCAGCCAATGGCGCTGCGCCTGCCCCTTCGGCAAGGTTATGTGTATGCTTGTAATAAAGACGGATGGCCTGGGCCACCGCATCATCTGTTACCGCAACGATTCTCTGCGCGCCTTCGCTATAGACAGCATAAGCCTCAGGTATAACCGCTCGCACTGCCATGCCATCGGCAAAAGTGTTGGCAGACTCTGTCTGGGTAATTATGCCGCTGTCATAAGACAATTTCACCGCTTGAGCTTCGGTGGAAACAACTCCAACAATCTTGGTAGACAGGCCCAACAGATCACGGGCAGTGATCAAGCCGCAGATACCAGAACCACAGCCAACGGGTACATACACCGTATCAAGATCAGGAACACTAGAAAATAGCTCAAGCGCATAAGTGCTCACTCCCATCACCAGATGAGAATGAAAAGGAGCGACTGGATATAACTTTTCATTGACAGCAATTTCATCAGCCTTGCCACGAGCAACATCGAAATCAGCTCCCTCAATGATTAGCTTGGCTCCAAACGCCTCCATAGCTGCATTTTTTTCTTTCGAATTTCCTTCTGGGACCACAATAGTGGCTGTCAAACCAGCTGCAACAGCCGCTCTGGCCTGAGATTGACCATGATTACCTCGTGTCGCCGTGACAATTCCTTTAACATCTGGATGTGCTTTACTCAACCAATCAATAAAAGTGATTCCTCCTCGAACCTTAAATGCTCCTGCCGGTGTATGGTTTTCATGCTTTACCCATACTTCAGCGCCAACCTCCTTATTAATCAAAGGCCAACTGTATTGGGCTGTTGCTGACATGTGCTGGTAAACCAGTTCTGCAGATTGTTCTAGCTCTTGCATGGAAAAAAGCGTCATGAGAATTTCCTAAGTTAGGATGCTTAGCTATAGATATAGCCTACATCTATAGACAAGTTGATAAATGAATAGTCACCCGATCAGCTTTAACTTCGTACAGCTTGGCCTTGTATGGCATATTCCACTGCTTTTTCTGCATGGATAGCCGTAGTATCAACCAGAGTAACATCGGTATCATTTTGACTGACTAACATTCCAATTTCCGTACAACCAAGAATGACTGCCTCAGCACCTTGACTCGCTAGCCCATCTATAATGCGTAAATATTCGGCTTTTGACTGAGCCTGTATTTTCCCCAGGCACAGTTCCTGATAAATAACCTGATGAACGATCTCCCGGTCTTTTTCATTTGGAATCCGAACATCCAGCCCATATTGTTCTTTTAAACGGCCAGTGTAAAAATCTTGTTCCATAGTAAACGAAGTACCCAATAGACCAACGACTTTAACACCTTGTTGCACAAGAACTTCTGCGGTTGCATCAGCTATGTGCAGCAAAGGAATATTAATTATTTGTTCAATTTGCGGTGCAACCTTATGCATAGTATTAGTGCATATCAGTAAAAAATCTGCACCAGCAGACTCTATATTTTGCGCAGCCTCTGACAGTATTTTTGCTGTTCCTTCCCAGTCACCTTGATGCTGCAGTTTTTCAACAGGCTCAAAATCGACGCTGTACATAGCAATTTTCGCTGAATGCAAACCTCCAAGGCTTCTTTTAACGCCTTCGTTTATTGCACGATAATAGCCAACAGTACTCTCCCAACTCATACCGCCCAAAAGACCCACTGTTTTCATATTAACCTCTAATTTATTTTTCACTGTAAGACTCGCTGATATGCTCTTTTCTATATCCTGCATTATCATGTTCTCCCCATGATTGATGCTTTTTGAGAGCAGAATTCATGTGATAAGATCACTTGTTTTAAACCAGTTTATTCAACAGCCGGATACAGCGCTATCAAAATCCTGATCTAATCCACGACTTTCCATGCCAGCTGTCTATTTTCTCGCAAGAGATTGAACAATGTTCCGTTTTAACCTATATATAAATTATGAGCATTGAACATATTTCATCTGAACCCGTCAGACGTTTTTATGTCGGTGAATCATTTGTCGAATTACTTCCCAGCAGCCCTTACTCAGCTTTATATACTCCAGAGCATTCGGTCCTGGGGTTTGCTTTTGATGGTCAATCGGGCATTCACTCATTTGGCAGTGACCACCGACAAGATTTTCAAACCTTGCCCAACTCATTTGCGTTTGTTCCTGCGGGTTGTGATGTTTTCTCTGAATCAGAACATGGCGGTGAATACCTGAAAATATCTCTGGCTCCAGATAATCCTCTTCACATTGTGCAAAGTGAGCCTCTCAATCAATTGATTCTGACAAAATCACGGCTCTTGGCACAGGAACTTCGTACACACTTGCTTATTAGCAGTATAGAAAACACCAACAACGGGAAAAACACCCTCGAACCTATTTTTCTGGAAAACCTACTGGACCAGATTAAACACGAACTGCATCTGAACGACAGCTCAGCAGAACAAAGCGTTCGAATAAAATATACCCTGCACTGTAGACAATTGGCAAATATTGAAGACTACATCGATGCCAACATCGACCATTCAATCTCTGTTCAAACTATGGCTGAAGTAGTCAATATGTCTGCTGGACACTTTTCAAGAACCTTTAAGGCAAGCATCGGCGTTTCTCCTTTTGATTATGTTATCCAAAGGAGATTGGCCAGAGCACGTTCCTGCGTACATCAATCCAATCTGGATTTGAGTCATATAGCGTTTGCCCATGGCTTTTCTTCACATGCCCATATGAGCATGGTATTTAAGAAATATCTTGGTCTGACACCCAGCCAGCTGCGTAAAGCTTAGTTCAATAAAAGATAACAAGTCACGATCCGTATACAACCAAGCAAAACTATTAAAAGTCGTTGAATAACACTTGTAGTATCAGTCAAACGTTTTAAGATGGTTACCTTAAATTTGTCGGATAACAATTTCAGTTCTTAAGTTCATATGACAATAAATGCTTGTCATAAATCTTAGCAACAGACCTTAACTACACTATTTACCAGAGGACATAATTATGGCACTTCGAATTAATGATCAAGCCCCTGATTTCACTGCAATGACGACCCAGGGAGAAATCAGTTTCCATGATTGGATCGGCGACGGCTGGGCCGTTCTTTTTTCACACCCAAAAGACTTCACCCCTGTATGCACAACAGAACTGGGCTTTGCTGCTGGTCTGGAAGATGAGTTTGCCAAACGTAATTGCAAAATGATTGGCCTGAGCGTTGACCCTGTGGATAACCACGCAGATTGGGCCAAGGATATTGAAGAGACCCAGGGCCACCCAGTCAAGTTCCCCATGATTGGCGACACCGACCTTGCGGTTTCCAAACTCTACAATATGTTTCCAGCGGATGAAACAGGCACTGCCGGTGAAAGAACAGCATTGACGAACGCTACTGTCCGCACAGTATTTATCATTGGCCCCGACAAAAACATCAAGTTGATGATGACTTATCCAATGACTACAGGCCGCAACTTCAATGAGATCATGCGCGTACTCGATTCCATGCAATTGACGGCCCAACATAAAGTAGCGACGCCCGTTAACTGGGAAAATGGTGATGATGTGATTATCGTTCCTGCCGTTTCCAATGAAGAAGCCGCAAAAAAATACCCTGAAGGCTGGAATGAAGTTAAACCGTATTTACGAGTCGTCAAACAACCCAGCTAACCACCCAGGTAGAAGCTTTATCACAGATCAGTGCCAAAGCTTCTACCTTCTTTTCAACACAGGCAGCCCTATGATTGCATTTGATACCTTATTTCTATTTCTAGCTACGACATTTGTTGTGGTTATGTCTCCCGGACCAGCGGCTATCGCAGTCACTGCTCAAGCGGCTTCATCAGGTTATAGCAAGGCCTTTTGGGTCATTCTGGGCATCGCCTCGGCCAATGTCGTTTTTTTTATATTATCGGCAACAGGCATCGCTGCCTTGATCATCGCCTCGAATGTGCTGTTCACCATTATCAAATGGGTTGGTGTCGCCTACTTATTGTATTTAGGACTTAATGCTATTTTCGCCAAAGCAGGCCCATTGACCATAAAGCCGAATGATGCAAGCACGGTGAAAGCCAAGCAGGTGTTCTTGAAAGGATTTATTCTTGAACTGGCAAACCCAAAAGCGTTATTGTATTTCTCGGCCCTTTTGCCACAATTTATTGATACGACTCGAGCATTGCTGCCTCAATTAGCAACCTTGGGCATCATTACTTTATTATTGGACCTTCTTTGTTACAGTTTTTACGCATATTTAGGCGCAAAGACGACACAAACAGGCATCAAACCCTGGCTGATCAAAACCTTCAACCGCAGCGCTGGCGGCATGTTGATTTTTGCTGGAGTGAAAATGGCTTCGGTCAAACCATAAGCCTGAGCCTTTATGCAAAACCCGTCACTGGAAAATAGCGGCGAATACTAAACGGCTTGTGTGTCAGAACTAATTTATAAGGCAACAATTGCTCTGCGGGGTAAAAGGATTGATCCAGCGTGGCTCGATATTGATATTGTTCATACAGCAACTGCAATTGCTCATTGATATGTTGAATGCTTTGCTTGCTCAATAATCGACTGCTGGAAAAAAAAGGATAGCTATCAGGGCGATATTCCCGAATAGCTTCTTCGATAAAGGATTTATTCACTCTTATCAAGGTTTCGTTCAAAGGCCCATTAAGACGCCAGCGCACAGGCCGTTCAACCAACAAAGTCATCTGATTATTGGCTGACAACTTAAGTAACTCCAACTTTTCCAACTCACGCAGATAGCGGTATACATCAGTATCAGATAGTTGGTTGAATTGTGCGATCTGCTCAACTTCAAAGTGGCTGATCAACAACATAAAAAAGGCAGCCAGGTTTTTATTCGCTGCCAATGTCTGTTCAACATGTTCTGGCAAAACCGTGCCACGGCGTTTTTGTGCATCTCTGCTTATTTCCATCAATTCACTGAATTCGATATTCAATAAATCACAAATTTCCAGAATACGACTGAATTTACAATCCTGCTCCTGAAACAAGCGCTTGATGGTTGGTTCAGAAACCCCCATTAATTGCGCCAGATCTCGATAGGTTAAACCTCGGTTCTTCAATAATTGTCGCAAAGCTCCAAACAGGCTGATTCGATCGTAGTGGCTGGACATAATATGAGTAGTTCTGAGCAAAAAAGAATCTTATTTTAATACTATAATGACTATTTCTGCAAAAAAAGAATCACTAATATATCCTTAACATCCTTTTATCCACTTATAGACAAACGTAAAAACAATGAAATCACATTTTCTCTTCTTCACAGTATTGGCCTTTGCACTAAGCACATTCAAAGCCACAGCAATAGAAACAAATCCACTTGAAGAATTGTGGGTTGTAAATGGTTTAGATCAACCAGAATCCGTTGTATATGACCCGAAACATAAACAGCTGATTGTCAGCAATATCAACGGCGCTCCTCTGGAGCTGAATCAGCAGGGTTATTTGAGCAGAGTCAGCATTGACGGAGAAATACTCGAACAACACTGGGTCAAAAACCTGAATGCTCCAAAAGGCCTGGCTATTTATGGTGACAATGTCTACGTCGCCGATATGCAGGTATTGCACATTATCAGTCTAAGCACAGGGAAAACGGTACAAAAATTTGAGATCAAAGATGCCAAAATGCTCAACGACATCACAGTCGACCAGTCTGGCACTGTGTACGTATCAGACTTTCTTGGCGGGGTTATTTATCGACTTGAAAATCAAAAACTTACTGCATGGTTCAGCTCTGAAGACTTACCGCACCCAAATGGACTTCTTTCACAACAAAACAGATTATTAATTGGATCATGGGGCAAAGAAGTCCAAGAGGATTTTTCCACCAAAGTTCCTGGCTCATTGTACAGCCTGGATACTGATTCCCAAACATTAACACCTGTGTCTTATGGCTATCAACTTGGTAATCTTGATGGCGTTGTTTCTATCAAAGATAAAACCTACATCAGTGACTGGATCAGCGGCGACATCTATGAGTTATTTGACAACCAACGTATCAAGGTATTATCACCAGGTTCAGGCGTTGCTGATATTGGGGCTCATGACAATATGGTATTCGCTCCAATGATGCATAATGGGCAATTGATTGCCTGGAAAACATCAAACTAGACCTTATTATTTGAACTTCAAGCTTCAACATAAAGCCCGTCATTACTGCCTGTAATGACGGGCTTTTTAGTTAAAAGAAAACGGGCTACTGAACTTCTAACTTCAACTTATCAGAGATAATACTCTTCCACTTAGCTGGTCCAGTATTGTGTACAGACTCACCTTGAGTATCAACAGCAACCGTCACAGGCATATCTTTGACTTCAAACTCATGAATGGCTTCCATTCCAAGCTCTTCAAAAGCAACGATTTTAGCACCGGTAATCGCTTTTGATACCAGATAAGCAGCACCACCAACCGCCATCAGGTAGCTGGCTTTATGCTGTTTTATCGACTCTATTGCCACCGGGCCACGTTCAGCTTTGCCAACCATGCCGATCAAGCCGGTTTTTTCCAGCATCATATCCGTAAATTTGTCCATTCGGGTGGCTGTTGTAGGTCCTGCTGGACCTACAGCTTCATCGCGTACCGCATCAACCGGGCCCACGTAATAGATAAATCGATTAGTAAAATCCACACCCTCTGGCAGACCTTCACCACTTTCAAGCAAAGACTGAATTTTCTTATGTGCGGCATCACGGCCAGTCAATAACTTACCTGACAGCAATAAGGTCTGGCCCGGTTGCCAGGACAGCATGTCGTCTTTAGTGACGGTATCAAGGTCTACCTTTAAAGCGCTTGGACCAACATCCCAGGTAATTTCCGGCCAGTCACTCAAGCTCGGAGGCGTTTGCAGGTAAGCACCTGAACCATTCAAACTGATATGTGCATGGCGAGTAGCAGCACAGTTAGGAATCATCGTCACCGGTTTGGATGCAGCATGAGTTGGATAATCTTTGATCTTCACATCCAAGACCGTAGTCAGCCCACCAAGACCCTGGGCACCTATGCCCAGTTGATTCACTTTTTCAAACAGCTCCAGACGCAACTCTTCCAAACGGCTGTTTGGACCACGCTGAATCAATTCCTGGATATCTATCGGTTCCATCAACACCTCTTTAGCCAGAACCGCAGACTTTTCGGCCGTGCCGCCAACTCCTATTCCCAACATCCCTGGAGGACACCAACCAGCACCCATCGTTGGCACTGTTTTCAAGACCCAATCAACCAGACTATCACTGGGGTTCAACATCACCATCTTCGATTTATTTTCCGAACCTCCGCCTTTGGCAGCCAGCTCAATCTCAACGGTATCACCTTTCACTACTTCCATATGAATCACTGCAGGAGTATTGTCCTTAGTGTTTTTTCTCGCCCCTAAAGGGTCGCTGAGGATAGAAGCCCGTAAGACATTATCCGGGTGAAGATAAGCCTGGCGCACACCTTCATTGATCATATCAGCAACCGACATCTCTGCTTCCCAGCGCACATCCATGCCAATTTTAACGAAAACCGTCACAATACCGGTGTCCTGACAGATAGGCCGATGGCCCTCGGCGCACATGCGAGAATTGATCAGAATTTGTGCAATAGCATCTTTTGATGCTTGCGACTCTTCTCGCTGATACGCGTCATGCATGGCATCGACAAAATCTTTGGGGTGATAGTAGGAAATAAATTGCAATGCATCTGCCACACTGGCAATAACATCATCTTGTTTGATAGTGGTCATATCAATAGCCTAATTAGAATTGGGAAATCAGGGCGCATTGTAGCAAAAAGTATCAAACGGCGCTTGCCTGTTACCCTAGAAGAAACCTTTATTCAGAGAGCAAGATTCGATATTTTTTTAGCAAGATTGGGTATTCTCTGCTCAGCATGGAGCAACTATAGTATGAACATAATAACGAGCTACAGATTTAACAAGGAAAGGAACAGCAGGAACAGCAGGAACAGCAACAAAAGAAGTACCGTTAAAAAAGAAGTTTGAGCTTGGGAATGCCAAAGGCCAATTGCTCATTTAACAAAGGATTGCCATCAATTGGCACAGATGGCTGAGCTTATAACAACTCAGCTGATCGTTAAAACATTACAACCAAAGCAACATCCATAAAAGGAATTCACAATGAAAAAAACACATTTTTTAAAACACAGTAAACTGGCACTGGCCAGCGCTTCACTTCTACTCATCTTAGCCGCCTGCGGCGGCGGTGGCAGTTCCAGTGATGCCGATACAAATAATAATGAAAACAATGCTGAGGCACCAGCGCCTAATAATAACCAACTTCAATTGCCTGATACTAGCGCAGGAGATAACTGTAAGTTAATCAATGTCAACCTCAACCCATCCAGCGGTGCCACATTAAGACGAAGCAGTCGTGATGAACTACTGGTTACCATTGACTTTGAAGTTCTAAAAGCTACAGAAAACTTATTCATTGAAGCGATCTTTAAAAGCATCGACGGAAATGATGGCGGAATAACAACTTTTTCAGAGGATATAAAACAATACAACGTCGGCCCCGGTCGAATCATTGATGATATTCGGTTTCGGGTGACTGATTTTGACAATGACCGTTATACATCTCTGCACATCAGGGGTTATGCTGATACCCGGGGTTGCAGCGTAGTAATACCTGTACAGTATATCGTCACTGACTAAGTTTAAATTGTATCGCAAGGCCAATTCACTATTTGATCTGAGTGAATTGGCCTTATCACAAGAAAGAACAATACTCATCCCTTATTTGAAGCTCAGCAACTGGGAAAACTGGTTTGCTTCAGAGTACGCCAAACACACAACCGACCTAATGCTTTAAAGCAAATCAGCATAAAATACTGCACAATTTTCCTGTGCAGAAAAATCAATACAGATACTCTTCTTCTTTCCTGCCTTATTTCACGCAGGTTCATTAAAACATTCTTCAAGCTTTTTCAGAATTAGAGTATCATTACACGCCCAGAACATTTTGAGTCGTAATTGTGCGCACATCCAACTTTTTATTAGCCACCACCAAAGAAACCCCTTCTGATGCAGAAATAGTCAGTCATCAATTAATGTTGCGAGCGGGCATGATTCGAAAAATCGCGGCTGGTATTTATACCTGGTTACCACTGGGTTTGAGGGTTTTACGCAAAGTGGAAAACATCGTTCGTGAAGAGATGGATGCAGCTGGCGCTCAGGAAATGCTGATGCCTTCTGTCCAACCAGCAGAACTCTGGCAAGAATCCGGGCGCTGGGATTTATATGGCGGGGAATTATTGCGTATACAAGACCGTCACCAACGTGATTTTTGCTACGGTCCCACTCATGAGGAAGTGATCACGACCATGGTCCGCAATGAGATTCGCAGCTATAAACAATTACCTGTGAATTTCTATCAGATTCAAACAAAATTCCGTGATGAACGCCGCCCACGCTTTGGTGTTATGCGCGCTCGTGAGTTTGTCATGAAAGATGCCTATTCCTTTCATTTGGACGCACAATCATTACAAGACACCTATGAATTGATGTACGCTACTTACAATCGGATTTTTACTCGACTTGGCCTTGGTTTTCGCCCGGTTGAAGCCGATAACGGCAGTATAGGTGGCAACTCTTCTCACGAGTTCCAAGTATTGGCTGATTCTGGGGAAGATGCTATCGCGGTATGCGATAAGTACGAATACGCTTCTAATGTTGAGCTGGCCGAGGCTCTGCAAGTAGGTACTGAACGCGCTGAACCGGGTGAGGCATTTTCTGAAATTGACACACCTGGTTTGCGAACCATTGCCGATATCGTTAACGCGCATTCCATTCCCATTGAAAAAACCATCAAAACATTATTGGTCAAAGGCTCTGACCATGAGGCCATTGCCCTGGTACTGCGTGGTGATCATGAATTGAATGAGCTGAAGGCTGAAAAGCACCCAGCCATTGCTTCTCCATTACAATGGCTGACTGAGCAAGAGATTAAGCAAGCAGTCGGTTGCTCTCCAGGGTCTATTGGCGTCATTGGCCTGACTGAAAAATCAATACCCGTGATAGCGGATCGATCAGCAACCAATGTCAGCGATTTCTCCTGTGGTGCAAACAAAGACGACAAACATTATGTCGACGTTAACTGGGGACGCGATTGCCCTGAACCTGAAGAATTTGACCTGCGCAGTGTTGTTGCTGGCGACATTTGTGCCCGAGCAGTCGACGACCATTCTGAACAAGCGCAGTTAACCATTACCCGAGGCATAGAAGTTGGCCATATTTTCCAACTTGGCACGAAATACAGTGAAGCTCTGAAAGCGAATTGCCTGGACAATAATGGCAAAGCCGTTGCTATGCCAATGGGCTGCTATGGCATTGGTATTTCTCGCATCGTCGCTGCTGCAATAGAGCAAAGCCATGATGATCGAGGCATTATCTGGCCAAGTAATATGGCGCCATTCGAGCTTGTCATAGTCCCTATTGGCTATGAAAAGTCAGAACAAGTCAAAAAAACTTGCGATGAACTGTATGAACGTCTAAAACTAATGAACGTCGATGTTTTACTCGATGACCGCAAAGAACGACCAGGCATTCAATTCGCGGACGCTGATCTGATTGGCATTCCACACAGAATTGTCATTGGTGATCGTAACCTTGAAAAAGGCTTGGTTGAATATAAGGCTCGTAAGGCCGATCAATCAGAGGATATTACCCTTGATGCGATCATTGAAACGATTGAAACATTGATTCAACACAAATAATAAGAGTTACACAAACGCTGGCAACACGCTGGTAAACACGACAACAATTAAAATAATAATAATATGAAGTTCGTATCACGAAGGATAATGGCGGTGTTGTTTTGCTCGACCGCCACTATTGCCTCTTTAACATTAGTAAACTCTACCATCTACGCCGAGGAGATTAAAACTCGTCTTGATCGTCCTATCATCATAGCTTTGCAACAAGCTACAGACAGCATCATTGAACCAAGGCAACAAATTGAGACTCTGGCATGGTTGTCTGAAATGTCAAATAACCTGCGAAAACGAATTCCCAACGAGTTCTATCGAGTTCGTTTGTTGCAGACCGTTTTAGACGAAGCCAACCTCATGGGTCTTGATCCACAGTTAGTGCTGGCTGTTATCGACATAGAAAGCAACTTCAACCGCTATGCCGTATCATCGGTCGGCGCTCAGGGTTTAATGCAAGTCATGCCTTTTTGGAAGAATGAACTGGGTAGACACACAGATGATCTGTTTAACCCTCGAATAAACATTCGCTATGGATGTGCTATTTTAAAGCACTATATAAAA
>JBOEHE010000071.1:0-30670 GCA_050633785.1 Arenicella sp.
TTTGAAATACAACATTTTCTAAAAAAACATGTTAGATACGACAGCAGTTGTCAATAAAGCTGTCTATTTCGCAAACCCTCTCTATATAGGAAGTTACTTTATTTGAAGGTATACATCCGTTTTCAGCTCCGGTCATTTATGGCCGGAGTTTTTTTATGCCCGTCTATAGACCAGTGACGCATATTCACAATATCAAGTATTCTTACCTTTTAACGTTAAATTCCCATTGCTCCTCTCGAACAACCATTAAGATTATTCGTTTAATCAATCATCGCCTATGGGGAATTATTTCCAAAGAGAATGAACCACACAAAACTTTTTAAAAACAGCAAGAATAGACAAGTTTCAATGCATTCAGTCTTATAAGATTCCCTACAACCACATATTTCAAGTGTCAAAGGCATTTGCCAAGACTGTTGTTATTGGGTTGCTAAGCATTGTCTGGCATTCACTCTGAAAGCGAAACCAGGCAAGCCATAATTTTCAAAAATATCCATAATAAATTAATAATATCAATGATTTAATAATTATTAATTTATCTGAATTTTAACGTTAATCATGGATTGTTTAGTGAATAAGCATAGCCAATTTTGCATTCGCACTATTGGCAGCAAGAGAGAGTTATTCAAATGAGGAACATTATTATGAGTATGAAATCTACATTAATTATACCCACTGCAATAGCATCAATGCTGACGGTTGGTGCTCCAGTTCAAGCACAAAGTCTGGAAGGTTTTTACGCACAGCTGCGTATCGGTATTCAGTATCAGGACAATGGCGATGGCGCAGAAAGTGATGCCACCATCGAAAGTTTCGCATCACGTATTGGCTACAATACCGAAGCAGACTTAGGTAATGGTTTAACCGGTTTTGGGCGTTTGGAGTTTCAAATCGATGCTGAAGACAGTGACGCAGATGCCGATACTGGCGTCAGAGATACCACTCGTATTCGTCTGGGCTATGCTGGAGTCAGAGGCGATTTTGGCAGCCTGCGTATCGGTCAGGATTACCACACTTTTTATAGCTACACCGTTGCACCAGTTGATACCCCATGGTGGTTCTCTGGAGCAAATATGTTGCAATACGTAGGTCGCACAGGTGATGGCCTTACCTATACAAAATCTATCGGTGGATTCAGCTTTGGCGCTACAGCCTATCTGGAAGCAGATGATGCCGACGATGGTTTTGAATTTGGTGCCTCATACAATTTTGGCCCTATTCAAATTGCAGCGGGTACACGAGACCTCGATGGTTTCACAGATGCCTTAAATGCGTTCACAGTATCAGGTAGCGCAGGCGGCGTTGGAATGGGTGTCACTTTCCAGGATCAAGGCGATACAGACAGCGTTGAAGCCAACATTAATTATAGACAGGCGTATATTCAATTCGGCGAAGCCAATGATATTGCGTCAACAACACTGGGTTATTCTGTAAATCTGGGTCCGAAAACACTCATGTGGTTTGAATTATTCCGTCAAGAAGCTGGACCAGACACAGTTGATGATAATTTCACAGCAATTGCCACACTCAGATACGATATTTTCTAAATTTATTGATGTCGGAATAGTCGATCCAAGCTATTCCAACATGGCATTTTCTATATAGGTCGTTACCTTACTTAGAAAGGTAAACTTCCTCTTTCAACTCCGGCTTCACAGCCGGAGTTTTTTTATTCCCTCCAGTTAAACACTCATCATTTCCAAGCTTATTCCACAGATTAAGCAGGTTTCATCAATCGTATCAGAGCAATTTGCAATTTTCTTCAGCAACTTTGGACTAAATTTAAAATCAAAAAATGTTAACACTATAATAACAGGAGGGGGCTCTAATGATTGATACACTTGATGCCACTATTATCTATATCGATTTCTTCATCTATTTTGTCGCTATGTTTCTGCTTGGCTGCTATGCCTTAACCAGAACACAAGGTAACGAAGGTTTTATTCTGGGCGGACGCTCAGTTGGGCCCTATACCAGCGCCATCAGTGCTGGTGCGTCCGATATGAGCAGTTGGCTGATATTAGGCTTGCCAGGAGCCGTTTATGGCAGCGGACTGGTTGAAGGCTTATGGATCTCTTTAGGACTGGTTATCGGAGCCTATCTTAATTGGCATCTGATTGCGGCAAAACTCCGGCGCTTCAGCGAAATACTGAATGCAATAACCATTCCCAGCTATCTGCAAAACCGTTTCAATGCCCAGGGAACACTATTAAAAACGCTGGCAACTGTCGTTATTTTAATGTTCTTCACTCTGTATGTCGCATCCGGACTTAAGGGCGGCTCACTGTTATTTTCGTACGTATTTGATTCATCCGCCTTAACAGGTCTAATCATTACTACTGTTGTGGTAGTCTCATATACCTTTTTAGGTGGCTATCTGGCCGTCTGCTGGACTGATTTGATCCAGGGTTTATTGATGCTGGCAGCGCTCGTATTCTTAACACTCTTTGGCCATTATGCTCTGTTCGCTTCCAACATAGATATAGCACAAGTCAAACCAGAGGCGTTCAAAGTCGCAACCACCTGGATCACAGGAGCCTCATTGATGGCCTGGGGTCTGGGATATTTCGGTCAACCACATATTCTGGCGCGATTCATGGGTATTCGATCTTCAAAAGATGTTCCTGTGGCGCGACGAATAGCCATTATCTGGATGATAGTTTGTTTACTCCTGTCTACCGCCATAGGCATGATTGGCATTGGTTACGGGGAAATCAGCTCACTTCCAGGGGTCAATGGCCTTGGCGGTGATAAGGAACGTATTTTTCTAGTGCTGACATACACACTGTTTCATCCATTTTTTGCCGGTTTGATTCTGGCAGCCGTGCTGGCAGCTTTAATGTCCACTGCAGACTCCCAATTGCTGGTGTTAAGTTCATCCTTAACCGAAGATTTACCTTTTTTCTCAAAAATGGAAGATTCTCTTAAAATCTGGATCAGTCGCGGCGGAGTCGTGGTATTTGCCATAATTGCTCTGCTTATCGCAGTCAATGACACAGGTTCAATTCTATCTATGGTGTCCTACGCCTGGGGCGGGTTTGGCGCTGCCTTCGGACCTTTAATGATCTTATCTGTTTGCTGGCGTGGAACCACTCAAGCTGGAGCTATTGCAGGGATGGTCAGCGGCGCAGCCAGCATTATCATCTTCAAAAATTTCGTCAGCATTGAAGGTGAATATTTGTATGAGTTATTACCCAGCTTCTTTATATCCATGTTGGCCATAATTCTGGTCAGTTCAATGACATCAAAGCCCGATGAAGAAACTCTTGGCAAACTCGAGTTAGATTGATTTTGCTGATTTGAACCTTTCTTAAATATCAGGTGTGGGGGTGAGGCCCTGAACTTTATACGATTCAGGGCCTCTTTTTTAACGACATATGGTAGCAAAACAATTCATCCATGATGCGCCTTAATAGAGTAGTGTCTGTTCTTCTGAGCCATTCTGAGCCAACACTAGCTTAAGCAATTGTTAAGCTCCCAACTCAACTAACCTTCATGTTTAGATACTGGCTTATAAAACCAATAGAAGTCATCATTATCTATTTCTTCAGGCAAATTAAATTGCAGTTGATCTTCTCGGGATGAATGCAGCTGTTGCTTAGCCTGCTCTAACAGTTGAACATAATCGGGCTCTGACTCCAAGTCTCCCAAAACATTATCCTGCAAATAGCTACTGGAGAACAAACTTACAGGCAGTTCAGGTCTGTCACCTTGAAACAACCAGACCCCTAGATGTGCATCATATTGGTAGTAAGGCACAAGTTTCCACCCAGATTCAGCAATCAAGTCTATAGCATCGAGTAAGTACTGAAACTGCGATTCACTAATGAAATAGTTAAAATTCATACGAACCCAGCCAGGGCGGAAAATAGTTGCACCATTAACCACTCTCTGTTCAATTTGTTCCGTTCTACTATCACTCAATTTCAGTAAAATATGCCCATATGGCCCTGCACAAGAACACCCTCCTCGAGCTTGAATACCAAATAGATCATTCAGCAAAGCCACCACAAAACCATAGTGCAGCTCTTTTTCCTGGTGGAAAATCTGCAACGACGTAATCGCCAGACGTTCAGCGCTGGTATTACCCAAAACGTGTATATTGGGATTCTCTGACCAATGTTTGAGTGCTCGTTGACTGTATTGGGCCTCTTGGTATTCAATGTTCTCGATGCCAATATCCTGCTGGACCTTGAATACCAAACCAGTACGGATTGACTCAACAATTCCCGGAGTTCCAGCTTCCTCACGTCGTTCAACATTTTGCAAGTATGTATGACGCTCAGAAGTAACATAGGAAACAGTACCGCCTCCCTGGACAACGGGAATACTGTTTTTATTCAGCCGCTTATGTACTGCCAGAACACCACATGTTCCTGGTCCACCGACAAACTTATGCGGTGAAATGAAGACTCCATCCAGGCCATTATCTTCCCCTTCATCTCCCTGCATATCAATCGCCATATAAGGGGCGGCTGCCGCATAATCTGCCAACGCTAAAGCACCATAGCGATGGAGCAATTTAGCGACTGTTTTTATGTCCGTTTTCATACCAGTCACATTAGATGCTGCCGAAAAGCTACCTATTTTTAACGGGCTGTGCTCGTGAGCCTGTAACTGAGTCTTAAGGTAATCCAAATCCAAACTGCCATTGTCCAGCAGAGGAATAGCAATGACTTTCGCTATGGTTTCTCTCCAGGGTAATTCATTTGAATGGTGTTCATAGGCACCAATAAAAATGACAGGTCGTTGTTCATCAAAAACTGACGTTTCTGCCTGATCTGACGTATTGGTCGACCTCAAACCCAATAAACCAATAATTTTATCAATGGCGGCAGTGGCACCAGAACCACAAAAAATAATATTATGGTCTTCATTTGCACCAATAGCCTGTCGAATTATCTGTCTGGATTGTTCCCTTAATGCAGAAGTTTGTCGCCCAGTAAAAGAGCTTTCGGTGTGAGTATTAGCGTAATAAGGCAAGACTTTGCTACGAATAAAGTCTTCGATAAAAGCTAAACTTCTACCGGAAGCAGTATAGTCGGCATAAACGATAGGTTTCATGCCAAAAGGTGTGTTCATTGTTTGGTTTTCACCAATCAGGTGCTGTCTTATTTTCTGGTAGGTTAATGTCATATCATGGACTCAATGGATCAATATAAAAATACATTATGATCTAAAAATACTGAAAATATGTTTTAAAAAATCAACTTAAAACGCATAAAAAAGAACAATGTTTCAATATTATGCCTATAATAGAATTATTTTTTAAAATCTTTTATCTAAGATGACTATAGACCGTATCGACAAAACGATTATTCATTTATTACAGGAAGATGCCTCTTTATCCGTTGGTTCCATTGCAGACAAAGTGTCCATTTCAAAGACTGCCTGCTGGAGGCGTATTCAAAAACTGGAGAGTGATGGCGTCATCCGTAAGCGTGTGGTTATTATGGACCCAGCACAACTCAACGTACCCTTGACTGTGTACATCACTATTCGTACTAACCAACATACAGACCGTTGGGCCAAAACATTCAAGGAAACTATCGAGTACCTACCCGAGATAACCGAAATTTATCGCATCAGCGGCAATTATGATTATCTATTAAAAGCCCATGTAACGGATATGCCCGGCTACGATGCTTTATACAAGAAGTTGATCAAAGCACAGCTGTTGGACATCACTGCCAGCTTTGTTATGGAAGAAATAAAGCACTCAACGGCTTTACCAACAAAAGCTATTTAGACTCAAGTCTTACGCCCCATAAACTGCTGAATTAAGATTCCAACAACAATGAGAATCAACCCAACAAAGGTCAGGATTTGCAGTGGTTCACCCAACACTTTGTTGATGATAAACAAACTGATAAAAGGAGATAAAAAGATTAATGTTCCGACCTGGCTGACCCTGTCAGTATAATGCATGGCCATCTGCCAACAGATAAATGCCAGACCCATTTCAAACAAACCGATATAAGCCATACCCGCAAACTGTTTGATGTTCATAGCATTTGGCATGCCTTCATAAACCAGAGTTATCACCAATAATACTGGCACTGCCAACAAAAAACTTTGGAACAATTTGATCAATGGTGGCCGAGGATCTCTGGCATTGATCAGCCAATAGCCAGCCCAGATCAAGGTGCTGAACAAGGCGAGAAATACTCCCCAATAACTGAGCTCTCCAGCAATGTTTTTACCGCTGAATGAAATGCAGACAACTCCAAGATAGCCCAGAAAAATAGCAGCCAGATCACTGCGGGTTAGCCTATGTCCCAATAATGGCACTGACAATACAGTCAAAGTAATGGCCCAGGTATAATTTATTGATTGGGCAACCTGTGCTGGCAGAATTGCATAAGCTTCGAGCAACACTATGTAGTACAACACTGGGTTTAATAAGGCCAGCAAAACTACCGAACGCAGTGACTCGGGCAAGGTTTTTAGCGCTTTACCCAAGTCACCCTGTATACACAAACACAGACTCAACACCAACAATGAAAAAAAACTGGCTCCCGTCAATAATTGCAGCAATGACATTAGCTGCAAGCTCAACTTAAATGCAGTAGCCACAGTTGACCACATGGCTACCGCTGATAGCGCAAAGACCACTGCCAGTGCATTGTTTTTCATCCCAAGTCCTATTTGTTCGGCGGTTTTATCTCACATTCGATAAAAATTTAGCGGTATGCTCACTCGAAGGATTATTGATGATTTGATCCGGAGATCCAACTTCTTCCATTTTGCCTTGATGAAAAAAAGCAATACGATCAGAAACATCACGCGCAAAACTGATTTCATGCGTCACTAAAATCATGGTCATACCTTCTTTAGCCAGCATTTTCATGGTGTCTTCAACTTCGCCAACCAATTCTGGGTCCAGAGCTGAAGTTGCCTCATCAAAGAGCATATAGGATGGTTCCATAGCCAAAGCTCTGGCGATGGCAACCCGTTGCTGTTGCCCTCCAGAAAGTGCACTCGGGTAGGATTTTATTTTATCTCCCAGACCAACATAGTCCAGCTGTTTGGCAGCCAAATCCATTGCTTGTTGCTTTGACATTTTTTTAACCTTACGTGGTGCCAGGGCCACATTTTCCTGAGCCGTCAGGTGTGGAAACGTATTCCACTGTTGGAATACCATACCTATATTTTGCCTCAACTTGTTCACATCAGTACCTTTATCATGCACACTGACTCCATCGACTATAATCGTGCCAGAATCGATACCCTCCAGCGCATTAATGCAATACAACAACGTTGATTTGCCGGAACCTGATGAACCAATCACACTCAACACTTCACCATTATTGACTGTTAAATCGATACCTTTGAGCACTTCAAGTTCACCAAAGGATTTTTTTAAACCGTGTATTTCAATCACTCCTGCCACCTTTTTTCAATATATTCACTTGCTTTTGAAATGGGATACGATAGCGCAAAGTAAAATAAACCAGCGATACCTAAAATAAGAAATGTGTCCTGCGTTCGTGTAATCAGAATCTGCGATGCCTTAAGCAGTTCCACATATCCAATCACCGAGACCAGAGCTGAATCCTTGACCACGCTCAGTGCAACACCAATCCAAGAAGGAAATACTGCACGTAAACCAACAGGCCAGACAATATAAGACATATCCTGCCAATAACTCATTCCCAATGAACGCGATGCCTTACGCAAACCAATGGGGACGCTATCGATGCCACCACGAGCAACATTGGCAACTAGAGCCGCGGTATAAACAGACAAGACGATAGTTCCAGACACAAAAGCTGAAACCGGATAACCTGCGATAGAAATAAAACTATCAAAAAGAATCAATTGGATAATCAACGGTACACTGCGGAACACATCCAGAATTGCATTCACAATAAAACTGACCACCTTATTACCAGCGGACATCATCCAACCAAAAGCGACTCCAAAAAAGCTTCCTACGGCAATAGCAACACCTGAAATTTCCAGAGTACGTAAGGCCGCTTCCCCAAGAAACAGGATATCTTTGGGTGCCAATTCGCTAAAAACATTAACTGCCATAATACTTCCCCTTTAATGCACTTTAAGAAAGCGCCAGCCAATCAGCCGGAACAGACCTAATGTTATCTTCGCTATGCAGTAATAAATAACAGCAGTCATGGCAAAAAATTCAAACGCTCGAAATGTTTTCGAATACAGAAACTGAGTTTCACCGGATAATTCACGTAAACCAACCAACATACCCAACGAGGTCAACAACATGACCCAGATAAACTGATTCGACATAGGGTGCCATACAGCACGTAATACCTGAGGGATAACCACATAGACCTGCGATTGATAAAAACTCATGCCCAATGAACGTGCCGAATTCAACTGTGATGCTGGAACAGCTTTAAAGCCCCCACGAAACGTTTCAGCCATATAGCCTGCTGTATTGAACACCAGAGCCATCACCACAGTGATATAGGAGTCGATAATAATGCCAATAGCTCCAAGGCCAAATTTAAAGAAAAACAGTTGGAATAAAGCTGGCGTATTCCTGGCGACTTCAATCCAGACCCCTGCAAGAAAGCGCACAAACCAATTGCTGGCTTCGCGTGCAAAAAACAGAAACAATGCGCATATGGTTCCAATCACCATAGAAAGCACTGAGATTTCAATGGTCACCAGTGACGCTTTTAATAACTGTGGTAATGCCTGAAAAACTGGCCTCCACAAAAACTCATAGTCCATCAAACCACCTTTGACAAATTTTGGTTATAAAAAAACTGCACTGTCTCATTATAGACTACTGGGACAGTGCAGCTTGTTAGGACTTACTAAAACTAATTCAAAGTACAGTAAGTTTTAGTAGTAAACACCTTTAGACGTCAAATCAGGGGCAGTACCACCAACATATTTTGAGTAAATTTCCTGATAACGTCCTGAACGTTGCTGACGGTTGATAAAAATATTCAAGTAGTTCAACCAACCATATTCCTTACGTTTGGTCATCATACCAACAATATCAGCACCAAAAGGCGCTACCGGGCCAGCTGAGATATCGCCAAACTTTCCTGATTTGATGTTGTTCGCAGCCACTGTGTCAGTAACAATAATGGCATCCACCTGTCCTTGCTTCACAGCCAGAAATGATTCATTTTCACTTTGGTACGATGTGTATTTACCCGTTGCGCCCTGCCAGTGCTTCTCCTTGTAAGCCAGGAATTCGCTTTCATAAGTAGTACCAACTGCCGCACCAACTTTCATATCTTTCAAATCTTCCCAAGATGAAATTTTAACACCTGGTGCCAAAACTGCCTGAAAACGGAAAACGTTGTAAGGAATAGTAAAACCAACGGTTTGTGCACGCTCCAAAGTATCTGAAGAAGAAGCTATTGCCACATCAATTTTACCGGACACCAAGGCTGGAATTCGCTCAGCCCAAGTTAACCCGACTACCTCATGCTTGATCTTCATGCCTGCTGCCAGATCCTTACACATCTGGACATCAAGGCCTTCCGGGTTATTGTCCGCATCACGATAACCGATTGGCGGAAAATCAAGTACAACGCCACAGCGTACAACACCTTTCTGCAGCACATTATCGAGTTGATCCGCATAAGCTGTACCAGTCAAAGCACCAGTGCCCAGGGCCATCGCGCATAACGTCTTAATCATAAATGCGTATTTTTTCATTCTCTTCTCCAATTATTATGTAAAACTTTGATTGCCAATTAAACAATATTTAAACAGCAATAACTTGCAAAAAACTACGATCTAGTTGTTCATTCTACTGCGTTTTACTGAAATTTAGACACGTTATACCGCATTCAGCAAATCGATGTTACCACCGATTGCCGCAGTATTGTTAGTGATCGTCTTTTCTGTCGCAAAACGCAATAAATAATGAGGTCCTCCCGCTTTGGGCCCAGTACCCGATAAACCACAACCACCAAAGGGGTTTACTCCCACTACCGCACCAACTTGGTTACGATTGATATAGACATTGCCCACTTTGATATCACGAGCAATTTTTTCATAAGCTGTGGTATTACGTGTATGCATACCAAAGGTCAAACCGTAGCGTTTACTATTGATATCCATCACCACTTGATCAATATCTTCAGCCTTATAGCGAACTACATGCAGGATAGGGCCAAATTGTTCCTCATGCATATCGGCAATTGAATCGATCTCAAACAAAGTAGGAGGAACAAAGGTTCCGTTAGAGCAGGAATCCGTTAATTCAACCTGAAACATATCGTTGCTCTTGGTCTTGCGTTGTTCTATATAAGCCATCAGATTGCTCTTTGCTCTTGCATCGATCACTGGACCAACATCTGTATCAAGCAACTGAGGATTTCCTACGGACAATTCCTGCATCATGCCTTTGACTAAATCGACTACACGGTCTGCAATATCAACTTGTACATAGAGCACTCTGAGCGCAGAACAACGCTGACCAGCAGCACTGAAGGCGGAATCAACGACATCACGAGCAACCTGTTCAGGTAAGGCTGTAGAATCAACAATCATCGCATTCAATCCACCAGTCTCTGCTATCAGGGTTGCAATACCAGCATCTTCACTACGATTAGCCAAGGTCTGATTAATCAATCTTGCCGTCATATTGGAACCTGTGAAAACGACTCCATTGACGCGCGGGTCAGCATTCAGAACAGCACCCAAACGCGAACCCGACCCCGTTAGCAATTGCAAAACATTACGCGGCAAACCGGCACAGAACAGCAGCTCAACAGCACGATGGGCGATCAAACTGGTGGTTTCAGCAGGCTTGGCAATTACAACATTACCGGCAACCAGAGCTGCCGTGACCTGCCCCATAAAAATAGCCAGAGGATAGTTCCAGGGACTGATGCAAACGAAAATCCCCCTGCCTTCGAAGATGATCTCATTTGATTCCCCTGTGGGGCCAGGCAGAGCAATTGGCTCACAAAATCGAGCCCTTGCTTCTTTGGCATAGTAACGACAGAAATCGACCGCTTCACGAATTTCATCAATGGAATCCTGAACCGTTTTGCCAGCTTCACGCTGACATAAAGCAACCAATTCCCCTTGATGTTCCTCCATTAAGTCTGCCGTCTTTTCTAAAATCTGACTTCGCTCTTCTACCGACTTTTTCTGCCAATCCCTACTGGCAATTTCCGCACTGTCCAATGCTTTCAAAGCCATATCATTATCCGCTTCATATTGCTGACCAACGAGCAATTTACGATCATATGGACTATGAATATCTCTGGGAACTCCTTGTTTGACAGCTTCGCCATTGACAATTGGAGTGGCGACCCAAAGGGTATCGTTAAAATCTGAGACTAGTTTCATAAATTGATTCCTGGAATAAGTTGACGCTAAGTTCACACCGAAAGAATTCTTTCGATCAGAGAAAATAGCCAATGGTTCTTTAATCGTTGGCTGGCTGTTATCGGCAGGAATATCTCCGAATTCCAATGGCCTTTTAATCAGATCAGCAACCGGGGTTCTTTCATCCGATAACTGGTGCACGAAAGAAGAATTGGCTCCATTTTCCAATAAACGGCGAACCAGATAAGGCAATAAATCCTCATGACTGCCAACCGGTGCATAAATACGAATGTTCACATTGTCTGTAGTAGCAAACACACTGTCGTATAAGTCATCACCCATCCCATGCAACCGCTGAAATTCAAACGCCCGACCAGTGGGAGCCATCACCTTGATGCTGGATACCGTGTGTGCATTGTGAGATGCAAACTGTGGGTAGATGGCCCCTTTAGTCGCATCAGACAACAAATATCGAGCACAGGCCAGATACGAGGTATCAGTATATTCTTTGCGGGTAAATACAGGATATCCTTCCAGGCCTAAAACTTGACTGTGCTGTATTTCTGAATCCCAATAAGCGCCTTTAACTAAACGAACTGGAATTTCGTCTGCATAGCTGCGCGCCAGACCAGTCAACCAGCATAGCGCTGGTAACGCACGTTTTGAATAAGCCTGAATGACTAAGCCAAATTGGTTCCAACCACGCAACCATTCATTGGCAAAGATTCGTTCAAACAATGCCAGGGTCAACTCCAAACGGTCTGCTTCTTCGGCATCAATCGTTATACCGACATTATGTTGCATCCCAAGTTTAACCAAACTTTCTACTGTCTCAGATAACTCTGCTAATGCTCGTTCACGGTGAGTTTCTTCAAACCTTGGGTGCAAAGCGGATAGCTTGATAGAAAGCGATGGACGTTGACTGGCCTGCTTGGAATTTGCAGCTATCTTTTCAATGGCATCATAGTAACTGCGAAAATAACGTTCAGCCTCATCTGCAGTAATCGCTGATTCACCCAACATATCATACGAATAGTCATATCCTTTCTTAATATAAGGCTGAGCATTTTTCATAGCCTCTTTAATCGTTCTGCCAAGCACGAAATGCTGGCCCATTATGCGCATGGCTCGATCCACGGAGGCTCGTATAACAGGCTTTGTTGTATTTTTAAACAATCTGGATATTGAGCCTGAATCAACATCAACCAAACTTCCGGCGACCATCAACCCCCAGGTTGATGCATTGACAAACAAAGAGTTATCCTTATTGAAGTGGCGCTTCCACTCTTTATCACTCAACTTATCTTTGATCAGAGAATCAACAGTTGCCGCATCAGGAATACGCAACAATGCTTCAGCAAGACACATCAGTGTCACCCCATCTTCATCACTGAGCGAATATTCCTGCAACAATTCTTCAATATCAAAAAATGCAGAATGATGTGTATCACGAACTTTTTGAATAATTTCTTCAGCCGTTTTTCTAACATAAGGCCTTTCACTGTCATCGAATGCCAAATGATAAAGCTGTTTTATCAACTCAATCTCATCAACACAGTAATATTCTGACAAATGACCAAATAGTGCTTGCTGTGATAAATTTAACTGGTCTGCCTGTTTCTGCAACACCTTTGTAACATCGAAACTCACAATTCTTGCTCCGCGCTTTAATATTTATAATAAGTACATTATGCAGAGATGATTAAAAATAGAATTGCAGAAAGTTCTTAGACGTTTGCAAAAAATTATGGTTTAGCTGACGCCCCAAAGCTCTATCCTGTAATAACGCCTGGTACTGATCACAATGAGATCTCAGGATCAGAAGCCTGAAGCCCAGCGGGAAGCTCTATCCGTTAATTCAATGAATTCTGTCTGAATTCGGTCGGCGACATTCCTGTCTTTTTGCGAAATACGTTAGTGAAAGCACTTTGACTTGAGAAACCAAGTGTAAAACAGATTTCAGTTATTGATTTATTGGACTCAGCAATCATCGTTGATGCCGCTTTAATACGTTCATCGATCACGTATTGATACGGAGAAATGCCAATACTCTCGCGGAATTTCTGATAGAAATGACTTTCGCTCAAATTACATAAACGCGCTAGATCAGCCGTTTGTATCTTGCCCGCTAGGTTGCCATAGATATATCGTTTTATGCGTGACAGGTCGATACGGTTGCGCACATTACTGACTTCTTCAACACTTATTTCTCCTCGTAAGCGATGGTACAAGCTATGCAATAGACACTGGCCAACAATACTGGGGGCTGCACTGTCTTCCACCATGGTTTCCAATTCATTGGACAGAGCAGCAAGCAAGGCATGCATACGCTGATCAAACTGAAAGTATTTCGGAGAATCGAGAATGCTGTCCAGAGCATTATTGGTAAAGGCAGTTTCCAACTCCAGTAAAGGTAGATTTTTAGTAATATCCAATATCAGAATTTTATTTTCCCGATTACCAAAAAAGCTATGATTGTGATTAGAAGGTACAATACAACCAACCCCTTTTTGCACATAACCACCAATACCTGAAATTTCAAACTCAGCATGCCCCTTTAAACCGAATATAATCTGGTGGTGTAAATGGCTATGAGCATTTGGCTCTTCAGCCAAATGAGTTATGCGTGCTACGATGTTATTTTGTTCCTGCATCCTAAAAAATATAGCACATGATAGTATTTTTAGAGTTGCAAAAACCTATGGTTTATTATTCTGTGGGATTTTATTCTGCCTTAAAACATCGTGCACCAATCTCACTCTATACGCCAAACGCTTCTCTGCCACATAAGGAAAGCCATTTTTAAAATCGACATTCCATGCCAGGGTTTTACTGTTCGATACGATGGAACTTGACCAATACTCACTGGACACAGTATTCGGGAAATAACGTATATCGATATCAGGGTAATAGTGAGTGGGGTGATCCAATGCTGCCAGCTCCTTATGAGTTGGTAAACGCCAATTCTCAAGTTGGCATAAACCCAGGTCATTAATTGACTGAATCAATGCCGCTGTATGACAATCTATATAGAAGCATTCCCCTCCATCAATTTGATTTTCAGGAACAACTTCGTCTTCAGCTTCGTCTGCTTGATACCAGGTAAATGTAAAATCTTTATCCTGGATTCCACCATCTGAAGTCTTGACCTCCCAGATAAGTTGCTCTTCATTATCAAGAACACATTGCCATTTCGCAGCAGTATTCGGCAGTAATTGCCCAGCTTCATTCATTTTTTGAAAACGTTCTGGTGAGGGATTTGAAGGTAGGTTGTTTTTTTCTGAACTGTTTGATGGGGATTCCATCACATCAAAGGAGTTAGCCTTCAAAACCTGAGAGACATATTCTGTCTTCTCTTCCTTTTCGACAGGTTCATTTCCACCTTTGCTGTTAAAGCGCAGCAGAAATAATATCATTATGATAAAGACTATTATTCCTAGAAAGAACCAAGCCTTTTTCGTCATTTATAGCCCCTGTATTGACAGTTCCTATCTAGCTATAACAAATAAAGCCACTGGCTTCTACCTGTATACAATAAATAAATCACTGTTTTTAGAGCCTTCTGGGGTTTTACAAAACGAAGCAAGCCAATTCAAAACGTTGATTTAATCAGACTGTTTAAGTTCAGACGCTGAAACTGTCGAAAAATAGGGGTGTAAAGATGCGCCAATAGCACCATCAACAATCGACTTTAAACGAATTAATAATGCTGTGGATAAGCCTAATATGCTACCCAAACCAAGAATTTCAAAAGTTATAGTAAAAGCAGCTTCCATGATGCCGTGATTACCAATAGATAAAGGTATATTCATCATCAACATAATCACTGGAGTCGCAACGACAATAGTCATGAAGTCGAGTTCAGGCGTGAAAACTCGCGCTGTAGTATAGACATTCAAAATGGCTAAACCATAAAATATCATAGAATTGATGAATGCCCAGCTCAAGGCATTTTTATTGCCTTTGTATTGAACTACGGCTTCATGCAGTTTTTCAACTTTTGCAAATACCTTGCCAATGAATGAATGCCAATGCGCAAATCGTTGTTTAAACCAGAACAATACTCGCCCATCGAAAGCCAACCAACCTAACATACCCAATGCAACTGAAAATGCGGCTAAGCTGTATGTTATGGCAGGTACATTAAACGTCCGAGCATTAACAATAACGGCAATCACAGACAACAGCCAGAGAACGACTACTCCACTATAACGTTCAACGAACACAGAGGCCATAGCTTTGGCCTTACGCTGAGTATACTTGCCCAGTTCAAATGCACGAACTACATCACCACCAACGCTAGTTGGTAAAATTAAGTTATAAAACATGCCAATCAAGTAATAGGCAAGACATCTAAGCAAACCCACTTTCAAGTTCGCAGCACGGGCCAGCATCCACCACTTAACAGCACTTGAAAGATTGACTAAAAAGCCGACTAAGACACAAATTAACAGCCAGAACCAATCTGGTTGGCTCAGCACACTCAATAGCTCGGCTCGTTTCTCAGGATCAAATACACCTGCCATGTACAGGACTAAAGCCACCAATAAAAAGGTGAAAATATAGCGTAAACTTTTTAACATAAATAGATCGTAATTAATAAGTGCTGATATATTCCAGTAACAGGTCAGAGATTAATGGCCTAAGAATTAGAGACGCTTCAAAATAAGGGCCCTTCTTGTATTATCAACAGTGGACTCATTCTGCCTGGCTTTTCAAGCAGGTACAAAAAAACCCGCATATAGCGGGTTTTTTTTAGATAAAACCAACTGATTAAGCAGCTGTTTCAGCAACTTCTTCAGTTTCTACTTCTTCATCATCATCGTCATTTGCAGCATGAGCTTCCAGATCATAATCAACCAATTGCACATAAGCCATTGGAGCATTATCACCAGGACGTGGGCCACATTTTAAAATTCGCAGATATCCACCTGGACGGTCTTTCATACGCTCTGCAATTTCATCAAATAACTTAGCGACAATGTCACGATTACGCAATCGGTCAAAAGCCAAACGTTTATTCGCCAAAGTAGGTTTTTTAGCCAATGTAATCAAAGGCTCAGCAACACCACGCAATTCTTTAGCTTTTGCAACTGTTGTTTTAATTTGTTCGTGTTCTAATAAAGAAACCGTCATATTACGAAACATCGCTTTACGATGGCTTGAATTTCTATTGAACTGTCTGCCAGACTTTCTGTGACGCATGATAAATACTCTGTATATTAGCTATGTTATGAGATGTGCTGTTGGCTGATTAACCATCAACTCGGATTGCAGCCGGCGGCCAATTTTCTAAATGCATGCCAAGCGTCAAACCACGTTGTGCCAAAACATCTTTGATTTCAGTTAGTGATTTTTTACCTAAGTTAGGCGTTTTCATCAACTCAACTTCAGAACGCATGACCAAATCACCAATGTAGTAGATTTGCTCTGCCTTCAAGCAATTTGCTGAACGTACTGTTAGTTCAAGTTCGTCAACAGGACGCAATAAAGTAGGATCTACTTCTGGTTCTTTCTCTTCATGCGCTTCCGCAGCAATCTCTTCAAGATTAACAAACACCTGAATTTGCTGGCTCAAAGCAGTTGCTGCCCGTTTCACCGCATCTTCTGGATCAATTGAACCATTGGTTTCAATATTCAAAGTCAACTTATCCAGGTCAGTACGTTGCTCAACACGAGCATTGTGTACCGAATAAGATACTTTGGTTACCGGACTGTAAGATGCATCAATCTGCATCAAACCGATTTCTTTATCTTCATCATTAGATTTGCGTTGCTCTACCACTTCGTAGCCACGTCCGGTACGAATAGTAATTTCTGCATCGAACTTACCATCTTTAGATAAATGCGCAATGACATGTTCAGGATTGACTATCTCAACATCCTGATTGATTTGAATATCGGCAGCTGTGACAACACCAGGCCCTTTTTTGCTTAATCGTAAAACAACAGGCTCATCGTTATGCTTGACGATTGAAACACCTTTGAGGTTAAGCAAGATTTCGATAACGTCTTCTTGAACACCTTCAATTGTAGAGTATTCGTGCAAAACGCCTTCGATTTTGACATCTGTAATTGCAGCACCCGGGATGCTTGATAACAAAATGCGACGTAAAGCATGTCCTAATGTATAACCATAGCCACGCTCCAATGGCTCAATTGAAATATTTGAGACATTGTTTACTGTTTTTACGTCAACGAAACGCGGTGTTAATAGTTTTTGTAAAGATTCAGACATGTGTTTCTCCAAAATGTCTAACTTAGTGTTAGCTGTGTTGTTAAGTTAATTTGAAAACTCAATTTCAAAACCAAATTAACGTTAAATAAGTTAGATAAAATATTATTTCGAATACAGTGCAACTACGAGCGACTCATTAATGTCAGAAGGTAAATCACTACGCTCTGGCGCAGCTTTGAATGTACCTTTTTTGGCCTTCGCATCAACATCAACCCAGTCAGGCGAACCAATCTGAGCAGCAATCTCTAAAGCAGATTCAATGCGCAATTGTTTTTTAGCTTTTTCACGTATTTCAATGACATCGCCAGCAGAAACGTTATAAGAAGGAACGTTAACAACTTGGCCATTCACTTGAATAGATTTGTGTGTAACTAACTGACGAGCTTCAGCACGAGTTACAGAAAAGCCCATGCGGTAAACAACATTATCCAAACGAGACTCAAGCAAGGTCAAAAGATTTTCACCAGTAGAACCTTTGATTCGAGCAGCTTCAGCATAATAAGCTCGGAATTTCTTTTCCAGGACACCGTAAATACGGCGCAGCTTTTGCTTTTCACGTAACTGGGTACCATATACAGTAGGACGGGCACGACGCGCTTGAGTGTTCTGACCAGGTAACTTGCTGAAACGACACTTATCTTCCAGATTACGAACTGGACTTTTCAGGAACAGATCAGTACCTTCACGTCTAGCTAGCTTACAAGTTGGGCCTATATATCTTGCCATTTTAATTTCTCTTTATGCTGACTTTGTTTAAATCTTGTAAAACCGGCTTGCTGCATAAGAAACGCAAACCAGCTTTAGTCGCTCTATCACCCCATGACCAGCAGGTCTTGAAGTTGTTAGTCTCAAAAAAGTGCGATTAAACGCGACGTTTTTTCGACGGGCGACAACCGTTATGTGGAATTGATGTCACATCAGTAATTTGAGAAACGTCAAAACCACAGTTATTTAATGCTCGAACTGCAGATTCACGACCAGGACCAGGTCCTTTAACGCGAACTTCCAAGTTCTTCATGCCAAACTCTTGCGCAGCCTTTCCAGCACGTTCTGCAGCAACCTGAGCTGCGAAAGGAGTGCTTTTTCTTGAGCCACGAAAACCTGACCCACCTGCAGTGGCCCAACACAAGGCATTGCCATGTCGGTCACTGATGGTGATGATAGTATTATTGAAGGACGCTTGTATGTGCGCTATACCGTCAACAATATGCTTTTTAACTTTTTTCTTAGCTTTGCTAGTCGTTTTAGCCATGATATTTCACTGAATAATTATACTTTGTGGTTGTTTCTACAAGTGATTAGAAAGTAAGCTAATTACTTTTTAATCGGTCTTATAGGGCCTTTACGTGTACGTGCGTTAGTCTTAGTACGTTGGCCTCGAACAGGCAAGCCTCGACGATGACGCAGGCCACGATAGCAACCAAGATCCATCAATCGTTTAATGTTCATTGAGACTTCACGACGCAAATCGCCTTCAACAGCAAATTTAGCGACTTCAAGCCGCAACTTTTCTGCATCGTCTTCTGACAATTGATTGACTTTAGTTTCACTGGCAATGCCAGCATCAGCGCAAATTTTTTGCGCAGTTGGTCGACCAACGCCGTAAATCGATGTCAATGCAATCCAAATATGTTTATGGGCTGGTAAGTTAATACCTGCAATACGTGCCACTGTTAATAGCCTCCAAAATATAATCGTAATCTTATACGTTTGTGCAATTTTCTTGGTGCATTTTAAAAGACCAGAATCTCACAAAAATTCTTCACTTGCGTAAAGGCGCGTAAGGATACTGTCAAAGGGTTAATAAATCAATAAAAATTCGGCTTAAATAAGCAAACAATAGAATGTTTATTCAAGTCGGCTGCAAATTTATCTATTTACCCTTGACGCTGTTTATGTCGAGGGTCAGTACAAATGATTCTGACCACGCGTTTGCGACGAACAACTTTACAGTTGCGGCACATTTTTTTAACTGAAGCACGAACTTTCATACTTAACCTCTTTACAAATTTCTATATATTATTAATCAACAAACCAAATCGAACAGCCAGATTACTTCTTCTTGCTGGTCAAATTCGTTTTCTTCATTAAACTAGCGTACTGTGACGACATCATGTGCGATTGAACTTGTCCAATCAGATCCATAATGACAACCACGATAATTAATAATGATGTCCCACCAAAATAGAATGGCACATTATACTTAACATTCAAAATCTCTGGCACCAGACAAACAAATGCCAGATAGATAGCTCCAACCAGAGTTAACTTACCAACTACACTGTCAATGTAACTGGCCGTTTGTTTTCCTGGTCTTATCCCAGGTACTGTGGCCCCTGATTTTTTCAGGTTATCTGCAATTTCTGTTGGGTCAAATGTCAATGCTGTATAAAAGAAAGCAAAAAACAGAATCATACCAATATACAGAATCGTATATACCACCTCACCAGGCTGCAGCAATGACGATACATTGCGCAAAGCACCAGCAACGCCGCCTACGCTATCCTGTCCAAAAAAACCAATCATACTGGCCGGGAACAAAATAATACTTGAAGCAAAAATCGGTGGAATAACACCAGCCATATTCAACTTCAGTGGGAAGTAGCTTGATTGAGCCGCCATCATCTGACGGCCTTGCTGACGTTGGGCGTAGTTAATAGTAATACGCCGCTGGCCTCGTTCAATAAATACAACAAAAGCGATGACAGCTAATATAATAACAAGCAAAGCCAACAAGAACAGCGGTGAGAATTCTCCTCTCTGCTGCAATTCAAAAGTACTGCCAATTGCAGTAGGTAAACCAGCAACAATTCCTGAAAAGATAATCAAAGACATGCCATTACCAATGCCACGGTCAGTGATTTGCTCTCCTAGCCAGACAAGAAACATCGTTCCAGCAACCAGAGTCAAAACCGTAGTTACTTTAAAGCCTATGCCGGTAATCAAGACAACAGGTGTGCCATCAATATTTTGCGAACCAACTGCTGTTGCAATTCCTAAAGCTTGGAAAGTAGCTAAAACAACTGTTCCATACTTTGTATACTGTTGAATTTTTCGACGACCAGATTCACCTTCTGCTTTAAGTTGCTTAAACTTGGGATAAACCGATGTCAGCATCTGCATAATAATCGATGCTGAGATGTAAGGCATAACACCTAGTGCAAGCAATGACAAACGCTGTAAAGCGCCGCCAGAAAACAGATTTAACACATCAAGAATAGAACCTTCTGTCTGTGCAAACATAGCTTTAATCGCAACAGGGTCAACGCCAGGCACCGGAATATGTGTGCCGATACGATAGACGATCAATGCACCCAACAAAAACAGAATCCTCTGCCATAATTCGGACAGTTGACCTGAGTTGCCCAGTGCGGCTGCAGCTGCTGCTTGATTCTTTGCCATACAGTTAAAACCTTAATCTAATACAGTATTTGGTTATTGAAGACCGGTTATCAGCAAGAAAGCTTATGCTTCGATGCTCCCACCCGCTTTTTCGATTGCTGCTTTAGCGCCTTTAGTTGCGCCAACACCACGTAAAGTTACTTTCTTCTGAACTTCGCCAGAGTCAATCACTTTTGCACGGCTGATAGCGGCATTAATCAGACCTGCTTTTCGTAAAGCAGCCAGGTCAACAATGTCACCATCAATTTTATTTAATTCATTCAAACGGATTTCCTGCATATTCTTAGCCATTGCAGAACGAAAACCACGTTTGGGCAAACGGCGTTGAATTGGCATTTGACCGCCTTCAAAACCAATTTGGACTTTACCACCTGAACGTGATTTTTGACCTTTATGACCACGGCCACCGGTTTTGCCCCAACCACAACCCATACCACGACCAATACGCTTGCGATTAGTCTTTGAGCCTTCTGCTGGTTTAATAGTATTTAAACGCATTTTTTATTCCTCTTACTTATCTTTTCTTAGTAAGACTGGTCATTTAACACAATCTTATCTAATAAATAGTCTTATAGCTGATTAAGCTTCTTCCCATTTCAACAGGTAAGATACTTTATTAACCATGCCGCGGTTTGCTGGAGTGTCAATCACCTCAACAGTCTGGTGCATGCGACGCAGTCCCAAACCTTTAACACACGCCATATGCTTACGACCACGGCCGAACATGCTTTTGACTAATGTTACTTTCAATTTTTTCTCTTGAGCCATTTTTCTATGCCTTTATCTTAGAATGCTATATGGAATCTCAAATCAATGTCCGGCTTGCAATGCTACTTTTTTAAAAGATATGCCTTAACAAGCCAACAACATTAACCAATGATATCCTGTACTGATTTACCACGTTTTGCTGCAATCTGTTCAGGGCTTTTACAGGCACGAAGACCTTTCAAAGTAGCTCGAACAACATTGACAGGATTTGTAGAACCAATACATTTAGCCAATACATCTTTAACACCTGCTGCTTCAAAAACAGCACGCATGGTACCACCAGCGATAATACCTGTACCTTCTGAAGCCGGACGCATAACCACGGTTGAACCAGCATGTGTTGCCACTACTGGATATTGTAACGTGCCTTTGTTCAACGTAATCTTCTTCATATCACGTCGAGCAGATTCCATTGCCTTTTGCACGGCCAATGGAACTTCACGCGCCTTACCGCGGCCCATACCAACATTGCCTTCACCATCACCAACAACTGTCAGTGCGGAAAAACCAAAAATACGACCACCTTTAACAACTTTAGCGACACGTCTTACGTTAATGAGTTGTTCTTGTAACTCTTCGCCTTGTTTCATTTCTCTAGCTGCTGCCATAATTTACTCCGAAATTTACGTACTAAAAGTTAAGACCGGCTTCACGAGCCGCATCAGCTAAAGCTTTAACACGGCCGTGGTAACGAAAACCAGAGCGGTCAAAGACCAATGAATCAACACCCTGCTCTTTAGCCAGTTCAGCAATTCGTTTGCCAACCGCTTGAGCAGCAGCAATGTTGCCACCATGCTTAACTTCTTTTTTGATCACTGGATCAAGTGTTGAAGAGCTAGTGATTACATTACCACCAGTTGCATCAATCACTTGTGCATATATATGTTGTGACGTTCTATGCACACTTAGACGGACAACACCATCGCGTCTAATCTTGGCACGGATGCGTTTGGCACGACGTAATCGAGATTGTTTCTTATCTTTCATATCACTTATTTCTTCTTAGCTTGCTTGCGAACAACATGTTCATCGGAATAACGTACACCTTTACCTTTGTAAGGCTCTGGTGGACGATAGCTACGAATTTCTGCAGCCACTTGCCCGACTTTCTGTTTATCAATTCCGGTCACCACAATTTCTGTGTTGCTCGGAGTTTCAACCTTGATACCATCTCTGACTTCATAGACTACAGGGTGCGAAAAACCTAAGGTAAGATTCAACTTCTGACCTTGAGCCTGAGCACGATAACCGACACCAATAATAGTCAATCGTTTTTCAAAACCATTAGTCACTCCAGTCACCATATTGTTGACTAAAGCACGAGTGGTTCCAGCCAAAGCAACAGCAGACTGACTGTCCTTGGCTGTTTTGACTTTCAATTGAGCATCTTCCTGCTCAACGGTAACGAAAGGATGTGGTTTTAACTCAAGTTCGCCTTTGGCGCCTTTGACCTTGATCAAATCTGCCGACAATGTCACTTCGACACCGCTTGGCAGATCAACTGGAGCATTTGCTATTCTAGACATAACGATTTCCCCTTAGCTAATCGCGCACAGAACTTCACCACCAACACCAGCTGCGCGAGCAGCTCGATCAGACAAAATGCCTTTATTGGTAGAGATAATAGCGACACCTAGACCACCATTGATGGAAGGTAATTCACCTGCACTTTTATAAACACGCAGACCAGGTTTACTGATTCGCTTTAATTCAGCTATTACTGGTTCGCCTTCGAAATATTTCAAAGTAATCACCAAAGCTGGCTTGCCATTCAATTCACCTTTTTCAAAGCTTTCGATATAGCCTTCTTGCTGCAGTACTGACGCAATAGCCTGTTTGATTTTTGAATCAGGCATACTTAAGCTGATTTTTTCAGCTTTTTGCGCGTTGCGGATGCGCGTTAGCATATCCGCGATAGGGTCGGTCATCATATCTGTGTCACCACTAGAGTTTTATTCACTTATTTCGCTGTCAGTATCAGGCTGTTTTACCAGCTAGACTTAACAACACCTGGGGCTTGCCCTTTCAAAATGACTTCACGAAGTCTATTTCGACTCAAGCCAAATTTTCTAAAATACCCATGTGGACGGCCAGTCATCGCACAACGATTGCGTTGTCGATTTCTAGACGAATCACGAGGTAGTTTTTGCAATGCAATCATTGCATCCCAACGCTCATCAAATGAGCTTGATTCTTCACTGACAATTTTCTTCAAAGCCAAACGTTTTTCATGCAATCGAGCATTTAATTTTTTACGCTTAGCATCACGGGCGATCATTGATTTCTTAGCCATAATAATTTCGCTGAGTATTTCTCTTTTGTGTTATTAAATGCGCTGATTAAGACGCTTCTTTGTCTTTCGGCGTGCGTAATGGGAAGTTAAAAGCTCGTAGTAAAGCTTCAGCTTCTTCATTGGTCTGAGCTGAGGTAGTGATGGTTATATCCATACCACGAAGAGCATCAACCTTATCGTAATCAATTTCAGGAAATACGATCTGCTCTTTCAAACCAAATGTATAGTTACCACGACCATCAAACGACTTTTCATTCATACCACGAAAGTCACGAATACGTGGAATCGCTACTGAAATCAAACGGTCAAGAAATTCATACATACGTTCACGACGCATATTCACTTTTGCACCAATTGGCCAACCATCACGAATCTTAAAACCCGCTACTGATTTTTTAGCCAAAGTTACTACTGGTTTCTGACCAGCAATAGCTTCGATGTCTTTTACTGCAGACTCAACAATTTTCTTGTTGCCTACAGCTTCACCCAATCCCATGTTCAAGCTGACCATGGTAATACGAGGCACTTGCATGCTACTCGCGTAATTGAATTTCTCTTGCAATTGAGGAACCACATTCTTTACGTAATGTTCTTGCAATCTTGTCATTGTAATAATACCTAATATATTCTGTCTTGATGCTGTGATAAATATGAATATCTAAAGACGTTTGTTTAAATCAACTTTAAACAGGTTTACCGTCAGATTTAAATACTCGAGTCTTTTTACCATCAACTTCTTTAATAGCAACGCGATCAGCTTTTTTACTGGCAGCATTGTAAATGGCAATGTTTGAGATATGAATGCTGGCTTCTTGCTCAACAATACCACCTGTAACGCCTTGCATTGGGTTTGGCTTAGTGTGTTTTTTCACTATGTTTATGCCATTTACCTTTGCGCGGTCATTAGACAATATTTGTAACACATCGCCTGTTTTGCCTTTATCTCGACCGGTTAACACAATAACCTGATCGCCTTTTTTAATCTTTTGCATGGTTCTATCTACTCGCGTCGACTTATTTAAAGCACTTCAGGTGCCAAAGAAATAATTTTCATGAACCGTTCACCACGTAATTCACGTGTGACTGGTCCAAAAATACGTGTGCCGACTGGTTGTAATGTACCGTTCAATAAGACGGCTGCATTTTTATCAAAACGGATCAATGAACCGTCAGGACGTCGAACACCCTTGCGGGTACGTACTACTAGAGCGTTATACACATCACCTTTTTTCACTTTTGAATTAGGCAATGCTTCTTTAACACTGACTTTAATAACATCACCAATGCCAGCGTAACGACGTTTAGAACCACCCAATACTTTGATACATTGAATTTTTCGTGCACCACTGTTATCAGCAACTTCCAGCAAACTCTGCATTTGAATCATGAGTCAATCTCCTACAGTGCTTAAACTGCTTTAGTCAAAACCTTGACTAAACGCCAGGTTTTGTTTTTTGAAATTGGACGACATTCAGAAATCTGAACAGTATCGCCTTCATTACATTCGTTGTTTTCATCATGCACCAGAAATTTGGTGGAACGACGAATAACTTTTCCGTACAACGGATGCTTTACTTTTCGTTCAACTAAAACTGAAACAGTTTTATCAGCTTTGCTGCTGACAACCTTACCGTCTTCAACTCTCGCTGTCGTATTTGTATTAATAGTATCAGTCATGATTATGCACCCGCTTGACTACGCTTTTGTTCATTTAAAAGAGTTTTAATACGAGCAACATCTTTACGAATTTTGCCGAAACGAGAGCTGTCTTCAAGTGCCCCAGTCGAACGTTGCATACGCAAACCAAATTCTTCTTTGCGTAATGCAATCAACTCTTCATTCAGTTCATCTGCTGACTTTTTCTTCAGCTCAACGATACGTGATTCTTTTTTCTTCTTAGCCATGTTAGTAACCGCTTAGGACAACGCCCGTTTAACAAAGTTAGTTTTAAAAGGAAGCTTAGCGGAAGCTAACTTAAAAGCTTCGCGCGCCAGCTCTTCACTGACACCTTCCAATTCATAGAGCATTTGACCTGGTTTGACTTCCATCACCCAGTACTCAACGCTACCCTTGCCCTTACCCATTCGCACTTCAAGTGGTTTACGAGTAATAGGTTTGTCAGGAAAAACACGGATCCACACGCGTCCACCCCGTTTGATATGACGTGTAATCGTACGACGAGCTGCCTCAATTTGACGAGCTGTCATGCGGCCACGACCGGTCGATTTCAAACCAAACTCGCCGAAACTGACCTTATTGCCAGTTAACGCCAAGCCACGGTTACGACCCTTATGTTGCTTTCGGTATTTTGTACGTTTTGGTAAAAGCATAATAGTCCGCCATTAACCTTCTTTTGTTTCGTTGTTAACATTAGTATCTTTAGCGCCTGCTTTAGGTGCAGCTTCTACACTGACTGCTTTCTCTTGGAAAACTTCACCTTTGAAAATCCACACTTTGACACCAATGATGCCGTATGTAGTTAACGCTTCACCTGTACCGTAATCAATATCAGCACGCAAAGTATGCAATGGCACTCGGCCTTCGCGATACCATTCTGAACGTGCGATTTCAGCACCATTCAAACGACCGGCAACCATGACTTTTACGCCTTGAGCCCCAGCACGCATCGCAGAAGAAACAGCTCGTTTCATTGCGCGGCGGAACATAACACGTTTTTCAAGCTGTTGACAAATACTATCTGCAACTAATGTTGCGTCAACTTCAGGCTTACGTATCTCTTCAACCGACACATCGACCACAGTTCCTGTGATTTTGCTCAGTTCTTTACGCATACGATCGATATCTTCACCTTTTTTACCGATAACGATGCCAGGACGTGCAGTATGAATTGTGACATTCATATTTTGCGCAGGTCGCTCAATTTTGATATCGCTGACTGCAGCATTTTTCAAACGTTTTGCAAGATGCTGACGGATTTTCAAATCCTGAATCAGATTACGTGAGTAATCCTTATTGCCAGCATACCAATTCGCTTTGTGCTCATGAATAATGCCAAGACGCATACCATTTGGATTGACTTTTTGACCCATGGCTATTGGCCTCCTGTGACTTCGTCTGAAAGCTTCACAGTAATATGGCTGCTTCGCTTGAGAATTGTATTTGCACGACCTTTAGCCCGTGCACGCATGCGTTTCATTGTTGCACCTTCATCGACATAACAGGCAGAGACGAATAAGTCATCAATATCTGCACCGTTATTATGCTCTGCGTTAGCAACAGCTGATTCCAGAGTTTTCAACATCAACTTAGCTGATTTAGTTTCAGCGAAGCTCAGAATTTCAAGAGCACTGGCAACTGATTTTCCACGGATTTTATCCGCAGCCAAACGAGCTTTCTGTGCTGAAATACGAACGTTTTTTGCGATAGCTTGTACTTGCATGATCAGCCTCCTATCGTCCTTTTTTATCAGCAATATGGCCACGATAAGTACGCGTTGGAGCGAACTCACCTAATTTATGACCAACCATATTTTCTGAAATTAAAATAGGGACGTGTTGACGGCCGTTATGTACCGCAATCGTTAACCCAACAAATTCTGGCATAATCATGCTACGACGCGACCAAGTCTTAATTGGCTTACGATCGTTAGCAGCTTGTGCCGCTTCTACTTTCGCCCACAAATGGTGGTCAACGAAAGGACCTTTTTTAATCGAACGTGACATTATCTATCTCTCCGGTTACTTCTTGCGTCTGCGAATGATCATCGAATCACTGCGCTTATTACTACGCGTGCGATAACCTTTAGTCGGTATACCTGTTGGTGAAACCGGATGACGACCACCAGAAGTACGACCCTCACCACCACCATGCGGGTGATCCACTGGGTTCATAGCTACACCACGAACCGTAGGACGGATACCACGCCAGCGCTTAGCACCTGCTTTACCCAACTTACGCAATGAATGCTCAGAATTACCCACTTCACCCATTGTCGCGCGGCAATCAAGGTGAATTTTTCTCATTTCACCTGAACGCAAACGAACTTGAGCATAGCTTCCTTCTTTACCAACGTATTGGACTGAAGTGCCTGCAGAACGTGCAATTTGACCACCTTTGCCCGGTTTCATTTCAACGTTGTGTATCACTGAACCAACAGGAATATTTTTCAACGGCAATGCATTACCAGGTTTGATAGGTGATTGAGCACCAGATTGAACTTTGTCACCAGTGTTCAGACCTTTGGGTGCCAAAATATATGACTTCTCGCCATCTGCATAACAAATCAGTGCGATATGAGCACTTCGATTTGGATCATATTCCAATCGTTCAACCGTTGCTGGAATACCATCTTTGTTACGACGAAAGTCAATAACACGATATTTACGCTTATGACCGCCACCACGGTGACGGACAGTGATGCGCCCTACGTTATTTCTGCCACTTGAACGTTTGCTTTTAGATTCCAGTAAAGGCTTATAAGGCTCACCTTTATGCAAATCATGATTAACAACGCGAACGGTGCCGCGACGTCCTGGAGAAGTAGGTTTTAATTTTACCAATGCCATACTATTCTTCTCTTTGCTTTAAATTTAATTTATTAATACGTTAAAAACTATGCTTGAAACGCAGTGAAATCGATATCACTACCATCTTTCAAACGAACATACGCTTTTTTAACGTCATTACGTTTACCTTCAGAACGACCAAAACGTTTAGTTTTGCCCTTTACATTCAGGATCTGTACTTTTTCAACTTCAACTTCAAATGCTTTTTCTACGGCAGCTTTTACTTCAGCCTTAGTAGCAGATGGCAGCACGCGAAAAACGACTTGACCCATTTGCTCAGCAATCACTGAACTTTTTTCTGAAACAACTGGAGAAACCAGCACTTGATATAAACGAGCATCGTTCATTGGAATTTCTCCTCAATCTGCTTGATGGCCTCTGAGGTGAAGATCACTTTATCAAAACCAATCAAACTGACTGGGTCCAAATCGATTACTTCAATCAAACCAACGTGATATAGGTTACGTGCCGCCAAAGCCAGATTTTCTTCCAACTCATGCGTAACAACCAGAACATCGTCAATATTCATTGACTTCATTTTTTCTGTTAACTGCTTTGTTTTCGCTTCTTTAACAGTAAACTCATCAGAAACCAACAATCGATCCTGACGGTGCAATTCAGATAGAATTGAACGCATGGCAGCACGATACGATTTCTTGTTTACCTTTTGTGCAAAGTTCTGCGGTGATGCTGGAAAAGTCACACCACCACTGCGCCAGATTGGTGAACGAGACGTACCCGCACGAGCCCGACCAGTACCTTTTTGACGAAAAGGCTTAGCACCACCACCACTGACCGCAGAGCGGTTCTTCTGAGCACGTGTGCCCTGTCTGGCGGCAGACTGATAAGCCGTCACTACCTGATGCACTAAGGCTTCATTAAATTCCGCACCAAACACTGCTTCTGAAGCAGCCAGGGCAGATGTTTTGCCTTTTGCATTAATTACATTCAGTTCCATTACGAATCACCTTTTGCTTTTTTCGCTTTTACTGAAGGCTTGATAACCACAGTACCACCTTTGGAACCTGGTACAGAACCCTTGACCAATACCAGATTTCTCTCGGCATCAACCCGGATTACTTCCAAACCCTGCTGAGTGCGTTTGACGCTACCCATGTGACCAGCCATTTTCTTGCCTTTGAATACCTTGCCAGGATCCTGACACTGGCCAATCGAACCTGCTGAACGGTGAGAAATTGATACACCATGAGTAGCTCGTAAACCACCAAAGTTATAACGTTTCATTACCCCGGCAAAGCCTTTACCAATCGTTGTGCCTTGCACATCGATGATCTGACCTTCTGCAAACAAATCGACATTAAGCTCTGAACCAACTTCAAGTTCACCTGCTTCAGCACGGAATTCCCACAAACCTCGACCTGGAGCTACTTTCGCTTTAGCAAAATGACCTGCCGCCGCTTTATTAACTCGTGAGGCGCGTCGTGAGCCGGTAGTTACCTGAACCGCTGCATAGCCATCGATTGCATCTGTTTTAATTTGCGTGACACAGTTAGGTTCAACTTGAACCACTGTCACTGGTATTGAGCGACCATCTTCTTTGAAGACTCGCGTCATACCTATTTTTTGACCTATTAAACCAAGTGACATGTCTATTTCTCACTAATTAACTTTAATTTCAACGTCAACGCCTGCTGCCAAATCAAGACGCATTAAAGCGTCAACTGTTTTGTCAGTAGGTTCAACAATATCAACAATTCGTTTATGGGTACGAATTTCAAATTGATCCCGAGCTTTCTTGTTCACATGCGGTGAACGTAACAAGGTCAACTTTTCAATTCGTGTTGGCAAAGGAATCGGACCTTTAACCAATGCACCAGTACGCTTTGCTGTTTCAACAATCTCTTGAGCAGACTTATCAATCATTTTGTGATCGAATGCTTTCAAGCGAATGCGAATTTTCTGATTTTCGACGTTCATATAATTTGCCTAGTTTGTTCTATCTATCAGCTTTAATAAAAGTGTTGTTATTACCGAGTAACAAAAGTTACGCAATAATTTTCGCAACAACACCAGCGCCGACCGTACGACCACCTTCACGAATCGCAAAGCGTAAACCGTCGTCCATCGCAATTGGAGCTATCAACTCAACTACCATCTTCACGTTATCACCCGGCATTACCATCTCTACACCTTCTGGCA
>JBOEHE010000072.1:0-21471 GCA_050633785.1 Arenicella sp.
TGATTAAACTCAGTCCAGAGCAATCCACACTCTGGACCGATAAAGAAACCGCTGAACGATGGTGCTCTATCTACAAAGGCCCTCAACTCATCAGGGACTGGCTTGAAGAAAAACGGGTAACACCAGCCCAACAACGCACCATTGATGACATCATTGCTGTCTGGAGAAAGCGCTTAACAGACCCCAGTTGGTTCATGAAATGCTTGAATGAACCTATCGCCAGACAAGCCAACANNTTTGGGAGTCTCGTTATAAATCCCAGGCACTTCTAAACGAAGAAGCCTTATTATCATGCATGGTGTATGTTGACCTGAATCCGATTAGAGCAAAGATGGCTGACAGACCAGAAAACTCAGATCACACCAGTATTCAAGAACGCATCAAACCCAACTGGAATCCTCGCAAAGCCATCGACAGTCAAATCAAACAGAATGTCATTCAGAACTTTGATAAGCCTATAAAACCTCTACTGCATTTTGATGACACCATCACTAACGAGCAACAAACAGGCATCCCATTCAATCAGATAGACTATCTCAAACTGGTTGACTGGACCGGAAGAAGCATTAGGGACGATAAACGCGGTTCTATTCCCATTCAATTACCCAACATTCTGGAGCGTTTAAACATTGAAACCAAACAATGGTTAATAAATTCTAGTCAATTTGAAAGAAGGTTCAATCAACGCTTTCACAAAGCAAAGGTCTCAAACAACACCAGTTAAACTCCTTCCAACCACCTGTAAAACCCGATAAGAAATTTAAACTAATTTCTTAGGCCCTCTGACGCCCACAGTTGTTCCAAAGCTGGAAAATCCGTGGTTTTAAGCATTGAACAAACTGAATTGACGCCAATTTTCTAAACAAGCTTAACTACAAAGGCAAGAGGGCAAATAATATTTAAAAAACCAATCTAGACAGTGCCTGTCCTCGACTCTTTCAAATTACCCAACATTCTGGAGCGTTTAAACATTGGAACCAAACAATGGTTAATAAACTCCAGCCAATTTGAAAGAACATTCAACCAACGCTTTCACAAAGCAAAGGTCTCAAACAACACCAGTTAAACTCCTTCCAACACCTGTAAAACCCGATAAGAAATTTAAACTAATTTCTTAGGCCCTCTGACGCCCACAGTTCTCCCAATGTTGGAAAGTCAGGGCTTTTAACACCTAAAAAACTGAACTGATGCCGATTTTCTAAACTAACCAAATAACAAGGACAAACAGAAATAATGTTTCAAAACTATATTCAAGCAGTGCCTGTCCCTGACTTCTTTCCGAGCAGTGTCCCCGACTTCTTATATGTCCTTATCTAGTCCCTAAGAATTTTAAGCGTCAAGAGATGTCCCCCTTTCCGCACTTTGAAATCAATTCCGTTAAATATTCATCGAAATTTAATGTTTGTTTGTATACGGCATCAAACACCTCATCTTTATTTTCAAAAGACCATTCCTGAATATTTAATTCACAATCGTAAACTAATAAACCTTCTTTTGCTAATCCAAGCTTAAACAATATGCTGATGATACAGCTCAATAAAGCCAAAGTCGCACTCATTGTTAACGGGTTTCTCGAATCAACATTAATTCGATACTTGAATTTATCTCGAGGCAAACCTTCCTCTCCTACATCAGGATGATCAATTTCCAAACCTAAATTGGTATGTATAATACGAGACTCTAAATACTTGGCATCAGATGCCTCAAATTTAATACCTAATACATTTTCTAATTGTTCTATAAATGCAGAGTCTGCAATAGACTCCCAAGAATTAAAATAAAAATCTATATCTATCATAAATCCCTCTCAATGAGGCCATGAAGTTACTTTGTCTTTAAAGACAATCATTACTTCGGTTGCCTTACGTTTAACAAATGGACTGTTATTCGCCCTATTTATTTGACGTACGACATCTTCATGAGTAACTCCTGGTGTTAAACGCATATCTAAGACTATCTTAGAGGTACCATTCAGTTTTCGCAATTGGTGTCTCAAAGCTGTATTAACAGCATCTAGAGTTCCTACGCCAGATCTTTTACCTATCAATTTAGCATCCCATACCTTCCCATCAAATACTAGATCTGCACGAGAAGGATCTGCAGACTCTGCGCTACGTCCACGAACTAAAACCCTCTTCCCTCTAAAACCAGCTATTGATATTGCCGTTTGTATTTCCGCTTCATCAGCGTCACCTGCAGCACGAACCCTGCCATTACCAACCCTTTGATTAAATTTTAGACACTTTCCGGCATTATGAACTAGTAATTTGCCATTTCCAACATAGTATGTATGGTCATTAGCAACTGTTAAGTTATAAACAGTCTGACTTCTTGAATAAGATTTAAGGTTTGAAATAGTTATATTTAAACCAGTCAAACTAAGTAGTTCACTACCAACAACAAGCTCTTCTGCATCAATCCATTCATTATTCACATAAAATGGGTGACCCGCTGTTGCAGTTAATACCTCACCATTATCAAGGGTAATATCAACCAATTTCTTATTTCCTTCATCAGAAATCAAATGAATGACTTCTTGGAGGGATTTTTCACCAGATTCATCATTATAAGCCCACACTTTGTCACCAACTTTAATGCTTCCTATTTCGAGAAGACCATTCTCTGTCGAGACAAAGGTGGAACCATCAAAGCTATTTTTACGGCAGCCTTTGTTAAAAAATTTAAGAAATTTATTTGGGCTTAATGAAGCCAAAATTAAAAGCCCCGTTTCTTTTGCCGTCAACCCATCCTCATCAGTCGCTGCACTATAAAAATCAAACGCAGTACTAGCAACACTAAGAGTACTTAGAATTCCATTAATATTTGACGATGCGCCAAACCCACCCAACGAGAAGTACCCAGTCGGATCCGTATTATTCACAGGATCAGCATTGGCGTATAAGTATTTATGAAGTGTCTGTGGATCTGAATTAACCCCCATCCAAGAATCCATTGACCCAAACCGACCAATCTTCTGATCGTAATACCTCGCTCTTAGGTAATAACGATCCTGATTCGCATCAAACTGCTCACCTGCAAACAAATACTTATTCTCAGTCGACCCACTCTGATTCAACACTTCTCCAAAGGCTCCATAGTCATAGGTATCTGTGAACGTGCCTGCGCTGTTACTTAAGGCTCGCGTGCTGCCCAAACCATCGTAATGATAATAATAAGTATCAGCCGCCATTTGCTCACTGACCAGATCATCACCATAGGTGTAGGCGATTGTTTCTGCGCCATTCACATGCTCTGCCAACACCTGCGCATAGTCACGATTGGTATCCACAGTGTAAAGGATTGCATCAGTGGCGGTATTCTGGCCGATTCGAATGCCATCAATATTGTATTGATAGCTGGTTGTGTCTCCTGCTTTGGTGGTGCTTGTCAGTTCGTTTCTGGCGTTGTAAGTATACGCAGTGGTATTGCCATCCAGAGTCTCGCTCAGCGTGTTGCCATTGGCATCGTAGGTGAAGGTGGTGCCACCGGTTTGCAACAAGCGATCATTGGCATCAATAGTGTATTGCGTTTGCACGCCATTAACGGTTTCATACGTTCGGTTGCCCACTTTGTCGTATTGATAACTGGATGAATGATTTCCATTGACCGCATCGGTAATGACTTCACTGGTCATGCGATATAGGTCATCGTAGACGTAATCACTTATTCTTCCTGCTTGTTCACTGATTCTCGTTCTGCGCCCGGTTGGGTGCAGGGTGTAGTCGTAGCTGGCGACTTGCAGATTAGCACTGTCTTTGTGCGACAGATTCGTCAGGCGGTTGAGTTCATCATAGACATAGTCAACGCTGTTGCCATTGGCATAGTCGATGGTGCTGCGATTTCCCACAGCGTCATAGCCATAGGTCGTCACATTGCCATTGGCATCGGTCACGGTTTTCAAGCGATTCAGAACATCGTAGGTGAATCGCGTGATTCTTGTGGTTGCGCCTTTGGTTTCGGTCAGCGTGATGCGGTTGCCCTGGGCATCGTATTGATAGCTCAAGGTGACGGCATTGGCTGTGCCCGCAAATTGCGTTTCGCTGGCCAGACGGTTCAGGCTGTCGAAGGTGTAGTTGGTGGTGGTTGCTACTGCGTTTTCCGTTTTGACTGCCCGTGTGCGATTGCCTTCAAGATCATAGGAATACGTTTCGCTCAGGCCATTGGCATAAACGGTGTTGGTCAGACGATTGTTCACATCATAGCTGTGGGTTCTCACTTGGCCATTAAAATCCGTATGTTGTGTCAAGTTACCTATCGCATCATAAGTCATAGTCTCCTGCTGACCCAAGGGCAGAATGCGCTTGGTGACTCTGCCCAATGCATCGTATTCCCAAGTCGTGGTTCGTCCTTCAGCATCGGTTTGGGTGAGCTTATTGCCGGCACTGTCATAGGTGTAGATCGTTTCCTGATTCAACGCATCAATCACTTTGACCAGTCTGCCAAGACCGTCGTATTCATAGCTTGTGACCACTCCGGCCTGATCGGTCATGCTGGTTTTGCGGCTGAGCGCATCCAGACCATCAAGCATGGTCGAAGCATTGGCAAAGGTGGTTTGCGTCTTTTGATCCAAGGCGTTGTAGACATAGCTTGTGGTATTGCCATTGGCGTCGGTCATCGCGGTCATATTGCCGTCGGCATCATAAGCGTATTGCATGATGTTGCCCAAGGCATCTGTGACCTGGGTGCGTCGGCCTGCGGCATCATAACCGTATTGCGTGCGGTTGCCTCTGGCATCGATCTCAGCGCTGACACGGCCGATGGCATCGTAGTCAGTCTGTGTGCTGCTGCCATCTGGATAGGTCGTTTTGATCAAACGATCAACGGCATCATAGTCATACGTTGTGACTCGGCCCAGACGATCCGTATCGGTTTTGAGGTTGCCTTCAGGGTCATAAGTTTTGCTCATAACCGTGCCGTCGGGATAGGTGGTGGTCAACAAGCGTCCATAGACATCGTAGGTCATGGTTGTGCGGCGACCCAGTGCATCAACATTGGCCACTTCACGGCCCGCCAGATTGAATTCGGTGACGGTTTCATTGCCAAGTGCATCGATGGTCTTGACCACACGATCACGATCATCGTATTCATAAGTGGTGGTCTCGTTAACAGGCGCCCCATTCACCATCCGAGTGCGCGTTTCACTCAAGACGTTGTTGTTTTCGTCATAGGTGAAGCTCATGACATGGCCTTCAGGATCGGTTTCCGCCAGTTTGTTACCTTCGTCATCGTAAGTGAATGTAGTTTCATTGCCCAACACATCAATGGCATTACTTGGCAGACCTTTCTGGTCGATATTGTTGCCAGCGATATTGCCCAGTGGATCTTCGATTTTCAACAGATTGCCAATGGTGTCATAGGTGTTCTCAAACACATTGCCGCGCGCATCGGTGATTCGGGTTTCCTGCCCGCGGGTGTTGTAGGCAAATGCCGTCACATTGCCCAAGGCATCCGTTTGCGTCAGTTGGTCATTATTGGTGTTATAGGTGGCACTGGTCTGATTGCCCAGAGCATCGAGTTGGGTTAATTGATTATCACGTCCATCAAAAGTGAAGGCTGTAGTATTGCCCAGTGCATCAACGGTGGTGGTGACGTTGCCACGATCATCGTAGAACAGGAAGGTAGTATTGCCATTTCGATCGGTGACGATGGATTGACGGCCGTCGATATCATGATTGAATTCGGTGCGGTTGCCGTTTTCGTCTTCCTGCGCGATCAGGCGGCCATCGTCATCATAGATGTTTTTCAACATGCTGCGACCCAAGGGGTCGGTGATTTCCAGCAAGCCGTGGCTGCGATTGTAGTCAAAGGTGGTGGTGGCCGCATCACGGTCAGCTACGGCGACCAGATCCAGCTCAGTATCGTAATCGTAGTTGATGGCATTGCCCATGGGGTCGACCACCGAGGTGATGCGGCCTGTGGCATCGCGCATAAAGTCGATGCGTTTTCCAGAAGAGTGAATGATGCCTTCGCTGGTGTAATCCAGTGTATTGCCATTGGGGTCGGTGATGGTTTTGACGCCAAAGCCCTGATCCAGATCATAGACATAGCCTGCCCGGGTGGTCAGCTGATAGCGACTGGGGTTAACCGGATCGGCAAACTCGCCGCGTTCGACCAGAGCACCATTGACATAGCGCGCCTGAGAATCATCCAACGCTTTCAATTCAGACTGGTTGTCGCCCAGCGGTTTAAAGTCCAATTCCACATCGAGGAACACAGCCGCCAGATTACATTCCGGGCTGGCCGCCACTTCAAAGCGTTCAACTTCTCCATCAGGCAAGGTGACACTGACAATTGGAGCCCCCTGCGGTTCGATGCAGAATTGTTTCAGAGCGCCTAAGGGGCCTGCTCGATACTGGTTCAGAGACCAGCCAATACCCGGCGTGCGGGATTCTTCGACTTTGACATTCTGATAGTCGATGCTCCAGCCATAGCCAAAATCCAGTTGGCGGTTGCGATCACGTGAATCGTAGGTGCGGCGCACGGAGATCGGAATGCCTGCCAGTGGGATGTTCAAATCTTCAAAGGTGATGGAGAAATTGCCCACCTTGAGATCGCCTTCGATGGCAAAGACCACATTGCTCTGTGAGGTCTGTCCATTGGCGTCGGTGGCTTCCAGAATCAATGCGGCCTGTCCGTTTCGGACCAAGGTGGTGTCGAACTTCGCCAGCACCTGATCCGTGACATTGCCCTCGCCTTCGGCGATGACGGTGAATTCATACGCTGCTGCTTCCAGCTCCTTATAGACCAGACGCCAGGTGGTGGCGCTGTCGTCTTCGATGGTGGCCACCACATCAATCGGCGCGGTGATCAACTGATCATCGACCGGGCTGGCGATGCTGACAACCGGTGGATTGGTGTCATTCGGGTTCACCACATAGAATTGGCTGGTTTGTACCACGGTATCGAATTGATCGACTATGGTAACTTCGATCTCATGAGAGCCAATACCAGAGGCAATGACCTGTGCCTGATTGAAGGCATCCAGAGGAATCTCAACATTGTCTAAGGTCAAGCTAATGTCGGTTGTGCCGATGGCATTGATTGGCGTCACGCTGATAGTAACAGTGTCACCTTCCATCGGGTTCGTAGGTGAAACAAAGATGTCGGCAATCAGCTCAGCATCGGCTGACACCACGGTCAGATTCCAGCGTTGGCTGACATAGGCTCCAGCAGAAACAACCCGCACATGCACAGACGTGTTTTGCTCACTGTCAGGTGTCCATGAAATCAGGCCGGTTGGTGAAATGGTCATGCCTGCCGGGGCTGAAACCAGTTCATAGCTCAGCGTATCGCCATCGGCATCGCTGGCGGTGATTTGATAGACATAGCCCAGATTCACTTTGGCAAAGGCGCCTGGTGTGCTGCTGATTAGCGGCAGGTTGTTGCCTGCAGTGCCATCAAACACGGTGATGTCAAAAGACTGCACGGCAAAACCACCGACACCATCACTGGCGCGCACTTCAACCGGGTTAATGCCGGCCTGGGTGCTGTTTGGAGTCCATTGAATCAAGCCCGTCAGGCTGTTGATGCTCATGCCAACTGGTGCGGTGGTAAGGGTGAAGCTCAGTGCGCTGCTGTCAGCATCGGTCACACCCATTGAATAGGTATATTCAATGTCCACTTGCGCGAACTCATCCGCAACCGATGTGATCACAGGCGCTTGATTGCCTGTGGTTGGCACTACCTCAAGAGTATAGCTTTGTTGATCCATTCCACCGGTAGGGTCTTCGACCCTGATTTTGATCGGGTGTGTTCCTATATCGATCAAAGCCGGAATCCAGTTAATGACACCAGTGCGAGCATTGATGGTCATGGCTGTCGGTGATTCCAACAGGCTGAAGTTCATTTCATCGCTGGGTGTCGGGTCAATAGCGCCGACATCATAGCCATACAATCGACCTACTTCAGTTGAAGTGATGGGGTCGGTGGAAATTGCTGGCAGGCTATTGGTCACCACCAGAGTAAAACTCTGTTGATCGGTGCCATCAACACCATCGGCAACTTCAATTGTGACTTGATGTTCACCGATGTCTTCGGTGGTGGTGATCCAGCGGATTTCACCCGTGACTGGATCAATGGTCATGCCTTCAGGTGCTTCCAGCAAAGAATAAGTCAAGGGGTCGTTGTCCGGATCAACTGCGGTGACCGGGTAGATATACTCATGGTCGGCAGTGGTTTCCAGCTCAAAACCTCGATAAAGCACCGAGTCTTGGGAATAGTTGTAGAAACCAAAACCACCAGAGGCATAGGTGTCGTCCAATACAGTGAAGGAGTCCAGCACAATATTGGTCTCAACTTCAGTCACTGTCACAGTAAATTCGCCGGGATGAAAACTCAAGGAAAATTCATACCAGGTTCGGTCTTTCCAACCCACCGAGTTGTGGAACAGGTTTTGTCCTCCTCCACTGATTTCAGTTCCCCAGAGATCGAAGCTACCGGGGCTTTTGAATCGCTTGATGTTCATACCACGTAAGGCCACATTTTGATTGGTTTGTTTCCAATCAAATAAATAAAAATTACGAGTGTCCTGAAAACCAAAAACGAAACCAATATAGTCATCATCTGAGGCGGTATCGACCTTGAATTGACCTTTGACTTGGCCATTTTTTAGGATGAAATCGCTTAATAAGCCAGAAGCTCTGGCATTTCGATGTTGTTCAGCTTCTGTCCCTTCGGGGTTGATTTGCCACAGTGCCTGAGTTTGAGAACCAAAATTAAAATCAAGGACTTCCCATGGCCGTAAATCAACCACTTCGGAATCACCCACAATCGGTTGTAACACATGGCGATCAATCGCCTCACTGGTGATGCGTGGTGGTCCGCTGACCGGGGTGACAGTGATGGTTACTGTGGCGATGTTCGAATCAAGTTCTCCATCGTTCACAATAAAGGTGAACGAATCAACACCGTTAAAATCAGGATAGGGTTGATAACTGAATTCAGCACTGCTGCCATCACTGACCGCCACGCCATGTTGCGGCTGGCTCTGCAGAACATAGGTCAGAGGATCATTTTCCGGATCACTGCCAGTCAGCAGAATTTCAATCAATTGACCTTCAAGCGTTTCCACAGCCTGATCATCTGCCGTTGGTGCGTCATTGACCGGGTTGATCACAATGCTGATAGTCGCCACATTGGAATCCAGTTGACTATCATTGACTTTAAAGGTGAATGAGTCCGAACCATTGAAACCGGCATTGGGAGTGTAGGTCAGGTTGGGAGCATCGCCCAACAGTGTGCCGTTCTGCGGCAAAGATTCCAGCATGTAGATGATCATATCACCATCAGGGTCACTGGCAGTCAACGGTACAGCAAGTGCCTGGTCTTCATCGGTGATGAATGCAGCGTCAACAGCAAGAGGAGCATCATTCAGTGGGCTGACTATGATATTAACCGTCGCTACATTGGAATCCAACTGACCATCGTTGACTTCAAAGGTGAATGAATCAGAGCCGTTAAAGTCTGCATTCGGTGTATATGTCAGATCTGGAGCCGTGCCCGACAAACTGCCATTCTGCGGTTGAGTGACAATAGTATAGGTGATGGCATCGCCATCAGGGTCACTGGCAATGAGCGGTGTGGCAACAGCTTGATCCTCGTCGGTTTGAACCGCTGAACCCATCGCCACTGGAGCATCATTGAGTGGGTTGACAGTGATATTGACGGTGGCAATGTTCGAATCCAATTCGCCATCATTGACTGAGAAGGTGTAAGAGTCGTTGCCATTGAAATCGACATTGGGGGTGTAGGTCAGGTCTGGTGCATCACCCGACACTGTGCCATTCTGCGGCTGGGTGACAATGTTGAATGTGATGGGATCGCCTTCTGGATCGCTGGCCGTCAATGGTGTGGCAACGGCTTGATCTTCATCAGTCACAACGGCTGAATCAACCGCTACCGGCGCATCATTCAATGGATTGACAGTGATGCTGATGGTGGCAACGTTCGAATCCAGCTGACCATCGTTGACGGTAAAGGTGAATGAATCTGAACCATTAAAGTTCGCATTGGGCGTGTAAACCAGGTCAGGTGCATCGCCAGACAAGCTGCCATTCTGCGGCTGTGTGGTAATGTTATAGGTGATGGTATCGCCATCAGGGTCGCTGGCCGTCAATGGTGTGACAATGGCTTGATCTTCATCAGTCACAACGGCTGAATCAACCGCTACCGGCGCATCGTTCAATGGGTTGACAGTGATGCTGATGGTGGCAACGTTCGAATCCAGCTGACCATCGTTGACGGTAAAGGTGAATGAGTCCAAGCCATTGAAATCGGCATTCGGTGTATAGGTCAGATCTGGCGCTGTGCCAGACAAGCTACCGTTTTGTGGTTGGGTGGCCACAGCAAAACTAAGGGAATCTCCATCAGAGTCAGAGCCGGTCAATATAACTGGCAAGGCCTGATCCTCATCCGTGATCAAACTTTGGTCATCGGCAACTGGTGCATCGTTGACTGGTAACACAGTGATAGTCACTGTGCCAACATTGGAGTCAGCGCTGCCATCATTGACTGTGAACGTGAAGCTATCTATGCCTTGGAAATCGGCATTGGGTGTGTAGGTATAATCAGGGGCTGTGCCACTCAAGATGCCGAACTGAGTGGATTCAACAATGGTGTAAACCAGAGCGTCACCATCCGCATCACTGGCCAGTGCAATCGCTGTGACCGGGGTGTCTTCTGGAGTCTGATAGGCGCTGCCATTAGCTACGGGCGGTTCATTATTTTGACAATTCGTGTAGCCCTTGAAAACAAAAGAAATCCAACCTTTGCCACTTAAGCGATAGCGGGTGATTTCGATGATGCCAAATTGCTGTACTTGATAATCAAACTGACTGCCCTGCCCGCGTTTGTCTGACCAGATCGGAATGATGATGTCTTGACCAATCAACAGGTCCAGATTGTCACGCACACGACGGCCATTTTTAACACCTGGGGCGCCCTGCACCCAATCATTGATGTCAATTTGATGATCACTGGCGTTATCCTGGTTGGTGTACGTGTGGCTATTGCCGGGCACCACCAGACTGTCGGCCAGTGTGTTGGAGTCATTGTTGCCTGTCCAGCTCAACCAACTGTAATTACCCAGACCATTGCCCAGACGAATGTAGTTGAATGACTGCCCTGCCTGGCTGTTGCCCAGCAGGTTTTGAGGCAAAGTGATTGGATAGAGTTCGCAGGCATTCTCATCAGTTCCCCCACCATCTTGTGGCGTGACACGAATGCTGACAACGGCTTTATCATGCAATTGACCATCACTGGCTTTGAACACAAAACGGTCCATGCCAATATAACCCGCATCTGGGGTATAGATCAGATTCGGCGCCTGACCGGAAAGCGTACCATGTCGAGGTTGCTTCCAGATGTGAAAGCTTAAGGCATCATTATCTTCATCTGTTGCCTGCAAAACGATCTGAAGTGCTTGGTTTTGCGGGGTTGTCAGTTGTTGGGCTTCAGCAAGCGGTGCACGGTTGGCTGGCCCGGGATGCGGGCAATAGTAATTGCGCGGATGGCTGACTTGATAGCGACGTTGCTGGAAACTGTATCGGGAACCATAACCCTGCCAGTGATAGTGGCTGTAATGGTGGCCGCCGGATGACTGATTATATTGCAAACGGCGTGGTTGGGCATGATAGCTCTGATAGCGATTGCCCTGCTGGTGACGATTACCAGAGAACGAATATCGATTTGAATGGCGACTACCGCCATGAAAATGACCACTGTATTGCGAATGAACATTGGAAGACTGTCGATGATGTGATGACTGTCCATGTGAGCCACTTGCATATGAGCCAGAATAGGACCCCGTTGCATGAGACAGCGATACTGACAACAACCCGACGAACAGGCACAAACTATGTGCCAAGCTATTCTTTTTAAAAACCATATGAAAACCCCTGAAACTATACAATTCCATTTATTCCAACTAAAATCCAAAAAATCTGGATTCAGTATATATCAACTTTTTTGTTTGTAAACTAAAGTTAATGAAAAAGTTTCATGACTACCATTCCTCTAACTTTAATTTCTTAAAATAGCAGGTGAAATATCCTTTTATTATTTAAATGTTATTTCAAATACCTTCTTCAGGAAAATTCAGAGCTATAATTAGCAAGTGTTAGCTCCACCGAAAAAAACATTTAGCCATTACCACAAAACAACTGTGGTAATCACATCAAAATTTCTAACTTAACAGTCACATAGATTCTGGCAGATCATCCGTGGTTTTATAGATCAATTGAAAGGCATCGTTCGGTAAGGCAATTGCACCAGACATGCTCTCAGGTAAAAACTGTTCTGAAAGTAATGACACAAACCATTTTTGCACTGTGTTGTCAGGGCTTTCTTTAGTCAAAGCACAGAACATTCCATCCTTTATTTTTTCCAAAGCACATTGCTTTAAAGGGTAACTTAAACCCTGCCCTAACGCCTTTAAAATAGCCTCTTTGCAAACCCATTGCTGATAAAAATAATGTCGTTGTTCATCAGGGTCCAGCACCTTAAACAGACTTAGTTCCTCTAGATTAAACACCATGTCCAACATAGCAGGCAGATCGGACATCGGCTTATTAAACTCTATATCGACCCCCAGTTGTATCGAATTCTGAGTAATTGCGTAACAAGCCCATTGGCGACAATGGCTGAGATTAAAATCGAGACTTACATCAGGTTTGTCTAAAGAAGGCTTACCATATTCATTGTAAACAAAGAACAAGTCTCGCATTGCAATACCACAGCAATCAGACAGTAATAAGCGTAAAAAGCCTCTGGCAGCAACAAAACGATCGCGCAGTTCAGGGAATTTAAACTTATCCGCCCGTTGCTGCTCATCAGCAGACAATCGGTTCCAGAAATAATGAGATTGCCGTTCACTGATATCAAGATTCAACAACCAGACATCAACCGTATTTGCCACCACAATTCACTTTCCAATCAGTTTAATTATGTATATCGGCTTGAGCTGATCAACGACTGAGCTTGATCGATGTAAGCCGCCAGACCAATTCCTTGTTTCTGAAAATAGAAATGATCCCCTTGTACTGCCAGTGTTGTAAATTCACTGTTCGTCCAGTGCCCCCAAGGCTTGGCCAGCGTCTCATCAACAGCGTCATCCTTATCAGCCACCATCGCCAGAATCGGCATATCAAGACTTCTCTTATCAACGGCACGCGTATAATCATCTAAAGACTTAAAGTCGGCACGGATAATAGGCAGCACCAACTCCATGAGTTCCTTGTTATGCAACAAATCAGTAACCGTCCCGCCCAAGGAATGCAAATATTCCTCAAGAGCAGCATCAGAGTAATCCGTCAAAGGTCCCCGTTTGGGGAAAATATCAGGTGCCGGGCTACATGATGCAATCAGCATTGTTGGTTTATCTGATAATAAGGCGGCCACTTCAAAAGCAACTTTAGCACCCATACTATGCCCAAAGAAAACCATATCACGGTGTTGATAAACCTTCAGAGACTCCGCTATTTCATCAGCAGTCTGTAGCAAAGAGGAGCTGAGCTGCGTTGAATAACGACACTCTCTGCCAGGATATTGCACAATCATTAACTGCCAACGCTCTGTCAATTCATCAACGAAAGGATAAAAAGCGGATGCAGCACCACCTGCATGAGGAAAACAGACTAAAATCGGTGCTTCTGCATCCTGACACTCATATTGTCGCAAGCAGCTTTTTGCTTTATCGTTTCTTGCACTATTCATAGTAACGGTTATTTCGTTGAACTGCCCGTTGGAGCTGATGACGAGCTGCTACTCGTTGTCGATGAGTCAGAAGCCGGTACTGCTGGCTCTACGTTGGGTGACGCTGAGTCAACCGAACTTGCATCCGAGGCAGAGGGAACTGCTGCCTCACTTGCCGCTGGAGCGGCGATTGCAGTCGGGGTTGTTGAAGCCGATGCTGAAGGTGTTTGTGTTGATGGGCTTGAGGCTGTTTGTTCAGCATTCGCTTTTTGAGTATCAAACAACAGTGAGTTCAATGACTGCTCAGTAACGTCATCCAATTGTTGCTGCAAAGTTTTACTTGAGGCGCTGCTGGCAGCATTGCCTGCAGTCGGTGCATTAACTGGCGCATCACCGCCCATATTCCCAAGAATCAGCGGCAAGCCTTCATCACCAGCACCGATCACAACCACTTTGGCATTATTTGAGCTGGCTAACGCCAGGGTTGCATCAATACCTTTCCAGCGTAAATAGCGATCTGTTATACCATCACGAACGGTATCCTGAAATTTACGAATGCCCAAGGCTTCAATTTCTTTGCGCTGACTTTCAAGCTTTTCACGCTTCAAGCGGTATTCATAGCTCAACATCAAATGTTTCTGAGCCACTTTCTTCTCAATTTCATGGCGCAGGGTTTTGGGTAGGACAACACTCTCAATCAGGACATCCTGCACATAAAGAAAGGGTTCAGTTTGCGAGTCAACGGTGTGCCTGACTTCGATTTCCTCGACAACGGCTTCTTTTATTGCAGCCTGTATTTCCGTTCGATTCTCCGAGTAAATCTGCTCTGAATTGTATTTAGCAAAAATCAATCGAGCAAATGACTGTACCTCTGGCATCAATAGTACATCGATATACTTAGTACCCACATTTTTGTACAGCAGCCCGAGTTTATGCGAGTTAATGCGGTAACGAACAGAAATATTAATATCGAGGTGCAGACCATCATTAGACAAGGCATTAAAGGTATTGGATGTTGTCAGCAGGCGCACATCAAATTTTTGTATACGATCCCATGGCCAGATAAAATGAAATCCTTCTTCATAGAGTTTTTCGATATCCGTTCCACCCTGAAAGCGTTTCCAAATCACCCCTGCATGGCCAGTTTCAATGTTGATAAACATCCTCGGATAAAGATATGCCGTGAGGAACAAACATAGGAATATAAACAAGAAAAATGGCACTGCTAATTTGTTCAGAAATTTTCTTATAGATGAAACTGGTTTAGACATTAGACGTCTCCCCTTCGATTGATACCACTTTGCCTTCATCGATGCGAATTAAGTAATCAGCGCAATCGAAATAACGATCATCATGCGTTATGGCAATAACGGTTTTATTCTGTTTTTTCAGGTCAGGTAAAATTTCGTGGTAGAACTTGCGCCTGAATTCAGGATCCTGATCCGCTGCCCATTCATCAAAAATATAAACGGGTCGATCTTCCATCAAACTGACCAGCAAGGCAATGCGTTTCTTCTGCCCCGCTGAAAGTTCAATGGTTGAAAATTCATCATCACTCAAACTCACTTTTTCTTCCAGCTCTAAATAGCTGATTAGGGCATCTACCGTTTCTGCTGGTACATGACGCAAGCCATAAGCAACCTTGAACAAGTGGTATTCAGTAAACACACAGGCCATTAAATCTCGATATTGTTGACCGTTATTATGTCCTATCACAGTTTTATCAATTTTAATGCTGCCATTACTGGGGTAATACAGTCCTGTCAATAACTTGATCAGTGTCGACTTTCCAGAGCCATTACCACCAGCAATGAAAATAATATCGCCGCGATTAATCGTCAGGTTAATAGGCCCGATTGAAAACTGCTGGTCATCGTATTGCTGCGGATAGCTGAAAACAACATTATCAAAAACAATTTTGGAAAAATTATCTAACTCAGTCTGAGCAATCGTATTCTTTTCGGTTACTTTTTCTACAGCCACATGCTCATCCAACTCAGCCTCAAGTTTCTGGATATTATCGATGGCAATGTTCGCCGTGCTGAACAGAGGTACAGAGCCCACCAGGCTGGAAATTGGGCCAATCAGAAACAACACAGCGGTTGTTGTCTTGATGACTGCATCGCCATAGTTATCGCTGAAATTGGGCAATATAAACACCATCGTTGCCAACAACATATAAAACGTCGATTGAGAAAATATAAAATGATGCGCTATGTTGGTTTGGGCAACCGCTTTATTCGCCGAAGCCTTTTTTGAGACTCTATCTGCATCTTCATACAAATCATTGTTCCTGGCCTGATTCATTCTGGTTTCTTTAAAACCACTCAATGCATCGGTTATCCGATCAAACAAATTATATTCATCCAATGTTGCCTGATGAATAGCTTTATGCACCTTTTTCAGAAATTTGAAATGAAATATCAGGGCAATGGACACAAAGCCAATGGTCAATGCAAACGCACTCAACGATAGCCAGGCGATATACAGCAAAGTAAAGAAAATTAGTACTCCTGACTGTGCGGCTATAACCAATATAGGGGCAGCTTGAGATATAGTGGTAGTCTCTTTGGTGATGCTTGAATAAATTCGAGAGTCACCTATCCCTTCAATAGTTGATAAGTCACAGGATTGAATTTTATTAATAACTCCTGTGCGAATTTTATGGATAATGCGTTCAACTTCTTTGGTCGAAGTAACCATGATATGCCGCTGCGCTGTTATATAAACGGCAATAGCAGCCAAAAACAACAACAAATATCGAAAACTAGCACTCGTTTCAGAAGCATGGCCTGCAGCAATATTGATAACAGCAAGAATCACGGCATTGCTCGATCCAGCCAGTGCCGATATCGAAAGAAACAGCCATAAATTGCCGGAAAACTCCTTATGAAACAACTTGAGTAGATTCATGCGTTGATTATAAATTTATATAGAAAACAAGTGGTCGACAGGATAAGACGATAGTTTGTGACTACAAACTATCCAGGTTCTAATTCAAAAATCAGCTAGTGATGGTTTTCGGTCTGGTGAAATACAACAACGGCAAAACAATAGCAGGGCTGAGCAGTAATGCGACCACAAGAAATCCAATAAAGCCCAATGATCTCTTACGACCAGCATAGCCAGTTAGAATGCATAAAATAACGTAAATAAAAGGAAGAATTGCCACCATAATAAAATTACCCAGCTAAAATTATATAAGTATTGAAAACTGTCAACCAGTTAGAACTTAAAGGGACCATAGGCAAAAAACAGAAAAGCACAGCAAAAGCTATTTCGAACGAAACAGCAAACAATTTTCCTGCGCAATTCAAGCTACAACATTTGTTAAATCGTAATATCAGCTTAAAAACGAGATATGACCATGTGTTTCTATAAAGTTAATTTATAGAAACACATACTATGATCAATACCGAAACTGTCTTGTAGGAAAACAGCCTTTATTTATGTTAAGCCGTAGCAGCTTTTTTGCCTTTTGCAGGTGCTTTTTTATCTTCTTTCTCTTCTTTGTCTTTTTCCATCTCTGAAGTGAAAAGACCTTTAAGCTTTTCTTTATCAAGATCAAACAGTGTGCCGCCAACTGAAAAGTGTTTGGCAAATACTTTGCCTAGGGCATACGTTGAAGCCGAAGCAAAAGCAGGCAAAGTGAAAGCGCTGGCAGCGTGCCCTACGACAGGAATCGCTTTAACCGCAGAACCAAGCGCACTGGTTGCCAATGTTTTTGGCATTAATCCGGCAATGAGTGTAGAGATTGCTGTTTTTCCATAATTTTTAGACAACTCAACATCATAGTGTTCTGCCAGTTTTTGGATCATACGTACTTGTATTCCAGCAATAGTAGCAAAATCCAACACTGGCAATAATACAAAACCACCAGCCGCAGCCAGCTTAGAATGAAACTTCACAATATCTACTGCTTCTAAATCTTTATTTTCCATAGTACATTCCCGTATATATTTTAAGTGATCATTTAACAACTTGACCTAAGTCTAACATAAGTTTTTTCCCTATGTACAAGTCTTTTATGCAATATTTCAAATATTAAAAAAAGCCATTTATTTCAGCAGAAAAAATCATTCAAACTGGCATAAAACAACATTATTCCCATAGCATAAAAGTCTATTTAATCAACTAATTAGCTGGAATTGTCACCGAAGGTCCAGTAGCCAGAGTTGTTCCAGATTGCAAAGCAAAAATCTGCGATAAAAATGACAAAGTCAGCTTACTCTGCTTATCATCGTCATCCACATGAAACCACTTATCAGCATAGCGTATTTTGCTAAAAACATTCCGACCTGGTTTTTCTCTGCCGCTGCAAATTGAAAAAATTGCATCAACGTTTTTGGAACACCTACCATCGTCTGTTTTTTTCACGAGAACTGACAGAGATCTCATAATATCCATCAACGACCGAGTTTGAATCTGGATAACCTGTTTATTACTCTCATCACCAATATTATCGCTAAGGTAAAACGTATCAAAACCGTCTGCCAGCCCCAGTTTTTCCTTCAACTGTTTGCCAGCACTTGACGTAAAAGCCTCTTTTTTGAAATGTATAACAGGTAAGACCACCTTATTTTTCACACTGTAATTCAGCTCCATCAAATGGTCGTCTTCCAACGCCTGTAAAAGCTTGGTAATGGTTATGAAACGCTGGTAATCATCAGCATTGCTGCCATCCGCTGATGATTCATTATAATTATGGTTAATCTGTTTCAGCGTTGTCAACATCAAACGCGTCACATCCCAACCAGCCTCAGACAACAGAATAAATTGACTTAAATCCAATGGAGCCAGTAATTCGTTAACAAAACTATCACCTTGCAAAGGAGTATAGGTAATCACTGGAGCATCCGTAAAACTTAAAGTATCAACTATTGAAGAACTAGTGAACGTTTTGGCGACAGTCAGAGTTGGTGAGTTTGTCAAACTGACGGTTGAGGTGATGCTGCTGACATCAATAAAAAAGACCGTATCGTCATGATGCAGACGCACCAGGTTCAGCAGCAACTGTTGAATATTGGTTGCCTGAACCGCCTGGTTATACTGCATCCTCGTTCCTTTAATAGCTTGAGGTCCTATGCTGGTGCACGCACTCAAGACAGAACTGAGCATGACTATGCCTGGAACCAGCAGTTTTCGATATAACATGGTATTTCACTCCGTTTTTTCTTATTAATTATTAATTAAACAACGCGCCAGCCACTATCAATTGACAATGGATACAACAATTCAACAGGAACTTACTAATTTTTTTATTTTCACTGATGGCAAAACTGAGCCAAGCTGCTTTGCTTTGTAATAATCATCCAGAACCCCTTGCACAAACTGAACCGCAGTTGCAACGCCTTGCTCATGTTTGATTTTTTCTCTGAGTTCCAAGAGCTTAGCCTGCATTTTCTGATCAGCACAGATCAACTCAATGGCTGCAGCCAACTTATCCACGGTCAATTGTTTGTATGGAATTGGCTCCCCTCCCAGACCTGAACGATAAATCAAGTTCCCCCAGAATGGTTGATCCTGAAAAAAGGGGCAAATCAACGACGGTTTAGCTGATCGTAAAACACTCATCGTTGTGCCATAACCACCGTGATGCACGACCGCCTTGACTCTCTGGAATAACCAATCATAAGGCACATTGGAAACAGACAAAACCGTATCTGGCAGATCAATATCTGCCAAGCCACCATTAGCAATGCCTAAAATTCCGCGATTACCCGTTTTTTGCAAAGCATCAACAACCGTTTTTGTTAGCTGTCTGGGGTTCTTATGTACCATACTGCCAAATGTGATGTAAACAGGTTCAGGACCTGCCTGCAAAAATGCCTTTAATTCAGCACAAATCTGGGCTTCAGGGTCTACATTCGGCTCATCATGACCACTTACTTCATCAAGAAACCAGTAGCCCGTTGCCTTAATTTTGTTTTTTTTGTCAGCAACCATATCAAGTACATTAGGACTGCTGTTATACATCACGGGGATCCGTTCATTATTTAACACCAGATCATCCGCCAATCTTGGTCTGACGGGTAAGCCCAGGTGCTGTTTACGCCAACGTTGAATAACCTTATTATAAGGCAGGGAACTCAAACGATTCAGTGAATAGCTTAGCTTATTCAATGTCTTACCCCAATCTGGCAACCCAAATAATGGGAAATTTCCAGTAGGAGACAACACAGGTAGATACGAGCATGCAATACCGGGAATCTGCAACTTTTCCATGATATGCGAACCACTCAACACCGAATAATTATAGATAATCAAGTCCGCATCCTGAGTCTCCTGCCAGACGGATTGAAGCATTTTTTCAACCGCAGGAATAAAGAAATGTTTCATCGCTCGCATAATTCTGAAGGCATTACCTCCAATCACCTCCTTTCCAGCTGTTGATTTAAAAAAGTCAGTACTGTCCACACCGATCGAAACAAATTCTATTTGATGCTCGGCAGCCAGGTCAGTGAATTCATTGCTGGCGATCAGCTTGACTCGATGGCCTGCCGCCTGCAAGCCCTTAGATAAGGCCAGATACGGTATAACATCACCATGCGTGCCGGTGGTCACCACAACAATTCGCTTACTATAACCTTCAATACAGTTCATAACCCATCCCCATAAAATAAAACCTAATCATTGATCGACCTGACAACATAGTCTAATTGTGGTGCCTGCAATAGGTTGTCATGTGTGCCTTGCGGTACCTCAATCAAATTGACTTGCTGACAATAAGTTGACCAGACTTTTTGTGGACAGACATCATCCCATTCCGGACTGGCTGAGGCCTTGACTAAGGTCATTTGTCCAGTATACAAACCTGGTTCATAGTCAATATAAGCGGTCATTGAGGCAATAATCACCGCTGATAAACGCTGCAAAGCTTCCAGGTCAAACCAGCTCGGCAAAACCTTCAATGCAACGGCTTGCTTGAGCATAAAAGGCATTTTCTGTTGATTTGACAAATGCTCAGGCAGTTCTATTGCCAGGGTATCCGCAGTAAAACCAATCGGGTCTGCCAGCAAATCTGATACATCCTGCTCAAATGCAGAAAAAGGCGCAGCATCAACCAACACCAACTGTTCAACCACATAGCCTGCATCAACAAGCATGCGAGCTGTTTCAAATGCCACCATCCCACCCAGTGACCACCCCATAAGACGATAAGGCCCTTGCGGTGAAACCCGAGTTAACTCTTCCAGATATCGTTGCGCCATCAATTCAATGGAGTTCAGTGGCTTGGCATTGTCATTGATACCAGGTGCCTGTAAACCATAAAACGGTTGTCTCTGCTCAACTGTATTGCCGACAGTATTCAACGCAACGGACAATTCGTAGTAACACAGCGGCATCCCCGTTAGTGGAGGATAAGCAAATATCGGTTGATTCTGCTCATGCTTGGAGAGCACTGGGCTGAATGGTAACAAAATCGCATCCTGATTTTGCCCTTCGCTAACCATCCAGTCTGCCATTTTCTCAACCGTAGGGCATTGAAAAACAGTAGCCATAGGTACTGTTTTCTGCAATCTTTTATGAATACTGTCAACCAGCTTCATCACTGTCATTGAATGACCACCCAAGTCAAAAAAGTCATCGGTGATACCGCAGTTTTCCACACCGGTAACATCAGCCCAGACCGACAACAACTGCATCTCCAGACCTGTTCTCGGACGAATTGACAACACCTCGCAAGCATCTGCAAGGCTGAGACTAAAATCAGCGTGTTGTTTTTTGTGCACAGGCGCAGGCAGAGCATTACGATCCAACTTGCCATTGATGGTCATAGGC
>JBOEHE010000073.1:0-6975 GCA_050633785.1 Arenicella sp.
CTCTATTTCGTTAAAGGAGTTAACGATGACACGTCCAAGAAAAGACCTTATCTCAATTGATGACACACCTTATTATCACCTGATATCTCGTTGTGTAAGACGTGCTTTTCTGTGCGGCTTCGACCATGAGTCGCAAATTGACTATAACCATCGAAGACAATGGATTGTTGACCGCATTCGGCTTCTTTCATCTCTTTTTGCCATTGATATTTGCAGTTATGCCATTATGAGCAACCACTATCACCTGGTGATTAAACTCAGCCCTGAGCAATCCACACTCTGGACCGATAAAGAAACCGCTGAACGATGGTGCTCTATCTACAAAGGCCCACTACTTGTCAGGAACTGGCTTCAAGGAGAACAGGTAACACCTGCTCAGCAACAAACCATTAATAGCATTATTGCTGTCTGGAGAAAGCGCTTAACAGACCCCAGTTGGTTCATGAAATGTTTGAATGAGCCTATCGCCAGACAAGCCAACAAAGAAGATCAATGCACTGGCCATTTTTGGGAGTCTCGTTATAAATCTCAAGCACTTTTGAATGAAGAAGCTTTATTATCATGCATGGTGTATGTTGACCTGAATCCGATTAGAGCAAAGATGGCTGACAGGCCAGAAAACTCTGACCACACCAGCATTCAAGAACGCATCAAACCCAACTGGAANNATAAAACCTCTACTGCATTTTGATGAAGTCATCATTGACGAACAACAAACAGGCATTCCATTCAACCAAATAGATTATTTCAAACTGGTTGATTGGACTGGAAGAAGTCTTCGAGACGATAAACGTGGCTCTATCCCTATCCAATTACCCAATATTCTGGAACGCTTAAAAATTGGACAAAGCCAATGGCTAATAAACTCTAGTCAATTTGAAAGAAGGTTCAATCAACGCTTTCACAAAGCAAAGGTCTCAAACAACACCAGTTAAACCCCACCCAATCGATCATAAAATCCGATAAGGAACCTAAGATGATTTCTTAAGCTCTCTGGCGTCCATATTTGTTCCTAAACTGGAAAACCTGTGGTTTTCAGCACCTAACAGACTTAGTTGATGGCAAATACCTAAATAAACCAAACAACAAGAACAAGCAATACCTCAAAACCATGTTAAAGCGGTGCCTGTCCCTATTTAACTCTCCACCCAATCGATCATAAAACCCGATAAGGAACCTAAGATGGTTTCTTAAGCTCTCTGGCGTCCATATTTGTTCCTAAACTGGAAAACCTGTGGTTTTCAGCACCTAACAGACTGAGTTGATGGCAAATACCTAAATAAACCAAACAACAAGAACAAGCAATACCTCAAAACTATGTTAAAGCAGTGCCTGTCCCAATTTACTTCCTCCTGTCCCAATTTACTTTAATTTAGCCAAGCTCAACTTTTTGACCATCTACCATTAAAGTATCTTTATTCCAACCGACTAGCTTTTCATTTGCTTTTTTTAATTCGTCAACAATTACTACCGAAACATCTTTAAAATACTTATGAGAAAACAAAATAAATGATTTTTGAAACCTATGCCCATATTCAGTCTTATCAGCAATATCAATAAACGCTCCCGCAGAAAGTTCATAAGGAACTTCTTCAAAAAATCTTTCGTAACGTATTCCCTTTTCATCAAGCTCCATCCACAACTCGATCCAACAATTAATTTCTCCTTTTTTCTCAACTCTAATTCGCGGATAGCGCCCCAAAGATCTAGCATCAACAAATTCATACCCAGCAGATAAACAAAAGCTCTCTATATCTGGCAGCACTCGATCTAAGTGCTGCCAAAGTTCTTCAAATTGATTCTCGTTCATTTACTTCCACTAATTAATTGGTTGAGCGGGTAGAATATCATCCGGCGAAACACGCTGGGGGTTAACAAAATCTGTACCACCTCCTTGATAGCGATTGGACGGCTGTACAACAGATGGTTTATTCGGTACAAAATTTCCACTATCTTTTATCGGAATCACTTTATTTGGAGTTGGTATTCCAAGTTTCTGGCCTGCCTCAGTTGCACTTGTGTACAACTTATCTGTGACCGATGTATCTTTCCACAATCCACTACTAAAGGAAGTTTCATCAGCTGTAGTGTAGTGATATTTAACTTCACCTCCATTCTTAGGAACTTCACCACCACAACTATTATGAACCCACAACGCCCTCTTGCCAACAAAATACGTATGAAATTCCTCAACCTCAAAATTATACGTCGTTTGCAACTGCGCATCAGAAGCCATTGCCTGAACACTCAACACACCACCTTCCAAGGTTGTGACTTTATCACCTATGTTTAAATCACCCGCTTCTGTCCAGCCTTTACCTTCCACCCAGAATGGGTGTTCCGCCGTCGTACCAATCAATTCCTGCTGCTGGTTATTATCGACAAAGGTGATGTTAAGAACCTGCTTATCCTTATTAACAAATAGCTCCGTCACCGGTTTAAAATCAATTTCACCCGTTTCATCGTTCTTTGAGGCAACAAGATCTCCAATCTGAATATCTTCAATCGACTTTAAACCTTCTTTGGTATGCACTGGCGTGCCTGCCACAAAGCATTTGTTTCTTTTGAGCAGTTGCAGACTTTTCTTAAGCAGTTTACTGCCCATGCGCCTGACCGATAGAAGATCCGTTGCTCCACCCGTGTAACGACTCGCTACTTCAGCCAATCCCTCTTTAGCCAGAAAAATCGCTATTGGTATCAAAAAAGGCAGGTTGCCATCTGGATCAACGTATTTATACGGGTTGTTGTTGCCATAGGCATAGCGGTTGAAGGTTTTCCAATCTTCGGCATTGACCGGCATTGGGTCTATGCCCGTGAAACGCCCACTTGCCGGATCATACCAGCGTCCACCAAAATAGCTCAGACCTATATCTTTGTCGTAGATCTTGCCCGCAAAGCTTAGATTGTTGTTGCGCCTGACTTCGGTGTTGCTGTGCTCACCCCCAAATGGCAGGTGTTCAATCTGCCACTCCAGATTGCCCTGCTCATCGGTGGCCGCAAACGGTGTGCCATCGGCGTCAGTGTGAATGTAGGTAACACGGGTGTCGTTCTGCGCCATGGCTGGCACTGTCACCACCATGGCCAGCAAGGCGATTGTCAAAAATGCGTTAATCATCGTTTTCATGCTCTTAATCCTCATTCTCATCACCCAATAGCAACATGATTGCTCCGACAGGTATCGACTTCGAACCCGACACGGCGCTTAGTATTCCTACACCCCAGGTCTGGCCGGGGAAGTTTTGCGTGAATGTCACTGAGTTGCTGCCTAGTCTGACTTGATGTGGTTGCAGTTTAATGCAGGTTTGCCTTGGCGTATTATCACCGCCTGGCAGCAAATGCCCTACCACAACACCATTCACCGTCACACTGACTTCCTGAGTGCTGTTAATACCATAACCATCAACACACAGATTGACGACATCCGGTATTTTGGTCAAACTGAATGAGGTTGTGTAGGAATATTTATGATTGCTATCGCCATAACCAAACCCAAAAACCGTTGGAGGTGTGGTAGGACCACTGGTGCTTTCTGCCTCAGCGACCAACCGGTTGCCCAGATAGATATTGGCAATGTTCGGTTTCTCGCCTTGGGTGACAAACTCATTGATCAACTGACCACCTTTGGTGTAGATATGAATGCGACGTTCCTCACCCTCTCCATCATTTTTGATGGTGCGCACCAAGCGTTTATTGCCGGAATAGTCATAGGACCGCAGCAGCGTTCCTGATTTATTGTAGACCTTTCTCAGGTTGGAAGCACCGTCATAATCGTAGGTCCAACCATAGCTGCCGTTGGCTTTCTGTGTGATATTGCCATTGGGGTCATAGGCAAACTGCGCTGGGGTGATAAAATTCTCCAATCCACTGATGCTGCTGACTTTGTCACTCAAATCGTAGCTGTAGTTCAGAGTGGTTGTGCCCATCACTTTGCGGGTGATGTCATCGGTAGTTGAATAGTTGACACTGCCACCGCCCCAGGGACCGCTGGCAGAGATTAAACGCTCCAGGCCGTCATAGCTTAAGCTGCGGTTGTTCTGACTGTTTATGCCATCCACCATCGACAACAGATTGCCTGAGGCGTCATAGGATCGGGTGCGGTCAGCGATGCCGCCATTGACCACTGTTTTCAACGGCCATTTACGCGCCACATAGGTCTGCGTCATGGTCCGTCCATTACGGTAGCGAATGGAGGTCGGTTGACCATAGCGATTGTAGCTGACCGCGCTGACATAAGGCGAGGCTTGTGTCGGCCAACCCAGATCATTCGGGTCAAAGTCAACCGAGCGAGCATCTGGATAGGTCATCCTCTCCAGATGATCAATATTATTGTATCGATATTGAATGAAATAACGATTGCCGCTGATCACCTGTTCTTCTTTGATCAGATTGTCATTGCTGTCATAGGTGTAGTCAAACAGGGTGATGCCCGACTGCACACGCGTTACGTTGTCGTTTTTGTCATAGCTGTAGTTCACCTGCGGTGCACTGCTGCCATAGCTGGTGCGCTTCAGGCGATTGCGTGCGTCATAGGTGTAGCTGATCTGCTGCGCGCCTGCCACTCTCTTCGAAGTCATATTGCCATTGGCATCGCGGCCATAGACGGTGCTGCCTGTTTCCGGGTTGCTTTCTGAGGTTAGAAACAGCGTGTTATAAGTGTAGTTACGAAGTGTACCATTACGGTTAATTCGCGTGGGTTGTCCCAGTGTGTTGCGCGTAATTGTCATGGACAAGCTCTCTGGACCAGTTACTTTGATCAACACTTTGTCATCCGGGCTGCCATAGGAACGGTAGGAGAACTGGAACGTTTTATTGCGTTCATCCACCACATTAACCCGGTTACTCGACAGATAGCTGTAGGTTTTGCTTGTGCTGTCTTCAAACCTCACCCGGGTCATGCGTCCCAGCACACCGCTGTAGTATTGCCCAAAGCTGGTGGAACAGCCTGAGGTTGGCAAGGATTCAAACATCAGCACACCCGAGGTGCTGTAGCTCTTGGTCAGATAGATGCCTTCCGCCTGACGGCACACTTCCTGACCAAAGCCGTCGTAGCTGATGGTGCTGGAAAACGAGCCACGGCTGATGGTCTGTGAGCGTTGGTTGCTGCTCCAGTTGATTTGCAGGTTTGAACCAAATGGATAGGAGATAGAGCGGACTCGACCCAGATCGTCGTAGCTGTAGTTGGTGTTATTGCCCCGCCCATTGGTCTGCCGGGTGATTTGACCAAAGTCATTCACCGTGCGTGACAGGCTCACGGACTCTGGCTGTGATTCACTTCGTGCTACGCCTCGATAGTAACTGCTAAAGCGTGTCGTGTTGCCTCTCGCATCTCTTATCGATGTGAGGTTGCCTGAGCTGTCATAGCCATAGGTGGTGCGCACGCCGTATTCAACCTGACTGGTCAGATTGCCTTTGCTGTCATAGCTGCGGGTGATTTTTTCATTGTTGCCACCACCAAAGCTTTCGTTTTGCACCAGACTGACGATGTTCTGGCCATTTCTGCGAGGGTAGTAGGTCAGGCTGGTTGTTTTGCTTGCCTGACCTGATTCCTGAATGCTTCTGGGGTTGATGCCATCAGAAAAATTGCTGTAGGTTGTCACATAGTTGGTGCCATCTCGTCTGATGGTACGCTTGGTCATTCTGGCAGCATAAACACCGGGTTCGGTAAAGTTATCAATGCCGAAGGGTAAGCGTCTATTAATCTGATTGGTCAGTTTGATGCCTCTGACGTATTCATAGGTCTCGGTCTGCTCTAGCGAGGAACCTTCGTAGATTTTTTTCTCTTTCAACAGCCCAACCTGCCACAGGCCATTGGCCGCCCGGCTGAAATGTGTATAGACTGTTCTGCCCTCTTCGGAATTGACGGTTGTGTCCGTTGTTGTTGACGATGAGGTAGCGCGGGTATATTGATAGTCCCAGGTGCCGGAATTGACCGACGGACCAGACTGAGTTTTACGACTGACCACAAGACTGTAGGAGTCTCGAAATTGTGGGTCCGGGTTGACCGAAGAGCAATTTACATAACTTAAGCAGAGTTTATCGTAGGTATACTGCACCACAGCACCGGCTGGGTGTGTGACCGTGCGCAGCAAACGATAGGAATCGGAGCCGGATGAGGTATGGTAGCTGTAGTTCCATTGACCTTCGGGTCGCTGCACGCGGGTCAGGTTGCCATTGCTGTCAAAGGTGTATTGCCAGGTGCGTCCGCCAGTGCTGACACTTCGAATGCGACCATTAGATGAATGTGAGAAATTCACCACCCGACCATCGCTGGCGGTGATTCGGTCCAACACATCACTACTATTAAAACTGGATGCTCGGTATTGTATGGTCAAGGTATTACCATTCTGGTCTTCGATTTTAGTAACTAACCGCAAACGCTGTCTGTCACCAGTAACATATGAATTGGAAAGATAATCCATGGTGTATTTCACCCCTGACGGGCTGATCACAGTATAGGCCGAGTCCAGACTGGATTGGTTATAACAATACACAGCCCAGTGGTCTTTGGTCAGATAATCCGCATCGGTCAGTCCCACATTGTTCAGGAGCAATTGTTTCTGTGATCCATCGCTCATCTCCAACACTGGGTTGCCACTGGTTTGGGACGGTGAAGCACCGCAGTTTAAAGGAGCACGGATACGTCCCATATGCATTTCCCAGCCGCGTCCCAGACTGCCATCTCCGGCAACATCCTTTAAGCCCCAGCGATAGACACCATTGGAGGAATATACTCGGTTTACAGCGATATCCAGACCGCCATTGCCGGGCACCATAAGGTCCGTGTGCACCAGATTGAGCACACCTGAAAATGGATCAATCATTTCATTGGGTGCATCGGCCACGGCGGCGCGGTTCTGGTTGGCTGAAAACTCATGAAAAAAGCCCGGCATGGCACCGACCTGTGCCTGTGCAACACTGCCGAAGCCAGTTGCCACCAACACGATCAGCATCGAAACAATACGCAGGCTGGTGTGC
>JBOEHE010000074.1:0-63118 GCA_050633785.1 Arenicella sp.
AGTCCGGCCCCGGGCACCATTTCTTCGTTTTATACCATCCCAGAAAATCCATTTTCCTTAAGTATAACAAGCCTTTATACTGTTTTTAGTCCGATGCATCTAGCACGTGGACCCAAATCAAAACCCCAAGCCATGGCTTTTGATTCTTTATCAGCACCGTACTCAATAAATCTAGCATCAACCCTCTGTTATCGAACGATAGATTGAGCATGCTGAACGTAAGTAAGTTTGAGAGGCAAAGAATCGCGACGAATTTCTGGGTGTTATGCAGAAGTTAATGGTTGGGTGGGAGGATATCAAACAGGTTACTTTTGAAGAATAGTCAGCGTTTAGTATCAGGTTAAAGTTTAGATGGAATCTTATAATGGCTCTAGTATACTCAAAGCGCTTATTTGGATGTAAGGAGCAGAAGGTGAGGCATGGCACATATTTTTGCTATGAAAGAAATATGTAAGCATTTTGGAGTCTATGAATTTATGGTTAGCCGGTTATTGAAAAAATCAAGATTCAAGCCCTGATAAAGGTCAAATCTCATCCAAAAAACGGCACTTCTTTGGGGGATAGGTCAATTGTTTAAGAAATAGAACTGCTTCTTGTGGGTGTCCAGATTAGACCGGCAGTCAACAGCGAACCCGATTCGCAAGATATTCAAAGAAGCTTTTGAGGAGCAAGGCTTGCCATACTTNNTACTTCAAGCCTCATAGCTTTCGTAAAACATTAGTTGGGCTAGGGCAAAGGGTTTGCCAAAACCCTGAAGAATTCAAAGCATGGAGTCAGAATTTAGGGCATGAAAATGTTTCAACTACATTAACGAGTTTTGGAGAAGTGCAGCCGCAAAGACAAATAGAGATATTTGAGAGATTTAAAACTCCGAAGGTTTCTAAGGTTAATGATTTAACGGTTGAAGAGCTGGTAAAAGTATTGTTACTGAAATAGGAAAAAGTTAGCTTTGATCTGTTAGTGAATTTAGTTTGAGTGTAATCTAATATTGGCTGTTGTATACTGATATGCGACATAAAAACACACCGACTTCAAGTCGGATAACAAGTTGTTAGTTATCAAAGTGAGGAAATATGCGAATATTCGCAATAATTAACAATGTTCTAGCTTTCATTGGTTTCGGCTTCTTGTTTGTAGTCGAATGGCCACATAGAGATGACGAATGGATAATATTCCCGTTCGTGGTAGTTTTCTTCGTCGTGAACCTCTTCGCCCTCTATGTTTCTCAATCGAGCAGCAACAGTGATAACTGGCTATCTCTATATTTTGAAAGAAAACGCCTTGAAGAAAAGAAAAAAATTGACCAATTGAAAGAGCAATAGAAATTGATACCTAACAAGTCAGTAAACTCGCTCATTTCATTGGATGTATAGACTATCGCGTCGTATATATAACGGTTAGGGAAATAACAATATGACATCTGAAACAAAAGCAGCAATTATCGGCGCGATCGTGAGCGCGCTCATATCTGGAGCAATAAGTATTTGGTCGATGGGGAGAATTGAAATATTGGAAACCCAGAATCGGACTTTCCAAGAAAGGCTCGAAGAAAAATCAATTTCCCGTACGCTTGCTGCAAGTCGCGCCAATCAACTTTCTGAGGTTTCTCGAGACCTTCTCAGGAACTATGGAGATGTAACTGCCGTAATTAATATGCCTTCGTCAGAGTGGTATAAACTCAACTCTTACAAAAATATGCTAAAAGTATTGGGTGCGGATGATGCGTGGATAGAGCTTGAGAAGCTTTATCAAAAAACTGATCGTAATAAATTAAACCCTAATCAGCCAGGCAGAAAAATCTACTATGATAATCTTGAAAGTTTAACTTTGTCTTTAAGGAAAACCATAGATCAGTATTATGAAGCACAATAGAAAGCTGAATTAATTTGCAAAATATTTGAATGATTGAAATGGGCAAAATTCAGACATATCAGGAATTTGATAGAGGGTCTAATTTGCTCACTTTTTATCGCTCATTGCACTTGGAGTTAGATAAGTTTTAAATCACTATGCTAATTCTTACTTATAAACGTACACATACTGGTGACCCGAGCCCTGATGGTGTGTTCGGTATCAATGATTGCATGGGTAAAGTGCGAAACTTCTCATTTGATGCTGTAATTGGTGTCGGAGGCATCGGATTAGAAGCTAAGAGTCACAATATTGATAGAAAAATCTGTTGGGTTGGTATTTGGCCTATGCGAGAAGAACCAAAAAAGGGTATGGGTTCAATTATCCGGTTTGAATATTTCCGGCTTTTCGAAGAAATGGGGCCGCTGCTAGCGCAAGAAGCGCCAGCGTTAGCTCGTCGGATGTATGATGGAAAGGCTCGTTTGTTGATTAAAAGCTATTCAGAAAAAGAATATGAAGAGGCGGAAAAAATAGTAGAGTGGGCGAAGCGTGAGAAACAACCGGAATTGTCTGAGCATGAAAGTTACGAGTGTCGCTCAAAATGTAAACCAAACCCAAGGTGTAAAAGTTCGTGTTGAATTTATCTAATCTTCCTCGATGTTTGTAAAGGGGAAAGTAACGGCCAAGTATCTATAAAATAACGCCTTTCTTTATTGGTATAACGTTGTTCGAGACAGAATCAATATAAATGATCAGTCCTACATTAAAATAAAATGAGGTGGTTGATACTATGAGTGTTTTCAATAAATACCCTAAAGAAGGAAATTTACTTAGGTCATTGCGTAAATTATCTGAGCTCGAAAAGGCTAGGATAGCTGAAATATATCAAGTCTCTCACTCAAAATGGCTTGAACAGGTTGATAAAATTGCGGCTGCTGGTGGGCTTAAGTACCTTCTGATAGGGGAAGCGCCTCCATGGAGTGAGTCTGGAAATGTGAATTACTTTTATAATTCTGATACTACGCCAAGTAATTTCATGACGAGCTTATCAAAAGCATTTTTTGGTGAACTTCTCTATAAAAAAATTGGTTATGAAAATACATTAGACGAGCTTGCTAAGAGAGGGTTTTTAGTGTGTGACTCGCTGCCTTTTGCAATTGATTATTCTTCAGGTGGACTCAGAAATAAAACTAAATATGGCGAGTTGGTTAAAATTTGTACCCAGTCTCATCTAATGCAGAGTTTATCAATTCAGAATGCACGTTGTGAAGGTGGATTGTTCGCTGATGGCGTCAAAGTTGCATTTTCTCTCAGAAGGAATGCAAACGCTATCATTGAAACTTTAAATGGTGTGTTAAGATTGTCAACACAGTCAATACCTATTTCTGAAACCAACATCGCTACAAGCAAAGCTCATTATTTATCAGCAGTTGAATTGCGTAGAGTATTTGGCTTGTAGCTTTTGATATTGTTGGTATAAATGTTGGTATTTTGGTTTTTATGGAATATAAAATTTCTTTTTAATCAATTATTTGTGTTGTTTTTGTGGGTGCGGCCCCGGCACCATTTATTCGTTTCATATCGTCCTATATAAAATAAGTCTTTAAGACTTTTTGTGCTTTCGGACGTTGTGACTTTCATGATTGTAAATCATCGCTTGGTAGTGTTGCACTCCGAGCAGATGGCTTTAATTCGCTATTTACCTCAATTACTTGTCCAGGCAATCTGGCAACAGTTGTCTGAGGTATCATGATGATATGTAACTTAGCCGCGAAGCAAAATTCCTTTCGCGAAGCGGCTATTTTACATAACTTGATTATGCAAAGTTCTTTTCTCAACAGTTACTTAGGTCTTTAAATGCTTTTTATTTTCGTTGCCTCGAAAGTACTGACTTCACCATAGCCTGCATAATAGCCATTTCTTATTTTTGTATTACTAGACTTTAAATCACCATAGGCTATTTTGTCATCTCTGCAGTCATCAGGGCCGGTTATACATCTTGGCTTAAGAACTATCTCTTTCCTTGAAACATATCTTGTCACATACACAAGGTCGCCTTTCCAACGGCCTACGCCATTTAAATCGATGGTGAATTTAAATTTTTCTGCTGGTGTACCATCTCCTGCGCCAATGCTTGCTTCCCATGTGCCTGCAATCTCTTTGTAGTGGCTCTCTGTGGCTGAATTACTTGGTTCTGAGGTAGTTGGTGTTTCGGCTTGGTTTTCAGGGGTATCACTTGAACTGCTGCCACCACCACAAGCGACTAATAGGAGGGCGATTGATACGCTTGCTAATGCTAATCGGTTTTGTTTAAAAAACAATGCTTTACTCATATCCATATTTCCTAACTTTTAATTAACCATTGTAATTCACCTATAACTTGATGCTCCATGCCCAATCTTGCTATTTATTGAATGTTTAGGTGAGAATTTTTTTTAATATTTCCGTACGATGGTAGGGGATCTGCCTCTGATTTACTGAATAGTCGCTAGTCTTGATATTCGAGAAAACTCCTTTTACCGACGCCAGCCCAAAATAGTCGTGGCCAATCGACTAAATATAGTCCATGTTTCTGGGCGAATGAATCGATGTCTTCGGAAATTTCTTTGATGTTTGAATCTTGAGTTTCACTCAAATTGAGCACTGCTATATGCCCAGCCTCATCAAGCTGGCCCCATAGAAGCCAGCCAGACTTGGTGCTAAAGGCAAACCCATTTGCAATTGTGGCGGCAGCGTTATTAAAAGCGATACCGGTATACTCTTTTTCAATAGAAAATGATTCGTCCAGCGATCTGATGCTGATAGCTGTATTCGAAAGTGGTTCTGCAATGGCCTGTCGTACATGTAGTTGGTTGAACCCTGAATCTTCCAGGTGGTTTTCATAGATTGCTTGAATGGCCTCTAATTCCTTCTCAATCAATGTTTCATGATGTTTGGCGATGAATTCAAATTGTCTCCAGTCATCTTCTCGAACCACAGCAACATTTTCGAGTGACTCAGCGTCTTCCAAACTCGCTAGAGAGTCATTGATTGTCGGCAGGCTATAAAGCAGTGTATTTGGATCAACCATTGCCGTTTCGACTTTAGCTAAGTAAAGCTTTAGTTTTCCACTTTTTCTAAATTCAGTTTTTTCAATTGGCTTTGCGTCAACTACGCGCCAGTCATTTTCGCCGAGGTTCATCGTTGTGTTGATCTCAAAGGTATCGGGAAGCTGGTCTATCGGCATATCTGAAGCCGCGAAGGGTGTGCTACTTTCTACTTCGTAAAATTCAACTGTAATAACTTTGAAACCCTTTGCAAATCCGAACATCGATACTCCTATTGTTAAAATAAATACGACTAATGTCTTCACACTTTTTGTTCCGTAAGTGATTCGCCAAATTATATGGACTGGTATACTTGTTTTACAGAACGATCACATTTATCGCAAGCTTCTTGATTTAAGAAAAGGGTCATTCCCTTTTCAGCTGTTCACTCAGAGCACAATGTTCAGTTTGTGTTTGTTGATAACAGCAAATGAAACTTTGCATTGAGTCTGTGTTGTAAGCTTTTGAATATAATCGATTTACAGTCTCGACTATACCCTTGAAATCCTACGGTAGAAATACCGTGTCGGTTCAAGTCTGACATGAGGTGCCATTTTCTTGCTCCGTACTACCCTAAATAATTCATTTTCCCTATATAATGCAAAGAACAAGAGCCCTGTTAAATCCCAATCAAGTTCTTCTCAAAGCAAGACTGCTCCAAACTGAGCTGTGTGCCATAACAACAATACTTATTATATTATGAATATTAGACTTCTTTTATCGACTGCCATTTTGACACTGTGGTTATACGCACCTGTCACATTATCGGCAGAAACTGATCCCGCTAAAAGAGCATTACCATCAATCATCACGCTTTTGATGAGCTGTGAAATTGACGATACCTCAGCAGCCAGGGATGCCGTTGAAAACGGTATGGCGCGCTTTGAAGCTACTGGCGAGACGATCTCAAGTCTGACTATTATTGATGGCAATACACTGAATCCTGCATCTCTTATTATCAATGCTGGCGTGAATAGTCTAGTAGTTTTAGATGGTGGAAAAGGGCCAATTTTACTGGAATCCATCGCTACATTAAGCGACGGGCAGGTATTGCTGGGCGGTGGCGGCCAACTGCAAATAGAGGTTGGCAATGATTCTCAGCCGCTAACGTTCTCAGCACCGTGCACTAAACCTCAAGTTAAAGGGCATGTGGAAATGGTAGCGAATTCAAGACTTATGAATTTGATAATCGATGGGCAAGGGCAAACCTCAACAGTGCGACTGAATGGTGCGGGGCCATTTGTGTTAGATGGACTGTTAGTGACTAATACTGATACAAATCAAGATTTGGACGTTACTTTGGCTGATGGAATAAATACGTTTGATATCGCTGAAATGGGGCTTTTCGCCAGTGAATATTCGGGTACGGTCATCATTAGTAATTCGTCGTTTGTGACTCATTCACAACCAGCGTTTTTATCCACTGATCGGGATGCCACTCTAGAGGTTAGCAACAGTCGGTTTGAGAGCAATAGCGGCATCTCGAACGGTATTGAGTTGTCGAGTTTTGCCGATGCCGTGGTTGATGCGCAATTTACAAATTCTACTTTCATCAATACTGAGATAACCAATACGGGTGGTGAAGCAGGGGCTATAGGCGTTATATTCGCTTTTGATGAGTCCGAATTGAATGTTAATTTCACCGATTCAACTATTCAGGGGTTAGTTAATAGTGCTGGTGTGTCAATAGCCGCCACCTTTGATCAATCTATTCTTAATCTGGACTTTTTAAGAACAGAGATTGTTGGTGGGCAGAATGGTGCTAATGGCCCGGGTATTGACGAGATATCAGCGCAGGAAGATTCACAGATGTTCATAAGCTTTAATGATCTGTCGATTACCGGTATGACTAAAGATGGTATTGATTATGTCGGTACCTACGATAATGCGAAGATGAACATTGATTTTGATCAAGTAGACATATTGGGTGGTGCGGGAACGGGTGATGAAGAAGGTATTGACGGCTTTCGTTCCGAGGACAATTCTTTTCTTACAATTAGTTTTGTTGATTCTACGGTAACGGGTACTGACAATGATGGCATAGAAGACATTGAATCGCGTAATATGTCAGTCTTGACGATTGATTTTCTGCGAACTGAAGTTGGCGTTAATCTGCTTAACCCATCAGAGGAAGATGAAGGTATCGAAGGAATTTCTGCTGATGATACGGCTAATTTATTCGTGAATTTCAAGGATTCTACAGTGACTGGGATCAGGCGCAGTGCTATCAAATATATAGACGCACGTGGTCAATCGTTTGTCTCAGTAAATATGGATACTTCCAGCTTTTCTGGCACGATATCAGCCGTTGTAAACCTCGAAACAGAGGATACTTCCGGCTTGTGTCTGGCGGCGATTGGCAACACCTTTTCCAGTGGCCCTGCATTGCAAATACCAGATTTAAGCCTGATCAACAATGCGACCTCTATATTCAGTGTTGAATCACTGAGTAACCTGAGTGCTAACAACAATAATGCTATTGTGACGTCAAGTGGTGTGTTGAGTAATGCTGTCGATTGTCCATCAACTTTTACACCGCCGCTGCAGCCTCTTTAGTAAGCGGTACGATGCTTAGAATTCAGGTTACATCACACATGTTAAAATCATCAACATCTCTAGCTGTGGTATTAAATGGGTTAGATGAGTAGACTATGTCAGACGATATTCTGAATAAAATAAATTCGATTTCGCCTCCGGGCTGGCGTCACAAAATTGATGTTGGATATGGGATTGTGACGCCTGGGCGTGAAGACACGTCAATGGAACTTGATCGTCTCAGGATTGAGTCAGATTTGTCTGGCAAGGCCATATTGGATGTAGGGTGCTCCGATGGTTATTACTCATTTGAATGTGAGAAGAGAGGGGCTTTGGTGACGGCTATTGATAACTTTACGTCTTCGCCTGATAAAGAAGGCGTGAATGGGTTTAGTATTGCGTCAAGCCTGTTAAACAGCAAGGCAAAATTGATTGATATGTCGGTTTACGACATCGATTCTCTGGAAGAAAAGTTTGATATCATTCTTCTTATTAACGTTTTATACCATTTACGTCACCCGGCACTGGCAATAGACAAAATATATTCAAAATTAGCCAGCGGTGGAAAGCTATACCTCAAAAGCCACTTTCATCAAGATATACGCTTTCGTTCGACAGGCTTTGACTACAATAGAAAGCCAATGGCTGTCTTTTACGAAAATGACGAGTTAAATAATGATCCATCAAATTGGTGGGGGTTTAATCAACGAGCTATCGAAGCATTGCTCAGAAGTGCTGGGTTCAATCATATTAAGAAGACAGCGCAGTATAGAGACCGTATATATTATTGTGCGACTAAGAGTTGATGTAAGCAGGTCAATTCAAAATGCTCGGATGTGCTCATTAAAAGTAATAGTGAATGCTTTTTACTCCGGCGATAATCATGTTGGATTTAAAGCAATATCAAAGACAGCATGTCAAAAGTGTGACATGGTGCTGGACGACGATAATGTATAATTCAAAGGTCCATATGTCGATCAATTCGGCAAAAATACGTTGTCAAAAGTAAAAACAAACGAACGATATCTTTCATCCTGAATAATGTCGTTTGCTGGAAAGAGTATGCAGTTTTGCGCCAAATACCTCAAAAATTGTTGAATTTTGTAAATTCATCCCCAGCTATTTATTAAATAACTCAAGGAATCTTCTTATGACTGAACAATACGAGAAAAAATCTACATGGCTTCGAATCTTATTTGTCGCGCTATTCTGGCTGGTTTTTAACGTTACTCAATTCGTGCTATTAGCAATCGCAGTGGGGCAATGCCTGTTTAAATTGTTCACTGGCAATCCGAACCCGCAATTGATGACACTGGGTCACAATACAAGCCAATATGTATCAGAGATTTTAGCGTATGTGACTTTCAATTCTGATAAACGTCCTTTTCCTTTTGATGACTTCCCTAAGGAAGGTAACATTATCGAAGGCGAGCAAATCTAAACATTTAATACATTTAAAGCGTCTCCTTTGGGGAAGTCTTGATCTGTGTGATTCATACTGAAAAACAACTTCATTCAGCCAGCTGATATTTTATCAATCACAACAATCCAGACACACGCATTGCTAGCGAGTGGCATAAAAACTGTACTTTTTCTCCAAACAGATCAGGGTGGAAAAGCGAGTATTAGGAAGTTGCATTCCGGGTAAGTGCCGCTAGCAACTTGGATTTTGGCTGTCGGGAGCATTACCCATGAGCTTACCCAATCCATAGTCGAAAGGAACTGTTGGCTGGGTATTCATTCTAAGAGTCCAGCTTTGCAAGCGATAGAAATCCATGAAACATAAAGCTTGGAACCCGACAAGAAGAAACCGAAATATCGGTACTGTGAAAAGCGGGCATTCTCAGAATAATAGATTGGTCGTGCCAGATCGTTGGTCAGGTTTTAAAGTGTTTTGGGAGCATATTGTTTCCCCCGTTGCTTGTCCTGTTGTTGTAAAAGGGCATCGGCTGACAATTTTGGTTGAGCCTCCAGCCATAGGATCGATACACTCTGCAACACCTCAAGATATTATTAAAATATTAGGCTTGGTTACCCAGGAACACCTTGAGGAAATCGATGTTGTTGTTTTGAGGCAACCGAAGAGGAAAGAAGAAATATTGAGGCCGGTATGGGGACGTTTTGTCTATTATGCTGATCTGGGGAAGTATTCTGGAGCAGGAGTGTACCTTGAAGCGATACCGCTGAATGCGGTGATAAAATGGAATAATAAACTCACTCCATTTAATAAAAAAGAGTTACAGGCATTGGACAGTGATGGTCATGAAATTGAATGTGTAAAGCGTGGTTACAAAATAAAGACCACTCCGAACTCAGTTCGCAGGACTCAATTATTTAGAACGTTACCGCACGAAATAGGTCATGCAGTAGATTATCTGGAGCATTCAATAAAGCCCTCTGTTGAGGCTGCTACAGAGGATGAGTCAGACTATATTCGAAGGACCTTTAACTCTAAACCAACATTAGATAAAGAAGAATATGCGAATCGATACGCTAAGGATTTTTATGATAGGAACTCTGATATGTTACCGTTCGAGAGAGTTTTTGATAAGCTGGAGTTAGAGAAAATGGGCTTGAATCCTGATTGGTTTGTAGTGGCATAATACATTTGAAATGAGTTTGCCTTAGAACTTGCTTAAATGGCAAAGGGTGCACCTTTTGAGCTGCTGTCTGTAGAGTGATTTAAGGAAAAACCTGTCCGTAAGTCCAGGGATTTAAGCAATGAAATACGTCGTTAATGGTTTAAATGAGAAGCTGAAAGGTAATTTTTTTAATTTTTAATTTGACAATGTCTAAAATGCTTTGTAAGCTTACTTCAAATGGTAACTATAATTACCAAAGTCGTTAAAACAGCTGAAAATAGCTTGAAATGATTCTTGTAAGGGCCTTTTTTGCAGTTATTGGGCCTTTTTTGAAAAATTTAGATTTTATAAAAACTTTATCTTTCAATAGTTATCGCGAATATTAACCATACGGTTTAATTTATTGAACCAAATTTTTATACAGGCTGGTGGAGGTACTATGGCGTTACAATCAAACGTACAAGTCGAAAATGTTTCATCAGACAATGTTCAACCATATGAACGTAGTAACGTTGGTCAAGATGTTGTTTGTGGTGTAGCTGAGTTGGTAAGTGTATTGCGTGTTCGTTTGCAAGAGGACACACGGAATAGAAAGCTTAGAAAAACGGCAAGCGCCATAGATGTCAGTCATCCTTGGTTGGCAAAGTTTCGTGATGGACATGCTGTTTGTATGGGGATCATTAATTCACTGGCAACCCATTATGGTGTTAAATACCAGATTTCTAATTTTGATCCGGAAGAGTTAAGTGTCGTAGAGTGGGAGTTCCCTGATAAACCATAAGAGAGGTTATAAAAGCCTCCGTTTAGTGAGCTTTTTTAAAAGAACCTGAGGGGTCAGGAGATTTTAATAAAGTAGTTGATGAAGTAAGAGTAGAGTGAATTAAGAACCAGTTCGGAAATAGCTAAGATTTTTAAAATTTATTTCGGGTGTTTTAAATTTATAAAAATCGTAGTTTATGGTAGGTGTCCCAAATAGCTATCCGAACTGGTTTTTAAATTTGCTTTACTTCTTATCTTCTTATCACTGCTATCACAAGTTTCTTAATTCATTATTTATACGGATGTAAATAGCATTAATCCAAACTTCAGTTGCACTCTAGATACAAAAAAAGAGTCAATCAATCTTTGTCTAATATGCAGTTGGGATGATACATTTCTTTGATTACACCCTTGTAACACTCTTTAAAGATAGCAACTTTGATTCTATATAACAAGGTAGATTGGGGTGGCAGGCACAAAAAAACGCGATAAATCTATCAATTGATAGGCAAAAAGAGAAATCAGGCATATATTCTTCCAATCCCTTCATCCAGTGTTCCCTTAGTTAAGGCCTTAATAACCTCTAATCAGTTTAGTAATCCATCCTAATTGATTTTTTCGATTTGAAGAAAAAATTAACCAGGTTGAAACAATACTTACTGGGAGTAAAAACAAGGTTATTGCAGCAACGTATCTAGGTGATGTTGGGTCAAGGAAGGTTTTATCCAGATGGTTTGCTTGGAGAAAAATAATGATGGCTAGCATTATCATGACCCATGAGAAGACTCTTATGACTGTTGATCTCCATATATATCCCCATATGCTCAAATAGCGATCATCAACGCCTTTTTTCTTTGAACAAACTATATTGCCACGCAAAACCCTTATTAAATATATATAGAAGCAATTCAGTAACACTGAGCTTAAAAAACCTAGAATTAAATAATCTGGCAAAGACTGTTCTTTTTCGATAAATGCCATTGCCATAAAAATTATTTCCATAATCAATAATGCTAACGCCGCTAACTTCATTGGTTTATCAAAGCCATTGAACTTATCTTGGGAGAGCCTTATCCGGTTATCGTCAATCAGCTTAGATTCAGGTGGGCGGTAGATTTCTTTTGACATGAAAATATAATACCTCATTGGAGCAAAGGTTAATCAATTCCCAGTATATTTATGATTATGCCGAAGATAAAACTAATTATAAGGGCTATTGGAAATGTGAACAGATAGGCTTTTCCAGGGTTTAGTCCGAAAATCTGTGTTTTTTGAAAGGAGGGGCATCTGTAAAAACTGGTTTTGCAAACGCAGCAAGCAGTGCTGTTACGACAGAAATAAAGCGCCAGACATAGAAACAAAGAAAAAATCTGGAGCATATCTAGCTGCTATATGACCAGTATTGGTGTTGCTATCCAGGCAATGCAGCCTGAGAATAAAGTGATTAATGATTGTTGTGTGTTTCCTTTCACGGTGCCTTGTTTAAATGTTAGTAAAATTACTAAACCAGCAAAAAACTAGAGTAAAAAATTCATCTGCAATTATTATTTTTGAGTTGAATGAAGCCTTTTTGTTAACGTTTAAACCATTTTAGTTTTCATTTATCGAGCAATCCATTTGTTTTCATGACTTGGAAGCAGCGTCATTGCTAGGTTCTCTAGATTTTTTGAGAACAACTTGAAAACAAACCTGTTGGATTAATACGGATATAGCAGATTCGTACTTCAAGGCATTTTTTATTGCCTATCTAAAAAGTTATCCAGTTTTCTTGTGGATAACTTTGTGAGTAAAATAATGGGACGTAGCAGGTATTTGGCCATAGTCAATGTGATTAATTTTTAATCAGTCCTATGGGGTGTTTTATTGTAAGTAATTGACAAAGAATGAGGGCAGCGAAGACACGATCTTTTGAAAGTCGTGTTCTCGCTGCCTTTTGTTTAAGTTTTGGCTTGTTAATTGCAGGTTGGTAAAGGAAATGATGGCAGTGTTGCAGAACCCGCATTGAGGTCCAAACGAAGAGTTCTTCCTTCAAAACCCAGTTGAATGATCATATTATTCGCATTGATTGACAGTATCTTGGCGCTTTCATTTTGTGCACAACCAGTGCCACTTAGAGTTACTGGGGCGCTGGTTGTCATGGTTCCTTGCCAACCCCATGCATAAGTGACTTGATTTGTTGGAGCAAGCCTTTTGCTGATAGAACTGGGATCTTCACCGGCTGCTATTTTCACTGCATAAGTGCCATTGCCTTGAAATAGAGCCTCTGCTTCAAACAACAAAGTGCTGCTGTCAGTGCTGGTTGAGACGGCATAGGCTGTTGGGATCAACACGTCGAGTATTGGGTTGTTTGCACTGACCAGAGTAGCTGTTGCACTTGTTGCAAAGAAACTCAACGTCGCTGAAGTCTGTGCATGAGCGGGTAATACCACTGATTGCAATAGTGGCTTGTGCCATACTGCCGCTGCTGTTGCGCCGGCAATAGTGCCGACAATGACTTTTCTGCGACCTTGATTGGTTTTTTTGCAGTTTTTTAACTCTTTCACTTTGATACTCCTACTGATATTGAATTTACATTGAAAAAAGTTGTTCCGCATAAACCTTTCGGTTTATGTCTTAAAAAAGCGGTCATTGGCTTTACTACGGTGTATTAAATAGGCTTAGAGTGGTGAATTGTTCCCATCGTTGCCAACTGATCCATTGTCTCCAGAATCTTCAGGAGGTGTGTCGTCGCCAGAGTTGGGTGGAGTAGGGACTTCTGGCTCTGTTTCTTCTTCTGGCTGTTGAGTCGTGCTTGGTTGGTTTGCCTGCGTACTATTTTCTGGTGAGCTATTGTCCTGCCTGTTAATGCTCTCAAAAGAAGCGCGTCCAGTAGTTGTGTCTATTTCTATGTTGTTGACATTCACTATCGTTTGTTCTGAAACAGCACCAATGTTCAGTTTCACTGATGCACCGTTTTGAAACGTGAACGTGATTATAAACTGATTGCTTGATTCGACATTTGCCAGGATAAAGTCCCCCCTGTCATCAGTAACAGCTGTTGTACCGCCACCTGCGACCCCAATGCCAGATAAAGAACCTGTTTGAGCATAAGCGTTGCTGATTAAGGTGTTCAGAGCAAGGCGTATAATTGTATTGTGATGTTTATCACTGGCGGCTGTTGATCTATTAGTTGAAGCTACATTGCCTTTGACAAACGATATTCCTGTGCCACCGATGCCAGATTCACCACCCGCTACAGTACTGCCATTACTGCATGCAGCAAGTAATATAGTCACGGCCATACTGCCGACAATAAGAAGTGTAGAACTGTTTTTGAATTGTAGTTTCCTTAACCACTTTATGACTGTATTGTGTTGCATTACCCGACTGGCCCCGAAAAACTGATTGAAAATTCTAATTATAGGCGTATTGTATGTGGGAATATTTCCCGCATCAATGTTTTTCTGCTATAATTTTTGCAAATAAACTTATTTTTCTGTTTTGTTATCGGTAATATCTAAATAATGAATAGCAAGGCAAGCTCACCAGTACTGGTGAATTCAATAAAGCGCATCTTAAGACCGTTGGTCGGCTTTTTGCTGGACAATGGATTAACCTATACCTGGCTGATAAAGGTTCTGAAGAGCATTTATGTTGAAATAGCTGAAAATGAATTTGAACTGGATGGCAAACCACAAACTCATAGCCGCGTGTCGTTGATTACAGGAGTGCATCGTAAGGATGTTGCTGAGTTGCGCGGTGAAAATAAACCAAGTGAAGAAATGCCTTCAACCAGTTTGTTGAGTGCGAAACTTATCGCTAAATGGACCGGGGATAATCGTTTTTTGGATAGCGAAGGTCAGCCAAAAATATTGCCCAGACTCGCTGGTAAGGTTGGAATAGGAGGGCCGAGTTTCGAAGAGTTGGTTGATACTACCAACAAGGATATTAGACCTCGTGCGGTATTTGATGAATGGCTAAGAGCAGAAATTATTGAAGTAGACGAAGAGGATAAGGTCTCTTTGAAGCAACATGCTTTTTTGCCTTCTCGTGATCATGAACAGAAAGCCTATTTTCTGGGAAAAAATGTAGGCGATCATTTATCAGCAGCCAGATTGAATACCAGTAATGATAAACCAAAATATTTGGAACGCAGTGTTTTTTATGATGAATTAAGCCCCGAGTCTATACAGAAGCTGGAGGAACTTTCCAGAAAGCATGCCATGATTATGCTGCAGACCCTGAATCGTGAAGCCAGCAAACTGCAAAAACAAGACAAAGAACGCAAGGATAAAACGACCAGTGGAAGAATGAACCTGGGTGTTTATTATTACGATCAACTGGACAAGGATGAGCCTTAAATTTCAGCAACTGTCTGAAAACGTTTTTATTTATAGTCAATAATAGCTCTTGGTAACTCAACGCATGGGTTTCGTAGACGTTCATTAACTCTTTGTCTGGCTACGGAATGCTTATAATTCGGGCTGAATACATGGGTTTATGGACTATTTGTGGACTGTTTAACAAAAAAACATAAAAATAATTGACATAATATGACAATTGGGGGATAGTGTTGACATATTATGTCAAAGGAGAAAAGGATGCAGTCAATGGGTTACCATGCAATTATCGAACATATCGGAGCTATCAGTCATTTTGATATTGAGGCCTTGAATGTTTTATTGCGTAAAGCAGCCCATGCTGCAAATGCAACTGTGTTGAAAGCGGATTTTCATGATTTTGGTGATAGGGCTGGCAACACCGGAGTATTGATGCTGGCAGAGAGCCATATTTCGATTCATACCTGGCCTGAAAACAATTACGCCGCTATTGATATTTTTGTATGCAGCTCGAAAGAGTCTGTTGAGGATGCAATATCAGTATTGCGTCAAGCGGATAAAAACGGCAGTTTTGATTACCAAATCCTTGAAAGGAAAGCTCGAATGAACAGTCTTTTACTTACTAATAACACGTTGACGAATGCTGAAGGTATCAGCAAAACTCAAAATAACAGGAGTCAGAATGAGATTTACTAAACACCTGATCGTTCTAGGGATGATTGTAATACTTGCTGCTTGCAGTTCAGATCCTATTGCCCCGGTTTATAAAGAGATTAAAGCCAATTTATCAGCGGCAGAATCGGCACTGAACACTCTGAATAGTCAGCTTGATGGGGGAACCTTGCGCAATGCTATATTGCTGAAACCTTATGCTAAGCAAGCACGCGCCAAGAAACCGGAATTTACCGACATTATTGATGTGCTGGAATCAGAAGGAACCAAAGAGGGTCCTACCTATAAGCAAATAAGCAAACGTCTTTCAGAAGTAAAACGCAAAGCTTCTGCGAAACCGGAGACTGAAGAGGAAGCTTCATCAACTAATCTGGAATTGTTAAACATCCGCACTGCCATCACCAATTATGATGCAATGCTGGTGGATGCGTTGAATGTCTTGTCAGAGTTCACCGATGGCGAGCTACCTAAATTACGTGAGATCGAGTTTGAAGACAGTAAGGCTGAAGGCGGTGCCATTGGTTCAGAATACGTTGGCAACAGTAACTATGGGGAATGGAGGACTAATTCAAGTGGCAGCAGCTTCTGGCATTGGTACGGACAATATGCGTTCTTCTCATCCATGTTTCGTGGTCCGGTCAGCTATGATAGCTGGTCGTATGATCGTCGACCGTCCTACTACCATGACAGATCCAATGGTGCTTACAGTTCACCTCAGGCACGACGTAATAGCACAGATGCGTTGAATCGAACGAAAAAATCGTATACTGCCAGAGGAAAATCCTTCAAAAGTCCATACGCAAAAAACACGCGTATCAAAGGTGTCTCAGGAAGCACTATCAAGGGCAGTTCTCAGCAACCATTTAAAAGTTCTTATGCCAAATCGAGTACAAAATCGAGTGGTAAAAAGTATAAAAGTTACAATTCACGTTCATCACGCAGCGGACGCTCGTCGTTCGGTGGTAAATAGGAGGCGATCATGGAAATCAATCAATTAATTACCCTTGTCATTAATGTGTTTGTCTGCCTGTTGTTTGTGGTGCCGGTGCGATATGTGTTGGCTAAACATATTGGCGTGGATGCTAAACAGGAATTAGATAATAAAGATAACGTTGCTTTCGGAGTCAGTATCGCCGGTGGAGTCATTGGGTTGGTTTTCATGCTGACGGGTGTTATGTCAGGAGAACCATTGGAATCTTATGGTAAAGAGTTTGCCAGTCTGTTGATGTATGGCATTCTGGGATCAATCCTGCTGATTATAGGAGTGTTGATTCAGGATAAAATTGTTATTCGTGATGTGAATCTGGCGCAGGAGATCAAAAACGGCAATATAAGCGCAGCGATCATTGTTGCTGCTAATATGGCCATGGTTGGTCTGGTAGCGAAAAAAACTCTGACTTGGGTTGATAGCGATGGTGTTGCCGGTTTGGTGCCAGTGTTGGCTGTCTTTATCGTATCTCAGATATTGTTGGCTGCTATTGCTGTCTTGCGTATGAATGTTTATAAAATGCGCAACAAGGATAATGTTGATAAAGGTATCAATGCAGCAACTTCATGGCAGGGGGCAATCAGAGATGGAAATGTGGCTATTGCAGTGCGTTATGCTGGCCAGTTGATCGCTACCGGCATTGCTATCGCAGCAACCAGTTTGCTGGTCGATGGTGAAGACTTGACATTGCTGAGTTCAATTATCAACTGGGCTGCTTATTCATTTGGTCTGGCCTTGATTATCTGGTTGGCATATCGTTTGTTTCTTCCATTAGTCTTGCATAAGGTCAATGTGGTTGAAGAGGTAGATCATCAGCAGAATGTCGGTGTTGCAGCGGTAGAAAGTGCCCTGTTTATCTCACTCGCCTTTATGGTCCTGGCCTACGTCGTTTAAGGCATTGGAGCCGATCATGCAAGCCACTTCAACGTCAACAAAAAGCACTAGCCTGTCGATTAAGGATACGTTGCTGCTGTCCATCATGGCAGTAGGCGCTGCTTGCGGCATAGTGTATGAATATTTATTGGCACACTATGCCGGCCGGGTGTTGGGCAGTGTTGATGTGGCGGTTTATGGCATGATCGGCGTCATGGTTGCTTTTATGGGAGTGGGGGCATTTCTTGCACGCACGATTAAAAATCCGTATACCGGCTTTGCCTGGCTAGAGGTGATTATCTCTGTGCTTGGAGGGACTGCCGTACTATTGATGGCAGCAGTGGTTTCGTATGCTTTTGTCCTGCCTGCAGAATTGCAACAGACCTTTGGTTTAGATCCGAGCATCATAGCTGATGGTGGCCCAGTACATGCATTGCGTGAGTTTTCCAAAATAGTGCCTTATCTGCTGGGCGCATTGCTTGGCTTGTTTATCGGCATGGAAATACCGTTTATTGCACGTATCCGTGAAGATTTATACGAGCGGGTCGATAATAACGCTGGAACGGTTTATGGAGTGGATTACATCGGTGGTGGCGTTGGCGCAGCAATCTGGATTCTGGTGTGTTTGTCACAACCAATCATAGTCTCTGCTTCAGCAACAGCCTTGTTGAATCTGGTGTTGGGGACGATCTTCGCTTTGAGTTTTTGGCACAAAGTTCGTTGGGTCGTTGTGCTGATGTTGATCAAGCTGCTGGTTGGAATTTTGTTGGTCGCTATTTTGTTCAAAGGTGGCGGTTGGATTAACTCAATGAACAGCATGTTGTACAAAGACAAAGTGGTGTATTCGAACAATACGCGTTACCAGAACCTGGTAGTGACTGATCGCGTTGTTGGTGGGCATGGGGAGTCAATTTTGAGCCTGTTCATTAATGGCCGTTTGCAGTTCTCCAGTGCTGATGAAGATATTTATCATGCCATGCTGGTATCACCAGCAATGCTTGCCTCAGCTCGAAACGAAAAAGTGTTGGTGATAGGTGGTGGTGATGGTTTGGGAGTGCGCGATATTCTTCGCTATGAGCCTGAATCAGTGACTTTAGTTGATCTGGATCCAGCTATGACTGCTTTGTTTACCGGGCGGGATGAAACCGCTGATTTCTGGCTAAGCCAACGTTTAAAGGACTTGAATAAGGATGCGCTGAATGACCCCAGGGTCACAGTGATTAATGAAGATGCCTTTTTGTATGTCGAACATTTAATCGCGCAGAGGGAAATTTACGACACGATCATTGTTGATTTGCCTGACCCAAACCACCCAGATCTGAATAAGTTGTACAGTGCGTATTTTTATCGTCAGTTGGCAAATCTGTTAAATGGTGATGGTGCGATGGTGATTCAGTCTACCAGCCCGTATCACAGCAAAAATGCCTTTTTATCCATTGGAGTGACTGCTCGCGAAGCAGGTTTGAATGCCGAACAGTATCACGCCAACGTTCCTTCATTTGGAGAATGGGGTTGGACTATTGCCACTAAACGAGGTGCTGGCGCACTGCAACGCATTAAAGCAGCTCCAGCCGATGCAGACAAGAGTGACACCGTAGGTCGTGACTTTATTGTTGGGGCATTCACATTCCCCAAGCCATTTTTTGATGGTTTATCAAAAATAAAAGTAAACCGTCTTAGTTCTCCTGTTCTCTACACCTATCATTCCGAGGGATGGAGAAAACAGGAAGGTGTTTTTATAACGAAACAAAATGCCGATCTTACACATTAATTAATAACTAACCATATCAATAAGGAATTAGCTATGAATGAAAAATTGCAAGAAATTGCGTATCAAATCAACACAGGCAATGTGGCCGGAGGCAATGTGTTCTCTGCTGTATTCAATGAGGCAGAAGGGACGGTTACTGTTGAAAACAGCACGACACCGGATGCTACTGTCATTGTGGTTGCAACCGATACGCAGATTTTAACTATCACACCATTGTTTGAAGAAGACAGTGTCAGAGAAGAGCTGCGAGCTGAATTAAATCGGGGAATGCTGACTATTTCATTGCCTATGGCTTTGTCTTCAGTGGGTTTGCAGGATAACCGCTATGTGTTGTTTGGAGCTATGGCTATTGAAACCACAATGGCTAATTTGATCCATGAAATAGAGGTTCAAATTGATAATTACAATGACGTCCTTGAAGCTGTAGCCGACTACATCCAATAACGAATTTTGTCACAACAGGAGTAATTTTATGAGTATTTTAAAAGACCTATTTGCCGCTATTAAAGGCAATATTAACACCGCTGGTGAAGCTATCGTTGATAGTCAGGCGATGACCATTCTTGAACAGGAGATTCGCGAGGCTAAAGAGGGCATTGCAAAAGCAACTGTCAATATTCGCAACCTTAAGGCCCAAGCGATTCGATTCGACAAAAAGAATGCCGAGTTAGCCGAAGACATCGCTGAGTATTCAACGAAAGCCAAAGGTGCGCTTGATCAAGGTAATGAAGACTTGGCACGTAAAGTAGCGGTGAAAATTGCCGAGCTTACTGATGAAAAAGCAGACGTTGAGGCGCAGGCCTTAGAATTGAACGATCAGACTGACCGCTTGTATAAAATCGTTAAAGAACGCGAAGCCAGCATCGAAAAGAATAAAATCGAACTGGAAAAGCTGAAAACTTACGAACAAGTGCAAAAAACACAGGTTGCTGTAGCAGCGGCCATGCCAACCAATGATTCTGGAGCCAAGCGTGTCCAACGAGCCATGGAACGTGTAAAAGAACGCCAGGAAGAGGTTGAAAATAAAATGGATGCGAATGTCTGGTTGGCTGATTTGGAACAAGGGGCAGATCTTGATAGAGAGCTGTCTGATGCAGGCTTGAGTTCTGCTGGAACCAGTGCAGATGACATTCTGGAAAGGCTGAAAAGCAAATAAAAGTACAAGAATGTCGCCTGTTGATGACTGAATAATGGAAGATAAGCCCGTTAACTTTTGAAGAGTTAACGGGCAGGCATAAGGATATGCCTATTTAGTCATTTATCGGTGTTTTTCGTGTACTAAGCATGTTACCTGAGGTGTTAAACTATTATGTTATTCAAAAAGAAGAAGTCTGCTCCAACTCGAACCATCGACAATTTTGGTCAATTGCAGGTTGGTGATTTAGTCATACTCAAATTTCGTGAAGTGCTTCCAGAAGGTGTCAGTGGAGAAACTCTGACAGTTGATGGTGTCAACACCTATGACTATGCTGGCACTTTGGTGTCTGATTTCAGTTTAAGCCATGCCAGTGGCTTAAAGGTCAATGCCAGTTACGACTCGACAGAGCAAACCATTACGTTTTCTCACAAAATCAAACACCCTGAAATCATTGAAATTTTTGATGGAGACCAACTGGCTACCATTTTTGATCCTGAAGAGGCGTTTGCACACTTGGATTTGCGAGTTGATGCAGTCACTGAACAACGAAAAGCATGGGTCTGCGGACGCTATACCCGAACCTTGTGCGAAGCTCAGGCTTATTACTATAATGAAGATCGCCGTGAATCAGGTCTGTCTGAGTATGAAGATGATGGTTCGGTGCCGTTTACCTATCATGAACTTGATGGTGATTCAGACAATCACTCCATCAGCATTGAAGTTTGGGAAGATGGTGAAACGGAGTTTTTCGCAGAAATTACGCTGGCTGAATCGGTCGTAGAATCATTTCTGCCAATTGCTTGACTCTGAAGGGGAAAACCGGATGAATGACTATGTCTAAGAACAAAAAAAACGAGCTGGTAAAGAGCCATCCTAAGTGGGAACAGGAATCGGATAAGATTCGTAAAGTGCAAATCAGCCTCGATTTCCCTGACACCGCCGACATATTGCTACGCACTCTGGCTGCACGTCAACATAAAGCGCCCAGTTCCCTTGTCAGGGAGATTCTTGGAATGCCTACCAGCCCGCCCAAACGGGCGCGAATTGGTGTCTCGTTTAATGACGAAGAGCTTGAAGCTCTGGGCGAACGCTATAACATCGATTCTTCTAACCGGGCCGAAATTCGTCGTAGAGTGACCGAAGAAGTAACTGGAGTGTTATCATCAACTGAAGAAAGTTCTGAATTATCAAATCAAAAGGAGCGTAGTCAGAAAGCCGTTGCCACCGATTATAAGGGGGCTTCGGATGCTATTTATCAGCGTTTTCAAAATGCCTTGGCACAACGCAATGCACTAAAGAACAAAAAATAACCGAGCGCAAGCAAAACAAGGATTGCTAAATATTATGAATGCCATCAAACGACAAATTATTGGTCTGGCTCGCCATCGCCGTAAACGCCGCTTGACCAAGCATTTATCATCAAGCATTGGCAAGAGGGTCATGTATTTGCTGTTGATGCTGCTCATTCTGGTGGGAGCCAACACACTTGCTATGATGCAGTTTGAGAAAATGTCTTTCTCAGATGGACTCTGGATGACACTGACAACCATCACCACAGTCGGGTATGGTGATCTTTCTCCAAGCACTGTCGCCGGGAGGGTGGTTACGGTTACCTTCTTATATACCTTTGCGATCTCAGTGTTAACTCTACTTATCTCTGAAATCGTCGAATGGCGATTTCTTATCAACGACAAAAAGCGCAGAGGCTTTTGGATCTGGAAAAATATGCATAATCACATTCAAATAATCAATAGTCCAAATAATGATACCGAGCGTTATTTAAAGCGCCTGGTGAACGAAATTAATAACACTGAGTCACTCAAAACTCACCCGATTAAACTGTTGTCGAGAAAATACTCTGAAGGTCTGCCTCCCTCATTGACTGAACTTAAGCTACTGCATAGAACTGGAGCCGCCGAAGATGGGGATGTGCTCAACACCATAGGTCTTGAAAAGGCAGACTATATCGTGCTGCTGGCACGTGATGAACACGATTCATTATCGGACAGCGCAACCTTCGATGTACTAGCCCAAATCAAAGCAATGAACACCACTGCCCGCATCGTTGCTGAAGCAGTGTCGGATCACAACCACAAACGATTTGAACAAGCCGGTGCCGACGTCGTCATTCGCCCAATTCGAGCCTACCCGGAACTGGTAGTACGCTCTATGGTCAGCCCAGGCACAGAAAAAGTCATCGAAGACCTGCTCAGCGCATCGGGAGATGCACTTTATCGAAAAGACATCGTATTCAAGGATAAAAAATGGCTAGATATAGTCGTCAACTCATTAAAACTCGGAGCAGGAACCCCAGTTGCCTATATAAAAGATGGAACGCTTAAAATGCACCCGGAAGCTGAAGAATCTTGCAGTGGCGAGGGCTTGATACTTCTGGCCAAGCAGGATAGGGAAGAAAGTGTGAAAAGGTTAGGGGAGTGTTTGTAGGGGATTTTAATTACCATGCTTAGATTGAAATATATAAGTATTGCTTTGCTGTCATGTTTCGAGTCTTTACTATATTCCATTTGGAGTTTAATAAAAGTTAGTATTAGTTACACTAACGACTCTTTGGAATAATTGGTTTTATTTAAAAATCGAGCCCTACGAGATATTAAAGAAATATAAATTACTAAGCTATTTTAAAAAATGTATCAAAGGGAGGTCTGATACTTTCTCTGGTTGTAAAATTCTATTTAGCTATTAACCTGTCATGTATATAAGGTAGTTGTTGTTTTAAGGAACAAAAATGAAAAAAATTATCAAGTTATTACTATGTTTAGCTTTATTTGCGTTTATTGGTTTTTTTGTAAAAAACTTTAAAGAATCACAACAAAACATTAATTACGTTATCGTTTCCCATGATTTTCCAAATGGTATTAGGTCATCAATTATTAAGGCTGTCCCTGAATCTAAATGCGATAAATTTTTGAAAGAGTATTTCAATGCAGCAAATTCTGAGTGCTCTAATTGCACCGTGATCTACAATAAATGCTCTTCCAAAGTACCAAATGAATATGAGGGAGTTTTGAAAAGGAAAACTATTGGTGTCAAATATGTTTACAAACCTTTTAGCTATCCTGAAGTAGTCACATTAGAAAATACTACAAAAGAAATCTTCGAACAGTTCTGCTCATTACATAAAAGTAGCTTTGTTGAGTCAGAGTATGTATTTTGAAAAATGTTTTAACGGCGGCATTTAGTATGAGAGTGTAAGACAAAATTATATTATTCAGTGATCTATCAAAAGGTCTCTGTCGTAATTTTATTCAAAAAGCATAGAGCCATTCGTTGAAGAAAGTTTCCCACAAATGTATATATGGTGATCTTTCCCTTCATTAGCACTAAAGCTTAATATCGGGGGAAAGGTCAACGGTCTTAAATCTAAAGACACCATATTTTCGAAATTCGATTAATAAAATAGATAGCCTTTTAACTATGTGAGCTTATTTTATCCTACTTGATCGTAGCTCTGGCGAAGTGAAAACGGCCACTTCTTATATCTTGAACGGATAATTGTCTGTAAATAGAGTTGAATCTTTTAGGGAATATTGTATTTCCTATCAATTCTCTACCCTGATCGTTTAATTATATAAAAGATTTAATTTAGATCCTCTGTAAGAAATTAAAGAACTTGTAGTCGATATATGCAAACCTTGCAATTAAGACAGTGCCTTATAACTTGACATTAGACCAGAACCAATCCATCCTTGTGGAGGCCAAAAAAGGGGAGGTAATATGCTTAGATTGTATAAACCGAGTCTTAAGTGCAGAGCTTTTATCTGCATTATCACGACAAAATGGAATTTTTTGTCCCTACATAGTCGTAGTTCCATCGCCAAGGAGTATGGCGAATCAATATATAGAGTTGTAAATATAGTATCTGGTTGACATTAAACAATATGCTCGACACATTTTCAGTTTTTGTAAGATTGGACATTAATGCGGATAACGTTGCTGCTAACAACTTACTATCTGCTGTATTAAGACGTTGGTTGCTTCCATATTTTTAAAAAGTGGTGAAAAAACATGACCATTGAATCGATAATTCCTGAGATACAAGACGCACCGGGTACACATGTCTTGGTCATTGGTGTCAGCGATTACTTACATTTTGAAGGGGGAAAAGAACCCACCAAAGAAGGTAAATCGTTGCAAATGGAGCAGCTGTCTGCAGCAGCGAGGTCAGCTTCAGAGTTCGCTGCATGGATGTTAAACGAATATAATCATAGTGGATCGAAACTGAGTAGTTTACGCATACTGCTATCACCTTCTCCAGAGGAGGAAATTCACCCTGACATCAAATCCAGGTTAAATGATGACTATTCCGCCACGATTGCTAACACTCGATCAGCGATCAAATCTTTTCGTGAAATCTGCGACAAACATTCTGAGAATACCGTGGTGGTCTATGTCGCCGGGCACGGAGTACAATTAACCAAATCAGGGTCTATTCTGCTTCTGAATGACTGCGGCTCAAATGAACATCTTCGTATCTTGGAAGGTGCTTTGGATATGGCAGGAATTCATGCCAGCTTTAATCACCCCGGCACTGCTCAAAAGCAGTTTTGGTTTGTTGATGCTTGCCGTCAAAAGCCCTCAATCGCAAGACGGTTTGAAGACATGGATGGCGCTCTTAAATTGGATGTACCTGATGGAATTGCTGAATGTTCTCCGATGTTTCTGGCGGCTACGACTGGCACTGAGGCATACGCTAGAATTGGTGGCATGACTCTATTTAGCGAGTCATTATTGTGGAGTCTACGTGGTAATAACGCCAGCCCGCCTGAAGATAACTTCTCAGATGCCTGGCACGTCTCTGTACAGGGTTTGGTAAAACGTCTTGGCTTCCATGTCAAAGCATTAGCTGAAGCCGAAAATGCTGAACAAACTGTCGATCCAACAGGCAGGTTGAATGATGCGGTGTTTCACGAATATCCGGAAATACCGGATGTTGACTTGCAGATAGATCTGATTCCTGATGCTGCTAATAACAAAAGTAAATGTAGTCTCAGAAGCGACTCATACGTGCTGATCAATGAACAGGTTAACTGGCCGATTACAAGTAAGGTTGATGCTGGTTTATATGAAATTCAGGTTGTCTCACCCGCTGACTTCAAGAGTTTTAATAAGTTTGTGAGCCTCATGCCTCCAAGTGCGAATCCTAAAATTGATGTGACTCCATCATGAATACCGAGAATAAAACCATTGTAGGTACTCTAAATGTACAGATTGATTCTGATTCTATGTACTTCCGAAGAAATGTGCCTATAGAGATCCGTGATCATCGAATGAGGTTGATTCAGAAAACTGAGCAGGACCGGCTATTCAAATTAGCGCCAGGTCTTTACCAGGTGAGTGCTGTGCTAGAAGATGGTCAAGAGCATAAGCATTTTGTGAAGTTGCGCAAAGGTGAAACTGAAAATATCACCATGGGTGCTAATACTCAGATAACCAAGCAGGCTGAAATTATTCGCAAGGCAATACCCGAAGAACAAAAGAAATATCGTCCTCGTTATACGAAAACTCGGCAATCATTAGCATTAGAGTCAGTGATGTTGGGGGCTGTTTTGTCCAGTCCAAAAACAAAAAACACACGACGAAAAAGCAAATCAGCACGTAAATCATCTGCGAAAAGAAACGCAAGGAGTCTGCCTCGCATAGATTCAGATGAGTTAGAACATTTGGATACAGTATCTGGAGCTTTCCCCGATGTTGAAGCGAAGAAGGGGAGTGAGCAAGCTATTGATAATCTTGTTGTTGACGTGTTGGAACAATTGGATGATGGAGAAGAACAGGATGCGACTGATGCATTAATCAGTCTGTCAGGTGCTCATCGAATTGAGAAATTGCAAAACCCCTGGATGATTAAATGTGATGATCAAGTGAGTGAAGTACCAACAGCAAGAGTTAAGGTCGAAAACGATGTTTATGTTATCAGTTTACCAACGAGTCCCCATGATTCTCCGGCCTATAATTCGTGCGTGGTTACCCTCGAGAATCGTTATTCAGTACAACACGTTGTTGCTTGGATTTCACCGGATCGTACGGTGGCAAATGCCATTCAAAATATGATGGTATCGAATGAATTCCACAGTGCCCGTGCGATGGCGGGTGAAGCCACTGAGTTACTGCGGGCTAAATACAGAGACCCAACCGGAGCGACTCTAGGTGCGCTTGTGTTGCATAAATTTGGTTTGTTGTCTGAGAAGCAGAATTGGTTGGAAAACCTGACCCGTGATTTTAACTGGATTCCAGATGCGAAAATTCTATTAGCAGCAACAATGATCGGGGAGTCATCACTCAGTGGCCCAGAAATGAAAAAGGCTTTCAAGTTAGCTATTGAAGCAAGCAAACAGCGAGTTTTGTACACTGAAAACTTTTCGATATTGCTCGATATGTTGCGCCGATGGCCCGATGAAAACCAGGATCAAGATGAACGAAAAGAAGCCATCAAACGTTTAGCACATCAATCTCCAGCCATCGATTGGAATTCGATTTGCATGAGTATCAAACAGGAGGAATAAGCATGTTAAAGATCACATCACTACCGGCTAAAGAAGGCGATGCAATCTGGATACGTTGGGGAGAAGATAGCGACAGCCTTAAAAATATAGTCATTGATATGGGAACGGAGGCCATTGGCAAAGACTTTCGCAGGCGACTGGAGGCTTTGCCAGAAGAGCAACGAAACCTGGAACTCTTAATCGTCACTCATGTTGATCGTGATCATATCGGTGGTGTACTTACGTGTCTTGCCGAGGCAGTTCCACTACCCGGTTTAGACATTAATGAAGTGTGGTTCAATGGCTATAAACACCTAAGTGGAGGCCAAATTTCTGCTATTCCAAGCGGCCTGGAAGTACAAGGAGCGGCACAAGGGGAACGTTTGACCAAATGGCTGCGAAAACAACACTGGAACCGTGCATTCGATGGGGGACCCGTCGAGCGAAAACCGGATGAAATAACGACGGTGAAGATCGATGATGACCTCAGCCTGACCATTCTCGGTCCTACTCGAGAGAGACTTGAAGCATTTATAGACACCTGGGAGGAAGAAGTAGAGAAAGCCATTGAGAAAGGCTCCTTAGACGCAGCAGATGTTTCTCCCGGTCTAGAGTCCATGGGATCTAAATATCCACCTGATTTGGAATTTGAAGAAGACCTTGAAAAATTGGCGGAGTCAAAAAAAGGCAAAGATTCCAGTCATGCCAATGGCAGCAGCATCGCTGTTCTTCTTGAATACAAAGAACGAAAAATTCTATTGTCTGGAGATGCATTTTCCAAAGATTTAGTCGATGGCATAAATAGCATTGGCGACGACCGTATAAAACTGGATATCTTCAAATTACCACATCACGGCAGCCGCAATAATGTACACAAAGAACTCATCGAAGCAGTCGACTGTGATCGCTGGTTGATCTCAACCGAAGGAACCCGCTTCAGACACCCAGATGCCGAAGCTATTGCCAGAATTATCACCTACAGTTCCGACAAAAAGCCGCTTATATCCTTCAACGCACCCAGTACATTTAACGGTTGGTGGGACAATGACAATTGGAAGGAAATGTATGGCTATGAGACAGAATATGGGGATTCAGTTGATGGCATTTCGTTTGAGTTTGATTAGCTTGGATTTAAATTCGAGGAACTTATTTCTAAGGATCTACTTGTTGCGGTTGCGCTCAACATTCAATCCGTTCAGAAAACTCTTCTTTTAAAATGTAGGGTTGTCAGCCAAGCTATCACGTTGGGTAATTGGTAGTATGGAAGGAACGTATTAAGAGTTATATACCTTAAAAACTCTGTAAGTTTTTTGTCTAACATGTTGCCCATCGATGAAGAAAAATGGCGTCCTGGAGAGGATTCGAACCTCCGACCTGCCGCTTAGGAGGCGGCTGCTCTATCCAGCTGAGCTACCAGGACGTGTTTTGATTATTTCTTTTTGCTGGTCAGTATACTTTCAATCCAGGTGCTGATGTCCGCAATTTCCTGTGCATTGACTGAGTGTTGCATGTTGTAGGTTTGCCATTGTACTGTGTAACCGATTTGACGCAAGTGGTCTACGGATTGTTGTCCTAAGAGGATGGGCACGACGTCGTCGGCAATGCCGTGTCCCCAGAATATAGGGGTGTTGGTGTTTGCTGCGTTCATTTCATCACTGGTGTGTGACATAAACGGTACGTAGGTGGATAATGCCATGCAGCCAGCGAGTTGGTGCTTGCTTCTCAGAAGAGAATAAGTAGCTACAGCACCGCCTTGGGAAAAACCTGCTATGATGATGTTACTTGCAGGGATGCCTGAGGCGATTTGTTGTTCTATCAGGCTGTTCAGATAGCTTTCTGATTCCTGCATGCCAGGGCGGTCTTCTTTGTCAGACAGGTCCATGCCTTTGATGTCATACCAGGCAGGCATGACATAGCCATTGTTGATGGTGACCGGGCGATTCGGTGCGTGAGGAAAGACAAAGCGAATGGAATGTTGGTCCAGACCTAATTCAGGTACTATCGGTTCGAAATCGTGGCCATTGGCACCGAGTCCATGCAACCAGATAATAGCAAATTCGGGTTTCTGTGCTTTGACACCAGGTGTCTCGACGATGATTGGATCAGCTGGATTGGTCATGCCTGTTTTTTCTCTGAAGTTCTTGGTTAGAGGCTATCTTTAATGGGCAGCATGATACCGCAAAATCTTTTCGAATTCTTGAATTCGAGCAACATATTTTACAGCTTGTTCACCACGAACAAAGGTGTCATCTTTGTTGAAAGTGTAGAGATAGGGCAGGTAGTAATCGGCCAGGTTCTTCCAGGTAATATGTTGGATTTTGGCAGAGCGAGCTGTTTTGTAGCTTTTCAGTATATGGCTCATGCCAAGGTTATAGGCTCCAACCGCCATCCAGGTCCGGTCAGGTTCAAGCACACGTTCAGGCACTCTTGAGCGTAAGTCAGACAGGTATTTTGCAGCTGCGAATATGGTGCTGAAAGGGTCCAGCCTGTTGGTTACACCGAGTTCTTTTGCGGTTTTTGTAGTGATCTGCATCAAACCACGCACTTGAGTGGGCGAGACCGCAGTAACGGTCCATGTTGATTCCTGGTATGAAATGGCGGCCAGCAGTGTCCAGTCCATGCCATATTCCTTGGCGGCCTGTTTGAACCAGTTCCGATATTCCGGCAATCGTGTTTTCATATGCTCATAGATAGCCAATGTGTCAAGATAGTGCAGATATTTTGGCTTCTGATACAACTTATCCATGAGACTTCGTTTGAATTTGACGGTGCTTTTTTGTCCCAAAAATAAATTGACCTGGTTCAGCAATTTCGGATCTACCCGTTTGGGGAAAAGCCAGACCAGATCAATGGTTTTATCCAGAGTGGACAGGCGTCTCAATTTGGGGAAGTATTTCTGTAGAATCCGCAATCGACCCAAGGTGGAAATGGCGTAGCTTAAGTCGTCATTGGAAACCTTTTCCAGCAGTGTTAATTCATTGGTGGTGCTAGGTCGGAGAAAAACTTTTTCTGGCAGGGTGTTGTCAAATGAAGTGTCGGACATTCGTTTGCCTGCATAAACGGTTCCATTGATCGCTTTGAGTGAATCAATTCTAGCTTTTTCCTTCTGTCTGCGCTCAATAAGAATAGCTGTTTGAGTGTCCCATGGTTGACTGGTTTCAACGAAGGGTTCATTGGCTTTCAAGTCAGTAAAACCACCAATTGCGATATCAATATTATTCAAGTTCAATGCATAGAATAAGTTGTCTGAAGAGATTGGGATCAACTCAATGTTTAACCCTTGTTTTCGGGCAAACTCATTGAGCACACCGTATTCATAGCCGTAATTCTTACCTTCAAACGTATACGCAATGTCGGGGGATTTAAGGTAACCAACGCGCAGTGTCTGGCTGGCAATAATTTTTTCAAAACTGCGAGGAGCAAGAAAGTTGTGATATTCGATCACAAAATAAACGCATGCCAGCAACAAAGCAAACAGGAAAAAAAGGTGGCGGAAAAAGCGACAGAATATCAATGGATTGAAAGCGTTGGATTAAATTCCGTACTACTTGTTGTATTTATCATTGCATTATTTTAGGTAATTAGTCGCGAAAAAACTACAGCTTATCTTGAGATTAATATGCGTCTGTTGTTTTACGCCATTCCGCTTGCTGTAGTGTTGATGCATAGCTTTGTTGAATCAGGTGATTTGTGATATTAAGCGGGTTTTGATCGAGTAAAACTAATTGGGCAAATTTGCTGAGATTTATTTACCGCTAATCGTTGAAAACAATGGTTAAGTGGTTTATCCTGCGGCCACATCAAAAATCTGGAGAGATGGCTGAGTGGCTGAAGGCGCACGCCTGGAAAGTGTGTATACGTTTATAGCGTATCGAGGGTTCGAATCCCTCTCTCTCCGCCAAAACAAAAAAGGTCGCCTGAAGGGCGGCCTTTTTTGTTTTGCTGAGAGAGCGGACTTGAAGAGAACCCTATGTTCGACAAAATGCGCCAGCATTTTGAACTGCCAAAGGCAGCCCTTTAGGGTGAGGAGCAAAGCGACGAATAATCCCTGCTCAAATCAAACAATAATGGTCGACTCTTTAAGGGCGGCCTTTTTTGTTTTGCTGAGAGAGCGGACTTGAAGAGAACCCTACGTTCGACAAAATGCGCCAGCATTTTGAACTGCTAAAGGCAGCCCTTTAGGATGAGGAGCAAAGCGACGAATAATCCCTGCTCAAATCAAACAATAATGGTCGACTCTTTAAAGGCGGCCTTTTTTGTTTTGGCGGAGAGAGCGGACTTGAAGAGAACCCTACGTTCGACAAAATGCGCCAGCATTTTGAACTGCCGTAGGCAGCCCTTTAGGGTGAGGAGCAAAGCGACGAATAATCCCTGTTTATATCGGACATCCTGACATGGTTTTTTGTGACAGTTCCAATTAGCTTTCAGTGTAGCCTGCTGAAGTTTTTAGAATGAATATATCTTTTTGTGCCGCTGGTTTGCAAAAAACGTCCTTTTATGGATGCGGATTACTTAGAACTATGCTAAATTGTTATTTATTACCTTCCGGTAATATAAAAAGACTGAGTGCCAAGCTGGAATAAGTGCACCTCCAGTCGATATTTTTATGTGATTTTTTTCTTGGAATTTAGAGTAAGCCGTAACCCTTTTGTTGATTCGTTTTTTATCTGAAGGGTCGCCATCGACGGACTCTTGATCCCATTGGAGATTTGCCATCAGCTCTGCTTGTCGGATGACTAATGGTCCTTAAGAATTATAAAAAGATGGAGACAAAAAAGTGAGTTACAAATTCTATATGAGTGTTGTTTTAGTGGCGCTTCTCTCTGCCTGTGTCACTGTTGTGGGGCCTGAACCGCAACCAGAACCCGAGCCTGAACCAGCACCTAAAAAAGCCGTCGTTAAAAAATCGCGTATTTCTCAAGCCTGTTATTCTAAGTTGGCCAGATTCAAGGAGTTGGGCGTTGATACTTCAAACATCAATGTGATATTGGAGCGAGGCTTGAAAAAAAGCGATTTTATCGGTTCAGTTCAAAACGAGGCATTTCAAGTATTGGCAGAAGCTAGAGAATTGAAGTGTCGATATTAGCGGTGATTCTCAAAATCTAAATCAAAGCTCACGCTGAGCTTTGTCGTGCAACTAGAACCGTCAGAGATACAAATTCAACATTTTGGGGAAAGGGTATAATGCAAGACTTAAGTACAAAATTGATCAAGTTTTATGTAAGTAGTTTCGCCTTAATTATTTTGTTGGTTTTGCCAACACAGGCACAGGTTTATAACAACAATGACAACTCGGCCGGGGCATGGGGGATGAAGATATTCAATGTGGATTCCACTGTATATCCCTTTGTCAGAGTCTATGCGAGAACCTTTGATGGAAACCAAAACCCACTAAGAAATGTGAATTCACAAAATGTTGGGATCTTGGTGAAGGGCAAAACCTATTCTCCATTTAAAAACCAGTACAAAGTTAAAACGATTAAACAGGCACAAGTTCCTGTGCGCACAGTCTTGTTGATCGATGCCAGTATTACAATGGCAGGCGCACCGTTTGAAGAAACGCTTCGAGCTGCAGTAAATTACATCGGAGAAAAAGAAGAAAAAGACCAGATAGCCGTCATTGAAATGAACGACAGCAAAATTGGTTACTCTGTTGTTTCAGAGTTTACTGATGATTCACGGCTCTTGGGCTCTCGGCTTGGCGGGATGCAACCGACTGCAACGCAAACGAAAATATACGACAGCGTTGGCGCAGCTCTGCAAATGTGCCGGGCTGCCAGTGGTGAGGGCAATTCATCGTCGGATGCTTCCTCATTTGCATCGTGTTCATTGATTATCTTTTCTGATGGCAATGATACAGGCAGTGCTTTAACCCGCGCTGATCTGGCCAATGCAATCAGCAATCAAAGCATTCCGATTCCGATCCATTCTCTGGGTTATACCAAAGATTTTCCAATCCATCTGAAGAACCTTCAAGCCTTGTCTGAACTTTCCTATGGACGATATTACGATGCAAGTGAATCGCTGGGGTCGATGAATAGTGTGGTTCGAAACCTGCAAGCTATTGGCAAAAATGATTTATTGATCACCTTCAGGTCCTATATACCAGTGGACGGTGAGGATCATGCATTTAAAGTTGGTGTTGAATACCCAGCTGGCAGTGGCAGCATCAACTATGGAAGTGGTCGATTTGAGGCGATGGAATCTATTCCAATACCAAAAGTGGATATTGTTAAAGCCCGCCTCGAAAAGGAAATACCAATGGCAGAGGATAATAACCCGTTCTATGAGAGAAACACAGCCAGCCAGCAGTCGAATGCAGAGCAAGTGAAGCTTGCTGCAGACAAAGAAGACAGTAAACCTTGGTGGGAGTTTTGGTGAGATAGGCATTTGTTTAGAAGTAGATTAGAGAATGCCTTTTTTTGTTGCTAATTCAGTAGAGGGCGAGCTGAATACGTTTGCCTTGGATGAAAGCCAGCGACTCAAGATCGGTCGCAAACTTGAAACGGGTGAATATAGTGATGCTGATGTTGAATTGAACATCAGCACCGCTTCGCAAAATCATGCTCTGGCATGGCACGATGGCAGCCATTTTGTCATCAGGGATATTGGCTCTACCAATGGTTTGTTTATAAATGGTAAGAGAATAGACTCTCAGGCATTGTGTTATGGCGATAAATTATCGTTTGGAGATCCACAAAAAACGCACTTCACCTTTTCCAAAGACAGGTCTGTTGCAGACTCTGTTGAGTCAACTTACCGCTTTGAACTGCCACTGTCGTCTCCTATCCGGATTGGCCGGGCCAGCGTCAATGATATTGTTCTCAGCAATGAACCTGTTGCCAGTAGCTCTCATGCTGAGTTAGTTCACATAAAAGGTGCTTATTGGGTGCAAGATACTAAAAGTACTAATGGCACTTGGGTAAACGGTGAGCGAATAAAAAGAAAAAAGGTGGAATCTGATGATGTGATTTTTATAGGTTCATCATTAATTCGCGTAGTGAATGACCAGCAATCGCTGACTGTTTCGGTCTCTAAATGGAGCAATTCAATTCATCTGGAATGCGTGTCAGTCAACAAGGTAGTATCAAAAGACCTAAAGATTCTTTCCGATATCAATTTATCCATTAGTCCTGGAGAATTTGTTGGAATACTGGGACCCAGTGGGGCTGGCAAATCTACTTTATTGCAAGCACTTAACGGCTTTTCACCACCGACTTCTGGCACTGTGTTGATGAATGAACTGGCTTTGTTCAAAAGTTATGGTTTATGCAAAAACATGATTGGCTATGTGCCGCAGGACGATGTGGTTTATCAGGACATGTCTGTCAAAGAGACATTGTTCTATTCAGCGAAACTTCGATTGCCAAATGATCAGTCTAATTCTGAAATTAATCTCTTGGTTGATCATGTTCTACGCAGCCTTCGCCTGGATCATGTTGCAGACTCTACGGTGGAAAGCCTGAGCGGCGGGCAGCGCAAACGAGTGTCAGTGGGAACAGAACTGCTGACAAACCCTGCGCTATTATTTTTAGATGAACCGACTTCAGGCCTGGACCCAAGCACCGAAGAAAAACTCATGCGTCACTTGCGTGAAATGTCGGCCAATGGCACGACTATACTCATTACAACTCACATTCTCTACAATCTGGATTTGTTAGATAAAGTGATTTTTTTGGCACGAGGTCGAATTGTTTTCTATGGTACGCCTGCTGAAGCACTTGAATTCTTCACAATTGATGGTCGTGCTATTGAGAGACCTATGCAGATTTTTGACCTGCTTGAAGGAGAAATCGCAGCTGACTCAAAGCAGGGTGAAGCACTGTCAGCTGATATGCGTCCTGAAATATCCAAACTGTACGCAGATCAATATGTGCACAGTTCTTTCTTTGATAAATACATCAAGCAAACATTTTCTAACTTGGCCAATAAATTAACCAAAGTCGCACAAGGAGAGGCTTTGGCGAGTATTGAGACGCAACAACACACCAAGTTGCTGGAAAATCCTTTACCTCCTAAGAGCATGCGATTAGAACGGTTTCTACCTGATTTTCGTGAATTAAGAGTTCTGGTTAAGAGGCATTTTACCCTTAAATGTGCCGCATTAAAAAAAATGCAGATTTATCTGGCTGTTCCTTTGATATTGGGTTTGATAACACTATCAATGACCAATGCAGGGTTCCCTGATGTTTCTGATTTAAATAACTCTCAAAAAACTATTCAACAGCAAGTAGAGAGTGGTCAAGCTGGGTCAATAGATTACCAATTAAAGCTCCTGCTTTCACCCAATGGGGCTAGTGACAGCCGTTCGGGAACGCAGTTGGTCTATCAGCTTAGACATGAAACCGTAGCAAACCTGCCAATTTCACTCAGTGTTCTTCTTATACTGACCATGACGGCTATTTTTTGTGGGACGCTGAGCGCTTGTCTCGAGTTGTCCACGGAAAAGAACATTTTTTTACGCGAACGTATGGCGGGTCAGAAAACGATCAACTATTTACTGTCAAAAATACCATTTTTGTTTGTACTGACGTTCCTTCAGATTGTTGTGTTGGTCGTGATTTGTTCCTTTGATAGCAATTTACGCGAACTGAATCTGCTCAATTTGATTGTAAGTCTGGTAATGATTAGCTGGGCATCTGTTGCCTTGGGCCTTTTGGTTAGTGCTCTTGATCCATCTGATGGTCAGTTTTCGGTCGTTATTGCTATTGCCGTGATACTGCCACAAATGATTCTGAGCGGGGCTCTTGGGCCTGATTACTATGCGGGAATGCCTTCCTTAACTCAGTCAATAGCCAATTTATTTCCCGCTAAATGGGGCATGGAATTGGTTCTAAGCAGTGCTTTTGATGGAAAGGATTCGGTGTCCTGGGTTAAAGGCTTTGTACGTAACAGTATGGGCTTGAACTTTGATGCTGCCGTCTATTTTCGCGGCTTTTTGGTCTACTTGGCCTTAATAGCGGCTTATTTGGGGAGTGCTTTTTATTTGTTAGAGCGGAGATCTCTATTGGGGTAGATTATGAATGATGTCGATTTTCCTGAAATTCTAACCCAGAGATACGAGGTATCTAAACTATTAGGGGAAGGGGGTATGGGTAATGTTTATCTTGCTCAAGATAAACAGCTTCCTCGACTCGTGGCAATAAAAGAGGTTCGAAAAGAATTTCTTGATAATGAAGAAATTAATAAGCGAATTCAACGAGAATCTCAGCTTCATGCAAAGATCGGGTCGCATGAAAACATTGTGACTCTGTATGATGTCATCACTTCTGATAAGGGTGTGTATATCGTATTAGAGTACGTGGCTGGTAAGACATTGGCAGACATCGTTAAGGATAATGTTGAAAGTGGGGTTAGGTTATCTGAAAGTGTCGTAGTCGATGTGATTTTGCAATTACTCAAAGCACTCAAACGTATTCATGCTCACGAGGTCATTCATAGAGATTTAAAGCCGGATAATCTATTAATTGGCAGGGATGATAATGGCGACTGGCAAGTCAAACTTATGGATTTTGGAATCGCTAAAGCCAGTGTTAATGATGATAATGTCACCAAATTGACTCAAGTCGGTGCCAGTGGAATAGGAACGCCATCTTATATGGCGCCAGAACAAATAGATGCATCTACTTATGGTGAGATAAGTGAACGTACCGACTTATATGCGGTTGGAATCATTTTCTATGAATTAATGATTGGAGTGCCACCGTTCAGTGGCACCTTGACCGAGGTCTATAGCGGACATTTAATGAAAGATGTCGCTGATGTAGCTTCCACTGAAAAAATGACGAGTCAATGGCGAACGATTATATGCAAAGTACTTGAAAAAAAACCAGCTGAACGCTTTTCCAGCGCAGCTGAATTAGCCGATGCCATCAGTGATAATGTTCTATCGTTAAACTCAGAAACACCAGCGAATAGAACGCAAGTCATCACCAATAAAGACCTTTTGAAAACCCAGGTTTTAGCGGCAGATTCTAATAAAACACAAGTGGCAGGTAGTGATGCGTTGGCAGACTTGCTTGTACATTCGAGTAAACCTGTTGAGTTTAATCAAGATGATTCAACTTCTGTGACTGATGGAACTGTGACCACTAATTCTCAAGCCACTCAACAGGGTAACAGCGAAGTTGACAAAAGGAGCCTCGTCGAGAGCATTACTTTGTTGTTGTCTACTCACCGTAATAAAGCGGTTCTAGGAGGTGGGGTGGTTTTATTGTTAGCATTTCTACTTTTTCCTGGTAATGGTAAGGATAAGGCAGAGGAGTCGAAAGTTGTTCTTCAGACACCTGATTCTACGCCTCTAGATGGTGGCAATATGAAACAAGTTAATAGCGAGGATTCTGAATCAGGCAAAGGCTCCAGCCAAGCTGTCAATGCCTTCAATGAAGTGCGCCGTAAAACCACACCTTCCGTAGAAAAAAGTGCCAGCGATGATAATAAAAAAACTAATAAAAATGCGAAAGTTCAGACGACAAGTTCGAATAAAACAGTGAAAAAGCGAGTCAGAGTAGAAGCTGAAAAAGAGATGGTAAGCAAGCCTGAACCCAAGAGTACTCGCAGTCGTTTTGGCGTCAAAAAAACTGAGTCTCAAGTGATTAAATAAATATGAGTAATTGGATTAACACTATGCAAAAAATAATTGCCCTGAGCACAGCACTTATGCTTGTAGGCTGCGCCACTGTCCAAAATGGGCTGGATGTGGTATCAGACGGTGTCATAAAGGTAGGCGGTGGCATCGAAAAAGCTATTTCAAAAAAGAAATGTACTAAATCCAAAAATGGTGACGAAAGTTATTTTTCAGTAACACCAGTGACCGTTTTGCAAGGTGGTACGGTCACTGTAATAGCATGTTACCCGGTCAACACTGCCGGCACTGTCAAGGTAAGAGAGCGGCGGTTTATTACCGGGCCTGATGGTAGAGTTGATATTCTTAAAGATGAAAGAGTAAAACGGCATAATGGCTATTGGCAGAGTAAATTTGATTTTGTCGTTCCAGTGTCGATTCCGCCAGGAAATTATGTTGTTACCCAGCGAATCACCTATCAGGGACTCAAGTTTGAACGAAAGAAAAAGATCATAATCTATAAAAAACGTACTTGATACGGTTAAAAACTCATGAATTTAGAGAGCTATAGTGATGCCGTTTGTGTCGCACAAATTCTGGGAGATCGTGAGACTCAGCAAGATGATTTTGGATGTTTGATTGCTGATGAATTCACTTTATTGGTGATAGCCGATGGGATGGGAGGACATCAGGCTGGTGAAGAAGCAAGCCAAATCGTGGTTGAGAATTTTTTGACGCCTATCGAGAGTTTGGAACAAGGCTACCAGCTCAGTCAACGAGAGCTGGCGCTTAGTTTATCCAGAGCAAATGAAGATATTGCTGATGTTATAGCCAGCTCACCGCAAAAGTCGGGAATGGGGAGCACTGTTGTTGCTGTTTTGAAAGACCATCATTGTTTGCAGTGGTTAAGTGTTGGAGACTCACATCTATACCGCTTAAGGGATGGACAATTAGAAAAACTCAATGCTGATCATTCAATGATGCCTCTGATCCTGGAAATGGTTGCCAGCGGCAAACTTGAACAGCAAGAGATTGATTCACACCCTTTGCGCAATAATCTCAGGTCAGCGATTGCCGGAGGGAGAATAGAGCTGATTGATTACCCTGAAAGACCTGTCAGACACAGTGTCGGTGATCTTTATTTATTAGGTACCGATGGGCTTGATGCCTTAAGTTTTGCGAGTTTAGCTGAAGTTTTAAATGACAATCAGGAAAAATTGCCGATTGATATCTGTAAGGCCCTTTTAGATGCAGTGACGGCAGAAGACGTTGAGGGCAGGGACAATACCACATTCGCCATACTGAAAATTTAGAGGTCTGGCAGAGCTTTCATTGTTAACAATGAAGCCAACCTAATTGTCAACAAACTCTAGCTATTTCAGCTAACAATACATTTTGTTTAAGGGGTGTCTGTTCAGGTTAAGTTTGCTATTGGGTTAAGGCTTTATGCCCAAGGTTATTGATATCGATTAATACAATATGCAATGGTAGGAAAAAATTCGTTTTAATTATTTAATGATATGTTGTAACATACCATTTGCAGGTTTGAGAAAAATTATGAATATACAACCCAACACAATTAATACATTTCCTGCGACTTCGTCTTCAAGCTTTCTTAGTACCGGTAAAACAACCTTATCGTCTGAGGATAATTTAGCTAGGTGTTGCGCATACTGTTTGCTTCACGATTAAGTTACATCATGTAAACGGGGTATGGGGAAGTGGCGGCCAACCGGATTGTAAATTCAGTCTTTTTTGAAGTGATGGAATATACCCATAATCAGAAATTCAAAGATGAGAGAAAATGACATTTTGCACCTATTTGATGAATGGAATAGGGCACTACTGACAAGAGATCCCAAGAAGATAGCCGCCCTGTATGATGATAAGAGTATTCTATTGCCGACGATATCAAATAAGGTTCGTCATAACCGTGCAGAAATTGAAGAGTATTTCGTTCGTTTTCTGGCTAATGCACCAGAAGGAAAAATTGAAGAAGCGAATGTACGCATTTTTGACCATTTAGCCATTAACTCAGGGGTTTATAAGTTTACATTCAACGACGATACGATAGTTAAGGCAAGGTTCACTTTTGTCTATCGTTGGACTGGCGAGCGATGGGTAATTCTAGAGCACCACTCTTCGCAAATGCCTGAGTGATTGAGACTTTAACAGTAATTTATTATGATAGAAAACAATAAACCAGCAACACAAAAAATAAAAGAAGAGAACGAAACCTGTTGTCGAAATACAAGTTGTTGCGCCGCTCAAACTCCTGCCATACGTACGGCTCCAAAAGTTGGACGCAATGAACCTTGTCCCTGTGGTAGTGAGCGTAAATTTAAAAAATGTTGTGGTTAACAGCACATCAAAATTTTTAAAATTTGCCTTGATCTAGAAGCAAATCGGAACCGCTTTGGGTCGCTCTTTTAGGTGATTATGCTTTATGCGAGGAACTTTCTAGTGAGCCGAAGTTGTGCTGTCCTATCCATTCAGCAGACTTTTCCAGAATTTATCAGCTAAGTCACTCATTGGCTGGTGGCGCAGTCTGATCAGATAAACGGGGACCTGACTTCGAGAGTTAAACTGTTCTACCTCAAAGGGGATCAGTTCACCCGTGGCCAATTCATGTTCTATCATATGCCGAGGAATTCTTGCCCAACCCATTCCTGCGATTAACAGAGCTTTTTTCATTTGATAATCATTGACATACCAGCGTTGGCCAAAAGGAAGAACGTTTAAGTGTTCAGATGGGGTTGAACCGGAGCTGGCGATTAGTATGTGTGGGTAATGTTGAATTTCATTGTGACGAATGGCTCTTTGTTCAGAAAATGGAATGTAGCCGGGAGCAGCAACGGTAATTGTGTCAATCTGGGACAGTTCAAAAATTTCATGTCGATCATCCAACCCATAACGTGGACCGATAGCCAAGTCTGCGTTATCCAGCTCTAACTGTTCTTGCACGCCGTATAAGTGCTCAGCACTGATGTTCAGTTGTATATCGGGATTTTCCTCACAGAAGTGGCTGATGGGTTCGAGTTTCGCTGGGTTGGCGCAAATAGGGCTTAAACAAATTGATAAGGTTGGTGCTACTTTCTGTGCGAGTTGATGACCCAGATGCTCGAGTTGTTGGATTTGAGCGAGTAATTGCTTGGCTTGACGATAAAAAGCTTTTCCCTGTGTAGTTAGAGTCGGCCGATAGCCTTCACGGCTTAACAGCTTGAAGTCGAATTGTTGTTCCAGAGTTTGCACCGCAGCACTTATCGTTGGTTGGGTTTTAAACAGGTGTACAGCTGCGGCTCGAAAACTGCCTTGCTCGACAACGGCTATAAATGCTTTTAATTGATCATTCGTCATGATAGGTTTTTTCATTCATTCTGATTTATATATGCAATTATCTTACAATCATTAAACCCACTATGCTAATGCCATCTTTGTTTCTAATGATGTGAGAGGAAAAGTTTGGATATTGTATTGTTCAGTTTGTTAGTGGGAGGTTTGGTCACCGGGTTTTCTAAGTTTTCTGTTGGTGGCATGGGTTTGATTATTTTGCCAATCATCATGTTGGGATTTCCAGGGCCGGAGGCTCTGGGGATACTGATTCCGATGTATATCCTCACCGATGTGATGGCTGTTTTCAGTTATCGCAGCAAGATTGCCTGGGGTGTTTTGATTAAGCTGTTGCCACTCGCCTTGATTGGAGTGGTGCTCGGTGGATGGTTATTATCGGGTATTGATGCCGAAAAGTTTACCGTTTTGCTGGGGGTGACGATTATCTTTATCATTGGCTTGGGTGTCTGGTTGGACAGTAATCCGACCAATAATATTATGCAGCATTCATCGGCGGCTTATCTTGTTGGGTTGTCAGCTGGTTTCATCAGTTTGATAGCCAATGCCGCTGGGCCTTTGTTCAGTTTGTTTCTGATTGAACAAAAACTGTCCAAAGAAACGTATGTCAGCACTCGAGCATGGGCATTTTTGATCATCAATGCCAGCAAGTTGCCTATGCTGTATTGGCTCGGTTTTATGAACTGGCACACCTTTAAGTTGAGCATGCAGGGAATACCTGGCTTAGTCGTCGGTGCGGCAATTGGTTATTGTTTATTGAGGCGATTAAACCTCAAGCAATTCAAATGGTTGATTCGAGGTATGGCTGCGATTGCTGCGATCAAACTGTTGCTGTTTAGTTGAATTCTAAGGCAATGTCTTATCAGCTGCGCACGATTTCTTCGAGCGGTAATCCCGTGAGACTTTTTATATTGCGAAAAATATAGAACATGGCATATATCATCACAACCATACAGGGTAATACGATAACCGGGTAACTCCACAAATTCATAGAGCCCAGTTGGCTGTTAAATTCTTCGGTTCCAGAAGGACTGGTGACTAGAAATTTTGCCAATGCGTAATTTAAGGTAGCAGATAAGAAAAAAGAACCTGCTAGCATCCAGGTAGCGTTGCGCATGATTCTATTGAAGTTGGATTGAGCTTGGTTTTGTTCAAGAGCAGCAGCAACTTTATCAACTTCTAACACTGTATCGTTGTACAGAAACATTTTTACTAAAGGTGAGCGGGTTTTGGTAGACAAGAGAGTCGCAAGCCCTATAACAAAGGGGATGGCGGCTTCCTTAATCGCAATGTATCCCGCATCAAGTTTCATCAGGCCAATGCCGCCAGTTAGTAAAATGCTGATAAAACCAAGAGCTGGTACAAACTTCACTTTCTTGTGTTTGATGAATTCAAACAAACCCCAACACAAAGGGAAACTAAGTGCTAATACTAGTGCCCAAGTGGCGCCCAGTTGTTCTGCGCCACTCAGTTTTTTCAGAATCATGGTCGGAACCAGAATGCAAAGCACCATTTCAAACAAAAGGCCAGACATTGACGGTTTCTGTGGTTTGTCAGTCTGGGAACTGTTGGCTGGATCTATTGATGAACTCATAGTGTGGCTATTGTCTTAAAACGTTAAATGTTAAAAACTCTATTATGCCAGATTTGAAAAAGCAAGCAGCAAAGTTCGCATTTTTATTGAATGATAGATGTTATTGTCAGCCTGGTTTGTTTTATAATCAGTATCTGGATTAAACCGATTATGAGTATTAAAATATTGAAGTCTCAGCAACCGATGCCATTTCCAGCAGTAGCTGCAAATGCAGATACTGTCAAACCGGAAACTCCGGCCTCCCAACCAGCCAAGTATATTGCTGTTGAAGGGCCTATTGGAGTAGGTAAATCCAGTTTGGCGAAGCGTTTGGCGACGACGTTCAATTCTGAGTTGGTGCTGGAAAAACCTGCACAAAATCCCTTTTTGCAACGTTTCTACCGTTCTCCCAAACAATATGCTTTGCCTACTCAGTTATTTTTTCTATTTCAGCGAATTCGACAGTTGCAGGCATTGCAGCAGGATGATTTGTTCAGATCAGGGCGAATTGCAGACTTTATGTTGGATAAAGACCGTTTGTTTGCTCAAGTGACTCTGGATGATGATGAATATCGTCTGTATCAACAAGTCTATACCAACCTTAATCTTGAAATTCGTCAACCAGATCTGGTGATCTATCTGCAGGCACCGGTCAATGTTTTGCAACATCGCATTCACAAGCGGGGAATTAAGTATGAGCAGGATATGGCAGCTGATTATCTGCAGCGCCTGTCTGATGCCTACACAACTTTCTTCCATCGTTACGACGACACGTCATTGTTGATCGTCAATGCTACAGAAATAAACTTTGTTGATGAAGAAATGCATTACCAAGCCTTGGTAAAACATATTCAAACTATTGGTAAAGGTAAAAATTATTTCAACCCCTTGGTCGAAGCACTGTAAACTTCACTCGCATTACAGCGAATAACGTATGAGAAAAGTATGAGTTCAATCACAGTTACTACCTTAAAGAACATGAAACAAGCAGGTGAAAAAATTACCTGCCTGACAGCTTATGACTATAGCTTTGCTGCTTTGCTGGATCGAAATGGTGTTGAATTAATTCTGGTTGGTGATTCTCTGGGTATGGTTATGCAGGGGCATAATACGCCAGTTCCGGTCACTTTGGATGATTGCATCTATCACACTCAATGTGTCGTTCGTGGCGTCAATAATGCCATGGTTATTGGCGATCTGCCTTTTGGCAGCTATCAAGTCAGCAAAGAACAAGCTTTGCAAAGCGCGGTGCGTTTGATGCAGGAGGGTGGTGCCCAACTCATAAAGTATGAAGGTGGGCAGCATATGGTTGAAGTGACTGAGTATCTGACTACACGAGGAATTGCTATCTGTGGTCATATAGGGTTGACGCCTCAGTCGGTTAATCAGCTCGGTGGGTTTAAAGTTCAAGGTCGTGGTGACAATGCAGAGCGTTTATTGCAGGAAGCCGTTGCTTTGGAACAGGCTGGAGTGAGTCTGTTGATACTTGAAGCGATTCCTGCGAGTCTAGCTCAGAGTATTTCCGAATCAATTTCAATACCAACGATTGGGATTGGTGCTGGTGCAGATTGCGATGGACAAGTATTGGTGTTGCAGGATATGTTGGGAATTTATCCTGATAAGAGCCCCAAATTTTCGAAAAATTTTATGGCTCAAGCTGATTCGATAGATGCTGCAGTCAGTGCTTATGTGAATGAAGTTAAGCAAGGTCAGTTTCCTCAAGAACAACATGCCTTTAAATAAAATTTCTATTAATGAACCTATTTGTCAAAAAGATAGTTTAAGCATCTGAATATAATGAATAAAGTTAATAAAATATCCTCGCTAAGAGCGGCTATAAAATCTGCTAAAGAGCAAAAGAAACGAGTTGTTTTTGTCCCCACCATGGGCAATTTGCATGAAGGCCATCTGGATTTGGTTCGCCGTGCTCAAAAAGAAGGTGACTTCATTGTTGTCAGTATTTATGTCAATCCAATGCAATTTGGTGAGAATGAAGATTTGGCCAATTATCCACGCACAGAAAGCGACGATGCGCGTTTGTTAGGTGAAATGGATGTTGATTTGTTGTTCTTGCCGGATGATGATGCAATGTATCCTGGAGATATCAGCCAACATACTCGGGTAGATATTCCTACTATTACAACAAAATATTGTGGAGAGCAACGACCAACTCACTTTCGAGGAGTCGCAACAGTGGTCGCTCGTTTGTTCAATATTGTCCAACCAGACTGCGCAATATTTGGCAAAAAAGACTATCAACAATTATTTGTGGTTCGTCAGTTAGTTAATGATCTGGCTTTTCCGATTGAAATTGTCGGCAGTGAAACAACCCGTGAGGAATCTGGCCTGGCAATGTCTTCACGTAATGGCTATTTAACCGATGAAGAGCGTCAAGTAGCGCCAATGCTATTTCAGGTGTTGACTGATTTGGCGGCAGAGGTCGAACAAGGAGCAAAGAATTTACAGGATTTAACCGATAAATCAAAACAACGCCTTGAGAAAGCAGGTTTCGAACCGCATTATTTAGAGGTGTGTAGAAGATCTGATTTAACGGCCGCTGAAGCTGATGATAAAGAATTGGTGATTTTAATCGCAGCAAAACTGGGCGAGACACGATTGATTGATAATCTTGAAGTGGATAGGTAATAACGAATACTGAAAAAAATCGTACAAGTCATACGATAAGATCGTAAAAAAACACACATAAAAATTTGAAAACTTTAACGAGCACGGCGATAATCTCGCATTTTTTAGCCGTCTTTTATATGCGCCAATGCACTAGTATTATGAGGTAACACGTATGCAAAGAACCATGCTTCAGGCAAAATTACACAGAGTGAAGACTACCCAGACAGAAGTAGGGTATGAAGGTTCTGTTGCTATTGACACTGCTTTATTGGCTGCTGCTGATATTAAAGAGTTTCAACAGATTCATATTTATAATATAGACAATGGTGAACGTTTTACTAGTTATGCTGTGCCAGCAGAAGCTGGTTCTGGAACTATTGCTGTTCTGGGTGCTGCGGCAAGAAGAGTCGCTATCGGTGATTTACTGATCATTTGTACCTACAGCGATTATTCCGAAGAGGAAGTAGCAAATCATGACCCTCATATGATCTATGTTGATGATAATAATGCTATTACGCATACGCACAATGGAGTGGCTGACACTTTAAAACCCGTTGCTTGAGTAAAACCCCAATAGATAGTTATGCTGAAAAGCGGTAAAAATTGAGGCCTTAAAATAACAATAGGTGGTTGCCTGGCAGGCTTATTAAAATACATTCATGCAAAGACTCTTCGGTGTGAAAAATTAATTTCGCACCGATGTCTAGAGAAATAACCAGCTGGGATGTTGATTCACAATAAACATTTGTCAGTTGGCTGCCTGGAATTTGATGTAAATTACTGCTGTCCAGCCAATGTTTATTAAAACAGGTTTTTCGTTTTCCGTGACTGGTTTCAAACTCAACAATATACCGGCATAGCAGGCTGTTGCCATCATCCAGGTACATTAAAAAATCATCGTTGCCTAGATTGATTTGGGTAACGGTCCGTTGCAGAAATGTCTGAAGTTCGAAGTCATCTGGAAAAAGGTACATATTAAATCACTATTGTCTACTGGTAAAAACGGCTAAACAGCATCAGAGCATGCTATCACAGCTTATTTAGAGGGAGTTTTTTAAGTAGTTGCAAATTCAACTATATAGTGTCTATATTTTGTCAAATGTAGCAGTCAAAGTAGGAATGCGTTACACTCTCGCCCTTAGTTTCTGGACGTTATTCTGATCAATAATTTTAATTTTAAAACAGCTTTACGATAACCTATGCAACCTAAATTAAGTATCATCATGCCAGCCTATAACCATGAACGGTTTGTTGGTGAAGCCATAGAGGGCGTGTTGCAGCAAACATTTGCTGATTTCGAATTCATTATTATCGATGATGGTTCCCAGGATGGAACTGCCGATGTCATCAATAGTTATAAAGACGACCGTATACAATATCATTATCAGGACAATCAGGATGCGTTCAATGCATTGAATAATGGTATGGCTAAAGCTAAGGGAAAGTTCTGGGCCATACTTAACTCAGATGATGTCTATACAACGGATCGTTTTGAAAAATTATTTGCTTTTCAGAAACAGACCGATGCTTTGTGCCTTATTACTGATGTGATACCCATTTCTGATACCAGCGAACCGCTTTTAGATGCTGATTTCGGCTGGAACCAATGGCACCAGAAAAACCGTGCTAAATATTTTGAACTGAAAGATCTGTATGCAGCTTTTTTGCATGGCAACTTCATGGTAACGACTTCTAATTTGTTCATTAATGCAGAAGCCGCTAAAAATGTAGGTGGCTTTTCTGCTTTACGTTATCTGCACGATTACGACTATATCTTCCGTATCTTGCAACGTTATCAAAAGTACACGCATTATTTACACGACCAGCAACTGATTAAGTACCGTATTCACGGGGGCAATACTCTAAGTGAAGGCGCTATTACAGCACGTGAACAGGACCAGGAAGTCATTCGGCGTTATATGCTGGCAGCGTGCCCTGAATCATTGCAGTCACGTGTGGAGACTGGCTTGAATCGGTTGATTGCTCTGGAGCATGAATTGGTAGATGTTAAGCAGCAGTTGCAAGACCTGGAACAACAGACTGCCCATGCGGCGAAACCCTCACTATTGAAACGGATCAAACGTAATTTATTCTAAGCAGAATGGCCGTACAAACTTTTAATACGCTGGCAGAACTGTCGGCGGCAGCGAAGCAACAGCTTGCTGAATACGATGTTGTCAGTTTTGATATATTTGATACCTTATTTATTCGCCGTGTACATGACCCGGATCTGGTAAAGCAGCCTGTTGCCCGTTTTATCCATAATCTGGCGGAACAATCTGGTATTTGGAGTAGTTATGATTCTGTCCAGAAACTGCGAGACCGAATTGAGTCTGAACATCGTCAACTCAATGGTCAGACAAATCCAGACTTTGAGGCTAATTATGCTCAATTTATGCCTGATGTCCTACAGGAATTGTTTGGTGATAGCTATACTGAGCAACTGTTACAGCAGGTAGTTGATTACGAAGTGCAAATGGAAAATACCATGTTGGTGCCACGCCAGGAAATAGTGGCATTATTGGAGTATTTTCAGCAACAGGGTAAACGCCTCTTTTTGCTTTCGGATATGTACCTGCCAGCTGACTTGATCCGTCGTTTGGTGGTTGATAAAGGTCTGGAGCACTATTTCGAAGATATTATCTCATCGGCTGACAGTTTTCGTGCGAAAGCCTCAGGTACTGCATTTCCCCTGATCAAAGAACGTCATCAACTGGATGAGTCCAGTTGGTTGCATATTGGTGATAACCCTATTTCTGATGGTTTCAGACCGGATGAATTTGGCATCAGATCCATGGTGATCGATGACACGCTTGAGAAAAAACGTAAGGGTTTGGCCAGGCGTTATGAGTTTTACGGCAAGAAACTGGATTTATGGAATGGTCGTTATCTACAGCAATTAATGTTGCCATTGGAAGCCGAAAACGTTGAACGTAGCGAGTTATATGCCGATGGCTATAATTTCTTTGCATACCTTCTTGGCACGGCCCTGTGTACATTGAAAAGCAGGGCGGACAGCCTTGGTATCAATCAATTATATTTCTGTGCCCGCGAAGGTTGGATGTTAAAACGGTGCTGGGAAATCATGGCCCCTGTTCTATGGCCAGAAGAGGCGCAGAACTATGAACTGCATTATTTTTATGTGAGTCGTTTATCTCTGGCCCAGGCAAGCCGCGCCAATGCTGGTTTGAGTATATTCGATGCTGAAAATGCTCTACGACCGATGCACAACCGGGATTTTACTGATATTGCTCGAGTATATGGCCTTGATGTCGATGCCTTACAACCCTTTTTAGCACGTCATGAATTGGCCATTGATGAAGAGCTTTCAGCCGATAGGCGTAGTATAGAGTCTTATAAAAAGTTGGTCGCTTTGTGCGATGATGAAGAGTTTAACGCTACCGTTAAAACTCTGGCTCAGCCTAATAACGATGCATTAATGGCCTATTTAGAGGAATTGAACTTCTTTCAGAACCAACGTATTGCGTTGATTGATATTGGTTGGCTGAGCACCATTCAACATTATCTGGTTAAAGCGATAGACCATCGTGAGACCAAACCGATTGTTAATGGTTTTCTGCTGGCAACAGATGATGTTCGCTTTTACGATAAAACCAGCCATTCAGAAACGGAAGGTTTGATTTTTGATGTGAATGACTTTGCCAGCCTGCCGTGGTTGATGACGACGTGTAAAGATGTGTTCGAAGAGGTCACTCGGGCAGAGCATCCAACCTTGCTGGGTTATGAGCTGGATCAGACCAAAGCAGGAAAAGCCTATACTTTGCGCTTTCGTTCTGCTGAAGATGCCAGTGCCAAAGCTGAAACAGAACAGTTTAACTATTATAAAGATATACATGCTGGCGTTTTCGATGGTGTGCAACGGTTCGCAGCGGCTTTGAGTGTATCTCATTTTGATCACCGGCAAATCAAAAACTGGTGTCATATGCTGATTATGGGGCGTCTTGGATTTCCCGAATCTCAGGAAATGGTTCGATTGCGAAATTTTGCTCATCAGGATGATTTTGCTCGTGAGGCTCGAAAGGGTGAACGCAAGAGCCGTGCGGTACGCAAATTGGAACGCTACCATAAAAATATCTGGAGCGAGTCTCCCAGTAAGGTGCGTTTTAACCCGTTACTGAAATTATGGCATTTTATGAAATTTATGCGCAGGTTGAGGCAACGTTAGATGAAATTGACAGATGATAATTACGATATTAATCAATTCCCGCTATCACGATTAGCTAAACTGTTATTGATTTTGCGGGTGAGCGCCTATGGAAGCATGGCTCTTAGAACCAGTTTTAAAGATATTGCTAAACTGTGGTTGCAACACCAGTTTGGCGATAAAGTAGATCGCTTGAAACACCGTTTGCAACGTTTGAAGAACTTACGTTGATCAGCATGCGTCAGTTAATCCTTTCTAGCACTATTGTGCTGACGCTGTTTTTCAGCTATTTCAGTTTTACGGCCTATTGGCTGCCTCATCAAGCTGGACCCGACTATCATTTCAGTCGAGCGGCGGCGAATTTTTATTATGATCACGAACGGTTGGTTCGCCTTCCTCAGGATGAAGACAAACTAGTGCTTTCTGCCTATGGTAACTCCCGTCTGCTGCGACCCCCATTCAGTTTCTATTTTGCTTCAATTATTGCCAAATTGCCTGGACTCGATTCTCTTCCCCGTTATTATGCTTATCGGGTTTCGAGTGCTTTTGTCGGCGCATTGACGCTGGCTATTGTCTTTGCTGGGCTGTTATTGTTTTTTAACAGTTATTATCTGGCTTGGCTGGGGACACTATCCATAGGTTTGCTGCCGCAATATACTTTTACGGTCTCTTACCTCAATGATGATACAGGGGCATTTTTGGCGGTTAGTCTGGTCACCTTTGCCATGATATTGATTGCTCGCAATGTTTCTTCTTTATCAGATCATTTTGCGCGTGGCGCTGGCATGATCAAGGTCACGGAAATGCTGCAAACCCGGCATATAATCTTTTTTGGGCTGGTGATCGGTTTTACGATTATCAACAAAAAAAGTGCGTGGATATTCGTTGCCAGCGCTATCTTGTTTTATGTCGTTTATATCCTGTCATTTGATCGACACTTTTTTAAACGACACATCCAATTGTCACTATCCTGTCTGATTGCCGGAGGTTGGTGGGTAGTGCATAACATGCTGGTCTATGGTTGGAATGACCCTTTATTGTCCAAGGCAATTACAGATCTGGGCGAACGTTTTGCACGGATTGACCTGAGCACTTATGGTTTTCAGGCAAGGGGTGTCGGCATGATCCACTTATTGGTGGGTAATTACCAGGACTTTATTGGAGCGACTTACAAGGCAGTAGTTGGGCATCTGGATTGGCTTAAACTTCGAGTTGGCAGTTTGCAGTATGACTATTATTTGTGGATTATCATCGCCATAGTTGGCAATTTTCTGTGGCTGCTGGCGATTACTTTCAAAAAGATTCTACAAGCTTGGAAACAGGCCAACTGGTCGCTGTTGTGGGGCCGTGATCGACAACTGCCTTTTGAATGGATATTGTATATTTCTCTGGTCCTGCAAATTCTTTTGTACACTTGGACCAATGTGCATAATGATATTCAGATACAAGGTAAATATCTTATCCCGATAGCATTGCCAATGTTGCTCTTAGCTTTGCAATTCTTTGTTCGAGCAAAAGCATTCATGCTCAGCAGAGGGTGGCAGTTGAACGCAAGTGTCTGCCGAACCATGGCTGTCCTGATAATGTTATCACCCATTTTAGTTCATATTGATGCCTTGGTAGATCATGTGATCCCATTTTATTGGCCTGATGTGACTGTACCTGTTTTGAGCAGGCTATTTTAAGCAGCAGTCATAAGCCTTGTTGCCACTTTGCGGTGATTATTTTCCAGTCACCTTCAGAGGATTCATCTTGCAGCAGTAAAGTGAATCGGTGCAAATCGGCTTTCAAGCGGTTGGCTTCTTTTTCCAGGTCAACGCTTTTTGCTGCGATAGCCGCGGTTAGTTGAACTTCGGCGCGTTGTGGGCCTTGAAGTTCAATAGATTGAATTGTGGTGAATATATTGATGCTTTGGTTTTTGATCAAATAAAATTGCAGTAACTTTTCAATAGACTCTTTAGATTGTTGTTTTTCGTCAAGATATTGTTCCGAAATATACGCTGATATACCACGTCGGCTGCGATCTTCTGCGGCTACTTCTATTTGCTTGAGAACAGCTTTGATTTGATCCTTTGGATTGTCAGGATCGCTGGAACAGGCTGACAATAATAAATAGCACAAGAGGCTCAGTAAGATTGGTTTCATGTTTTTAGTGTGGCACAGGCAGCTTTTGTTGTCATTATTGAGCTTATTTCAGGTTTTCAATTGAAACAAGCGTTAACTATAATGTTTTTAATGGATAAATGTGTGAGAATAGCAACCGTTTTAAATCCAACCCTCCGGTATTTCTACTGGTTAATCTGTAAAAATAATGATTCAAAGTAAAACTTCACGTTTATGGTTGCAGAGCGCAGTCGTTTTTGTTGCGTTTATGAGCTATTTTGCAACCACTGCATTCTATCTGCCAAATGGCGCTGGGCCTGATTACCCCTTGTCCAGAGTCGCTGCTGATTTTTATTTAGAAAACGGTCGTTTAGCGACAATCCCTGAAGATGAAGCCAAAATGGGATTCTCAATGTTTGGCAACTCACGTCTTCTCAGGCCACCTTTAGGCTATGCCTCAGCTGCAGTTGTTGCAAAATTGCGTGGTACAACCCTTGATGAAAATAAAGAACGCTATTATTCGTATAGATTGGCCAATGCTTTTTATGGCGCACTGGCGGTAGCTGCTGCTTTTGCTGCCTTGTACATATTCTTTAACAGCCTCTTTGTCGCGTTATTTGGTGCTTTGTTAATTGGCTTGTTACCACAATTTACATTTACCGCATCGTATCTGAATGATGATGGTTCAGCGATTGCCGCAGTGAGTTTGACGGCAATGTCTATTGCGTTAATTTTTCGTCAAGGCGCAACTCTAGGCAATTGTCTCTTTTTTGCATTCAGTGTGGGCTTGACCATCATTACTAAAAAAGCGGGTTGGGTCTTTTTACCTGCCGCTTTCTTGTTTTATCTGGGTTATATCCTGAGGTTTGATAAAGACTTTTGGGTCAAACACGCAGCGATGGCAGTGGTCTTTGTGCTGGCGGGTGGTTGGTGGCTGATTTTCAATATGCTGCAATATGGCTGGGATGATCCTATATTATCCAAAGTCATTAATGAAACGGCCTGGCGTAACACAGATGTTGATTTGAATCGTTTTGGGTTTGTTGCAGAGTTCGGTATTGGCATGAGAGCTTTGCTGCTGGAAAATCATGGTAATTTTATTGGCGCTACTTATATGGCGGTAGTTGGCCACTTAGACTGGTTAGTTATCCGCGTCGGAAGGCTACAATACGTTTATTATTATATTGTCGTTTTCGGTTTGATAGCGAATGTCGGCTTTTTGTTTGCGGAAGCGGTCAGCTCGCGCCTGCGAAGCAGAAGGGTGTGGTTTGAAGTAATACTGTATATAGCCATAGGTTTGCAAGTAATGGCCTATGTCTGGACCAATCTCTATAATGATGTTCAGATACAAGGTAAATACATTCTACCGGCATTTCTTCCGATGCTGATCTTATCCCTGTCGTTTTATGTCAAACTTTTTGCGACTAAACCAGTTTCAGCTATCTGGTCAAATGAGCAAATGGGAAAAGTGAAGTTTATAATGATGGGACTTGTTTTATTGTCTCCTATTGTTGTTCACCTTGATGCTTTACTTAGCCATGTGATTCCACATTATTGGCCGCAATCAACAACTGCTGTTATGTGGCAAGGATTGTTTTAAGCTCTAATTTTCAGATGCTTTAACAAGCAACACGACAGTAATGGAATTTACTGCCGTGTTGCTTTTTGTATTGGAAGCATCCATTGGTATGTGGATTTAATGACTTTTGCTTAGCAGGCCAGCTTCTTCAGTTGACTGAATGTGCCATTGAATTGATCCTGGTCAACGTCGCCATTGATACCATTGATTGTTCCTGTGTCTGAGAATTGCCAGAATAACCATTGTTCCCAACCTTGGGGTAACTGAGGTTGATCCGCATAGTCAGCTAACCACAAGGGGTAGCTGCCAAAGTCATTGTTGTCCAGTTGGTCCCAGAAACCAGGTGAGGTGTATATCATCGGTTTGCAGTTGTATTTTTCTTCGAGAATATCAATGAAGGTGCTCAAGGTGTCGATAACCTCAGATGCCGTTTGCTGTTCGAATGCTTCGATGTCGACAATTGGAGGAAAATCGCCGAATTCCCCTTGGGTTACAGCTATAAAATAGTTTGCTTGCGCGGTTGCATCAATAGAAGGATCAAGGTAGTGATAGACCCCATGTAGTAAGCCATATTGTGCTGACCCAGCCCAATTGCTTTGATAACGTTCATCCGTTATATCATCTCCCTGAGAGGATTTTATAAAGGTAAAGGATACAGAACTTTCAGCGACTTTCTGCCAATCAATTTCTCCTTGGAAGTGTGATACATCGATACCTAGCACTGTACTATCAGAAGTTTGTCCTGCTGACTTTACTTGATTGGTCGCAGTAGAACTATTATCAGTACAGGCTCCCAAGGCTAGACATACTGGTAAAACTATTGATCTTATGAACATTATATTCCCCGCAGTAGAAGGTAGAAAAGTTGGTTGTGGACAGCAATAGCGTTGTTTATCTGATGGAGATTAATCATAGAGAGCTTGAGTGTTAGCTGCTTTGAAGGATTGTCAGTTATGTGTTTCTACCCTTGTAACAACTATGCAATAACGAAGCAATACTCAGCAATGCCTATTTAACAGTCTGGATAAACAGGATGTGATCATAGTGCAGAGAGGGGGCATATGGATATGGTTTTCCTACGAACTTATTTTCGTATTTTTCACCGCATTGTTCGTAGGTTTAACCTATCGACTCCATAAGCATAAATTTACTATGTGTCCACAAGTTACTTGAACAACAACGTTTATGTCGTTTGGGACAATAACTTAATTCGAACGTTATTTCTGTGATGAGTGGTGTTTCTCAGAAAGTGGCGCTATTTTTTATACAATTTTAGGAGAATAATTATGGCTTTTCCAACTTCTGTCAATGATCAAATTACTGATTCCGTTACCCAGGCAAACGTTAAAGTTCTGGGTGATGCACCAGCAATGGCCATGGGCAATCTATTTCAAGCAACTGCTCAGGCCTTGAGCAATTCAGCTCACAATGCTACTTCAGCTCAACAGCAAACAGCGGTTACAGCACAGGCTACAACCACTATGGGTGTAGCGACGTTATATTCAATCGATACAGCTACTACAGGCAAGGCAACATCCGCTATTTTGAATACTCCGGTAGCTGGTTTGAGATAAACCATAAACGAACAAAAGTTAACTATTATATAAGGAGCTAAATATGGCCTTTCCAACTGCAGTAAACAGTCAAATAACTGACTCTGTGACACAAGCGAATGTCAAAGTCCTGGGAGATGCCCCAGCAATGGCGATGGGGAATTTATTTCAGGCAACTGCCCAGGCATTGTCAAACGCAGCGCATAATGCGACTACCTCACAACAACAAACCAATGTCACTGCGCAAGCGGCTACGACCATGGGTGTGGCAACACTTTACGCAATTGATACAGCGACTACTGGCAAAGCAACTTCTGCTATTTTAGGTAGCTAGTCAGCTCAGGCAACCAGTGAATAGGATCTCAACCGTCTGTCCATTCGGACAACATAATCAGAGGAATTTAATATGGCTTTTCCAACTGCTGTAAATAATCAAATTACTGACTCCGTTACTCAAGCGAATGTTCAGGTGTTAGGGGTCGCGCCAGCAACGGCAATGGGCAACCTGTTTCAGGCAACTGCTCAGGCCTTGTCAAACGCAGCGCATAATGCAACCACGGCTCAACAACAAACTAATGTGGCTGCCCAGGCAGCGACAACTATGGGCGTGACATTGCTCTATTCACTTGATACGGCATCAACGGCTAAAGCAACTACGTCGATCCTGTCGTCATAGGTTATTTGGTCGTGGCGCATGAAGTTGAGTGAATGTTTTGCTCAGCTTTTCAATCTTAATTAACCTAATCAGAGGATATTACTATGTCTTTTCCAACAGCTGTAAATAGTCAAATCACCGATTCCATCACTCAAGTCAACACAAAAGTGTTGGGTGATGCACCAGCAACTGCAATGGGCAATTTTATGATTGCTACCAGTCAGGCTTTGTCTAATGCTGCGCATAATGCAACATCAGGGCAACAACAGGCAGCCATGACAGCACAGGCTGCTACCACCCAGGGAATCAGTACCTTGTATGCCATTGACACGGCATCAACAGGCGTTGCTACCCGACAAATCTTTGCCTAAGTAGTACTTCTTGGTTTCACATTTGTGTCTGAATAGGGCCATTTGTGAAACCAGGTTTTAAACAATGAGCTTGCTGGCACAATGCAATCTATAAACCTTTTGACGGAGTAATATGAGTATTGTAATAACAGATTCGGTTACTCAGGCATGCGTTTTAAATGTTGGTGCAGCACCGCCAGTAGCAATGGGTCTAACGTATGTCGCGATGGCTAACAGCATTTCTCAGGTGATGAATAATGCGGTGACAGCCGAACAATCTTCGCAAGTCATACAAAATGCCTGTGTTGCCCAAACCTGCGCTCTTATTATTGCCGTGGGGGCGGCTGCGGCAGCTTAATACTTTGAACAAGGCACTTATGCCTAATGCTATCAGGAAATAATCATGATTGATGAAAGCACAGTAAACAGCCAGATTACAGACTCGGTTACACAAGCAGATACCTTGCTAATGGGTAATTCTGCGAGCCAATCGATGAGTTTAATTAATTTGGTTACCGCAGAAACACTTGGTATGTCTATGCATAATGCGGTAAACACGCAGCAAAACTCGCAAATGTCAGCCGCTGCTTCGGTGACAGCAAGTTGTGCAAAAATTCTATCGACATCACCACCTGTCACTGTTAAAGAGCCAGAAAAGCCCGATGTTCCACCACCATTTATGCCACTTGATCCAAGCAGTAATAGTAGCGACAGTGATGAAAACAAAGCGGCTGATTTTGTAAAGCAGGCAACCCAGATGGCTGAAAAAGCTATTACTATGATGGAAGCGGATGACAAGTCCAGTGAAAGTGACAAAAAAGGCTTGCAGAGTTTGATTGAGAAATTGAAAAACTTCGCGCCGGGCAACAATAATGACGCATCAGGAAGTGACGCCGATCAGTCCAATGATTCTGGTAGTAACAATTCCAACGGTTGATGCAGATTGAATACCAGATAACCACGATTAATTGAGGGTAATACTATGAGTGACATCGTTAATGTCAATCCACAAGTTGTAAATTCAATACAAGCCGCACAGCAAGCTACCTTAACTGGCGATGTTATCAGCCACAGCGGTGCAGGCAAAGCGTATCAGTCGGTTGCACAATCCACTGCTATTGCGATTCAAGATGCTACAGACCAGTTGCGTAACTTTGGTACGATCGGCACTACAGCTGCCGGTGTGGCAGTCGCGCAAATGCTGGCAACGGGTGATGTGGAAACATATAAACCAATCATTGCGGAAATAAATACCATGTTGACAAATAGTGCAACCAACTTCCAGACGGTTGGTAAATACGCCAGTGAAGTATTAAATGAGTTTCCAACTGGTGGTTAAGTTGTCTAAACTGTATCCAATTTAATAAAAAGACTATCAGCTATGACTATTACCATTCAAAAAAACGTGCAAAGCTTTGCTTCTTTATCGACACAAACTCAGTTGGTATTGGGTTTTATCCCAGAAGGCAAACGTTGGCTTGAAGAGTCTAGTAGTGAAAAATCTTCGGCCTATTATTTCGATTCAGAAGCCGATTTGCTATCGGCCATACTGGATGGGTTGCACAACACGAAATTATTATATCTGCCGTTAATTGCCTTGTTAGTTGATCCTGAAAAGATTCTACTGCTTGGCAGCAATAAATTATCCCAATTAAGCAATGCTATAAATGATGATGACAGTGAAAGTGCTTTGTTGATTACTCAAGGTAATGGGCTTTTGGATAACAAAGAACTCAAGCAGCATACAGATAGTTTCTTTAAAAAAAGCGGACTCAGTTCTAATGCTCTGTTTCAAATGATGACACTCAATGATTTCATCGTATTGTATTCATTGACAAATGATGGCGACCCAGCTTACAGCGCGACAAATGCGATTTGTGCCGAGGCAGGGGCTTATGCTGCTGATATTGCCCAGACACCGGTTGAGTGTTGTCATTTATACTGTTTCTATCTGCAGATAGTTAACAAGCTGAGTCTACAGAAGGTCAATGCAAGTGACCGCAAGAATCAGGTGGAAGAGATTTACCAGGCCTTGGTTCCATTGGCAGATGGCATGTTAGTTTGCCCTCAGATATCGGGAGGAACGGGCGAGGAGGAGATAAATCAGGCTATTCAAACCTGGCTGGATTATGGTAATCAAATAGGTTTTTCCTCCTTGGCAACAGCTCTACTGCAGTTGTCAAAAAATATTGCATTGGATGAACTGGATGCAGCAACAGTAACTGAACAGGTTGAAGACTATTTGACCGACATCGGGGTGTTTTTGCGAGATAACAGTGTTGGCGACCCGGTGCTATCTCAAGATGGAGAAAAACTGACGTACTCTGCCAACAATCAGGGAACACAGGCGCAATTTTCGCTGAATCATGCGGGTTGCCTTGTTTTAGACGTATTTTCCTACCAGAAACCGAGTTCCAACAAGACTCAGAACTAATAAGGTTTATATCATGACTAAAAAAACACCTAACAGCCGTAGCAAAAAATCACCTCCTAAATCATCCGCTGGAAGCTCAGCTTCTCCAACAGCAACATTTACCCCGGCAGGGCAGAGTCTGCAGCAGATTATGCAGGCAATCGATGATAATCTAAAACGCTCCGAACTGAGTATACAAACGAACCTGCAAGAGGTATATCGTCTCATCGACAGTGCCAAAACTACCGCTAATCAGTTGGAACATGCTGTTGCAAACCCAATTGATAATGCTGGTGTTGCACCTGCAACGATATCCCAACAGACACAAGCAATAGCTCCTGAATCAGGCACACCGCATGGCGCAACTGGTAATACAGCTGTGCACTCCATGCAGGCCGAGTTGGAAATTGCTCAACAAGCCATGCACAAATCAATGCTTGAAGCAAACCAACAAGTGCAACAGGCATCGGACCTGTCGGCTGCAACACAAGCTGATTTTGCTGCACAAGCGCAACATGAATTACCCCAGCATTTACAAAACGCGATGGATTCCGTGCAACAGTCCATTAACAACACGGCAGCCTTGATTAATCAGAATATAGCGCAAAAAAATGACGCTCTGCAGCAGCAGGCTAATGCTCATGAAGCAGCTGCAGCACCCGCGACACCACCGTCAGCCTCGTAAAGCTGACGCAATATCAGTTGAGAATGACGAAAAACCGGAGGCTTATGAATTATGATGCCAATTACTTTTCAAGCCGCTGTGCTCAGTGCCGATGAAGAGGTTAAGCAGCAAGCGGCCAAGCAACAAATGCAGGAACTGCTGGAGCTATTGAGCAAAGGCAAGAAATACACAACCTTGTCGACCTCTGATAGAAAAATGTTGCTGGACAAAGGATTTGCCAGCGACTTGGTTGATAATCTGGTGTTCTTTACCGAACGAAATAGTATGGTTGCCCAAGAGACCGATAGTGATCAAATAGTGTCTGGCTATACCCATGCTGCTTTTGATCCATCGCTGTACGCTTGTGATTCGATTAAAGATGCCTTACGTCGTTCGCATGCAGGGCGTTGTGCTTATTGCGAAAACCAACTCGATCATACAGGCTCTGCCTGTGTCAGCCATTTCCGACCAGCCTGGGGTGTCGTTAAAGATGGACAATGGACTCGTAATGCTTACTATCTGAGTGCTTATGACCAGCAAAACCTATTCTTCAGTTGCCACGAATGCAATGATGTTCATAAGGCCAACCAGTTTCCTGTCTATGGCCAGCAGGCACCCGAAATAGAAAGTAACCATGAATTGCCATTGCTGGTGAATCCTTATACTGATGACCCACGGCAGCACATTCGCTTTAATCCACTCAATGGACAGGCCTATGCCTATGATGAATTCAGTCAGTTTTGTATGGCATACCATGAGGTACCGGAAAATCAGGTCGAAACCTTTATCTGGCAACGACCTGAGTTGATTCCGCAATACGTTGATGGAGCAAGCGACTTGTTACCTACCGAAACGAATGATGTGTTTCGACAGTGGAAGCAAGAAAATATTGTTAAGAAATACGAGCTGAAAGGGCAGGTGACTATCGATGTCCTTGGTTTGAATCGTCCAGCCTTAATCAGAGCCCGTTTGAACCGCTTAAGCCATTTACGGGGCATGTTTCTTGGTCTGCAACAGGAAAGCAAGGGTGAAGCTGAAAAACACAGCCTGAATGCTTATATTAACAACATTAGCAGTGAGGCGAATGGACAAGTGGAATATCGCTCTTTATCCATTGATGCCGTGAACAGCTGGCAACAGGACAAAAAACATGCCCAACCATGGTTTGATCTTTATCAAAAGTTGTTGGCTTGCAATTCTCTGTCCTGCTCAATTGCAACACAAGTCAGTCCACGTTTATCCAGTAGTTTGCAGTATATGGTGCTGGAAACTGAACTCAAGCTGAAAGATAAGCGGCGCATTGTCAATTTGCATGGCAGTGATTATCTCTATGGCAGCGATCGGAAAGTGAAAACCGTATTCCTGCCAATTGACTGGGAACGGGACAGGGATAATACAATCAAAGTATCCAGTGGCACCTTGCTATGGGAGTCATCCTTCAGGGAATTGGCTCAAACCGAAACAGTCGCATTGCAGAACCTGTTTGCCAATAATGAAGTGTGGGCAGAAGGGGATTATGCTCCGTTAGCCTAAGTCTATTGCATATAGGGCTTTTATTGTCATTCTTTATCAGGAACGCTGGCAATCTGGATGAAAATCGCTTGAGGCTTGCTCTTAAAGACATTTGCAACTACTTTCTTGGTGATTGATTCCAGGTTTTCTACCGTTTCATTACGTACTTCTTCTGCATTAAACACTATTGTTACCTGTGTGAGAACGCCATTGTTGAAATTGAAACCCAACTGAGAATTCCAGCCATATTGTTTCTTTATGTGCGTTTGCGCAAGTTCCTGTTTCTCAAACATGCCTTTCATATCTTCAACGCTATCGCAGCCATACAATACGAAAGCACATAGCAACAAAACGACTATTTTATATTTCATTTTTCAAACTCCATTTATCAGAATGTTTAATGTATTTTTAACCAATTAAAGCCAGCTCATCTCCAATGGTGCCATTTTCAATTGCCGGTACTTTCTGATCGGTCTTAAGGTTCTGCGATTCAACAGTTTTACCGGGCTTGTTTCCTGATCGATAACTGCTGCGCAACCAGACAATAAAGTTCTATTGATAAATCCTTTAGGCTTGGCTGGTCTTTTAGCACCACGGTAGATACAATTATAACAATATGGGACTGGATCAGGTCAATGGATTTAATGGTTTAGTGATACTGATGTGGTCATTGATTTTCCTTGTCTCTCAATATGTCCATTCCTTTATTTTTCATAGATTTTCCTACTGCTTGGGTTTATTCATACGTGTCATTCCCAAATAATAAGTAATCATATGACTTTTTTATGTGGATTGTTTGGTAACAAGATAGAAATTTAATTTATTACCATCAAGGTCTCTGAAATAACCACTATAATACCCAGCTCCACGCGGGCCGGGTGCTCCCTCATCTACAGCCCCTAGATCAAGAGCCTTTTTATGAATTAAATCTACTGTCTGTGTATTCGGAACCTTTATAGCGATCATGACACCATTACCAACCGTCGCTCTTTCTTTGTTAAATGGTGTCGTAATAGAAAACATGGGCGATTCTGAATCAACTCCCCAGGCTACAAATGTTTCCAAACTCCACAGGCGATTAATGCCAATTTCTGAAAAAAGTTGATCATAAAACTCTGCGGATGCTTCGATATCATTTGAACCTAAGGTTACATAACCAATCATATTAAATTCCAATTTAAAAAAATCGATCTTTTATAATAAAGGACTCTGATCCTTTTATTTTAACTGTTTTTCCATTTTTACATACTGGTGTAATCACTGAATGCTTCAATAATGGGTTGGCTAGAACACAATGTCAGAAGGTTCAACTGGAGGCGATCATTGATTGTTTTGTGAAATACATTGCCTTATTGGCCCAATACTATACCCTAAGAGAAAACGTACGTTTTGTCATTTGTCTACCCTGGATAACTGGCTCAGCGCCATATATTGAGGCCAACTAATGACAAAGCTCCGTTTATGCTACCAAACTGTTGAGTTTGGAGATATGGATATTCATTTATGTACTTTACGCAATAAGCAAGAATATCTTGATCTTACAGGTATTGCAGAACAACTCGGTATCAATTCAACGACTTGGCCCTTTTTTGGTGTAATTTGGCCTTCGAGTATGGTGTTGGCTCATTTTATGTGTAATCACAAAACCGACTCGAAAAGGATACTTGAAGTAGGGTGTGGTATGGCGTTGTCCAGTCTGCTTCTTAACAAACAATGCGCGGATATTACAGCGACGGATTACCATCCTGAAGTAAATACATTTTTGCAAAGAAATGCCTTGCTGAATGAAGATAGCCCCATTGCATTCGAGAGGGTGGATTGGGCAGGGCAAGATGACAAACTTGGTCTTTTTGACATGATAATTGGTAGCGATTTATTATATGAAGATACCCATATTAAGTTACTGGCAGATTTTATAAACGACCATGCGCAACAAAAATGTGAAGTGATTATCGTAGATCCCGGGCGGGGAAGAAAGAATAAATTAAGCCGAAAATTGGAAGAATATGGATTTCGCTCTACACACCATAAGCCACTTCATACTGATTATTTGAAACAAGAATTCAAAGGCTATATTCTGAAATTTGAACGATAAGGTTTCCAGGCTAATACCGCAATTAGCAGCAAGTTTGTGTGTTTAGGTATTAACTGCTTACTTCCCAACCAGTGCCAAGTAGTGACACACTGGCACAACTAGGGCCGCCATCTTTGGCTGTTGCCTCGAAATATGCTACCAATCTTTTGGTTGGATCGAATTGAGCCTCTTCAATTTGTGACCAGCTGATATCGGATAAATGGACTTTTGCTCTTCTTGCCCATTGAGTCCCTTTTTGGCCTGCATATTCACCTGAACAGATATACACAAACCGTCCTTTAACCGGCCCCTGTGCATATTCCCCAAGAAAGTTAGGACTCCCATTTTTGCTGTGTTTTACGCGTAATGAGAAAATGAAGATTATGTCATTACCGTCAGATAACACATAGTCAACTAGTTCGNNCTTTGCCTTTTTGAAGACAGAACCCCACATCCTTGGGTGGTGATTTTAAAACAATCGATACCTTTAATTCTTCTTCTTTCATGTCCATAACGTGTAAGAATATAGGGTCTGTACTGGTTTTGAGTTGATGTTTTAATTATTGGTTTCTGATACTGCAAGACCTACAATCTCACCAACTACCCAACCCAATAAAAAACCTGCTCCAGCTCCTTCTTTCGTAAATCCCGCCATAAAACCAAGATATGCGCCAATGACTGCGCACACACCACCGCCAATGAGTATAGCTTTCAGGTGTCTATTGTTTACATTCACCTTGTCATTTGTTGCCTTGTTCATGGTTTCTGAATTATCTGTTCGAATACCCAAACAAAATAACAAATTGGGTTCTCAGTGACAACTTAGGGCCTGTTGACACTAAGTTTTTGACCGAGAGTAT
>JBOEHE010000075.1:0-12326 GCA_050633785.1 Arenicella sp.
AATAAGTTATATGGAAATAACGTGTTTACTGGGCCGGTTCAATAAATTGCAGGGAGATATAGATGTTTGTTGAGTCGGCTCAATAAGTTGTATGGATATAACGCGTTTACTGAGCCGCTTCAATAGACACTAAAGGGATATAACGAAAAAGCGTCATTCCAGGAATGGCGCTTTTTTTTCGCCGGTACAAAACTTTTTTATTTGCCGTACGTTAGATCACTGGTAACTTCAATGAATACAGGAAAATAAGATGAAAAAGCTATCAACAGTAGTAGTCACTCTGTGCCTCTCAGCAAACACGTTTGCTGCACAGCAGGACTCATCTTCTGGTAATTCAACAGACGAAGCTGTTGCCCAAGCCAAGGAAAAAGTCATTACCAAAGCAAAAGAGAAAGCCAAAAAATTGCTTAACCCAACATCAAAAGTTTCCGGCACTCTCAACAGTAATAACACAGTCAAAGGTGGGCTGGTCAACGTTGCTACAGGTGAATACGCTTATGTCGATACCAAGGTTGGCTCCGTTGCCAGTGGCACCAAAATAAAAGGCTCTACCACCATCAACAACACAATTAAAGGCGGTGTGGTCAATGTTGGTACTGCAGAAAAAGCATTATCAAAAATCACCGTCGGTTCAGTTGAAGGTTCAACACAAAAAAACACCTTGAAAATAGACAACAACATTGAGGGCGGTGTGGTTAATGTTATTACTGGGGAATATGGTATAGCAAATAGTGATACAGGCTCTGTTGTCAGAAAATCAAAAACTGATGGTGATGTAAAAATATCCACGGACATCAAAGGTGGTGTCGTCACAGTGGTCAGTGGCGATGGTATCCTGGCGAATACCAACACAGCTTCTATCAGTCGATCAAAAGTCAAAGGCAATGCTGACATTAACACAGCGATTAAAGGTGGTGTGGTCAATGTCGCTGTTGGTGATTTGATAATTGCCAATACAGAAACGGGTTCTATTGTTAACTCCAAAGTAGAAGGTGATACGACTCTGAACACTGATGTCAAAGGAGGCGTTGTTAATGTCGCTGTTGGTGATTTAATCGTTTCCAATGTTGAAACCGGATCAATTGTCAGCTCAAAAACGAAAGGCAATACAACTCTCGATACCAATATCAAAGGCGGAGTTGTTAACGTGGCTGTCGGTGATGGCATTTATGCAGACCTGAATGTTGCTACCATAAAAAAGTCAAAAATTAATGGCGACACCACCATCAATACAGACATTAAAGGCGGTGTTGCCAATGTAGCTGCTGGCACTATCGCCATCGCTACCGCAAGCTCAGGATCAATCGTCAAATCTAAAATTAAGGGCAATACTGAAATCAATACCAGAATCAAAGGCGGCGTGGCTAATGTTGCCGCCGGCACAGGAACCTATGCGGACCTCAATTCTGGCAGCATAAAAAAGTCAAATATCAAAGGTGATACCCAAATAAATACGGATATTGAAGGTGCCGTTGCCAATGTGGCCGCTGGCACTATTGCTATCGCTACCGCAAACTCAGGATCAATCGTCAAATCTAAAATCACTGGCGACACTGAAATCAACACCAAAATCAAAGGCGTGGTTGCTAATGTCGCTGCAGGAACAGGCGCCTATGCTGACTTAAACTCGGGCAGCATAAAAAAGTCCAAAATCAACGGTAATACAACAGTCTCAACAAATATCAAGGGAGCGGTTGCTAATGTTGCCGCAGGTACACTGGCAGCAGCAACACTGAACTCAGGCTCCATCAACAAGAGTAAAATCAATGGCGATGCTACCGTCAAAACCCAGATCAAGGGTGCAGTTGGCAATGTTGCTGGAGGGATGGGAGTCATTGCCATAGCTAACTCTGGCTCTATTCACAAAAGTAAAATCAATGGCAATGCCAATGTTAATACCAAGCTTGAAGGCGGCGTGGCCAACGTAGGTGCCGGGGTTCTGGCTTTTGCTGTTGCTAATTCAGGCTCCTTGAGCAAAACCAAAATCAAGGGCGACGCCAATATCAACACACAAGTAAAAGGGGCTGTTGCAAACGTAGCCGGTGGCTATGGCGCTTTTGCAAAAATGAACTCCGGCGGTGATGAAAAAAGCAACATCGATGGTGATTTGAACATCAATACTGAACTCAAAGGTGGCGTGGTCAATGTTGCTGGTGGCGTGGTCGCCATTGCAACAGCCAACTCAGGTTCAACCTATAAGTCAAAACTTAAAGACACAACGATCAACACAAAAGTTGATGGTGCTATCGCTAATATTGGTGGTGGCCTGGGGGCTTACGCTGACAGCAACACCGGCTCTGTGGTCAAATCAACTGTACAAGGAACGACTAAGGTCAATACCGCTATTGAAGGTGCAGTAGCCAACACGGCCATAGGCGTTGTTGCCTATGCACAATCCAATGTCAGTTCACTCCATAAATCCAAGGTCAAGGGCGACGCTAATATAGACACAAAGGTTGATGGCGCCGTGGTCAACTCTGCCGGAGGCATAGGTGCTTTTGCTGTAGGCAATACCGCTTCTCTGGACAATGCTAAAATCAATGGTGATATTGACCTGAAAACCGATATAAAAGGTCAGGTGACCAATTTGGGTGGTGGCGTTGGTGTTCTAGCCAAAAGCAACGTAGCCTCTATCGAAAATTCAAAGTTGCAGGGAAATGGACAACTGACGACAAAGATTGATGGCAAGGTAACCAATCAGGCATTAGGCGTACTGGCAATGGCAGAGTCCAATGTTGCTTCAATTAGAAAATCAAAACTGACTGGCGATGTTAGCATGGACGCTGACATCAAAGGTGTGACCAGCCGCGCTGCCGGGGCACTTTCAAAAGTCAAAACCAATGTTGCCAGCGTTGACAAATCCAAAATCAATGGCACTACAACCTTGCAAACGACACTGGACAAGACAGTCACCAACCAGGCTGCCGGCCTCGGAGTGATATCAAATGCTCAAGTCGCTTCCATCAACAAAAGCACCATCAAAGGTAATGCCGATGTAGAGACTCATATCACGGGCAAAGTCAGCAACAAAACGACAGGCATGCTCAGTAAAACAGAATTAAACGTCAGTGGCGTTAATAAGTCTCGAGTGAATGGGGATGTGAATGTTAAAACAAAAATCAACGGCAATATCAGCAACAAAGCTTCTGGTATACTGACTAAATCGACATTAAGTGTTAACTCAATAAAAGGTTCAAAACTCTCTGATGAGGTTGCGATCAACACCCAGACAAACGGCAATATCAGCAGTAAAGCCAGTGGTATCAAAACTAAGGCAAGTACCAACGTTGGATCAATAGTTGACTCTAAATCCAATAGAAAAATGGCATTAAACACTAATCTGAAAGGCAATATCAGTAATAAGTCTTCCGGTTTATTCACCAAAGCGAATCTGAATGCAGGCTCCGTTTCTGGTTCACGACTAACAGCCGATGCCAACATCGATACTCAAATACATGGCAATATCAGCAACAAAGCCAGCGGCATCAAAACTAAGGCCAATACCAATGTTGGATCGGTTGTAAATTCCAGATCCAATGGCCAGTTAGCTTTGAACACACAAGTGAACGGCAATGTCAGCAACAAGTCTTCGGGTCTGTGGACCAAGGCAAACCTCAATGTAGGCTCCGTCTCTGGTTCAAAGCTGGCAGGGGATTCACGCCTTACCACAATCACCAAGGGTAATATCAGCAACAAATCCAGTGGTTGGAAAACCAGGGCAAACACGAATATCGGATCTGTCAGTAACTCTAATGTAAAAGGTGGTCTGGTTATGAATACTCGCCTTGATCGTGGTTCCAGCAATAAGTCTTCTGGCTATAAAACACGTGCTAAACTTGATGTCGGCTCAATAACCAGCTCAACTGTAGGTGGTAACGCACAGATCAATGCCGTTGTTAAAGGAAAAATAAACAACAAATCCAGTGGCTACAAAACCAAAGCAACCGTTAACCTCGCCTCCATCACGGGCTCTAATGTCTCAGGAGATGCAAACATTAATACCACCATCAATGGCAGCATTTCCAATCGTTCATCAGGTTATAAAACTAAGGCCAGAATCAATGTGAACGCCATTACCGGTTCCAACGTCGGCCAGGCAAACATTGCAGCAACAGTGAATGGGTCTTTGAGCAATAAGGCCAGAGGCTATAAAAGCAAGGCCTATATTGATGTCGGCTCAGTGATTAATTCGAATGTTAATAATTTTTCCAGGAACACTAAAATCAATGGCAGCATAACGAACAAAACAAAACGTTATAAAGGTAAATCACGTTTGAACATCGAGTCTATCCGCTAAGCGATAACAACCATTACGATCAGTCTTTTCCAGGGTATTTGGTGCCCCTTTATGGCGCTCTTAATTGAGCGCCTTTTTTTTCAATTATTGAAAACTTTTCTGCTGTTGATTCGTTAGTTGTAGTACCAACAATGAAGATAGTACGTTTTATGAAAATACACAATCAACCAGCAGCGAATCGAACCTCAGCCAGTGCCCAATATCTGTTGATTTTTTCCCTTCTAATCTTCAGTGCACCATTATCCGCTGGAGAAATTGATCTGTCTGATGAGGTCAACGTAAAACTAGCGCGAATCAAGGCTAAAACTCGACAAACCATTCATACGGACGAGAAAGACTATATTAAGGCTGGCGATAAAAAAGACAAAATGTTTGACAAGAATAATGGTGACTGCGGTGCAGTGGACATTGGTAACTTGTCATCCAAGAAACAATCATTTGGACCGAAGAAAGTGGATGTGATCATTGTTGGCGACGTGATCAATGCAGGCAACAAGTGTTAGGGAGTGACGATGAAGTCATTTAGCAAAATAATCGCTCTCGGTCTTGCCACAATTTTGACATCCGGCTGCCTGTCTACAGGCGTCATCAAAGATGTTGAAAAAAACGCAGCAAAACTGCGAAGTGGGCCTAAACATTTACCACACAGGAATATTACCGATTTCAGCTCCAGCTTAAGTTGCATGGACAATCTATTTTTATCATTTGGCGTGGGTCGCGGTGACTATGTAATGCTAGTTGAGGAACTCAAGGATAAGACCACCAAAGTGAACGCAGGGACACGCCAAATGATGATTTCAGCTATTTCAGAAATGACCAAGCGCAGTGGTGCACTGCGCTTGGTTACGTATGGAGCAGACTCTGGAAATCTTATTTCTTTTATCAATGAATCCGGTAAGAAAGGGGCATACGACAATATCCCAGCATTTGATATCATCGGTTCAATTTCTCAGTTTGATGACAGTATTTATCGCAAGCAATCCGACATGTCATCAGAAATTGCCGGTAGCAACAATGGCTCTTCATTAGGCTTGGGCGGCGGCACTTCGGCAAGCAGTTCAGTAACCTTCATGACTTTGGATCTTGGCATTATCACATCACATGACTTATCCATTATGCCAGGCGTACATACCAAGAATACGGTTGAGTTGTTTAACAAGGGTTCATCCACCAGCTTTGATGCAGGCATTAGCAAGACAGGTATGAGTTATAGTTTTTCAGCCAATTCTAAAGATGCCGTTGGCCAAGCACTCAGAGGACTGATAGAACTATCTACTATTGAACTGATAGGCCGTCTAACCAAATTACCTTATTGGAATTGCCTGGGAATGGACGGCAATCATCCGTCTATTCAGAAAGAAATTTCAGACTGGTTTTTCCAGTTGTCACAAACGCAAATTCTGCATAGAACCATGAAATTGCAGCTGACTTTACGAGGTTATTATACCGGCGCTATTGATGAAGATATTACCGAAGAATATTTACTTGCTATTCTGGAATATAAAAAACGTCTTGGCCTGCCACTGATTCCAGCAATAGACTTGGACTTTTATACAGAGTTTCTGAATCAGGCTCCGATTGCAGCTGAGCCTACGCAATTAGCCTACATCAAAAAAGGTTCTGCCTGGGCCGAAAAACGCAAACAATTAGCCTCCAAAGCGAAAACTAGAAAGCAACGAATAAAAATCAAACGCTCAGGACCTCCAACGCAGCCCATCGAATTAAGTCTGACATCTGCTTCCGGCCAATCGACATTCAACGTTGGTGACGAAGTGTCGATTCTTGTCCGCTCTAACACAAATGGCTATCTGAACTGTTATTTTCAGCGCGAAGACGCTTATGTCAGAGTTTTCCCCAATCGGTTCTCAGCTGATGGCTATATCTCTGCCAAAGGTGGCATCAGTTTGCCGGATACCAGTGCATATTCTTTCATCGCTGACACGGCGGTAGAACAAATACATTGCTTTTTAGCAGCAAGCAAAGTGGATGATGACTTTCCAGCCTTATTAAAAGTAGATGATCTTGAACAACTGCCAATTTCGTCTATTCAAAATATCCAAGTTGCTTATCAAAAAATCACCAATAACCGATTTGGACAAGCCACTTTTACAATACAGACACAATAATATGAAAAAATTGACACTTATCAGCATCAGTTTATCGTTGTTTCTCGTCACAACACATGCGACGTTCGCCGATTTGAAACAAGAGCCTTCCCTAAAGATCATTGGTAATAGTAAACTATTGGCAGCAAAGAATGCTGCACCTAAAACTGAAACAGTTTTTATGAACAAGCAAAAAGTGGAGGCTAAGGAGAATATGCTCAGATGCTGGCAAAATGGCGAACTCATCTTAGCTGAACATAATTGGACAAATACAGTCAACGCAAACCCGATATTAATCAACAAAGAGAAACAAAAAATCTACGCTTTTGACTATGGCGAAACTTTTTGTGTCTACCTAGGAGCTTAACAATGAAACATGCATTAATTATCCCCTTGACTCTCTCACTGCTGATCCCAGCTGTGTCATTGGCAGAGAACACTACCTTAACAACGAAAGAAGAATTCGTTGAAATACTAACACCTAAACCGGTGGTCAAAACACGTTCCATCAGGCTCAACTCGGATCAGTCAGCTGTGGAAGAGCAGGCTCCAGCGCCAACGGTATCTATGCAAATCAATTTTGAATATGATTCCTACCAACTGACAATTGAATCTAAAAATCAACTCCAGCCATTAGGTGAAGCATTAATGAGTGAACAACTTCTGACCTACAGCTTTAACCTGGCTGGTCACACGGATGCAACCGGATCAAACACCTACAATCAAACTCTTTCGGGCCAGCGAGCTCTGGCAGTAGGTCAATACTTGTACGATACCTTTGGTATCGACCCTGCACGTTTGCAATTGGCAGGCTACGGCGAAGAACAACTTCTTGATTCAGCCAACCCTGCTTCTGCTGCCAACCGCCGTGTGGAAATTACCACGATCGTTCAATAAGGTACTGGTTACAGCGGTGCTTGGTGTCATGATTCCAAGCACCGTTATAGCAAGCACCATTGTCAATGGAGCCGATAATGGTGCTTGCGCAACAGTTTGTATCAATAATCGTTGTCAAAGCAGTTGTGAACCGACAGACAATTCTCACATAACAAAAGGACTTGGCGCGATCACTCAACGACCATTCACTGTTGAGCAATCTTTTCACAGTATCAACCTGACGGGTTTGAATGCAACTATTCGCCATGGAAAATCATGGTCAATAAACGCTTCTGGCTATGATAATATTTTAAACCAGATAAGCCTGACCATTGACTCAGGCTTATTGTCTATTGCATTAAAACCTGGTTCTTATGAGAATGCGGATACTTCTATTGACATTGTCCTGCCTCAACTGTCACTGCTGGACTTTCAAGGTGGCAATAAGGTCAAGGTTGAAGGCTTTTCTGAAACTGGGATGCGCATCAACCTATCCGGTTCCAATACACTCAAAAGCCAAAAAAATACAGTAAGGCATTTAACAATAAACGCCCAAGGCTCAAACCAAATCGACTGGCTTGATAACAACACCTCTCACTTTTCCATACACGCTGCTGGCACTAATACCGTCAGTATTAAGCCTAGCAAACATAAAGACAGCCTGATTGACGGTCAAATCAGTGGTATCAATGAAATACTGTTGTGTGGAAACCCCAAAAATGATGTGACAATCCTGGGTCTGTCTTCCATAAAGAATATTGCCTGCTAAGGCCTGTTCACACTAAATCTTTGACGTGCCCCTTGAGGGTATGTCTAAAATTTATTCAGATTACATGCCCTCGCGGTACGAGGCGAAAATTATGTTGCTTAGTTGCTCTAACTCTGCTGAGAAAATGTCGCCATTTTTTCATTGAGAAACTGTATCGCTTTACGATAATGAGTTTTAAACGTATTTACTGGAATATTGAGCAGATCAGCAAAATACTGTTCCGTATATTTCGCTGTTTTATTCACTCTTTGAGCTTGAGTCCAGACTAGAAAAATCTGCAGTTCATCTGTTTCCAACTCTATTTTTGAGCCACTCGTTGCATGAGATACCAACTTGTCTCTGGCCGATTGGAAATCGGTCCAGACTTTTTCCAGATCCATATTATTAAGATCTGCCAGATGTTGCCAACGAAAAGGTTGTTTTTCATCCCAATACTCAGACTCATGTTTCAACAAAAAAACCATTCTCAGCTGCGGCGGCAATTGTGGGATGAGGACTTTGGTCAAATGCTCAAGTTCTGTTTTGACCTCAAACTGATTCTGAATTGGGTTATTATCCAGAATATTCACACTACCCAGTTTATCCAGATGTCCGTCTTCCTCTAATTTCTCCAGAGAGCTTTCAGTTCGCACACCTTGTTTACGCCATAGATCACGCAACAGGTTCGTCGCAATTTTATTAATAAAGTGAGAAAATTTATTACTGTCTTCGTAATTGGGTAAATAGTCCAACACTTTGATCCACAAGGCCTGTGACAGATCATCAGCATCTGCAGGGTTTTTAGTGTGCACTAACAGGCGTTTGCGTACCATATCGTAATGACGTCGAACCAATGCTTCAAAGGCTCGCTCATCTTTCAATTGGACGTATTTCTGAATTAGTTGATTGTCTGACAGATCTGCGTACATAGCTCCCCTGCTATAGAATGACACTAAAGCAGGATGTTAGCACTGATTGACAACTGATCACATATCTATTGACAGTAAAATTTTCTTAACAAGGTTTGATATTTTCTGTAAGTTTTCCAATGAAAGTTCTTCAGTTTGTTGAAATTGGGCTAATTTCTCAACATCAGACAAGACATCATGAGGTATGGCCTTATTCTGTTTCAACCTGGCCTGCAATTGCTTAACATCCGAAAAAGCGGGTTCTACCAATGAGAGCTGTTGCATCCGCAAAGCACTTTCATTGCTGATACGCAAACGTTCCAACCATTGGCCGGCATAAAACAAATCAGCATCTGCATGGCTGGAAAATGTTTGATTAAGAAACTGAACAGCTTGACTTACTTGTGCCTCTTGCAGTGCCTTTGTTGTGGTATCAAACTGAGAAAAATATTTTTTCAATTCTGTGTTGCCCTTTTCTTCAGCCAGACGTTTGATCGCGGTTATCAGCATAGTAGAATTAGCGCCATTATTGTCAGCAGGTAAACTGTTTAACAACTCTAAACCCAGAGCAAACCTGCCAAACTTAGCCGCACCACTTTCAGATGCAACACCTGAGGTGTTTAAATTAAAGCTGCGCAATTTGATTGTAGAGTTGGCTGCCAGCTGGCCACATATATCACAGCCTCCCAGATATGAAACATCCATATAAGGGTCATACTGCTGGCGTGACGGCATCAATGATGTTGTGATTGTCAATGCGACCACTACCACCAGAGACAAAGCCACCATCTGCGGTCCTCCAAATGAGGGTGTCAGCAAACTCTGCAGAAACTCCATTATTTTCTGTTTTAAGGAAGACCTGTTGTCATCAGCAACCGGGGCAATGTTAACTTCTGCTTCAGTCTCTGCCAGCCGTGCTGCAGCTAATATGGTTTTTATCTGGCTTTCATTCTGACTGACGTTCTCTGTCTCATCATGGCGCTCCTCACCTTTTGCAGCGGCCAACAAATTACGCAGCATAGCGGATGGAACAGCATCCCGTTGTTCCTGATAAAGCCGGTAAAGCTGGCTTACATCCATTTTATTATCATCATTCGGTTTAGACATTGTCTTTTTACTTGCTTATAAAATATTGATGCTATACGATCTCGTTATGGGTCAGTAGATAATACATCTATGTCACGAAAACAGGCATTACCGTATTACCTCACAACGGATCTCATTGAATACGGATAGTTTTAATTGTATTAATACTCTCAAATACCCTTAAAACACTATTTTTAACAATGAAATCAGCTGCTAATAATGATAATAACGTAGCAGATAATAAAAAGTTTTACTATCGGCGATAATATTACTTTATGTAAGTTGTAACAAAAAGGATAAGGAAGATAGAACATGGGTGTTTTACTCATTGTTTTACACAAAAATCAGCTCTTAATTTTAGAATTTTTTAAGAAAAGGAGTCTGAGCACCGGCATGTTTTCTATAACCGGGGTCATAAACTTTCAATTTTTAAAACTTTTCGCATTCAGTTGCGTTTATTGAACTATAGGCACCAGCCTTATTTCTCTAGCATTACGAGGACAACCAATTGAAAATTAGCTCCACACTATTGCACGCTGCGTGCATAGTGGCCATTACTGGAACACTTTCTAACACATGGGCAGCAGACTCAATTCCCAACTCAGCCCAACCTGGGCGCGTTGAACAGGAATTTAAAACCTTGCGTGTACCCAAATCCAATGCCAAGGCTTTCGTGCCTGGGCAACGCGATTTAGTTGCACCAGCAGGCGCAGACAAAACCATATTTCGCTTGAATCAACTTCAGTTTGAAGGAGTCACAGCTTTTGATACCGCAGATTTAGTCAATGAGTTCAAAGAGTTTACTGAACGCGATATTTCTCTAGTTGATTTATACGCTATTGCTAATCGGGTAACCGTTTATTATCGCAACAAAGGCTATGTTCTATCTCAGGCAGTCGTTCCCGAACAGGAAATAGATGATCGAGGCATAGCAACTATTCAGGTTATCGAAGGCTATATCAATAAAATCACCGTTAATGGCATCAGCGAAAAAAAGCAACAACGCATTCTAAAAGTGACTGACAGGATTCGTCAGTCTCGCCCACTCAGCGCTCGCGACCTTGAGCGCTATTTGCTAATTCTCAATGATTTCGGTGGCGTTAATTTTTCAGCAACCTTATCCCCCTCTGATGAAGTAGGTGCCGCAGACATCTTATTAAATGTATCCAAAACAAAGGTGAACGCTTCAGTGACGCTGGAAAATCGTGGCACAGACATCATTGGGCCCGAGCGACTGACAGGGCAATTCACGGTGAATGATTTACTGGGCAGATTTGACTCGAATGACCTCACTGTCATTTCAACAGGCAATAGTGAATTAAGTTACCTCAGTATCAAAAATGAAACTCCCGTTGGACGCTCCGGGTGGCGCTTTTCAAACGCTTTGTCTGCCTCAAACAGCAAACCTGGCGGAGAATTGGAAATACTGGAAATTGAAAACGACAGTACAACCTTCACCACAGGGGCGGAATATCCCTTGATCAGGTCTCGAGTAAGAAACCTCAGTATTCGAGGAGAACTCGACATTTATAACAGCGAATCAATCCGTTTGGCCAGCGCTGAAGGCTCTGAATCGTTAGCCACAAAAGATAAAATCCGCTCGCTGCGTCTGGGACTTGTTTTCGATAATATCGACCAGTATCGCGGTGTTAACCTGATCGACATTGAACTCAGCCAAGGCTTGGGAATATTAAGCGCTTCTGAACTTGGGGACAGCGGCCTGTCACGTGAGTTAGGTGACCCTGAGTACACTAAACTGCATTTTTACGCTGCTCGTCTGCAATCTATTGTTCCAAATTTCTCGGCTCTTCTGGCGCTCAATGCCCAATACAGCAATGACAATTTATTAAGCTCTGAACAATTCGGCATTGGCGGCAAAAACTTCGGGGCAGCTTTTGATTCATCAGAAATCATCGGAGACTCTGGCATCGCAGGGCGCATTGAACTGCGTTACTCCCGGTCACTGCAAAAATCGATCGTTAAGTCTATCGTTGGCTATACCTTTATCGATGGTGGAGAAATTAAGCGTAATGCTCCCAGCCTTGGCCAACAGGATAAAGAATCCTTATCGTCTTATGGTATCGGTTTGCGTTATCGCTTAGGCGAACACTTAGCCGGCTATCTCGAATATGCATTACCCAACAACCGTGATGTTGCTTCTGAAGGAAACGACGATGGCCGTTTCTTCTTTAGCTTGAAATCCAGCTTGTAGCACCCTTATTAGATGTAGTTATAAAAATTCAGCCCAAGCACTCTGAACTTTATGGAAAACACGATTATGAAACAATTCAAGTTAAGCAAAACAG
>JBOEHE010000076.1:0-46656 GCA_050633785.1 Arenicella sp.
CATCTTGCTAAAGCATACCCATAAGGAGTCGAAGAAGTTTCAATTGGTGATTGATAAAAGATAACGAACTATCTGACTATGAATAATAATCAGATGTTAGTTCATTGGACATCATTCCCATTAGAGGGGTAACAATATGCTGTGCATAGTTTCCATAAGTAAAGCTAAGCTTCCAGAAGGAAGCACAGCCATGCCAGATGATTTGTCGAAGATATTGACGGTGTCTCGAGCGAACAATCAAAAAAATGGCATAACGTCTGCATTGGTCTATAGACAAGGCCAGTTTTTACAATTTATTGAAGGTGAAGCCAGAGATGTCGACAGGCTTTATCAAACGCTATCGACAGATCAAAGGCATGAGGGTTTGGAAAAGTTGATTGATATCCCTGTTTCTGAACGAACCTTTACTGGCAGTGATATGGCATTATTGCTGAGCATTCAGGAAGACGAACGTTTTGTTAACTTTATTGCCGAGAATAAAGAAATGATTCTGAGTCAGAGGGATAATATTTTCAGCAGGCTGGAACATTTCAGCAGTGGAAGTTTGTCTGAAGATTTGAACACCAGCACAGAAACTGAACCTGGATCAAAACAAGCATTTTCTGTTGTAGGTAAAAGCTTTTCACTAAAAGAAGAGGTTGATCTGGATTGGTTTGAAATTGGTATGTTGGAGCCAGAACTGGCAGTGGCTGGGATAGCTTTATCTGAAGAGCTTGTAAAATATCAATACAGTTATAAACAATTAGTAGACAGCGAACGCTTTGGTGATCCTGAACAGCTCAGCGGTCTGCTCAAACGATTGAATTCAACAGGAAGCTTGTTAGTTGAGGAAACTACAGAGCTTGATAATGCAGATCAGCATTTAAATGAAAGGGATACAGCTCCCAGTAAAAAACGAGTTTCTTTCGGTGAAAAAGTGTTGTTCTGGTTGAATAAAGATATCATGAGTTATAGAAAACCGACAGGCTAATCTATCTTTCTGACTAATACCTGGCTGGCTGCCAGAGCGTGCAGAAGTGGGGTGGCTTTCAGTATGAAAACTCCTGTATTGCCAGTGAGTTAAACGTAAAGCCTGTGCCGGGTCGTTCAGGGATTATTATATCGCCATCATCTATTTTTAACGCCTCATTAAACAAAGGGGCATACCAGGGCATATATTCGACGCTGATACAGTTTTGTGCAGCACCCGCTATGCACAAACTATATTCAGTAAAAATATGGGTGGAGATTGGTATATTGTATGCGCTGGCCAGTGCAGCTACTTTCAACATTTCAGATATTCCCCCTATGCGTTGCAAATCAGGCATCAAGATATCGCAGGCACTTTGTTGCAACATATCCTGCATGCCAAAACGGGTGTATTCCGTTTCTCCTGAAGCGACAGGGGTGTCTAATGCAGCGCGAACTTGAGCATGTCCTTTCAGATCATAAGCTGCAACAGGCTCTTCTATCCAACTGAGGTTAAACGGTTCTAGCTGTCTTCCAAGGCGAATAGCCTGCTTGGGAGACAAGGCTTGATTAAGGTCGGCCATCAACTCAATATTGTCTCCTATGGCTTCGCGCAAAGCTTTGACCCGTTGGACATCATCTGCAGGTTGTGCAGAGCCAATACGAACCTTCATGGCTCGAAAGCCTTGCTGGATAAACTCTTCTGACTCAAGCAATAATTCATCAATAGTTTGTGATAACCACAGGCCGCCACTGGCGTAGGTTTTAACTCGATCCCGGCAGGCGCCAAATAGCTGGTGCAATGGTTTTTTTGCCGTTTTACCGACGATATCCCAACACGCTGTGTCAATTGCTGACAGGGCTGAGATGGTCACTCCTTTGTGTCCTGTTGGATTAATCTCTTGCCAGATATTATTCCATATTGCTCCAACATAATGAGGGTTTTTTCCTAGAACCTGATGGCTGAATCCACGAATCATTTCTTCAAAAGCCTGTAAACGTACCGCATTAATGGTGAAAATAAAGGATTCGCCTTGAATGCCTGAGTCCGTTTCCAAGTTGAGTAATACACAGCCTACAGAGCGTATATCATGAATGGCTGTTTTCACCGGCCTTGCTAAAGGTACATTGACTTTTTGGGTGTTTACGGCGGTTATTTTCATTGTGAATTTTCTCAGCTCTATTTCTATGCACTTTTTATTTGTCTCAATCCTTCTAATGCTTTTTGCACGGCTGGTGATTCAGCCGCCTCTGAAAAATACGCTAAATAGGCTGTTAAACTGAATGTTGGTGCTTTTGCAACAGGGTAAAGTTTGCCTTCATCGAGAAACTTCTGGACTTCTCGGGCTAGGAAGTAACCAGAGCCTCCTTGTTCCAATATATGGTTAAGGCCAACAATGGCCATACCGACAGTAATATGGTGAGTAGAAATATCCGGGAACGCTCGGTTATGTTCAATCTTAAACGTCTTACCCCAGTCGACGTACACATAACCCGGCACGGCTTGTTTTTCGGCGCTGCGGGGTTCAGTGCTGACCATAATCAGTTGTTCCTCAACATATTGTTCAATAATCAGGTCTGGATTCTGCTGGGGTTCATACAGGACGGCTATATCCAATAAACCATCTCGTAATAAAGCCATCAGCCGATCAGAGTAATCAGAGTGCACCTGTGTGGCAATATTAGGGGCAGAATCCTTCATCCAGTATAGCCACGGAGTTGCCGTGCTACTCCAATGGTTCAGCTGGACACCCAGGCTGACCATGTTGGTGAATTCCTCTGACAGTGAAATTTCCTGACGCGCCAATTCCCAGCTTTTAACAACCGTACGGGCATAGCGGTAAAATACCCGGCCCGGAGCTGTCAGTGTGGTGCCATTACGTTTACGGTTGAACAATTGACGATTAAGTTGTTCTTCCAAACCTTTTATCCGAGCGCTCATAGCTGATTGGGTTATATGTAAGTTATCAGCCGCTTGTTGGAAGCTGCCAGTAGCTGCAATTTCCAGAAATGCACGGATATATTCTATATTCATAGGCTAAACGTCTATTAAGTTGTGTCCATTAAGTCAGGCAATCGCTGAATAGTCAATTCGAAATTATTGATGTTAGACATAAGTAATATTTGCTTTATTTGATTAAATGTAGGGTTAATAATAAAAAAACTAACAACTAAACAGTCGTTGGTTTTTTGCGAAGAGGGCTGAGCTATGTCTATTGATAACATGATACTGAATGATAATTGGAGTGACTTACGCCAATATCAAGGTATGCCTGATATTGATATGGAGCGTTTGTATGCGTATCGTTTGGAGAGAATTAAAGCTGAGTTGAGAGAAAACGAGCTTGCTATGTGCGTTCTTGTGAACCCCATCAGCTTGCGCTATGCCGTTGATTATCACTGCTATTCTTTATTTCAGGCACATATACCTACCACCTACTTATTTGTTTCTGTTGATGGTCCTACGGTTATCCATGGTGCTTATATAGACTCATCGCTTGTTGATGAAGTACGTCCCGGCCAACCTTTATCCGTGTTCGATGGCGGTTTTGAACTTGAACAGAGTGCTAAGCTTTTTGCCAGAGACATAGCTCGCTATTTATTGGAAATTGACAGTGATAACCGACGTGTTGCACTGGAATATGTGAACCCCAGTATTACCCAGGCATTGATGAAATCAGGTTTGGAGGTAGTTGATGGAGTTGTCATTGCAGAGCAAGCTCGTGTGATTAAATCCAAAGAAGAAATGGACTGTATGCGTTGGGCAATTTCTGTTGCTGAACACGGTATTACTATGATGCAACAGGCTCTAAAACCTGGAGTCAGAGAAGTGCAATTATGGGGCATACTCAACTACGCTAATCTGGCCAACAGCGGTGGCTGGCATGAAGGGCGGATGCTGTCTTCTGGCGATCGAATTAACCCATGGTTGCAGGAAGCCTCACAACGCGCTGTCGAAGCAGGTGATCTTGTCGGATTTGATACAGATATGGTGGGGCCTTACGGTTATTTTGCGGATATTTCCAGAACTTTTTTCTGTGGACCGGGGCAGCCAAGTAAACGGCAAAAACAACTTTATCAGTTGGCTGTTGACGAAATTGAACATAACCTGAGCTTAATCAGGCCAGGATTGAGTTTCGGTGAATTTCAGAAGCAGGCATTTATGCCACCGGAAGAGTTTCATGAAAATGCTTATCCTTGTGTTTTGCATGCAGTGGGTATGTGCGATGAATACCCCCGCATAAACCCGGTGTTCCGTGGCCCGAATCCTTACGATGGGGAGTTTTCAGCAGGCATGGTGCTGTGTATCGAGAGTTATATAGGAGCTGCGCAAGAACGTGATGGAGTGAAATTAGAACAACAGATATTGGTGACTGAAACAGGGTATGAGCTGCTATCAACATTTCCTTATGATGAAAAATTACTGGATTAAATTTAATGAAACGAGAGGAGGGCTGTATGCGCGAGATTGATTATTCTGTTGTTTGCAGTATAAGTGGTTTTATTGGGTCACATCGGTTTCGTATGGTGTGAATCATGGCGATATTACTTAATAATAATGGTTTTGATAACGCGAGTTGGCAGGAGACATTAACCGAATTATTGCCTGCGATGCCTGTTTATTGTTTTCCCGATATCCCCGATCCTGAGGAAATTAAATATGCACTGGTGTGGAATCACCCTCATGGTGATTTACGCAATTACCCCAATTTGCAAGCGATCTTAATACTGGGGGCCGGGACCGAGCATCTTGATAGCGACCCAGGTTTGCCGGATGTGCCCGTTGTGCGGCTCATTGATCCGGCAGTTGTTAATGACATGGCTTTATATGCCCTTTATTGGGTGACTCACTTTCATCGTCGTTATGACGACTATCGACAGCAGGCACAGCAGCGGTATTGGTTAGCTCATGATGTATGCGCTACACAGGACTTTAGGGTAACTGTGTTGGGGTTGGGGGAAATCGGTGGTCCAGTTGCTCAGCGTATGGCACTCAATGGCTATAAGGCTCAAGGTTGGAGCAGAAGTCAGCGGCAGATTGATGGTGTTGAGACCTATAATGGCAATTGCGGGCTTGATATTGTTTTGCAAAGAACGGATGTGTTGGTTAATTGTTTACCCCTGACTGAAAAAACCTATCACTTTCTGCATGAGCACAATCTATCTCTGTTGCCAGCAGGTGCCTGCATAATCAACCTCGGTCGTGGAGCAACAATCGATGACAAGGCATTATTAGCCTTGTTGGATGCTGGGCATCTTAATGGCGCAGCTCTCGATACTTTCGCAGAGGAGCCCTTATCAGCAGAATCACCATTCTGGTTGCACCAAAATGTGCATGTTACCCCACATATTGCAGGCAATGCATATGCTCGATCAGCGGCTAAAGTGATTGTCACTAATATTCAAAAACTAGAACTTGGGGAGCTACCTTTCCCGATGCATGTACCGCCTCAACATCAACAGAAAAACTAATAGACACAGACAGAACAACAGGCTTGGGAGGAATAGATATGAACGAAAAAAGTACACAACAGCAACCGGATCAAGTACGAATTGATCTGGCCGCGATGTTTCGTTTAACGGCTCATTTTGGCTGGGACGATACAATCTGGAATCACATTACTGCTCGGGTTCCGGCTAGTGAACATCACTTTTATATGCATCGTTTTGGTCTGATGTATGACGAAGTGACGGCGTCCAATTTAATTAAAGTGGATGAACATGGCAAGGTAATAGAAGGCCCTGAAGATGTTAACACTGCAGGTTTCATTATTCACAGTGCTGTACACCTGAATCATCCTGAGAGTAAGTTTGTCTTTCATGCGCATCCCAAGTCAGCGATTGCAGCTACGGCATTTAAAGAGATTCCTTTTCTGGTGCAAGACTCTTCCATGTTGTATGGCAAAGTGGGTTATCACGATTGGGAAGGTTTGTCTGTTGATCCTGATGAGCGTTTTCGTATCGCTGAGAACTTGCAAGGTAATGCCTGTCTGGTGATGCGTAATCATGGCTTTTTGACCATAGGGTCTACTGCTGGTGAATGCTTTATGAGGATGTATTACTTAATCCGTCTATGCGAGGTTGCTTTGCAGGCAGGAGCCAGTCAGTTTCCCTTGAATGTTGGAGCCGATAGTATTTGGCGAATGGCGTCAAAACAATACGATAATTTTCCCCCGGGGCAGTATGAGTGGCCTGCTTTGTTGCGTCTTTGTGACCGTCTTGACTCTTCTTATAGAGATTGATTTGTGGAGAAACGAATGAACTATAGTGATAAAACAACAGCAATTGAGCTGAAAGATTACCTGCAAGGTCCGAGTGCTTTTTCCAGTGCGGAAATCAATTTGCAAGAGTTTATTGATTTGGAACGTTTTCCTATTCATGATTTAGCCGACCCCGAGAGGCAGAAGCTGGTTGCACAATGCCGACAAAGTCTAACGGATTCTGGGTGTGTTGTGGTGTCGAATTTTATTCTGGATAGTGCGACAGAGCTGATGCGCGAAGAAGCTTGCCGGTTGATGCCTTATGCAAATGCAACGGCAAGTTCTACCAATCCTTACTTTACCGCAGATGATCCCAGCTTACCTGTAGGGCATCCCAAACGATTTTTTGAAGACAGAACCAGTTCCTATATCAACTCCGATATTCTGGAACCACAGTCCATCTTGCGGAAAATTTATGACAGTGATGTTGTTTTGCATTTCATAGCGGAATGTTTGGATATCGCACCTATTTATCGTTGGGCTGATCCGTTGGGACGAAATCCGTATAGCGTTATGGATGATGGAGACTATTTTCCATGGCATTTTGATGCTAATAATTTCACCGTGAGTATTCTGGTGCAGGAAAGTCAGTCAGGAGGAGACTTTGAATATTGTCAGGATATTCGTGAGCCTGATAATGAGAACTTTGAAGCCGTTAAATCCATATTAAACGGTGAACGGGACAGAGTGAAGACTCTCACCTTAAAACGTGGGGATATGCAGATATTTAAAGGTCGTTATTCCATGCACCGAGTCACAAAAACTTATGGCCCTGAACCTAGAATCATTGCCTTACCTACTTATGTGACCAACCCTTATTCGGTGAACCGTCCACAACATTCAAAGATATTGTATGGTCGTGTCATGCCTATACATGAAGAGCGCAATCTGGCCAGAATGGATAAGTTGATGGATTGAGTGTTTTCAATCATCGCTTGGCATTTTCAAAGAAATACTGGGGCTTGTTAACGCTAATCTATACAAACCTGATATGAGGCAGATATTATGACAATTGGATTTATTGGTTTGGGCAATATGGGATCAGGTATGGCTACTAACTTATTGGCTTGGTGTCAGGAACAAGGTCATCGTTTTATAGTATTTGATATTAATTCATCAGCGCTGACACCATTGTTGGAACAAGGGGCTGAAACTACCCAGACAGTTGCTGAGCTGGCTTGTCAGGTGGAGGTTTTATTTACTTCTTTACCTGGGGCAACACAAATAAATCAATTGTCTTTAGGAGATGATGGGCTTTTAAAGCATTTACCGTTTGGCTCAATATGGTTTGAAACCAGCACTAATGAACTAGAGCAGTGGCAAATGGTTAAAGCGCAGGCCCCAGAAGGTCTGACGTTGGTGGATGCACCGGTTACCGGGGGTGCAGAAGGAGCTATAGCCGGAACATTGACAATGCTTCTTGGAATTGATGAACCTGTGTTGATGAAGTATGAGTCTATGCTGGCATCATTCACACAAAAAGCAATACGCATGGGACCTGCGGACTCCGGTTACGTAAGCAAATTATGTCAACTTCACCTTAATTACCTGGTTGCTCAAGGGATTGGAGAAGCTCTTATGCTTGGGGCAAAAGGCAATCTGGACTTAAAGGCCCTCCACGAGGTTTTGCAAAATAGCTGTGCACAGAGCTATGTCGTTGACAGCTATATTCCCAAGGTGTTGGATGGTAGCTATGACCCTTCATTTTCCTTGGGGCTGGCTGCCAAGGATATGCGTCTGATTACAGAGTTGGGCAAACATCTGGGTGTAGAATTGGTGTTGGCTGATAAAGTTTATGAAACGTATCAGCTAGCCACTGAGACTTTTGGCGATGCAGCCCCACATTTGAATATCATCAAATTGCTTGAGGAAAAGTGTCAACGTTTATTGCGGTAAGGAGAGTTCAGTTTTATCCAATTTAAGTTAATAAGAGATTGATTTTCTTAAACATTACATGACTTTTGCAGGTATGTTAACTACTAGTGAAAATAGATTATTCAGGAAATATACAGTAGCAACTTAGATTGGTTGAACTGTTTTTCTGTCGTGTTTTACCGTTTGTCTAACGCAAAGAACCGTTGGTTTTTATCATAGTGGATTTAATTTTCAAATGTAATAAATTCGTTCAAGTGAACAACCCTTGGTAAAATGAGGTCGGGAAATGTCGTTAGGTATGGGGCCATGTATGGCAGTGGAAACAACACGTGAACTATTTGATGTATTAATTAATAATGGAGTTGATAAAAAACGGTTGCAGCATGAATCCGGTGTACGTTGGCAGCAATTATTAGACGCAGAAGGCCGTTTCCCTGTTGATCAGCATTTGCAGTTATGGCGTGCTGGTGAAACATTGCTGCAAAAGTCGGCTATGGGTTTGCACATCGGTTCGTCATCAAACCCATACCAGCGTGGCATTGTCGGGTTGATATTTGCCGCAAGCCCTGATTTGAAAACAGCTTTTGATAATAAAGTTAAATACACACGCATTCTAGCTGACCATATTTCTCTGGAGCTGGATAATTCCAAAGACTCGGTATCACTGACGTATTCTATTCTGGAAGGGTATTTTCATCGCTATGAAATCGAAAGGGTATTTTCGGGTTTCCTCAATTGGGTTCGTACTTTCGTCGGTAGCCGTATTTTTCCAATCGAAGTGGCCTTTCAATATGAAAAAACTGCCAGTTACAAACTGTATCAAAGACATTTTGGTAATAATATCGCCTTTGACCAACCGAAAAACTGCATTGCCTACAGCGCTGAACTATTAGAATATAAAAATCCCAAGTTTAATGAATATCTTTACAGCATTCTTTGTGCCAGGGGTGATGAAATGTTACTGCAATTGGATTCGCAGGTCGATTTTGTGGCCAGTGTTCGCAGTACCATTGCTGGCCGTTTATGTCATGGTGATTTTTCGGCTGGAGATGTTGCTAAAGCTCACAACGTCAGCATTCGCACATTTCATCGAAAATTGAAAGACAGTGATGAAACCTATCAGCGTATATTGGATGATGTTAGAAAAGATATGGCGATTTCCTATTTGCAACAAGCGGATTGCAAGCCACAATCCGTCCCATATCTGATTGGTTATGCTGATGATCGAGCATTTCAAAGAGCATTCAAACGCTGGACCGGGTGTTCTCCCAGACAATATATGGTTGCCTGCTGATTTTATCTGTGAGTAATCGGTCTATGGGTGTTCGGTTTGAACTGCTAGTGCAATTTTAAACTCGGAGCGATAATACTTGGAAGTATGTCTAGAATGCTGCTCTTGTCTTTTGTAACTGTTACTGGCTTGTCGAGCAGGCCTATAACCTCATTGCCTATTTCATAAGGTCCCGCGTTTGTGCCATCAGGCATGAAGTTAATCGCAGGCGAATTATCGGCATAATGATAATCACGTGAAAGGGCGGTTGTATTATTAACGAACAAAGATTGCGAATGAACTTCAATGCTGTTGGTGTCAGGAGACCCCATGGTCAAACTTGCAGCACCGCCATTATTGGCCGATAGAGCATTTTGCCATGTGCTTAAGCTGTTGTAGATATGTGTAGAGTGAGGGTCATTCATGTTGCTGCGTGGAAATTTTTGGACGTTATTGCTGCTATCCGCAAAAATATTGTAATCAGAATAATCTAATTGGGCATGGGTGTTTTCAGAGCCTGCGTTGGTGCGAAAACGATAAATATCGGCAATGCCTGGTGCTGGAAAACCTGTTATATCTGAGAAAATGTTTCCTCTTGATCGATTTAACTGGGCTGAAAATGACAAGATACCAACGTCTGTACCATCACAGATATTATGTTCAAACACATAATTAACACTCAATGCACCATTGGCTGTATCGGTAATTAATGACATGCACGCGGAGTCTATATTATAAAAGATATTATGGGTGACGAAGTGATTTGATGATTGAGGATCTCTGTTTCCATGACTTATATAGAACCCATAGGTCAGGTTATAACCCAGATTATACCGAGTCAGAGAACCGAATAGTGTTGGGTTGCCATTAGCATCGAGAACGTGGTCTTTCCAGTGAATAAAAGCGCCAGAGTGGGAACATTCATTATTTTCAACCGTAGCGTTCCATATGTAATACGAATAAATACAACCTGCATTGATATAACGACAGCCGCCCTCGGCAGGTAAACCGCAGACCGTATGAATCAGGTTGTTTTTGACTATCCAGTCTTTCGCATTGTCCATTCTGATACCCCCAGGGTTTGAGCCCGCGTTTACAGACCTAACATCGTGAATGTAATTGTTGAGTACCTGCACGCCAACTGAAAAATCTGATTCGTCACTGACATTGGTCACCGGTGGACCGCCGTTATAAATGCCAACAGTGTGCATGTTAGCTAATTCTAGGTTTTGAATGATAATGTAGTCATGGCCCAGCAGATGTATACCTGCTAAATTGCTTGCTCCATCGAGTATGACTGGAGCTGTATTGCCAGGTGCAGACTGAATCGTAATAGGGCGCTCCTGAATGCCATCGCCATTAACACAGGCAAATACCGGGACACCGAAATAAGAACAGTCAGCCGCAGCTGATGTCGTGGTATAGGTACCACTTTTAATGTTGACAATATCACCAGGTTGCCTGGCTTGGGAAACTGCTCTGGCAATGGTCCTGCAGGCATTGAGTTCACCAACACAGCCATTGTCATCATCACCATTGGTGGCAACCCAATAGGTTTCAGCAACCGCTGAATGGGTCGATATTAGAACAAGCCATGTTATAAACGAAAAAAACACTGCTTTCACTTTAATCTCCTCACTATTGGACTCATATTGCTTAAATGGTGTCATGGGATTATCTGTATGAAAGGCATTAGGTGATACAAAATTTCTACGATTGAATTGCTAATAAGTTGGCACTGGATTAATAATGGCACTTATCAAAAATAATCAGACTTATGACCCTTAATGACTTTAAAAACTGATATTAGTGTTGCAGCATAAGGTACTGATTTCCAAATGTATTTTTTGATCAGGAGTGATAACTTAATTTTAGATCAGACTTGAGGATCAGCAGTGCAATTAACCAAACATAATGGTGCAGGGGAGTGTGACTTTTATTTTTAGAGTGTTTCGTTAAGCTTTATAAGCAAGCGCTCTTTTTTCAATCAAATGCCATGATGTTACCGCTAATGCTAATGTTACTGAAAAAGAGTAAATAAAGAATGCCGCTAACGATAAGTTGGGTGCTATTTGTTCCAAAGCTTGCTGGACAGGATATCCAAATATGTAGATGCCGTATGAGTAGTCACCTAATTTATTGAAATATCTAATCGACCCTTTGGGAATATACGCTAAATAAAGAATTAGATAGCCGAATGATGCATAAAATACAGCAACAAAGGCTGGTTTGTATAAGGCACTGATAGCGATTGATGTTGCTATGCCAAAAGCAATGAGATGAGAAAGTCTGATCTTTTCTTTGAACAGATACAAACAAACCCCCATTAAAAACATAGCCCCTAAGCGGTATGCTTCTTTTCCTAAAAGCAATGCGTATTGATCTGTTTGCAATACGTAATTTGCAACAAAGATACTGAAAGACACGATGAACAAAATGAAGGTAATAAGGGTAAAGAGCTTCATATTAGTATGAGCGGATGATATCAACCCTAATACCAATAAAATGATATAACACCAAATTTCATAAGGTAAACTCCACAAGGGAGCATTTACAATAGGCTGGTATTTTGATTCTAAAAAAACACCGGGTAATTGGTCCGGTGTACTGGGTAATATTAATAATATGTTTTTGATTAAATACTCATAAACGGTTGATTCTCTTAAATATTCTGTGATGGATAATGTCGAAAAAACAGCGCCAACGATAAATACCGACCATAAAACGGAGAACACAAGTGCAGGAAAAATTCGTAAGGCACGAGCACGTAAATAGCCCAATGTACTTTTGTTATTAAAATAGCTGTTTGCTACAAGAAATCCGCTAATAATAAAAAAGACATTGAGTGATAGAAAACCTAGAAGTTGAGGCTTACCACCCACACTATATCCTGACAAAGGAAAACAATGGCTGATAAAAACACCTAAGGCAGCACCAAATCGTATTAAATTAAAATTGTTATCCCGTGACGTTGCAAACACGCTTAATCTATCCATATGGTTTTTCATTATTTAATGCTGAAAAAAGGAGAGTTTATGAGTATATACGGTCGCTTTATACATTTTTTGGAGCTGCTTGGGGGAGCATGAAATTTTACCTGTTCAGTTCCATTATCTATGCTGTTGTTGTGATTGTCGTATGCTCAAAACTAACATTTTGAGATAGTCGATGCAATTCAAGGATGAAGAAGGGGGGAGTAGGTCGTTTATTGATCACCAGTTTATTTTATTGGGGGAATTATGTTTTGGCATAATTGGTCACTACTTTGGCGCAATTTGTCCTGTCGAAGTAAAGCACTAACTCGGTATCCTGCATGTCATGTCTGGAGACCGATCAATAGCAACAACAATGAGATGATGTTTATGGTACAGAATAGTAAAAAGTCACAAAAGTGCTCAAGAATGTTGCTCTCAATACTGTTAATTTCAGCGTGCTTTGTAATAACAAACCATCGTGTTGCAGCTGCAAGTGGTCAAACTGCCAACTTTCACTTGGTAAACTCTGTTTTAACATTTTTACTGGATGGTCCTCAGATTCCAGTAGTGCCGCCACCACCGCTGTTAACAGATATGAAAACGTTTATCTTTGGTCATAGTCTGATCGTGCATGACCCACCATTAATACCGGTTCCAAGTGATGAAACGGCTGTGCCACATTGGATGAGGTTATTGGCAATAACTGCTGGCTACGATTATGCAGCAGACGGTCAGTATGGCTTTCTACCGCAACATGCCCAATTGCCTCCCAGTCCCCAGTGGGGTTTTGATAGTGTGCCCGGTGTCTGGCAAGAGCCTGCTAGTTTTGCTGATAGTGACTTTACGACTGTGTTGATCACAGCGGCTAATTTCATTCAATATCAACCTGCTACAGAGCCTTACGATGGTGTGAATCCAGATAATATTACACCTCTTGGGGCTACTTTGGACATTATAGACTGGGTGAACCAACAGGAACCGGGGATTGATGTCTACATTTATGAAAACTGGCCGGATATGGGGTATTTGCCGTTTCCACCAAGTTCAGAGCAATTTGCTGAATACAACGCCATAGTTTTGAATACTTTCCATCAATGGTGGGTGGATTATATGGCTGAAATTGTTGCTGCCAGACCAGCGCTTAATGTCAGAATGATTCCGGTAGGGCCTGTCATTAGCCATTTATTGACGACCACGGATCTTGGGCAGATTCCAATTACAGAACTTTATGAGGATAATGCGCCGCATGGCCGGGCAACAATTTACTTTCTTGCCGCTCTGGTCACATATATGACAACTTATGGAGTTAAGGCTCCAGATGGTTTCCAGGTCCCAGTTTTAGTCCATGAAAGAATAAGAAATAATTATCAACGAGTCGTCGATGATATTTGGTTAGAGCTGCAGCAACGGGGTGCTGTACCTGCTGGTGCAGATTGATGAACTACACAAAGGACAATCATTTCTACTCTACGGATTGGAATAAGAACACAACTTGAACACTGTTTCTGCCCACCTCCCTTGGGGCAGAATCGTGTAATTGGCGAGGCAACATATCGTTGCCTCGCTTTTTTGCTGGAATGGAGTTCGTAATATTGGGTTGGAATGGCACGATATGTCCAAATGATGGCGTAATCTGTCCTGTTTTTCATATTTGAATCAGGCGTATTATTTTACAGGCAATCAACCCGTTTACAGGGTTGGCGTTGTGTTTAGTTGAAATATTACCTTGAGTGAAACCCAAATAATGGAAAAAATCAGAATCAGTTCACCTGTGAAACATTTGCACAACATTACACTCTCTTTGTTATTTTATGCCTGTACGACAATGCCGGGTTGGGCAGCGTCCTACCCTGAAAATCGCGACTATGGGTCACAGGGAGACTTTCTGGCTAAACGGGGCACTGAGTTTGGCAGAACAGCTGATCTGACAATGATCGGGCCAGTATTGATCAATTTACCGGAAGCTCCTGGGAGCACATCTAATGGCGTTAGTTGGCGCTTTGAAACCACAGCATGGGATTTGTCTGATTTAACCAATCCTCAGTTCATTCGTTCATTGACTTGCCCAACCTGTTTTTCGGGCCAACCGATTAATGCCCATGGCACTGTAATCCGATTGGATCAGGAGCGTAATGAGGCGCAATTATACGCTGTTGACCCTCAATATGTTGTGTTTGATCCGACAGGTTCGGATTCAAATGCTCAGGTTGTAGCGGCAGATAGAACGCCTGACAACCAGGTACCTTTGGGCTATTCCGGTATGTTTGCGCCTTATGTTGCGCGTGGTTTCTGGGAATATGGTTTTCAACCCGGACCGTTATGGATTCGTGATCCACAAATCCCATTTTCTCCAACACCGGAGCATCCTACAGATGAAGGAGCACCATGGTTGGGTGCATTTATCACAGAATGGGATCATCTAGGGCTGACATCTGTCACTGGCTTTACTTCTTTTCTTGGCGAATTGCTGATTGTTGCCTCTGATCAACAATCAACCGGAATTGCTATTTATGACCGAAGTGGTTTGAAGGACGGTATAACCCCGCGTTTGATCAGTCAGTTCAGACCCAATTTAACTGAGCCTGATGGGTCGGCGATCAGCGTTGGTGGTTATTGGGCTGAGCCATATGGGGCCAATAAAATGGTCTGGGCTGCTAGAGAGCGAGATAATGCACCTGATAGAGACTATCCGGCAATGTATGTTGTGGATTTCACCGACCCGGCCAACCCCCGGCTGACCTGTGAAGTGTATTTCGATCTGGACCCAGACTCACCTCTGGATGGTGATGGTTCCAGCGATCCTATGTATGTTAACTTTCAGGATCAGTATGCTTTTGTGGATCATTTTAAGGTGGACATCGAAGCCTGTGAACAGGCTTATGCAGATGACAATACAATCGATGCAACAGAATTGGCTCAAATTATGTATCGGTTTGATGACATTGCCAACCATTGCGATGGCAGTCAGTATTTCCGGCCATTAGGGCAGGTTGGCGTTCTGGGAGGGTACGATTGGTGGGTGACGGACTCTATTGTCTCTTACACAGGCGGATCGATGACAAATTGGCAATGGCATACTAACCAGAATGGTGTTGGTTTTAACCCGGTTATATTGAATGGACCGGGCCAGACTATTATTTCGCCTCCATTTCCCAATGAGTCAGTGATTCAAGTGGGCGATGTTGTTACCAATGGGGTTACCGGGCAGCAATACACCATTACCAATGTCGAGCGTGATGAACGCATCAACGAGCAGGGAATGTGTTTTTTCGTCACCAGCGATGAGGCCGATACCAATCCTCCTTTTGTTTCAGGACACCGCCCATTAGCTAACCAGGTGGATGTGCCTGTTGATACCTATATTCATGTGCATATCCCGGAAACACTGCGTTCAGAAACTCTGGTGAACGGGATTCGTGTAGTCCGGCTGGACAACAGTGGCAACGAGGTGCAGGCCATTGAGTTTCGATCTCAGTTTACGCACACAGGCACATTGGCTATCTGGCCAAATGAAGACCTGATCGTTGACACCAGTTACCGTGTTGAATTGTCTGGCATTCAGGATTATGCGGGTAATACCATGGATGATTATTCCTTTATTTTTGCCACCGGGGAGACTGTTATCGTGCCGCCTCCGCCTGATACCACGCCAGCTCCCACCTATGATGGGCCGACTTATTATCCTAACCAATCATCCGAAATGAGCTGCCTTGCAGAATCCGTCGAGAATAATCTCTGGGTGGTCAATCCAGATAATAACAGTGTGACCATTATTGACACTGATCTGGAGGAGGAAACATTTGTTCTGAGTGCCCAGCTACACCGAGAGATTACTCTGGGATATAAAGAACCAACATCAGTGGCTTATGCGGATGGACTTTATGCGATTACCTATCGCGGTGATGATATCGTTGTGTTTCTCGGGGCAGATGGTAATGAACGCTTTTCCATTAACACGGGCTATGGCTCTCAGCCAATCGCTTCGGTTTTTGACGGTGAGTTTTTGTATGTTTCTTTGTATGGCACTGGAGAGCTTCTAAAAATCGATGTTGCCACACGCTCTGTGTTGTCGCGTTTGTTTGTTGGAGTCAAGCCTCGAGCCATGGCTTTGTACGAAGGACGATTGCTGATTACCCGCTTTATATCGGCAGCCGACCACGGCGAGGTCTATGATATCAATACTGCTGGCATGATGTCTCTGACTCGGACTATCCGAATCAATAAAGTGGAGGTGGCAGATGACTTGGACCATGGTTCCGGTGTGCCCAATATGCTTTCCAGTATTCTGATCTCCCCAGATGGTGAGACCGCATATATATCGGCTATCAAGGCGAATGTGGACCGAGGTTTATTCCGTAATGGCAATGCTCTTGATAGTGATAATACAGTCAGGCCTATGCTGGCGATTATTGATCTGCTTGAAAACCGCGATGCGAATATTGACACATCAACCAGGGAAGGGACCATTGACCTTGATAATGCCGCAGACCCGAGTTTTGTCAGCTATCTGGCTGATGGTGAACATAGGGTGATCAGTTTACGTGGCAATAATGTTGTGTTGGTACAAAATGATGTTTTGAACACCAGTGCACAATTCAATACCGGATTTGCTCCCAGAAGCACATGCGCCACATTGCGAACACTCTATGTCAAGAATTTTACTGATCGCTCTGTCAGTGCCATTGATGTAGCACCGTATATGCATGATGGCACCAGAAGTTCACGCACCCTTGAGATTAATACAGTCGCCAATGAGGTTCTCAGTGAACAGGAAAAGCAGGGTTTACGGGTTTTTTATCATTCCAGTCAACCGCAAATGGGCGATGAAGGATATATTAGTTGTGCCAGTTGCCACGCCGATGGTGGGCAGGATGGCATGACTTGGGATTTGACCAGTCTGGGGGAAGGTTTGCGCAACACCTTGTCTTTAAACGGTACAAAGGGAACTCGGTTTGGCGATTTGCATTGGTCTGGCAATTTTGATCAAGTTCAAGACTTTGAATTGCAGATGGAACAGCTTAATGGCGGCGAAGGCCTTGTTCCTGGGCGCACGTTTAATGGTGAGTCTCCCTTGAATGTTGATATGGCTGACCGGTCAGCAGATCTAGATGCTTTAGCCGCATATATCAATAGTCTGGGTAAGAACAGCCTGCAAAGGTCTCCGTTTCGAACTGATACAGGCGGTTTGACTCAGAGTGCTCAGAGAGGCCTGGCCTTATTTCGTGCTGAGGCTTGTGTTGAGTGCCATAGTGGATCTGCATTCAGAGACGGCCAACGCCACGACGTGGGTACTTTGACGGTTGCATCTGGTAGTCGACTGTCTGGCTTGTTTAGCGCCGTGAGAACGCCCGCTCTGGTTGAGTTATGGGAGACAGCGCCGTACTTTCATGATGGCAGTGCTGCCACGCTGTCAGATGTGCTTAATCGTGGGGCTCATAGTGTTTCTCTGAATTCTTCACAACGCAGTGATCTGATAGAGTATTTGTTGTCGATTGATCGCGCAGCGTTCATCGAAGATGATGCTGTATGGCCGCAAATAAGCCCAGAGCTTATAAATCCTCTATCGGATCAGAATGCAACGGTAGGGTCTATGTATCATTTTGTTATTCCTGAAACTACTTTTACAGATCCTAATGGCGATAATTTGACTATCTCAATCCAGAATTTACCGGATTGGATGGTATTTGATTCTAATGACAATTCGCTGCGAGGAACACCACTTATGGAAGGGGTGGTAAGCATCATTGTTGTTGCAAGTGATGGTGATAATAATCAGATGACGGATGTCTTTGAATTGACCATAGCGAGCAGGAATTCTATTGGAGATGATGGGATTTGTTTTCCTGTCAGAACTCTCAGTGGTGTAATGTCATTAGTTTGTTTGTAATTATTTCAATCAGTTCAAACCTGATTCAACTTGAATTGCTTCTTTGCTAAAAGGTAGATATCAGGGGCTGATTGTCGTGATATAGGGAATCGAAATATTAAGGTTTATTTATTGGTGTTTAAATGAACCTTTGTTGTTAGCTCACATGGACGTGAGCGTTTTTTCAGCCGTGTTGTTATGTTCTGACATGGCACGATTTGCCTTGAAGATGGCGCAATATGTCCTGTTTCCAGAAAAGCCCAGCGGCGTATTATACCTGTGGCTCTAGCTGGTATGGGGTAATGACCGGCTATCTCTTTAAACCCTATGTTACTGGAAAAGGATAATGGAAATATTGAAGAAATCAGTTTTAACCGGTACTGCTGTGATGGCTTTGTTGGCGTCATTAGTCAGTGCTGCTCAAACGCCGAATACTCCGCCACAGGCGAATGATGACATCGTCAATGCAGTTGCCGGACAAGTCACGATAATTCGCACAGATGACCTTTTGGCCAATGATAGCGACAATGAAAATGACCCACTTTCTCTGATCTTAGTGGATGACTGGACGGGCGGTTCCGTGGTCTTGAGGTCAGCTCAGGGAGAAATTGAATACCCTCCGACACCAGGAGGGACTATTGAATTCACTCCCGATGGCACGGGCAATGGTCAGTTTACTTATACTCTGTCCGATGGCAATGACGCAGGAAATTATGAGTTGATGGCCTGGGGACAGGTTACTGTTATCGTCGGCTCTGGTTCGATAGATACGGTTGAACCTGTTATCAGCATTGATGGCTATAACGATGCTGACACTATTAACCTGACTGTTGGTGATGCCTTTACTGTGCCTGCGGCGACAGCAATTGATGATGTTGATGGTTCGGTTGCTATCAGTCAAAACAATACTGTGGATCGTTTCACGGCTGGCACCTATGCTGTGAATTACTCTGCATCAGACGCTGCTGGCAATACAGCTACGGCAATGCTGACAGTGGTTGTGGCTGAAGGTACTCCTGTTGATACAATAGCGCCAGTCATCACGATTACAGGTCTGGTTGATGGCGATACGGTCAATGTAGTTACGGGTGGTTCTTTTACGGTTCCATCAGCAACGGCGACAGACAATATTGATGGTATTGTCAATGTTGCTGTGAGCAGCAATGTTGACACATCAACCGCAGGAACTTATGGCGTGAATTACTCTGCTACGGATACAGCGGGAAATACCGCAACAGCAGCATTGCTGGTCGAAGTAGCGGATGATTCGGGTATTAACACCCCTCCAATTGCCTTTGATGATACGGTCACCGGTGCTGTTGTTGGCCAGCCTCTGGTTATACGTTCTGACGATTTGCTGGCTAATGACACCGACGCTGAAAATGATCGTCTGATTATGCTATTTGTGGATGATTGGATCGGAGGCACTGTTGTTTTAAAATCAGCTCAAGGTCTGGTCGAATCTTTTCCCACTCCAGGAGGAACCATAGAGTTTACACCTGATGGCACTGGTGATGGTCAGTTCACTTATACATTATCTGATGGCAAAGACGGCGGTGACTATGAGCTGATGGCTTGGGGTGGGGTGACTGTTGTTGTCGGTTCTGAACCAGGCGATACGATTGCTCCAGTGATTACGATTGCTGGTCATATCAGCGGTGACACTATAAATCTCACAGTAGGTGATGCGTTCATAGCACCTGCAGCAACAGCTATTGATGCTGTGGATGGTTCTGTGGCAGTGAGTGAAACAAACAATGTTAATACCTCACTAGTTGGAAGCTATATGGTGAATTATACGGCCAGCGATACCTCGGGCAATACAGCAACAGCTATGTTAACGGTTGTTGTGAGTGATAATACACCGGGTGATACCACGCCGCCTGTGATCAGCATTGACGGATATACCAATGGACAGAGCATTGTGCTCAATCTCAATGATGGATTTATTGTGCCTGTTGCGACAGCAATGGATGATGTTGATGGTACGGTTGCGGTCACTGAAACCAATACTGTTGATACCTCTGTTGCTGGAAATTACAGTGTCAGCTACTCGGCTGCAGATGTCGCGGGTAATATGGCGAATGCATCTTTGTTCGTTGTTGTCAGAGGTGATATTGGAGATTTGCCGAATGCAGTGGACAGTGTGCGTCAATTTACATTCAATCATTCCCTGTGGGACCATAATGGTGCGACCAATGCGGTCACGGGCTATTGGGTTGGTGACTTTGCCAGTGCAAGTAATACAACGTATGCCTGGAGCGGTCAATTCGGTCAACTGGATTATCATGAATTGCCTCCAAGACCATGGTTGGGGTCATTGAACAGCGAAGATCTCTGGTCGGAAGATCCATATATTGATGGAGATATTAACCGGCCCAATCCATTGTATCGCGCGACCTTTGAGGAAGTTGAGCTGGATAATATCATCATCATGCCAAATAATTTTGGTCGGGGCGGCAATGAGGTATCGCAAACTTATCTGGATGATACTTATCGCGTGATCGACGATATTGCAGTTCGGCAACCCGACGTTCCTGTTATCATTTATGAACACTGGCCAGAAGCCATTGCCGATATTTTGAATCGTGAGCAATGGGATGACTATCATGTTTTACAGCTCGGTGACTATCACCAATGGTTCTTGAACTATCAGAATATCATTGCGGAACAGCGCCCAGACATTGAGCTGTTGATGATACCTGTTGGGCCTATTATTTCTGATATCATGACCAATTCGGCGCTGCAGACATCGCAAATGGCCTGGCAGGAATTGTATGACGATAATGCGCCACATGGCACACCAGATCTGTATTTTCTAGCTGGGTTGGTGACCTATCAAGCACTATTTGGTCAACCGGTTATCGATTCTTATACTGTTCCCAGTCAGATAGATTTAACTATTGCTAATGAGTTTTCTGCATTGAATGATTATGTCTGGCAACGCTTGAATTTTTATAATGATAACGGCGTTCGTGTCTGGCCTGATGCCGTCGATATTTTACCGTCACGAATACAGGTGTCTAATACGGCTGAGTTGAATGCTGCGGTCAATGAGTTGAGTGACGGCGGCATCATATCGCTGCAAGCTGGCGTCTATACGTGTTTTCGATTGGAAAACCGTCGTTATAGTGAGGCTTCGCCTTTATTGATTGAAGGGGTAGAGGGTGATAACTCTCTCGTTGTTTTTGAGGATGACTCATCTGATGGGGAACCTCGTGCCTGTACCTCATCGCTTGATATTCGTAGTTCCAGTTATGTTGCTATTCGTGATGTATCTGTTCAAAGGGGCTTGTTCAGCCTGTCAATTTCGGGTTCCGATCATGTGATCGTGGATAACGTCGATGTTTCTTTGCCTCTGCAATCAGGGATTCATGTCAACAAGAATTCATCTGATGTCGATATACTTAATAGCCGAATATTCAATACAGGGCAGAGTAATCCTCAATGGGGTGAATGCATTTATGTGGGTACTGGCGGTTCACAAGACTTCCCAGATGAAACGGTTCGAGTATGGATTGAGAATAATGAAGTCTTCAATTGTGGTTTTGGCGAAGGGATTAATATCAAGCCAGAAGTATTTGATAGTACAGTTCGTGGCAACTATGTTCATAATATTACTCCCGGCTCACCTCTTTATACTCAATTCAACCAAGCGGCTATAACCGTTGAAGGTGGGCGTGGGTCTAATCCATCAAATAATCACCGGCCTGGAGATCCAAGAAACATCTGGGTTGAAAATAACCGTGTGGAACAGGTGTTGAAATCCGTGTTTGATGATGTGGGTTCCGGCCGCAGAGCCTTTGCCAGCGGCATCATGGTGGGGGGAACAGGCGTTTATGTCGAGAATAATGTCATTAACGATTATCAGGAAGATGGTATTTTGGTGAATGGTTATGGCAACCTGGGCTTACCCGTCTACCTGCATGGTAACCAAATCGGGGCACCCATAGTGAACCCCCATGACATTGCTCAACAGACCAATCAAGTCAATCGAGAAAGGGATATTAATAATTCTGTGGGAGTGGTCCAAAGTCAACAGGAAAGTGTGAACCCTAACAGTCCACAAAATTGGTTGAACCCATAATAGTTTAGGGTGTTTTGAGAGATGTTTTTGTCGGGATCAGAAATGATCCTGACAAAAACACTAACAGTCCAGCCAGTATACCAGGCAGACATTCATAAATAGCACTGCTTAAACCGACGCTGCGCCAGATAAAACCAGTTGCCAGGCCGGCAGCCATCATAGTCAAGGCCAAGTTCTCTGAAGGCCTCTGACCCAGAGCATGGACTATAACCAGTGGTGCTATGGCCGTAGCTAATGCTGACCAGGCAAAGACCACCAGAGTAAATACATTACTGGAAGCGAATAAGGCTATCATCAGCGAAAAACAGGTAACCACCAGTGTCACTAAGCGTTTGCTGGTGACGCTTCTGGCGATCTTGAAATCTTCACTTAACACAGCAGAACAACTCAATATTTGAGAGTCGGTTGTCGACATGACGGCAGCAAATATACCTGCCAGCATCACACCCACGGCCAAACTGGGCAATAGCGCTTGTGCCAGGTGGGGCAAGGCCAGTTCTGCATCAAAATTATTTAAATCGCCAAGAACCAGACGAGTGGAGAGGCCGACAGCAATAACCAATGCAAGAAATAAAGCGCTCCAGAAAAAATAATAAATACCGGCTTTCAATGAACTGGCAGAAGGGTTCATTGCCATCAGGCGAACCATGATATGTGGTTGCCCAACAACGCCAATACCGTTAAATAGCCAACCCGATGCAAACAACAATAATGCTGTTATTGAGCCGAAACGCTCGTAGCCAAGATCCAAGTAGGAGGGTGAAATTGTGGCGAGTTGAGCAAGCCACTCAGATGTGCCGCCAATGCTATTCAAAACGGCGCTGAATAACATCGCCAGCACTACGATCATAACAACTGATTGTACGACATCTGTCCAGATGGATGCTCGCAAGCCGCCGGTCAGGCTGTAGCTCAAAATAAACAGAGCACCCAAAGCAGAGCCCACTCTATAATCCCAACCGAACAGTGCCTGTAGAGCCTTGCCGCCAGCATTGAATTGAGCTGCGGCGTAGGTCGATAGAAACACCAGTGAAACGATGCCAATTGCCAGTTTCAGTTTACGGTAGTCACCATAATGCCAGCGGCTGATCAGATCAGCAAAACTCAAGGCATTGGTTCGAGCGGTTTCCTGTCGGAGTTTTTTTTGAACTGTGAACAATGCAATGGCATCACCCGTAATAAAGCCCAGAACAATCCAGATAGCAGACAAGCCAAAGGTGTATATATAGCCGATAAGACCGATATACATATAACCACTGTATTTGGTGGCAGCAGCTGATAATGCAACAAGGATAGCGGGAGTTTCTCTATCGGCCAAAAGATACTCTGTTGAATTGCTTTTCCTTCCTCGTGTTGACAGAAACCCCACTGTCATAAATACAATCAGGAATATGAGAAAAGCTGTTGTTTGCATTGTGTTTTATCGTAGTGTTTTAACTGATACCAATGGGTAATAATTAACAGCGGTTATAGCATGTAACTTATTGTTTATACAAGGTGATGGCTGGTTTTGCCATGATTTTTTAAACTGTTAGATCAAATAACAGGGATAAATCCAGAGCACGAACATGCTTGGTTATTGCGCCGCTGGAAATGTAGTCCACACCGGTTTCAGCAATGGCAGCAATAGTATCAATGGCCACATTACCAGAGGCTTCGAGGTCGATACGGTCTGCATTGATTGCAACGGCTTCTTTGAGTTCTTCCAATGTGAAATTATCGAGAAGAACTCGCTGAATACCGGCATCTATGCCTTGTTGCATTTGTTCTATGGTTTCAACTTCAAGTTCTACCAGAGTTCCTTCTGGCACTGAATTTAATGCTGTTTTGACCACATTAGTGAGGCTTTTACCACAGCGTAAATGGTTCTCTTTGATCAAAATACCATCATACAGACCCATTCGGTGATTGTTGCCACCACCGCATAGAACCGCGTATTTCTGGGCATCACGCAAACCTGGGATGGTTTTTCGTGTATCGAGTAGTTTTGCTTTGGTATGTTTGATGGCATCCACGTATTGCCTGGCAACAGTAGCGGTGCCAGATAAGGTCTGTAACAGATTCAGTGCCTGACGTTCTGCTGTTAGAATCTGGCGGGCATTGCCTTGCAATTTGCACAATACGGTTTGATCATGGACCGCATCACCGTCATTTACCTGCCAGTCAACTTCGATGGTTTTGTCGATGATGCGAAATGCTTCTTCTGCCCAGGCCAGACCACAGATAATGCCTGACTCACGGCTGATAATTTTGCCATCAATAGTGGCGCTGACCGGTAACAACTGGGCTGTCAGGTCGCCTTGTTTGACGTCTTCTTCAATGCATTGCAATACATCCTGGGTAATTATGGCTTGTCGTGGTTGTTTGGGCATCATGATTTGATCTGGATCAATTGAATAATAAAAACGAAGTGTAAGCTAAAACCATTACGACTTGAAAGCCCAATTTCCATACCCATTTAATAACGGTATTAATCATTAAAACAGGTCAATGTTATGCGATTTGATAAATTAACTTCAAAATTTCAATTAGCCTATGCTGATGCGCAGAGCCTGGCATTGGGCAAGGATCATCAGTTTATCGAACCGGAGCACATCGTTAGTGCTTTATTGAATCAGGAAGGTAACAGTCTGAATGGATTGTTGGCAAAAGTTGGAGCAACGGTAGGACCGTTGAAACAGAAGCTGGGTGAGATGATAGATGCTCTGGCATCTGTTCAAGGTTCAGATAATGAAGTGCATGTGTCCAAACAGTTAAATGGCTTAATGAATTTGACTGATAAGCTGGCGCAGAAACGGGGCGATCAATATATCTCCAGTGATTTATTTGTTCTGGCTCTGATGCAGGACGGCAAGCATGCTGTTGCTAAATTGTTGATCAAGAATGGCGTTTCAGCCGCCGCTCTGGAACAGGCGATCAATGAAGTGCGTGGTGGTGAATCCATTAATGATGCCAATGCCGAAGAAACGATGCAAGCCTTGCAGAAATATACTATCGATCTGACTGCTCGAGCAGAGCAAGGCAAAATTGACCCCATTATTGGCCGCGATGATGAAATTCGCCGTACTATTCAGGTTTTGCAGCGACGCACGAAAAATAATCCGGTGTTGATTGGTGAACCAGGAGTGGGTAAAACGGCTATCGTCGAAGGCCTGGCACAGCGTATAGTCAACGGTGAAGTTCCTGAAGGCGTCAAAGGCAAGCGGGTATTGTCTTTGGATCTGGGCTTGCTCTTGGCTGGTGCCAAGTTTCGAGGGGATTTTGAAGAACGTTTGAAGGCGGTCTTGAAAGAATTGTCTAAACAAGAAGGGCAGATCATCTTGTTTATTGATGAGCTGCATACGATGGTGGGAGCTGGTAAAGCTGATGGTGCAATGGATGCTGGTAATATGTTAAAGCCAGCACTGGCACGTGGTGAATTGCATTGTGTCGGTGCCACTACTCTTGATGAATATCGAGAATACATTGAAAAAGACGCGGCTTTGGAACGACGTTTCCAGAAAGTGACTGTTGATGAACCAACGGTTGAAGATACGGTTGCGATTTTACGTGGATTAAAAGAAAAATATGAAGTGCACCATGGAGTGGACATCACCGACCCGGCCATTGTTGCGGCTACAACTATGTCGCATCGCTATATCACCGATCGTAATTTACCGGATAAAGCCATTGATTTAATTGATGAAGCGGCCAGTCGCATTCGTATGGAAATCGATTCCAAGCCAGTGGCTATGGACAAGCTGGATCGTAAACTGATTAAGTTGAAAATCGAGCGTGAAGCCTTGAAAAAAGAATCGGATAAAGCATCCAAAAAGCGACTGACTGATCTTGAAGGTGACATCGTTGAATTGGAAAAAGAGTATGCTGGTCTGGAAGAAATCTGGAATGCTGAAAAAGCGGCATTACAAGGTGCTCAGCATATCAAAGAAGAATTGGATGCCTTGCGGATTGAGATGGAAGCTGCCAGACGAGATGGCGATCTGGCGAAAATGTCAGAGCTGCAATATGGGCGTATCCCTGAGCTGGAAGAACAACTGCTTAATGCGCAACAGGCAGAGAAGAATGCCGATGAGGCTCACTTGTTGCGCAATCGGGTGACTGAAGCTGAAATTGCTGAAATTGTCTCACATTGGACCGGAATTCCAGTCGCAAAAATGTTGCAGGGTGAACGAGAAAAACTATTGGAAATGGAAGGTCGTTTGCATTCCAGAGTGATTGGGCAAAAAGAGGCGGTTAGTGCCGTTTCTGATGCAATCAGACGTTCGCGAGCTGGTCTTTCTGATCCGAACAAGCCTTATGGTTCTTTTCTGTTTCTGGGGCCTACCGGTGTCGGAAAGACTGAGTTGACCAAGGCATTATCTGAGTTTTTATTTGATGACGAACACGCCTTGATTCGCATTGATATGTCTGAATTTATGGAAAAACATTCCGTGGCTCGGTTGATTGGAGCACCTCCAGGCTATGTTGGCTATGAGCAAGGTGGCTATCTGACAGAAGCGGTGCGCAGAAAACCTTACTCCGTTATTTTGTTGGATGAAGTGGAAAAAGCACATTCTGATGTGTTCAATATCTTGCTTCAAGTACTTGATGATGGGCGTTTGACTGATGGTCAAGGCAGGACAGTTGATTTCAAGAATACAGTGATTGTGATGACCTCTAATCTGGGATCCAGCACTATTCAGATTGAACCAGATGCTGATTACGCCACCATGAAATCAGGGGTGATGGACAGTGTGATTGCACACTTTAGACCAGAGTTTATCAATCGTCTGGATGATATCGTTGTGTTTCATGGCTTGAAACAGGAGCATGTCAGCCAGATAGCTGCTATTCAGATAAAGGTGTTGGCGAAACGATTGTTGGAACAAAATATCGAGTTGTCAGTCAGTGACGAGGCTTTGGCCAACATTTCAACTCAGGGTTTTGACTCGGTTTATGGCGCCAGGCCCTTAAAACGGGCTATTCAAACTTTGTTGGAAAATTCTCTAGCGCAATTGATTCTGTCGGCTGAAATACAACCTGGCGATAAAATTAATGTAGTTTTAAAGGATGGCAACCTCGTTTTTGAAAAAGAGGGGGGCTGAATCCGTAAACCAATAATAGAGGCAGGAATCGTCATTATTCCTGCCTCTTTAGTTCTGTTTATTGAGTTATCGTTTTTCGATACTCTGGTACTGGCAAGCCACCAATACCCCAATCTTCTAAAGCGACTTCATCTATAACAACAAAAGTAGTAGAAGGGTGTTTGTTAAGTACCTTGACTAACAGTTCGGTTGTTCCTTTGATAAGTTCAGCTTTTTGTTCAGCACTGGGGCCTGTGTCATCAGGGCCTCCTTCTCGAGTTATTTTGATGTTGACGTAAGGCATTCAGGCCTCCTGTTCTTGGTTGGGTTGATAAGAAAAAACTTTGGATAGTATTTGCCATTGTCCGCCATCACAGATCAAAGTCAGAAAATCGAGATAACTGCGGCCCAACATCATCATTGAGACTTTTGCGAATGCCATTGATGGACTGCCCAACTCAATAGAAATAATCTGATCTGCACGAGCTTCTGCGTTTGCAGAAGGCGGTGTTCGGCGATCGATAATGTCAAAATATTCTGTGATGGAATAGTTCATGTAATCACCTATAACCGTATTGACATATCTCGCATCAGGGTGAAATACGCTTGCAAGCACACTGCTATCAGCATGGTAAAGTCCTGTAAAATAATCGTTTAATACGACTTCAATTTCGTTGAAATGACTTGCGTTGACTTGTTCTTGCCTATGCATCAATTAAACCCTCTGCTCGCATAGCTGCCGTGACAGCAGGGCGTTGGGCAATGCGGTTTACATAGTTTAAGATTGTTGGCCATTGTTTTAACTCTATCCCAACAAAGTTAGACCAGTTACTCACCACAAATAAATAAGCATCAGCGACTGAAAATTTGTCACCTAACAAAAAGGGTTTATTATCTTCGAGTAGTCTTTCCAGATAGTTAAATTTATTGGCTACATTTTGTTTCGCTTGTTGCTTGTCTTGTTCAGACGAAGAATCGGAAAATAAAGGGCCAAATGCTTTATGCAATTCTGAACTCACATAGTTCAAATATTCCTGTAATCTGGCTCGTGCGATGGTGCCATAAGCTGGGGCGAGATTACTGTCAGGGTGTTGATCAGCCAGGTATTGCAGTATCGAAGCGCCTTCTGTAAGGATATCACCGGAATCCAGTTGTAAAGCCGGAACGTAACCATTGGAGTTGATTGTACTATAGTCCAATCCATGTTCTGTGAGCCCCGTTTGAGTATTAACCTGTTCCAATTCAGCCGTTTTGTTAATTTCGTGCAGAATGATATGGGAGGCTAAAGAGCAGGCGCCCGGTTTATAAAATAGTTTCATTGATATTTCCTCTTGGTTAGAGATTGTGTTCAGGTCAAATAGATTATCAAATCATTCGATCTAAAAATAATATCTAATATTCATTGTTTTGATCTATTATAGTGATCGTTTTGGAATTAAAGGAGCTTGAACGATGACTCACGAACAATTAATTGTTTTGCATGCAATTGTCACCGAAGGTACTTTCCGCGGAGCAGCTCAAAGCTTGCATAAATCGCAGTCAGCCATCAGCCATATGTTGAAGAAATTGGAAAGTGAAGTTGGTATTGTGTTGTTATCAAGGCAGGGTTATCGACCTAAACTTACTGCCGCTGGTGATGTTTTTTATCGGCAAACCATTCGAGTATTACAGCAGATGCAAGCCTTGCACAGCACGGCAAAAAAACTGAATGCGAGTCAAGAAGCAGAGGTTTTTCTTGCGGTTACGGCAACATATCCTGTGAAATCACTTCTATCGATAATTGGTGCTGCCAGTGTTGAATATCCGACAACTCATATCCGTCTGTCGACCGAAACGATGGGTGGTCCGCTTGAACGTTTGATGCGTGACCAAGCTGATATTATCATTACAACTATGGATGGGGTACCAGTTGATCAGGTTGAGGCATTGCCTTTTTCAACCGTAAGAATCATTCCCGTTGCTCATCCAGACTATGAGCCAGCGCAAACCCATCATATGAAAACGGTTGCTGAGATGCAGGCTTATGTTCAAATAGTTGTGTCCGGGAGTGGAAGCGATGCCTTTTCGCAGAGTCGGGATTTGTTGCCGGGTGGGTTGCGCTGGACAGTGTCAGATTTTGCGGCGAAAAAAGAGATATTGCTTGCAGGAATGGGCTGGGGCGGGATTCCGGAATATTTGATTGAAGACGAGCTTAAGCACGGAGAGTTAGTTGAACTTAATCTGGAAGCTTTTCCAACACGTGATTCTCATCTGTATCAAATTCGTCGACGTAATGTGGAGGTTGGAGTCGTAGCTCAGTTTATGTGGGAGCGGTTGTCGAACTTGTCTGTTTAGGAAAAAGGGATTCGTTTAAGATGGGTGAAAATGAGTAGTGCATTCAATGTTGTAGAAGTCTTGGCAGAATAATTGTCCAATCAATATAGGTGCCTTATACTATAGGCCCGATTATATTACGTAAGCTGATAATGAAAGCAATGATCCTTGCCGCAGGCAAAGGCACACGAGTGCGGCCTTTGACTTATGAAATGCCGAAGCCAATGATTCCAATTATTGGCAAGCCAGTGATGGAATACTTGATCGAAGAACTGGCCCGACATGGTTTTGATGAAGTTATGGTCAATGTGAGCCATTTGCCGGAAAAAATAGAACATTACTTTGGTAATGGCGAACGCTGGGGGGTTGAAATTGGTTACTCATTTGAAGGCCATATCGAAGATGGAGAAATCCAGTCTACCGCTCTGGGATCGGCAGGCGGTTTGAAGCGTATTAATGATTTCAGTGGCTTTTTTGATGATACATTTCTAGTTGTTTGTGGTGATGCATTGATTGATCTGGATTTGACTAAAGCGGTGCGTGAACACTGGAAAAGTGGTGCTGTTGCCAGTATTTGTACTCTGGAAGTGTCGCAAGATCAAGTGTCTAATTATGGCGTTGTTGTCAGCGATGAAACTGGTCGCATCACGTCATTTCAGGAAAAACCATCTATTGAAGAAGCCTTGTCCAATCAGGTGAATACTGGCATCTATATTTTTGAACCAGAAGTTCTCGATTTGATTCCATCGGATGTTGAATATGATATTGGCGGAGAACTATTCCCTAAGATCGTGGAACAGGGCTTGCCCTTCAATGCGATTAATCTACCCTTTAATTGGATAGACATTGGTCGAATCAGTGACTATTGGGAAGCTAACCAGAAAATCATGCAAGGTGATTTGCGCACGATCCCGATGCCGGGCACTGAAATTCGTCCGGGAGTCTGGGTTGGCTTAAATGTCAGCATTGACTGGGACCAATGTGAAATTCAGGGACCCGTTTATATTGGCAGTGGAACTCGCATTGAGGCTGGTGCGATGATCGTTGGCCCTACCTGGATTGGGCATGGTTGTCATATTCGAGAGGGAGCGCGTATTTCAAAAAGCATCATTTTTGAATATACCCGAATAGGTTCTGCCAGTATTGTTAAAGATTCGGTTGCCTTCGGGCGTTTCTTTGTCGACAAAGATGGAAACACTTTTGAAAGTGAAAACATGCGCCTTGACTGGGTTAGTGATTCAAGAATACCTGCTGAAAAATTTGCGTCAGTCTCCTGATGAGGTAGTAACACTTTATAGCTGATGCAGACTTTGTCGGCCTGTTTTATAAATCAAGGTCGACAATAATGGTCTTTCCACCGTATTCATGTTGAGAGTCATGTGCACGAATCTCAACTTGCTGGACACCTTGTGGAATAGTTACATTGCTTAATGAGCGCGTAAACGGCTGTTCGTTAACATGCGGGTGGTGCAACACACGAGTGGCAATGACCTTTCCGTCTGGAGTTAACACATCCCACTTGTTGGCATAATGTTCCCAACCTGTGTCAGCATGTTCGAGGGTGACGTGAAAGGTGCAGGTGGTCTGGCACTTGGCCTCTACTTTGATAACGTCAGCTTCACCAGCGAGGATCACTGAAGAAGCAAGCGTAAGCAGGGCTGTTGGCAACAATAGATTTGTTTTAAGATGGAGGTCCATAAAGTGTCTCTTTCATTTATAGAAGTCTAATAATAGGGCTTTTTTCTGGATGAAGGAATACTTTTTATTGTCGAAGATTCCTGGCGCTGTTGTCTCAAACAAGGAGATTCTTAGAGACTACGGCAAAACTCAGAGGCGAAAGAAAAATTGGGCATAACTCGTTCAGTTGGGGCGAATAATTGGCTATTCGTTAGTTCCAAGTACCCTTAGGAGTATTTCAACAAAAAGTGAATGTATTATGAACATTTTTATTCATTCATTGATTTATACCTGAGTTCCCAAAGGTAAAATCAAGCTTAACCACTGACACACAAAACGTGGTTATCCATGGTTGTATTCTTATTTTTTTGAATCAGTATGCCAATTCCCCAGCGTACCTGCCATGCTTCTGGTGTGCTGCTGACATTGGTCTGGGCGGTCCACCAGTTGTCATCGTCATCGAATGTAAACGGTGAAAGTGGACCTTCACGAGTGAGTGAGGCAAACTCCTTTAAGGTCGGCATCCGCCAATTACTTTTACTGCTAAGTTGTAAAGTCTCACAATATGTCTGTGCATCTTCCCAATTGATTTCCTCTAGTGTTGCTTGTTGTTGCCAGGTCAGGCCTGATGCCACATCCGTTAAGGTTCCGTTATTATTTTCACGCCATAACGGTCCGGACGAGCGTCCAGCGCGTACACAACGTGTGTAATGAATCCCCGATGTTTTGGGATCAAAGAAAATACGACCTTCAACAAACTCCAATGCCTTGGCGTGATATGAATTTATTGAAAAGTCTGTTTTTGACCAGAATCCCCTTTGAGTCGTGCCATTACCATGACTACCTGGAAATGCATTGACAGAAATGGCCGGTGCCCGGCGTGAATAATCAACCAATGACATAAGCTCATTGATTTCCGGCAAGCGCCAATCTGAATGACCTCGAAGGTATAAACTCGTGCAGTATGAAATGGCTTCCTGCCACTGCATTGGCAGACTGGCTCCAAAATCATTAGTCGCTAGGTCTCTTTGCCATTCCAACCTGGTAACAAGGTCAACTACTGTATCAGAGTGAACAAAATAATCAGAGCGAGGTGCATCGTCACGTTTAATTGGGGCGACAGGTTTAGGTGTGTCACCTAAAGGGATGACAATCACGGTATTATTCGCTTGCACGCTTGCAGAAACGCCAAATAATGCAAAAAAAGCAAAGTATGAAAAAGAAATTAATCTGAACATTAGATAAACCTGTTAACAGAAATGTTATATCGAGACACCTTATAATAATAGAGGGGATGGAGGCCATCCCCCAACTGGGGGGTAAATCTTAGAGGTTAAAAGCCTTTAATACTTCGTGGCCTTTATTTACAGTAAAATGGCAGTGCCTCTAAGAATATTATTGCTGGAAAAGGGCTTTAGTTCCCATACACTATCAAAGAACGCAAAGGTATAACGCTATGACCACCAAACAAGTAGATCATAAAGCTGTTGAATCAACCCTTAAGAGTATTGTTGCGGCTTGTACTCATGGGGATTTTAAGGAATTGGAAAAACACTTTCACACCAATATGGTAATTGAAGGTCCAGAGTTTAGACAACGCAAGGAAGGGCGTGATCAGTCTATTCAACACTACCGGGAGTTTCACCGGAATGTTGACATTCAAAAATTCAAAGATTCCGACTATCAAACTCAAATCTGGGGCGATACTGCGATAGCCAGTTATCATTTTGAGGCACAGCTGAAAACAGCTGGAGAAGTTCGTAGGGATACAGGTCGAGACCTCTATGCCTTCACACGCGAAGAGGGCGAATGGCGGGCGGTATGGAATTCGCTGACTCAATATGATCATGGCCAGTAAGTTCTACCTTAGATAAGCAACTGTATTTGCTGCAGTGGCTATTTTTTTCTGGAAGGTAATAATGGTCTTTAAATGCTTAACTCTTGCTGTTTTATTGGTTTTCTCTGTCTTTAATTTTGCAAAGGCAGAGGGGCAGGTTTATGGGTTTGTTGAGTTAAATGAGTTGGGTATCGGTATTGTGACAGAGTGTTCCTCTGGGAATAAATATCAGTTTGGTGTTATGGCATCAAACCCGTATTTTGAATTTGCAAAACGGTATTTCGAGCTATCGAAGTCAGGCACCGTGATAGTGAAAGTAAAAGGTGACGTCAAAGCAGGTGTTCCAGCTCGCATTAATAGTCCAACCATTCTGGTAATAAAAAATGGTCGATGTAGAAGCGAAGGTGGGTAATAAGGCTTACCATTAAAGTAAAAAATGTGGAAGGCACTGGGTTGAGACCCTCCATGATTTGTCTTTAGTTGGTTGACTTTATTAGCTTTATTCCAGAACTGATTAACTCTTCCTGACCTGCATTGATTTGCACTCTGATAGTTTCCCCTAGAGATCTGCCATATCCGGCAACAATAGCCCGCTGGTCATTAATGGGCAACAATACGTTTTTAATTGAGGTATTGCTATTTTGAAAAATCAATAAACCGTTCTCAATAGACAGTTTAATCTTGGTGGAAGACCCAGTAGCGCCCATGAATTTGCTTGTTTCGACCATCTGATAGTGCCCTAGGCGCTTGTTCCATGCATTACTTATCGCTCTTGGGAATACTTTTTGGGCAAGACCTGTAAGATAACCATCGTAATAAATAAGAATGTGTGTCTTATTAGCACTTTGCTTGAAACATAGGCCGATATCGTTTAATTCACCCAAGTCGGTAGGAAAAAGCCCCAGCCATTTATAGCTAAACTTGTATAAACCATTTGTTTGTTGTTTTAATTTCATGCGTATATCAAATGCCTCGGCAATCCACTTTCCTCGTATTTTCTTTATTGTTGCTAAACCTATTTCGGGAACTATATAGGAACCACTGATATTGTCGTTGTCAATGATTGAGCAGTTGATGTATTGGTTTGTAATTTTCGTGGCAGTTTGCTTCGTTTTTATGGCGTAAGCTTGTTTCAGGGCAAAGTCAGCAATGCCATAAATGCCTGTACCTGATGTATTACCTAAGACAACAACGCCCAGTTTCGATTTTGGCGCCACTTTTAGCTGTGATGTATGTCCAATCGTTGCACCATCATGCCCTACAATAATTTGATCTTTACCTAATACTAAGCCACTGTTGTCAACCATCCAGCCCAAACCATGTGCTGTTGGAGCGTGAAGCTTTAGCATCTCGGGTTTGATAAACATGCTGTGTAATGTGTTTTCTTGCAGAATCTGTTGACCCGAAAACTCACCATTCGCGTTTACCATCATGATCAAGTGGGCTAAATCTTCGACTACGGAATTTAAGCCGCCTGCAGGTAGATCTCTGAGTGCCAATTCCTGAACAGGGGTATTTGATTTTGGATGGTAGCTTAAAGCAAAATTGTCACCGCTAATGGTTTGTTCAATATCGGATCTATGCATCTTGAGGGGGTGGAGTATGTTCTGCCTGACATAGTTCTGGTAGCTCATACCGCTGACATTGTGCACTACATGGCCTAATAATGTTAAACCAACATTGGAATATGAGAAGGCAGTATATGGAGGGTATGAGACATATTCAGAATGGATTAGATCAACCAGTTCGGTGTAGGGTGTTTCACTTGTTTGTATGGAGTCTTGCCACATCCCCATCACATAATCTGATGGCAGACCCGATGTGTGACTCAAAACACTGCGTATCGTAATGTTATCAGTGTTGCCATGGCGGCTGTTGATTTTGAATTGAGGCAGGTATGTTTTCAATGATTTATCGAGATCCAGTTTGCCTTGTTCGACGAGTTGTAATATGGCTATTGCTGTGAAAACCTTGGTGATCGAACCAGCACGAAACTGAGTGTTAATATCCATGTTTATTTTATTTTCACCATCAGCTAAACCGAAAGCCTGGCTCCAGATAATACGTTGATCGTCTATAACGGCAATGGCAAGTCCGGGGATATTCTGGTTGCTCATTTTATTATTTATGAATGCAGTCATCATTGGTTTTAACTTCGAGTAGTCAGTGGCAACGCTTCCGATACCTGTCTGACTTTCGGCAGAGTTTGCGACGGCGATTGTAGATAGAAAAAGAGCCGTTATTAGTGGTGAGATACAGTTTTTCATAATAATTCCTTTGTTTATGCAGAACATATTCAGAGCTATTCTGTTGAGTTCTCTGGTTTGCTGAAGCTAAGACTTTTGGTCTTGTATTATTTAACTGTGATCAATGCAGTTTGAATAGGCTATTCGTGTTTTATGAAAGTAACATTGTGTATCGCCTTGTTGCTGAGTTTTCGTAGTAAGAGTGATTAAACAGGCATAAAAAAACCCCAGTGCTTGTTGCTACTGAGGTTTAGGAGATCTAACCGCGGATTGATTGGGAGTAGTGAAGGTAACCCGATCAGATCGGCCTAAAATTCTATTATTGTTGTTTTCCGGTTGTAACCCTTTTTTAGACTTAAGCTAAACTATAGTCGGTTATTTTCAAATTACAAATATATCAGCACCGTTTAACCGATTTTTTTACCTTTTATTAAGTAATTAGGTTGAACATAAATGCTTTCAATCAAGAGGGGGCAACTACTTTCTCTGTTTAGGCCTTGGGTTGTTTCCGAATTGTCGATGCTTCAGTTGGAGGCAGATGTTATTCTTTTAAAGCATCGATTGAAATCATATTGATTTGTTTTATATCAATATCATTCCAAACATCACCAGTGATGTAAGCTTCGTCTTTGAGCCAGGCATCAAGCTCATCACGGCTTTCAAATGAAACATGAACTGATGAGCCGATCATGGTGCCATCATCATTGAGAATGGCTCCCGCACTGTGCAGCTGGTTATTTTTAGCGAGTTTCTTCAGGCCGTCGACATGTTGTGGTCGTTTGGACATGCGGCGTTCCAATGCTTCAGAGTCTTTGTGGTCAAGCGCAGTAATAGCAAATTGCATTGATTTCATAGGTAATATCCATTGAGTTGATGCTAATAGTTAGCAAATTCAGATTTAGTTTAACATGTATTTCAGGGTTTTAAGCGGCTGTACTTCTTGTACTCTTATTCAGAAAAACGAATTTGGTGGATATAGACGCCCAGCAGACTGGCAAAAAATACCATTGGAGTGCCGAAGAAAAACAGCAATTGGGTTTCTTGTGCGGTATCCGGTGTTGTGGGAGAGGACAGGGCTGAAATGCCAACATAAAGTATAAAACTTATGGTGGGTATGCCAACTGATAATTGCCACTTTTTGGTAGTGAATTGCAGTACGAAACCGCTGAGAAATACGGCTACAAAACATAGAAAAATAATCATGTTTTAACCCAAAGGGTTGGGAGGTGATTGAAAGCGTCTGATATTGAACAATATTGAAACCCTCTATTGCAGCTTCGACTGCAATAGAGGGTTCTTGAGCCGTCTAAGAGGCTATCAATAGTTTATTGACGCGTTTGACATATTGCGCCGGATCTTTCAGATTAGCTCCTTCACTCAAAGCGGCTTGTTCGTAAAGAACATAGGCCCAGTCATCAAATGAATCACTGTCGGCGTCAAGTGCTTTAATGATAGGGTGTTCTGGGTTTAATTCCAGAATGGGTTTGCTGCTGGGAGCTTCCTGCCCCATAGATTTCATGATGCGTTCAAGATTGGCGCCGGGGTCATTTTCATCTGCAACCAGGCAGGCTGGTGATTCTGTCAGTCTGTTGGTAAGACGAGCTTCTTTGATGGAGTCTTCCAGAACGGTTTTGAGCTTTTCAGTGATGCCTGCATAGGTCTTTTCATGCTCTTCCTGTTGTTTCTGGTCTTCTTCATCCAGAGTCAGATCACCTTTTGTGACTGATTTTAAAGTTTTTTCTTCATAGCTGGGAATACTATTGACCAGCCATTCGTCAACCGGATCTGACAATAATAAGACTTCGATGCCTTTTTTATGGAAAACTTCCAAGTGTGGTGAGCCTTTTGCGGCTTGATAGCTTTCAGCGGTGATGTAATAAATACCTTCTTGGCTGTCCGGCATTCGAGAAATGTAATCGTCCAGAGATACATTTTCTGTGGCGTCATCATTGTGGGTTGAAGCAAAGCGCAATAAGCTGGTTATGGCGTCTTTGTTTGTGAAGTCTTCAACAACGCCTTCTTTGATCACTTTTCCAAATTCATTCCAGAAGTCCTGGAACTGTTCCGCATCATCTTTGCTCAGGCGCTTCAACTCATCCAATACTCGTTTGATGACTCGGCCTTTTATTTTTTCTATATCTTTATTGCTCTGAAGAATTTCTCGCGATACGTTTAATGGTAAGTCTGCTGAATCAATTACCCCGCGCACAAAACGCAGATAGTTCGGTAACAGTTGTTCGGCATCATCCATAATGAAGACGCGGCGGACGTATAGCTTTAAGCCATGTTTACTATCACGATTGTACAGGTCAAAAGGGGCTTTTTTAGGTAAATAGAGTAGGGAGGTATACTCTAAATTGCCTTCTACTTTGTGATGCAGGGTTGCCAGGGGAGGTTCCTGATCATAACTCAGGGTCTGGTAGAAGTTTTGATATTCTTCATCATTGATATCGCTTTTGTTGCGAGCCCATAAAGCAGTACCGGAATTAATAGGTTGCCACTCGCCTTCATCGTCCTGTTTTTCAATTGGTAATGAAATATGGTCCGAATATTTTTTGATGACATGGTCAATTCTGAATGGTTCGAGATAGTCTTGTTCAGATTCTTTCAGTGTTAAGGTGATGGTTGTGCCAACATCGTCTTTGGCAATTGTTTCCAGAGTGTATTCACCTTTGCCATCTGATACCCAGCGGGTTGCTTCGTCTTCACCAGCCTTGCGTGTTTCCAGCGTAACGGAGTCAGCAACCATGAATACTGAATAAAAGCCAACACCAAATTGGCCAATTAGATTCATATTGTCTGCCTGATCTTTCTCATCAGATTTTGCGCTTAAAGCATCCATGAACTTTTTGGTGCCTGAGCGGGCAATGGTGCCAATGTTGTCAATGACATCATCGCGTGACATGCCGATTCCTGTATCGCTAATGGTCAAAGTCTTGTTGTCTTTGTCAGCCGTAATGCGAATGCGCATTTCTTCTTCTTCGGGCAGCAGGGCTGCATCAGTCAATGCTGCAAAACGACGTTTGTCGATGGCATCAGATGAATTTGAAACTAACTCTCGAAGAAAGATCTCTTTTTGGCTATACAATGAGTGGATCATCAAATCGAGGAGTTGATTGATCTCGGTCTCGAATTTGTACGAATCAGGTGCGGTATCAGTTGTTTTTTTTGCTGTGCTCATGCGTGTTCTACCTTGATAGATTGAATAGAAATTAAAACAATTTTAAATTTTTTGTTAGATAGTGACGAAGCTCATAAATTCAAGCAAAAAAATTACAGAAATCTGATTGACGATATGACGATGAATGCGTATAGTCCCGCCACAACGCAAGACAGGTAAAACTTTACAGGTTGTGAGCGGTAGTAGTTGAGAGTATCTATTTGGCGTTTTTTGTTTTATTTGTTGAACAAAAAATAAGAAATTATGATTCTTTATCTCGCAAGCAATAGTATAATGCGTTCGTAATGCAAAAATAGTCATTCGATGGCTTGGTGCAGCTCTTAACGAGCTGTAATTCAAAAGATCGGGGTGTAGCGCAGCCTGGTAGCGCATCTGCTTTGGGAGCAGAGGGTCGGGGGTTCGAATCCCTCCACCCCGACCATTTTTGCAAAAATTACGTGCTCATTGGTGAGTTTCGTGCTTAATGCGACAGTTTGAGCGCCCGTAGCTCAACTGGATAGAGCAACGGCCTTCTAAGCCGTAGGTTACAGGTTCGAGTCCTGTCGGGCGCGCCATGTCTAACTTCTTTAATTATTAGAGAATGCCTGACTTGGCTTTTGTGTGGTTCTTGCTTTATTGGTAAGTGAATATATCATGCAGATATGAGTTGTTTATTAGCGTAAATGACTATTTTATATGGTGACTGTAGCTCAGTTGGTAGAGCCCCGGATTGTGATTCCGGTGGTCGTGGGTTCGAGCCCCATCAGTCACCCCAGATTTTTTTCAGTGAGCCGAATGGTTCATTGAAATTTACTAGCGAAAGTGGCGGAATTGGTAGACGCGCTGGATTNNGTGAGAGTTCGAGTCTCTCCTTTCGCACCATATAAGAATCTACTCGTGTAGGCTTTGTGTATTATTTTATGTACTATTTTACGTACTATACAGTTGTCAAAAAAACGGCGAATATCGAGTATTATTCAACAGGTGAAATAAACGATGTGCTGTGAAATGGATTTTGGCGGCTATCGACACTCATTGCGCGATAGCAAAGGTATTGTTAGCATTCGCCATTTATTAATTCTAATGAACACACGTCTTGTAACGCTATACACAGACATGAATATCAAAATTTGAGGAACCCCATGCAAGTATCTGTAGAGAAAACCGGTGATATAGCCCGTAAACTAACGGTGGTTGTACCGAATGAGCGTTTGGCAACGGAGTCTGAGACTCGTTTGCGTAAACTTGCCAAAACGGTAAAAATCGATGGTTTTCGTCCTGGCAAGGTGCCATTTAAAGTGGTTCAGAAGCGTTATTCCGACTCTGTACATTATGAAGTGGTTCAGCAGGTGATCGATCAAACATTGCGCGAAGCGTTGGAGCAGGAAAAAGTAGTTCCTGCGGCAGTTCCTGATGTTACGCCGACGGCGATGGAGCCTGGTAAGGATTTGGAATATACCGCTGATTTTGATGTGTATCCTACGTTTTCAAAATTGGATCTAAAAGGCGTTAAAGTGAAAACAGCCGAAGCGTCTGTTGATGCTAAAGATGTCGATAGAACTCTGGATAGCATGCGCAAACAGCATATTGACTGGAAAGAAGTAAAACGTAAGGCCAAAAAAGAAGATCGAGTTTTGATTGATTTTGTTGGTAGCATAGATGGTGAAGAGTTCGCTGGTGGTAGTGCCGAGCAATTTCCAGTAATCCTTGGTGAAGGGCAGATGTTGCCTGAGTTTGAAAAGGGTTTGACGGGTGTTAAAGGCGGTGAAGAAGCGACTGTTGAAGTTAACTTTCCGGAAGACTATCAAGGCGAAGAAGTTGCTGGTAAAACCGCTCAGTTTGCGATAACAGTACATTCCGTTTCTGCTCCTGAGTTACCCGAAGTCAATGAGGAATTTGCCAAGAAGTTCAATATTGATAGTGTTGATGCATTGCGTGCTGATATTGAGAAAAACTTGAATTTAAACGTTGAAAGCCAATTGAATAATCTCAATCGGACGCGCGTTTTGAATTCCGTTCTGGAGCAAAACTCAACTGAAGTGCCACGTAAGATGATTCATGAAGAGATTCATCGCATGATTGAGTCTCAAAAAGAGCAAATGACTCAGCGTGGAATGGATGCTTCACAATTTAACCCTTCTCATGATGAATTTGAGCCAGAAGCGCGTAAGCGAGTCGGCCTTGGCTTGATTATGATGGAGATTATCAGCAACGATAAGATTGTTGTTGATCCAGCTAAGGTCAAAGATTACATCGAGAAGATGGCGGGTAGTTACGAAAAGCCGCAAGAATTTATTGATTGGTATTACGCTGATAAGTCTCGCTTACAACAAGTTGAGTCAGTTGTTCTTGAAGGGCAGGTGGTTGACCATTTGTTGGCTTCTGCAACAACGTCAAAAGAAAGTGTTGATATTGAAGAGTTATTGCAGGGAACTATCAAATAAAACTAAATTTTGTAAATTAAACATTATTTTGCAAGCAGGTAGTTGCATTGGCGGTCTTTAAGATTACAATCTGACGCTAAACAAGATAAAAGCGAAGACAATATTATGAAATTAACCAGCACTTTAACTTCTGCCGCAACCATGGGGAGCGCCCCTCAAGCGACAGCAAATCCACACCAACAGGCACCAGAAGCACTGGGTTTGGTGCCTATGGTGGTTGAAAGCACCGGTCGTGGAGAGCGTGCTTTTGATATTTATTCGCGGCTTCTCAAAGAGCGCGTTATTTTTATTGTTGGTCAGATTGAAGACAATATGGCCAATCTGGTGGTTGCTCAGCTCTTGTTCCTTGAGTCTGAAAACCCGGATAAAGATATTCACTTATATATTAACAGCCCAGGTGGGGTGGTGACTTCCGGCATGGCGATCTACGATACTATGCAGTTTATTAAGCCTGAGGTCAGCACCGTCTGTACTGGCCAGGCTGCCAGCATGGGGTCTGTATTGCTAGCGGCGGGTGCTAAAGGTAAGCGTTATGCTTTGCCTAACGCCCGTATCATGATTCATCAACCTTTGGGTGGTTTTCAAGGTCAGGCGACTGATATTGATATCCATGCTAAAGAAATCTTGCGTGTTCGTGAAAATCTGAATCAAATTCTGGCTGACCATACTGGACAATCATTGAAAAATATTCAGAGAGATACAGAGCGTGATAATTTTATGATGGCGAGTGAGGCAGAAAAGTACGGACTTATTGACTCAGTGATCGCACAACGACCTGAAAAATAAAATTGTTGCTGGATTTATGTATAAATTGGCCTAACCTATTACTATGTTTAGAGTCTGTAGTTGATGAAAATCTTGCAGACTTGCATATTGTTCGTTAATAGCAATATGTTAATATGGGGCTGAACGACTATAAATCTGGTATCAATGACAAACAGAGAAAACCTTAACGGCAATCAGGTGAGAGTATGACCGATAAAAAAGATAATGATAACGGTGAGAAGTTACTGTATTGCTCATTCTGCGGAAAAAGCCAGCATGAAGTACGTAAACTTATTGCTGGACCGTCAGTATTTATTTGTGATGAATGTGTAGAGCTTTGTGACGATATTATTCGTGAAGAAGTTCTTGAAGATTTCGTTAAATCCGGTGATCACGCCAGTTTCCCAAAGCCTCATGAGATTCATAATGGTCTTGACGATTATGTTATTTCGCAGGCAAACGCGAAAAAAGTGCTGTCGGTAGCGGTGTATAATCATTATAAGCGAATTGAAAATGATGACATTGTTGGCGATGTTGATATCTCAAAAAGTAATATATTGCTGATTGGTCCAACGGGTTCAGGCAAAACATTACTGGCTGAAACTTTGGCCCGCCAATTGAATGTTCCATTTACTATTGCTGATGCTACTACTTTAACTGAAGCAGGCTATGTTGGTGAAGATGTTGAAAACATCATCCAGAAGCTATTGCAGAAATGTGACTATGATGTAGAAAAAGCTCAAATGGGCATCGTCTATATTGATGAAATTGATAAAATTTCTCGCAAGTCAGATAACCCGTCTATTACACGTGATGTATCTGGAGAGGGTGTACAGCAGGCCTTGTTGAAATTGATCGAAGGAACTGTGGCATCGGTTCCTCCTCAAGGTGGACGTAAACATCCACAGCAGGAATTTTTGCAAGTGGATACTCGCAATATACTCTTTATTTGTGGTGGGGCTTTTGCAGGGCTTGATCAGATAATTCGTGAACGTTCTGAAAAGAGTGGCATTGGTTTTGGTGCTGATGTGAAAAGTAAGTCTGATGATGCCTATGTCGCCGAATTCATGAAAAAGCTGGAGCCGGAAGATCTGGTTAAATATGGTTTGATTCCTGAATTTATCGGACGTTTGCCTATCGTGGCGACATTAGAGGAATTGGATGAAGGGGCTTTGATGAAGATTCTTACCGAACCTAAAAATGCCTTAGCCAAACAATATCAAAAGTTGTTTAAAATTGATGGTATCGAACTTGAACTTCGTGAAGATGCCTTGCTGGCAGTAGCAAAAAAAGCGATGCAAAGGAAGACCGGCGCTAGAGGCTTGCGCTCAATCATGGAGAATGCTTTGCTTGATATGATGTATGAGCTGCCATCTCTTGAAGGAGTCAAGCAGGTCATAATCGATAAAACAACCATTAATGATGGTGCTACACCATTATATATATACGAAGAGTCTGATAAAGCGAGTGCTTAAGCCTGTCATAGTTTAATGATTGCTGATTATCAAGGCGATTGATTGAAAAATCGCCTTGATAAATTAGCTTATAATCACCATATTTTTAGTAAGTGCAGAAAACAATGCTAAGCTTATTATTAATATTGATAGATCTTTCGTAGTAAGAAGTATTCAGCGTTCTTTTTTAATCTTTCCTGACAGATATTACGATAAGCTCAATTGCTTGAACCTATTCAATGTGCTTATCGACAAACACCGCAGCTGAGCTGCAAGGGTATACATGATAGATACAACGAATAATGAAATAGACTATAGCTTAGCAATACCATTGCTGCCGCTGCGTGATGTTGTGGTATTCCCGAATATGGTGATCCCTTTGTTTGTTGGTCGCCCTAAGTCTATTAAAGCGTTGGAAAATGCTATGGAGGCTGGGAAAAATATTGTGTTAGTAGCACAAAAAGATGCAGCCATGGAAGAGCCACAGGTTGATGATATTTATGATGTTGGTATTCTGGCCAGCATTCTTCAGTTGCTCAAGTTGCCAGACGGTACTGTAAAAGTGCTGGTTGAGGGAGAGCAGCGAGTTCGCATTGGTGAATATACTCAAGTCGATGAATTTTTCAGTGCTAAAGTATTACCTATTTCATCGACTCATACCTCTGAGAAAGAGTCTGAGGTTGTTATTCGCACCCTGATGACTGAGTTTGAGAGCTTTACTAAACTCAGTGGCAAAGTAGCCCCAGAAGTTTTGACCACATTATCAGGTATTGATGATCCTAGTCGTCTGGCCGATTCTATTGCTGCTCATTTAGAACTGCAAATGGAAGATAAACAGGAAATTCTTCAGCTCGAAGATGTTCAGGCTCGTCTTGAACGCTTGCTCAGCATTATCGAAGAAGAAATGGATATGCTTCGGGTTGAAAAACGCATTAGAGGGCGGGTTAAAAAACAGATGGAAAAAAGCCAGCGAGAGTACTATTTGAATGAGCAAANNTGAGCAAATGAAAGCCATTCAAAAAGAGCTGGGAGAGGGTGAAGACGGTGCCTCTGAATTTGATGACCTGCAGGAAAAAATTCAATCTTCTGGAATGAGCAAAGAAGCTAGAGAAAAAGCTGATGCTGAATTGAAGAAGTTGAAGATGATGTCTCCTATGTCAGCAGAAGCTACTGTAGTTCGTAATTATATTGACTGGCTGGTGCAAATACCGTGGCAGAAACGCAATAGAATTCGCAAAGATCTGCAGCAAGCGCAATTGATTTTGGATCAGGATCATTATGGGCTTGAAAAAGTAAAAGAACGAATTCTTGAGTATTTGGCCGTTCAACAGAGAATGAAAAAATTAAAAGGACCCATCTTATGTCTTGTGGGACCTCCTGGGGTGGGTAAAACCTCTCTTGGCAAATCGATTGCTCGGGCTACCAATCGTAAATTTGTTCGTATGTCTTTAGGTGGAGTACGTGATGAGGCTGAAATTCGTGGCCACCGCCGTACCTACATTGGTTCAATGCCTGGCAAGATTATCCAAAATATGTCTAAGGTTAAAACCCGGAATCCGTTCTTTCTTCTGGATGAAATTGACAAAATGTCGACTGATTTTCGAGGAGACCCGTCATCGGCATTGCTGGAAGTACTTGACCCGGAACAGAACCATACATTCGGAGATCATTATCTTGAAGTTGATTATGATCTATCTGATGTTATGTTTGTTGCAACAGCAAACAGTTTAAATATTCCAGGACCGTTGCTGGATAGAATGGAAGTGATTCGTCTGGAAGGTTATACCGAAGATGAAAAGCTGCATATCTCAAATAATTATCTGATTGAAAAACAGGTAATTAATAATGGTCTGAAACCAGATGAAATCAGTGTTGATGAGTCTGCTATTCTATCGATTATTCGTTACTACACTCGAGAAGCGGGCGTCCGTGGGTTGGAGCGAGAAATTTCGAAGATCTGTCGCAAGGTAGCGAAGAAGTTGTTGGTGGACAAAGAAGAGACTTCAGTGGCTGTAGATGCAGAGAATTTGGAAGAGTTTTTAGGTGTTAAAAAATATCGTTACGGTTTGGCTGAAGAGCAAAATCGTGTTGGTCAAGTAACCGGTCTTGCCTGGACTGAAGTTGGTGGGGAACTGTTGTCCATCGAATCAGTTGTTTTAGCGGGTAAGGGTAAACAAACGTATACCGGTAAATTGGGTGATGTTATGCAGGAGTCTATCCAGGCAGCGATGACAGTGGTTAGAGGACGTGCTGATGCTATTAATATAGATAGTGAATACTTTCAAAAACATGACTGTCATATCCATGTGCCAGAAGGGGCGACGCCTAAAGATGGTCCTAGCGCCGGTATTGGTATGTGTACTGCTTTAATGTCGGCAATTACCGGTATTCCTGTACGTTCAGAGGTAGCTATGACTGGCGAGATAACACTGCGTGGAGAGGTTTTACCTATCGGTGGTTTGAAAGAAAAACTGCTGGCAGCGCATAGAGGTGGGATAAAAACAGTGATTATTCCGTCTGAAAATGAAAAGGATCTGGTCGAAATTAATAATAAAATCAAAAAAGATTTAAAAATTATTCCTGTGAAATGGATTGATGAAGTGCTGGAAATAGCTTTGGAACGCTTGCCAACTGCCGATGAAGGTGGTTTACAGAAGGATAAAGACCCTAAAAAAACGCCTAAAAATTCATCAACAAAAACAGTAACGAGGCATTAAAATCAACGTCTTAGTTTGAGTTGTCAACGATTTACATTAGCTTCGTTGCAACTCAGGCTGTTTATTCTTCACGATTTTTAGAATAAAACCTGTCTAAGCCAGTATTTATAAGGGCTAGCGTTATTTTTTTGATAAGTCAATATTGTATTTTGATGAAAAAGGCTTCAGTATTACGGACCAATAAATACGGACCCAAAGTTCATATTTAGTCGATGAGGGGTCGTCGAAAAGCAACCAGTTACAAAGGGTAAATAATATTTTTCATATTGTTTTATCTCTCGATTTATTAAGAGGCGATAGCAATATTTATATACAACCAAAATTTGAGGATAGTAAAAGTGAATAAATCAGAACTTATTGATCACATTGCAAGTAAAGCCGACATTTCTAAAAGCTCTGCAGGTGATGCGTTAGATGCAGTATTAGAAGCTGTTGAAGTTACTTTGAAAAAAGGTGATTCACTAGCTCTAGTAGGCTTCGGTACTTTTTCTGTAAGTGAGCGTGCAGCACGTTCTGGACGTAATCCACGTACTGGAGAAACCATTGAAATTGCTGCTTCAAAAAATGCTAAATTTAAAGCTGGTAAAGCATTGAAAGATGCATTAAACTAGCGCCGCTTTCGAGGGGTTGAGTTTGAAACATTATTCAATTCAACCCTTAGATTGGGTGCTTAGCTCAGTTGGTAGAGCATCGCCCTT
>JBOEHE010000077.1:0-13911 GCA_050633785.1 Arenicella sp.
AATAAAAAGCATACTGCTACTGGGTTTGTTGGCAGTTTCTCCCTGGGTATCAGCGCAAACTATTCACGTAGGTGGGAAGAATTTTACCGAACAGATTATCCTTTCTGAATTAACGGCTCAATATCTGGAAGAAAAAGGGTTTAAGGTGGAACTTGAGCGGGGTTTGCCGCCACGAGGAATGCGCGAAGCCTTGCTTGACGGCAGGGTGGATGTTTATTGGGAGTATATAGGCACTGCTTATTTGAATGACCATAAAAAACTCTATAAAGGCGAGAGCAGAGAAGAGATCCATTCGAATTTGAAAAGAATTGATGCAGAAAATGGTTTGGTATGGCTCAACGTCTCTCTGGCAAATGACACTTATGCTCTGGCGATGAATGCACAGGTCGCTCAGGATAAGGGTATTCAATCTATGGCTGATCTTGCCAACTATCAGAATACCCATGGAGGTGTCAGCTTTGCAACCGAACCGACCTTTTTCAGCCGAAAGGAAGACGGTCTTGTGCCATTGGAGCGAAAATTCGCTTTCAAATTTAACCGAGAAGATGTTCAACGCATGGAAATTGGTTTGATCTATGGCTTGTTGGGGGATAAAACAATAGATGTTGGCCTGGTGTATTCAACTGACGGTCGTATCTTGTCTCAGAACCTGCTGTTGCTTGATGGTCTGGAGGGGTATTTCCCGCCATATCATCTGGCGCCAGTAATCAATGAGAAAACGTTATTGAAATACCCGAGGTTAGAACGATATCTCAATGAACTATCATCCGTATTAACAACTGAATCGATTACTCAGCTTAATTCGCGTGTGGATGTTGATAAAGTATTGATATGGGAAGCTGTTGAGGAATTTTTGATATCCAAAGGAATGCTGGAAGGCCTGTGAAGAGCGGTCAATAGAAGAACAGGCTATCTATCTGACAGTGATATTAATTACTATTTCAATAGTTTCAGCATGAAAAGCTTGTTAAATAGTCTATATTGAAAGGTAAGCGGTACTAAATCCGACTTGTTATTGCTGTAAAAGAGGGTCTACCTATGAATAATTATAATAAAAAAAACATCAGCTTCAGTTGCAACAGGACGGTGTTTAAATGGCCGCTGTTAATGGGGGGATTATTAATCTTTTCCAGTCATGTTCTTGCCAGTGGTATTCCGGCAGATACCGTTATAAACCTATGTAGTGATGAAGGGGGGTGGCCTCCTTACAACTATTATAATAAGGCTAAAAGGATTCAGGGTTATGATATAGACATTCTGAAGAAAGTATTCAAACCGAATGGTGTGAATTATTCGATGAAACTACTGCCTTGGAAACGCTGCTTGCACTGGGGTAAACATGGTAAGAAATATCAGATTGTGACCAGCGGTGGAAGTAATGAAGAACGCAGAAAGACGTACTTGTATTCGCGGGATTATTATCAGATAACTCCCAGCTATTTCTACTCCAAGACTCGTTTTCCCGATGGTTTGGATATCAAAAGAAATATTGATTTTAAGAAATGGAAGGTATGTGGGATTCTGGGGTATAACTACGCTAATTACAATTTACCCGTTGAGGATATTGATGTTACAGCAAGAGAGACGAAACAAGTCGTTGAAAAATTAGAAAGGGAACGCTGCGATGTCTTTCTTGCCCAGTATGAGATTTTTGTAGGCTTTTCCTATCTGGGTGAAAACTATATTGAAGATTATGATCTGGCATACGCACCCATTCCTGAGGGCACAACGGATAAGTTCTATTTCATGATATCTAGGCATTTTAAATATGCCAATGAGCTTAAGGCATTGATTGATAAAGAAATTGATAAGTTGGAATCTGAGGGTGAATTGAAACGCATGATTGATGTCAGTATTGAGAAAATTAAAACTCAAGGTTGACTTTGGTGAAAGCAGGCCCTGTCGATAGCAAGCTTAACGACAAGACCTGATGGGTTGATTTCAGAGAAGGTCAGACTCAGACTATTCTGGCAGATAATTGACGAGTCGCTTGAATCAGATCTTTAGAAAAGCGTCTGGCGTTAGGGGCAGATAGAACATCTCCAGAGATAGCTGCGCTGATTGCGCCAACTGCCTCATTCTTTAAATTAATCACTGGTGCTGCAATGCAGCTGACTTGACCTTCGATCTCTCCATGAGTAACGCTGTAGCCAAGACGTTTGGAGCGTTCCAGATCTTCTTTTATTTCAGCCAGATTGTCTTTTATATCTGGGTTATTTTTTTGTTCTTCTTCAAGATAACTGTTTTGTAAATAGTTTGACTGCATTGATAAGGTGGCTTTTCCAGATGCGGAATAATGTAATGCTGTGGTTTGACCGATGTAGATGTTGAAAGGGTTGTTTATGGATGCCTCCACCTTTGAAACTACCACCATTTTATTGCCAACGGGAACGCTGAGGAAGATAGATTTATGGATTTCATTTTTTAAAATTTCCGCAATTGGATAGAAGAATGGGATGATGCTCTGCTTATTGTAAATGGTGGAAGCAATTTGAAAAATTTTAGAGCCAATGCAATACGACTTTTTTCGACTTGGGTCCATGGCAACCATCTCATGGCTTATCAGGGTGTTAACTATACGATGGGCGCTGGCGATGGGGATGCCGATTTGGGTGCAGATTTCTGACAGTGTTAAAGGGTATGCAGAACTGGCCAAAAGGTCCAGTATCAATACTGAACTGTCCACGGCAGGTGCTTTCGATTTCTCTTTTTTAGCGATCATTTAAGAATAAACCTATTTTGTATATGAAAAAATTATCCTTCAATTCTGTTTAAATTCCTATTCTTTATGCTTGGCATGAAAAATTAAACTTGACTAAATTAAAGGTCAAAACTGTTTTAAAATTTATTTAAGTCAATGAAAATAAAGTACTTAATGTTCATGTCTTGATGTTTTTAGTTTGAGTTAATAGAAGATGATATTTTTATAATTAAAAAAACAATTGATCCTAAGATATTGAATTTAAAGGATTTTAAAAATTTATTATACCTATATTTTCATATATAGAAACTATTTTTTCTATATGGAATTTTGATTGACACAAATCTAAAGCCTCGACTAAAGTTAGTTGTATAACAGCATAAGAGATTGGTATGAGAGTCGATAAATATTTTGTCAATAACGCCTTTGAAAGCTCTGCAATGGGTTCGGTGATTTCAGTATATAACCCTGCAAATGAAGAGCTAATTGCCCAAGTGCCGGCGGCAACGTCTGCAGAGGCAATTGAGGCAGTGGAAGTGTCTGCTGTTGCCCAGCTTAAATGGCGTAAATTAACCAGTGTTGAACGTGCGGGCTATTTACACCGTATTGCTTTTGAGCTGTTGGCCTGCAAAAATGAAATTGGACAGGCATTAGCCAATGAATCAGGTAAAAGTTTAACTGACTCGGTGAATGAAGTTGTCTATGCCGCAGAGATTACACGTTATCATGCTGAGTGGGCACGTCGTATTGAGGGAGAAATTATTCCCAGTGATACGCCGTCAGAAAACCTGTTATTACAGCGTGAGCCGATTGGTGTTGTTGCTTGCCTGATTCCATTTAACTACCCTGTTTTTACATTATTAAGGAAAATTGCTCCAGCACTGATAACTGGCAATACGGTAGTGGTTCGCCCCAGTAATAATACACCTTGCTCAGCTTTCGAGATTGCTAAAGCCATTCAGAAAGCAGAGGTTCCTGCTGGAGTCGTGAATATATTGACTATGGATCATACGACCGCAGAAATGGTCTGTACGCATCCTAAAGTTGGCATGATTACTTTGACTGGCAGTGTTGGTGCTGGTCGCAAAGTGCTGGAATATTCTCAGGTCAATATAGCCAAATCATCACTTGAGTTGGGAGGTAAGACGCCGGCCATTGTAGAAGCTGATGCTGATCTTGAAAAAGCCGCTAATGAGATTGTTAATTCTAAAACAACTAACTGTGGGCAACTCTGCACGGCAGTAGAACGAGTATATGTCCACGAAGATATCTATGAACAGTTCGTCGAATTATTGCGCGAAAATATGTCGAGCAAACAATTTGGTGATCGTTCTGTAGATGCCCAATTGATGGGTCCACTGATTAATGAAACTGCTCGACTTAATATTCATCAAATGGTTGAACGGGCTATCGATGATGGAGCCAGACTGGAAGTTGGCGGCTACATTCCTGAAGGTGTTGGTCACTTCTATCCTCCTACATTACTGACAAACTGCCGACAGGATATGGAGATTGTGCAGGAAGAAATTTTTGGACCGGTGCTTCCTGTCTTGAAATACAGCGGTTCTGATGAAGCTCTGGCATTGGCAAATGACCATCAATTTGGTCTCTCCTCTGTGATTTATACAGAAAACTACCGTACCGCAATGAAAGTAGCTAATGAGATTGAAGCAGGTGAAATTTATATCAATCGAACACCATCAGATCCCTATCAGGGGTTTCATGCCGGTTGGAAACGTTCTGGCTTGGGTGGTGATGATGGGAAGCATGGCATGCTTGAATACACGCAGACTCGTTTGGTAGTACTGAAGTACTAATCCACTTTGACGAAATGAAAGGCGAGATTTTTAAGAGAACACTGTCATGAAAGTAGTATCGTGTGAGTCCCATGTTGTTGCAGTACCAGCTCCCTATGTAGGAGGAATGTATTGGATTTTTGTCACCCTGAAAACGGACTGCGGTATTGAAGGCGTTGGTGAAGTTTATGCCTCGTCTTTTCACCCTACAGTGATGACAGCTGCTATCGACGATGTTTTCGATCGATACCTCAAAGGCCATGACCCGCATCACATTGAACGATTTTTTCGCGAGACATACTCCAGTGGTTTCACCCAGAGACCGGACCTGACAATGATGGGGGTCGTCAGTGCTTTAGAAATGGCGTGCTGGGATATTATTGGTAAGGCTGCGGATAAGCCTGTATATGAGTTGATTGGTGGGAAAGTGCACGACAAACTGCGTACTTATACCTATCTCTACCCCAAGAATAGTGATGGGGAATATGATTACGACAATGTTGACCTGGCTGTTGAGTGTGCTCTGCAGAATATGGAGTTGGGTTTTACTGCATTGAAATTTGATCCGGCGGGCCCTTACAGTGCTTATTCAGGTCATCAGATATCTTTGGAAGCTCTGGAGAAATCAGCAACTTTCTGCGAGCGAATTCGAGCAGCTGTAGGAAATAATTGTGATTTGTTATTTGGTACTCATGGTCAGATGACTCCTGCGTCTGCGATTCGTCTGGCTAAGCGTTTGGAACCTTTTGATCCTCTGTGGTTTGAAGAGCCTGTTCCCCCGGGGCAAGCCGAAGCTATGTCACGGGTAGCAGCAAAAACCAGTATTCCAATTGCTACTGGTGAACGCTTAACCACCAAGTATGAGTTTCATGATCTGCTCAAATCAGGCGCTGCAGCAATATTGCAAATGAATCTCGGCCGAGTTGGTGGGATTCTGGAAGCGAAAAAGATTGCAGCTATTGCCGAAGCCTATTACACACAAATTGCACCGCATTTATATAATGGCCCTGTCGGGGCTGCAGCCAGTGTCCAGCTGGCAACGGCAACACCCAACTTCCTGATTCAGGAAAGTATTATGACCTGGGGTGGTTTTCATGCCGATGTGTTGCAGGAGAAAATTGAATGGAGCGATGGTTATATTATCCCTTCAAGCAAGCCAGGTTTAGGAGTTGAATTGAATATGGACGTTGTTAAAGCCCATTCACCCTATACCGGCAGTAAACTTCATTTATCGATGGATTCCAGACCTTATGATGTTAAAGAACAGTCTGCAAAAAGCTGGCAACAGCCAGCGACAGGTATCAAGGGTTGGTAGTGGTGATGGAATACGACTTCATAATTGTTGGTGCTGGTTCTGCTGGCTGTATTCTTGCTGACCGATTAAGTGAATCTGGTCGGTATTCTGTTTTGATTCTGGAAGCGGGAGGCAAAGACAGTTCACCCTGGATCAAGCTGCCTCTGGGGTTCAGTAAGACGTATTACCATCCCAGATACAATTACATGTATTACACCGAACCAGAGGCTCAATTGAATGGGCGCAAACTCTATGCTCCAAGGGGTAAAGTACAGGGCGGTTCAGGTGCTATCAATGGTTTGATTTATGTTCGTGGTCAGGCCAGTGATTTTGACGACTGGGTTGCTGCTGGTAATTCTGGCTGGTCACATGATGATGTTTTGCCGTATTTTAAACAATTAGAACAACACCCTCTAGGTGATACCAAATATCATTCTGCTAAAGGTAAAATCGGCATAACTCAAATGAAGGATGTTGCTCATCCAATTTGTGATCATTACTTAAAGGCCGCTGAACAACTGGGTCATCCAGTGAATGCTGATTTTAATGGTGCAACATTGGAAGGCGCTGGCATATATGAAGCCAATATTCGCAATGGTCAGAGGGACTCTGCTTATACGGCTTATTTGAAGCCAGCATTAAAACGCAGCAATGTGAGCATTGAAAGGAATGCCCAAGCGGAGAAAGTTGTTTTTGATCAACAAAAACGCGCTACAGCCGTTAAATTCAGAAAAGATAACAAAGTGCAAACGTTCACTGCCAGAAAGGAAATAATTCTGGCAGCAGGTGCTGTTGATACACCCAAATTACTACAGTTGTCGGGAGTCGCCAGTAAATCCTTGCTGGAAAAACATGCTATTCCCATGATCTGTAACTCGCCAGCCGTAGGTGAGAACCTGCAGGATCACTTGGCTGTCAGCTATTACTATAAAGCCAATATGAAAACCTTAAACGATGAACTCGGTTCCCTGTGGGGGCAGGCTATGGCGGGCTTGCACTATTTGATGAATCGCAGTGGACCACTTTCGATGAGTGTTAATCAAGGAGGTGGTTTCTTTAAAGGTAGCAGGGATCAAACAGACCCGAATATTCAGCTGTATTTTAATCCTATGTCTTATCAAATTCCTGCTGATCATAAGGCCAGAATGCAACCAGAACCTTACTCAGGGTTTCTGTTGGCGTTTAATTCCTGCAGACCAAGCAGCAAAGGGAAAATTGAGTTAGCTTCTGCCGACGCAAAAGATGCTGCACTGATTCATGCGAATTACTTATCGACAGAAAAAGACGTTGCAGAGGCTATCGAAGGTAGCAAGTTGATTCGCAAGTTGATGCAGACACCTGCCTTGAAAGAAATCACGCTGGAAGAAGTTTTCCCTGGGCCTGAGGTTGAAGATGAAGCAGGCATGTTGAGCTATTTTCGTGAAAAAAGTGGCTCGATTTATCATCTCTGCGGTTCTTGTGCCATGGGCTCAGATCCACAGACATCCGTTGTAGACAGCCGTTTGAATGTCCACGGAGTCCAAAACTTACGGGTGGTGGACGCTTCCATCTTCCCCAACATTACGTCGGGCAATATTAATGCTCCAGTGATGATGGTTGCGGAAAAAGGTTCGGCCATGATTCTGGAGGATAACTGACTATGCTGACAATGAGGCTTTTATGAGGTTATACAAAGAATGAAGTGATTTGAATGTCGTCTTGAACGTTGTAATCAAAATAATAATAAGGGTATGCAACGGCTGATTAATGATGAAAACCCAGTCAGATACTACACAAAAATTGAGGAGTAAATATGAAAAACAACAGTAAACATCCCTATGTGGATCAGTTAGAAGCAGAATTGGATTCTGGCAAAATAGACCGACGTGAATTTCTGCGCAGGTCAGTATTAACCGGTATGTCAGTTGCCGCTGCTTATGGCATGGTTGGTTTGACAGTGCCAGGTTCAGCTCTAGCTCAGACCCCTAAAAAGGGTGGTAATTTACGGGTTGCCATGCGCGTTAACCCAACGGATGACCCCGCAACCTCAGAATGGCCAAGGTCATCTAATATTGCTCGCCATGTCATTGAAAACCTGGTTGATGCAGGTACTGATGGTATTTCACGCCCTTATCTATTGAAGAATTGGGAAGCTTCCGATGATCTTAAAACCTGGACGTTGAATTTGCGCCAAGACGTTAAATGGTCCAATGGTGATCAGTTTAATGCGGATGATGTTGTGTTCAATATCAGTCGCTGGCTTGACCCTAATACAGGTTCATCCATGCAGGGCCGCTTAACTGGAATGACTGAAGAGATCGACACTGGTGAGAAAAACGAAGACGGTTCAGCCAAAATGTCTCGTGTGGCCAGAAAAGGGGCGGTTACCAAAGTAGATGAGTTTACCGTGCGCTTGCAGCTTAACAGCGCTGATATCAGCTTGCCAGAGAGCCTGTCGGATTATCCAGCCCTGATTGTTCATCGTGATTTCAAAGGCAAATGGTTGTCAAATCCCATTGGTACAGGGCCATTCAGTCTGGAAAAAGTTGAAGCTGGTGTAACTGCCGTTTTAAAACGTCGCACTGATGGTCAATACTGGGGTGAAGAGCCTTATCTTGATCAAATTACCTACATTGATTTAGGCGATGATGAATCGGCAGATATAGCAGCTTTTGCTTCTGATCAGGTGGATTTTGCGCATAATACTCCTGCCAGCCAAGTGGCGGCAATGAAAGCGATACCGCATCTGGATATGATTGAGGTGGTGACTGCCGCGACAGGCGTGGCCAGAATGCGTGTTGATAAAAAACCATTTGATGATATTCGAGTGCGTAAAGCAATCATGTTGTCAGTTGATAATGCGAAAGTGTTGGAAATTGGTTATCAAGGTTTGGGGCAGGTAGCTGAAAACCATCATGTTTCTCCAGCGCATCCAGCTTATGCACCGCTGTCCAATAAACCAAAACGAGATGTTGCCAAAGCTAAAGAATTGCTCAAAGAGGCAGGATATCCCGATGGTATCGATCTGCGAATAGATTGTACTTCTACGCCTTCCTGGGAGTCTGAAACCTGTCTGGCGATTGCGGATCAGGCGCGTGAGGCGGGAATTCGTATCAAGGTGAATATTTTGCCTGCCAGTTCTTATTGGGAAACCTGGCAGACCGCACCATTTGGATTTACTGCGTGGAATCACCGTCCTATAGCCATACAGGTACTGAATCTGGCTTATCGTACCGGTGGTTCCTGGAATGAAACGGGTTATGCCAACCCTGAGTTCGACAAATTACTGGACAAAGCCAGCGCCACTCTGGATGCGGGAGAACGTCGTAAAATAATGGCTGATATTGAACAAACCCTGCAGGACGATGCCATTATTCTGCAAGCTTACTGGAGGTCAAGCTTCAGTGCCATGAATAAACGTGTTAAGAACATGGAGAAGCACGTTTCTTTTGAACATCACTTCAACAAAGTTTGGATTAGCTAGCCATCACCTTGGCTATTTGGGTAGCTACTCATTTGTTAGTGGTGAGTAGCTACCATTTTTATTGATAAAGTGATAAGAGGTTTAAAGCAGTTGATGTGCAAGGTAAGAAGTTTATGTGTGGGGTAAAGAGGTACGCGAAATGGTTTTGTTAATAATCAGGCGGCTGGGGGTTATGGTATTGACCATGATCGCGGTGTCTATTATCTTGTTTTTAGCACTTGAATTGAATACGGATTCAGTCGCTATCAGTGTTCTGGGCCCGTATTCTAGCGCGGAACAGCGTGAGTTATGGTTGGAAGCCAATGGTTATAACTTGCCCGCTATTGAACGATATCTGAGTTGGATCGGTAATTTCATCGTAGGAGACTTTGGTGATTCGATTCGATTTAAACAGCCAGTTGCTGAAGTTCTCTGGGATCGCCTGAGTAATACTCTGATCCTGGCGGCAGTGACTTTCAGCATTATGATTCCTCTGGCTATATTTCTGGGCGTTTTGTCTGGTATGAAGGAAGGGTCTTTAATGGATAGATTTATTTCGTTTATCTGCATTATCACTACCTCGATTCCAGAGTTTGCCAGCGCTGTTTTTCTATCCGCTATTTTTGTGTTTTCTTTAAAGTTGCTGCCAGGGACCAGCACCATGCTGAATGGTTTTGAGCCTATACAGTTGGTTTTACCAGCTATGGTTCTGATTCTTTATGGGTTTGGTTATGTTGCCAGGATGACACGTGCTTCGATGGCGGAAGTCATGTCCACACACTATATACGTACTGCCATTCTCAAAGGTCTGCCCTATAAAAAAGTGATTCTCAAGCATGCATTGCGTAATGCGCTCATTGCTCCTTTCACTATTATCATGCTACAGATCAACTGGCTGCTATCGGGTGTTATTGTGGTGGAATACGCCTTTGCCTATAAAGGTTTTGGTGCATTATTATTGGAAGCCTCTCTGGCCAACGATGTGTTTTTAATAGAGGCTTGTACTATGGTAGCGGTGTGCGCTGCAGTATTGACCCAATTGTTGGCGGATATTGGTTATAGCTATCTTAACCCGCGTATTCGTTTTAGTTAGGGAGTTAAGATCATGATACTGAAAACATTGTGTACCACCATTGCTCTGCTACGTGAGAGTCGAGTTGCGATGGTAGGGGCGTTGATTTGTCTTTTCTGGATATTGGTTGCTGTATTTGCCGATCTGCTGGCTCCTTATGATCCCATCAGCAATATTATGCCGATGCAAAAGCCTCTGACAGAGAACCCGGCGGGTGGTACTTTCTGGTTGGGGACCGATTTGTTGGGGCGTGATATTTTGTCGCGCATAATTCATGGTACCCGAACTGTATTAATATATGCTCCTCTGGCTACCTTCAGTGCTTACGCTGTGGGCATCGTGATGGGGTTGATTGGTGGTTATTACCAGGGAAAAGTCGATACATTTCTATCGTTTCTTGCCAATATTATTCTGTCGTTCCCGGTGTTGGTGCTGTATATCCTGATTATTGCCGCTATCGGTGCTTCTGGGCTTAATATCATCATTGCGGTCACGTTTGCCAGTGCGCCTGGAATTTTTCGGATTGTGCGGGGCCTGGCTATGGATTTAAGCAGTCGTGAATATGTTGCTGCGGCAGAAACCCGTGGTGAGAGTGCGTTATGGGTTATGTTTGTTGAAATTCTGCCCAATGCTCGGGGGCCTTTGATTGTCGATGCGTGTTTACGTATGGGCTATGTCACTATCACTATCGGTGTTCTGGGTTTTCTGGGAATGGGTTTACCGCCACCGACACCCGACTGGGGCGGTATGATTAACGAGGCAAGAAAATTATTTCCAGTTTTTCCTCATATGGCTATTTTTCCCTGTATTGCCATTTCATCATTAGTACTTGGTCTGAATCTGCTGGCAGATGGCCTGCGTGAAATATCATTGCGAGATTAATAGAGGTAACCCATGACGCAATCCGGTTTAGTTCAACCTGTTTTAGAAATAAATAATCTCAGTATTTCCTACTTCACACGTGCTGGTGAAATTCCTGCTGTCGTTGATTTTAATATGGTCTTGCACGAGGGTGAAACCATTGGTTTGGTGGGTGAGTCCGGTTGCGGAAAATCCACAATAGCGATGGCTATCATGCAATATCTGGGAGGTAATGCCAGAGTCATGCAAGGCTCGATTAAATTTAAAGGTCAGGATCTATCAACACTCAACTCTGAAGCCTTGCGTCGGCTTCGTGGCAATGATATTGCCATGATCTATCAGGAACCGATGGCTTCCCTGAATCCATCTTTACGCATTGGCAAGCAGTTATCTGAAGTGTTGGTTTGTCACCAATCAATGAGTGAAGATGAGGCCTATAAAAAATCTCTGGAAATGTTAGAGAACGTTCACCTGCCTGATCCCAAAAGGGTCATGGAGGCCTACCCTCATCAGATTTCTGGAGGTCAACAACAAAGGATTGTCATAGCTATGGCCTTATTGTCCAAACCGTCATTATTGCTTTTGGACGAACCAACGACAGCACTGGATGTGACCGTGGAGGCGGGTATCGTTGAACTGGTTGATGAGCTGGCGGCAAAATTTAATACCGCCATGGTTTATATCTCGCACAACCTCGGTTTGATTCTGGAAACCTGTTCCCGGATTAATGTCATGTATTCCGGGCAGGTGGTTGAAGTGGGCGCTGTTGCCGATGTTTTCGATCATATGAAACACCCTTATACTAAGGGATTGTTTGATTGTATTCCTCTGCCTACAGCCGATAAACATAGTCGTCCACTTAAACCTATTCGTGGACAATTGCCATTGCCTCATGAACGCCCGCAAGGATGTTTCTTTGGACCAAGGTGTGATCATTTTTCAGCAGGAATTTGTGATAAGGCTGATCTGGAAATCAGCTCCGTTACCGACCATCAGGATCACCAGGTACGTTGTGCCCGCTGGGAAACCCTGGACCTGGGTGAGCAGTACGAAACTGAAGCTGAACAAAGCACCGCCCACGCTATCGGTAAAGAGATACTGTCGGTTAATGAAATGCAGAAATACTATGAGATCACTGACAGTTCATTACTATCCCTGATTAAGGGAACTGGCAACAAAGTAGTTAAGGCCAATGAAAGACTGAACTTCACATCACATGCTGGTGAAACAGTGGCTATTGTTGGTGAATCAGGTTGTGGTAAGTCTACCTTTGCTAAAGTGTTAATGGGTTTGGAAACAGCGACCAGTGGTGAAGTCATGCTCAATGGTGAGGATATTGCCAATACCGCAGTAACCCGGCGGGAAACGCATCAAACCAGTGCCATGCAAATGGTCTTTCAAAATCCTTTTGATACGCTAAATCCCAGCTTAAGCATTGGCTCTCAATTAGCCCGTGTGATTAAAAAACTGGGAGGAATTAAGGATAAAAAAGCCATTGATGCGCGAGTTTTGGAATTGCTTAAATTGGTGAAACTTCCTGCAGATTTTGCCAAGCGTAAGCCAAGGCAACTATCTGGTGGCCAGAAACAAAGGGTGGGTATTGCTCGGGCATTTGCCGCTGACCCCAGCCTGGTTGTGGCCGATGAACCTGTGTCTGCACTTGATGTTTCGGTTGGAGCTGCAGTCACTCGGCTGTTGATGTCGATTCAGCAATCTCAACAAACTTCGCTGATATTTATCAGCCATGATTTAAGCCTGGTTCGTTATCTGGCTGATCGGGTGGTCGTTATTTATCTGGGTAATATTGTGGAGCAAGGTACAACACAAGAAGTTTTCACCCCTCCATATCACCCTTATACAGAAGCTTTGATATCAGCCATTCCTGTAGCGGATACGTCTGTAGATAAGAAGCGCATTGTTCTTAAGGGTGATATTCCCAGTGCTATGAATCCACCCAGTGGTTGCCCGTTTAATACTCGTTGCCCGCGCAAGTTGGGCAAGATTTGTGAAGAGACTGCACCACCTGTGATTGAAGAGTCTGCTGAACACCGAATAGCTTGTCATATTCCGGTTGAAGAATTACGGGAAATTGATCCGGTGTTCAGTGCCAGCTCTGTCGCTTAAGTTTTATCGTTAACGTTATAGTGAGAAAATAACAGCAAGGCATCAATGGCATCAGACAGCTTGATGCCTTGTTTGGTTACTCATAAAAACAGAAAAAGCAGTGGCATAATTGTCAATGGAGTGAGTTTTTTCAGCCTCCACATATCACCATCACGTACCACCTAAATACCAAGGGTGAGTTTTTCTCATAAAGGATCAATTTTTAGTCGGTTGTGAATATTTTCTCTCCTTCCTATTATGGCTGCACAAGAGAGTTGATATAGAAAATAGTACGAAAAATATTCCTTATAAAGTCAGGTCTGACTTAATCGTTTCAGATAAGCGATGACCGAATAACACTCAATCTATTTAGTTCTGAGATAGTGCTTTTAACTAGAGCCTCAGCGTATCGACTTGTCAAAACATCAGGTTCTTCAAATATTCTGATGAAAATAAAAAATGCAGGTGTCAGAGATACAGTGGAAACCATTAATTATTTACTAGAGAGTAAAGAACTCATTCTAAAGTTGACCTTGGAGCATATCTCTCTGGTTAGCGTTGCTGTCGGACTTGCCATCTTAACCGGCGTTCCCATCGGAATTGCCATCACGGCTAACGAGCGTCTTGCCAAGACAGTCTTGT
>JBOEHE010000078.1:0-22484 GCA_050633785.1 Arenicella sp.
GCTGACAGTAACAGCCCGGTATTAATCAACTTTTTTGTCGATGATGATAAAGATTCTGTGGTACGGGCTATGGGAAACCGGTTCAAAGAACTGGTGGCAAAACAGATAGGGGCTAAAGTACAGGTCAATATTCATGGCCTGGGTGACCGGGATCTTTTTGAAGAAATGAGAGTGGGCAATACGCAGATGATAGCGCCTAAGTTATCCCGCTTGAAACGCTATTCCAGGCGCTTGCAGGTGTTTGAGTTGCCATTTATCTTCTATTCCGAAAAAGCGGCCAGAAACTTTCTTGATGGGGAGTGGGGCAAACGCTTGTTGATATCATTAAAAAACAAAGGCGTTAATGCGCATGGTTACATCCATCAGGGAATGAAACACTTGACCTCAGACGTAGAAATTCTGACACCTGGCGATGCTAAAGACAAAGCGATGGGGATTTTCTATTCAAACACCTCTAAGCAATATTTCGAAAACATAGGCTCTGAAATTGTCTCTCTCAATGACACTGAAGAAAGCTCAGCTTTGTCGAATAATCGAGTGAACATCACGGAGAATAATTGGGGACGAATCTATAACCAAAAACTCTATGGCCAGCATGAGTATGTTCTTGAATCAAACCATACCTATACCGGTAATGTTCTGATAACCAGTAATGACATCTGGGAAAAAATGCCAGCCCAACTGGTTCCTGTTCTTGAAGAAATAATTAAGGAGTCCATCGAATACGGTAATGACTATGCTAGAAAAAGAAATGAACGATATCGGCAGGCGGTGGTGAATACTGGCAGTAATACAGTGCATGAATTAGCCGCACGAGATCGTTATTTGTGGATTGAGGCAGCCAGCTATATCTGGTCTTTGTATGAAGATGAAATTGGCTCCCAGCTTATCGATGCTGCTGCATCGCATCGATAGAATTTGAAGGGTACTTTTCCCGTGCTGTAGCCAAGTGTTCGCAGAGCATTTTGGCCCCTTGCAGAATGCGCACAGTATGCCGTTGAATTAGGTCGGGCGGGACAAAGAAAAGGGTGTCTTGTTTAACTGCATGGAGACTGGGCCATTGCCGCCAGTCATCCAGCCATTGTGGTCGTTGTTCACCCATGCCACTCGCAATGATAACTTGTGGGTCACTTTGCAGTAATGATTCCAGGTTGATCACGGGCGGTAGTATGATTTGATTAACTGCGTCAAATTTGATACTCCGGTAAAGGTATTGATACTAGTGTCAAAGAACCAGCTTGAGTAATAAGGAAGACTGTCATGAGACGCAGTGATGTATTTTTAGTGGGAGTGGACGTTTTGTGAGTTTCACTGATATAAGTATCAAGTAATCTTAATAAATTTTTTGAACGTTTGTCGTGTGTCTGAATATCACTGTTTGACATTTTCTTGACAAAAATAATGTATGCTCTATTCTAATGTAAACGGTTACATTTATGGGGTGATACTAATGAAAACAATAAAAAATGTTTATAAATACTTATTCATTGCATCGTTTTTAGCAACTGCGCCGGTTGCAAAAGCTGATGTAAATATTGCTTACTTTCTTGAGTGGAGTCTGCCTTTCCAAGTGGCAAAAGTAGAGAAAAGATATGAAGAGGCAATGGGGGAAAAAATAAACTGGAAAATCTACAATAGTGGTTGGGAGATTGCCAAAGCGATGACTAAAGGTGATATTGATATCGCTTTCAGTATGGGGATGGCTCCTTTTGTCACTGCTGTGAATCGTAATATGCCCATCAAAATGGTGGCTACAGCTGTGGTTTATGATGCAAGTGAAGATTGTATAACCCGCAATGCGACAGGGATCACTAAAGACAATATCAAGGAGCTTGAAGGCAAAAGGGTTGCAGTGCCGTTTAACACCTCCGCTGAATTTGTTTTTCGTATGACTATGTTGCATCTAGGTGTTGATGTCAGCAAAATTGAAGTGCTCAACCGTCCCCCAGCTGATGCTGCTTATATGATGCTTGAAACAGAAGTGGATGCGGCATGTACTTTTGGCAAGAACTCTCTGTCTAAAATGAAACGTGTGGGTAAACCCATTTTAAGCAGTGCTGAAAAAAAAGCGGCTGGTATTAATAACATCAGCATCATATCTACCACTGAAAATTTTGCACAAAAAAAAGCAGAAACACTTCGTCAATTTCTTAAGGTGACGTCTGAAGCGAATAAAGAGTTTGCCAGAGATTCTTCAAAAATTCATGTCATTGCTAAGGATGCGGGTCTAACCATTGAAGGTTCGAAAGCGCAAATGGCGGATTTTCAGTTTCCTGCTGTTGAAGAGCAATTGAATGTTTATTTTAGCAAGGATGGCAGGGCAATGAGACTGTTGCCCTTTATGGGGAAGATGTTTGCGACAGACGAGTTTCCGGAAAAGTCTGATTACAGTAAGTACATTGACACCTCATTTTTGAAGTAGAGTGAGCTGGGAACTGAATTTCGACAAGGAAAGTTGTACTTACGCTATGAATTAATTTAGTAAGCCTTTTCTTTGAGTTGAGACGTTTAGCGCTTGATGGATTGAATGGGTTTCAGTGTTGCTATCGATATAGCAGGAGATGAAAGATGTTTGAAAGATTTATTAACCAATATAGAAAGACGTTTTGGTGTTGTGTATTGTTGACGGCCTTAAGTGTTCCGCTTCGTGCGTCGGCTGACAGTAACAGCCCGGTATTAATCAACTTTTTTGTCGATGATGATAAAGATTCTGTGGTACGGGCTATGGGAAACCGGTTCAAAGAACTGGTGGCAAAACAGATAGGGGCTAAAGTGCAGGTCAATATCCATGGTCTGGGCGACCGGGATCTTTTTGAAGAAATGAGAGTGGGCAATACGCAGATGATAGCGCCTAAGTTGTCCCGCTTGAAACGCTATTCCAGGCGGTTACAGGTATTTGAATTGCCCTTTATCTTCTATTCCGAAAAAGCGGCCAGAAACTTTCTTGATGGGGAGTGGGGCAAACGCTTGTTGATATCGTTAAAAAACAAAGGCGTTAATGCGCATGGTTACATCCATCAGGGGATGAAACACTTGACCTCAGACGTAGAGATTTTGACTCCGAACGACGCGAGTGGTAAAGCGATGGGGATTTTTTATTCAAACACCTCCAAGCAATATTTTGAAAATATTGGTTCAGAAATCGTCTCTCTCAATGACACTGAAGAAAACTCTGCCTTGTCGAATAACCGAGTGAATATCACGGAGAATAACTGGGGTAGAGTCTATAATCAAAAGCTTTATGGCCAGCATGAATATGTTCTTGAATCGAACCATACCTATACAGGCAATGTTCTGATAACCAGTAAAGATATTTGGGAAGAAATGCCGGCCCAACTGGTTCCCGTCCTTGAAAAAATAATTAAGGAGTCAATCGAATATGGTAATGATTATGCTAGAAAAAGAAACGAACGATATCGGCAGGCGGTGGTGAATACTGGCAGCAATACAGTGCATGAATTAGCTGCACGAGATCGTTATTTGTGGATTGAGGCAGCCAGCTATATCTGGTCTTTGTATGAAGATGAAATTGGCTCCCAGCTTATCGATGCTGCTGCTTCGCATCGATAGTATTTAAAGGGTACTTTTCCCGTGCTGTAGCCAAGTGTTCGCAGAGCATTTCGGTTCCTTGCAGAATGCGCATAGTATGCCGTTGAATTAGGTCGGGAGGAACAAAATATAAGGTGTCCTGTTTGACCGCTTGAAGACTGGGCCATTGCCGCCAGTCTTCTAACCATTGTGGTCGTTGTTCACCCATGCCACTCGCAATGATAACTTGTGGGTCTCGTTGGAGTAACGATTCCAAGCTGATCACAGGTGATAATATGGCTTCATCTGCATAGATATTATGTCCACCACATAAGCGTATGATGTCACTGATAATGTGTTTGTCATTGAGTGTATAAAGCGGCTTGTTCCAGACCTGATAAAAAACGCTCAGTATTTCTTGGTCTTGGTAGCGTTGGCGTAGTTGTTTTAAGCGTTGCAGATAGGTTTTGGCGGCTTTTATACTGTATTGTTTATTCCCACTGAGTTGGCCTATATCTTTGATGGCACGCGCAACATCTTCCAGAGAATGGGGTTGGTCAATATACAATGGAATTCCCAGTTGGCGAATTTTTTCGAAAACTTGTGGTTTATTACCGGATTCCCAACCTAGGATTAAATCAGGTTGTAAGGAAATAATGGCTTCAAGGTTAATACTCTGATAACCACCGACAATGGGTAGCCCTGACGTTTCTTCAGGAAAATTGCTGTAATTGACAACGCCTACTAACTGTTTTCCTGCTCCGGCACTATAGACATTTTCAACGATATGAGGTGCTAAGGCGATGATGCGTTTTGCTGGTTTTGGTAATTCAGTAATGTTGCCAAGAAAATCCGTTACTCGGATTAGACTCTGGTCTGTGGCATTACTTGAAAGTGTCAAGGTAAGCAGTCCTGCAAATAGAAACCCTGAGAGTGATAGTTTTGAGATTTGTGATAAAAATCGGTGACTCATAAATGCGCTAAAGCTGATCTTAGTCGTTGTTGCTGTTGATCATTTCCTGGCAGACCTAATCGACACCATTGGGTGCTGGAATCGCCACTATGTCGGACTAATATTCCTTGTTTTCCCAAGTGTTGATAGAGGTGTTGGATAAAATCAGATTCAGCAAAAATGCTGGTGAATAAACCAGCGGACTTGATGCGCGCTCTTTGCTTGATGGCATTGGATAAATCGTCAAGCAGCTCATCTTGTTGCTGAGCAATTCTGCAACGTTGCTGGGCTTGCCATGTTGTATCGAGTAATGCCTGTTCTGCGATATGCAGTGCTGCGCCATTGACCGACCAGGGTTGTAAAATGGTATTGGCTAAATTGAATAATGAGCCCTGGCCGATTAAAAATCCCAACCTTAATCCTGCCAAACCAAAAAACTTGCCAATTGAACGTAGAATTAATATGTCATGTTCAGCACATAAAGTGGAACAGCTGTGTTGTGGTTGATTATCAATAAAAGCTTCATCGATCAACATTAATGCTGATGGGCAGAGTTGTTTTCGCAATGTTAACAGGGTAGAGATTGTGGCTTGTTCAGTGCTGGGGTTGTTGGGATTGATAATGACGATATGGTCGACTTGCTGTGTACCGACTAATTCCTCTAAATGCTGGATATCGTGATAATCAACAATATTATAGCCCGCTATCTGCCATGAAAAACGGTGTTCCTGGTATCCCAGATGTGGAATGGCAATACGTTGACTGGCCGTTTGAGTTTGAAAGTCTGGCGAAGAACTTGGCCGCATGGATAGCAATATCGGCAGCAGGCGAATCATTATTTGTGAGCCTGCAATTGGTAATAATTGGTGTGTTTGACAATCATAATACTTGCTAGCTGCAGTGAGCAGGCCTTCCTGGCGGGTCGGTAAATTTCTCCAGATTGCATCCGGTATGGTATCCACCGGCCAACTCCAGGGGCTTATTCCGGTAGATAGATCCAACCAGGTTTGATCGATATCGCCAAAGTGTTGTCTGGCAACGTTGAGGTCGCCGCCATGAAGTATCGATGTCATATTAAATCAGCTGAGTCCAAATGCCGCTAAATTGATCAGTAGCGTTATTAATATAATGATAGCTACCCACAAAATTAAACTATGAGTCACCATGCGCAATGTGCGTGTAATATCTTGATTGTCTGGCGGCAGGCCGCTGCCTATGAGTGGTTTATGGCGAATTTCACCATGATAAGGTGTCGCCCCTCCAAGCTGAACCTGCAAAGCACCGGCACCTGAGCACATAACCGGCCCGGCATTTGGACTTTCACACTTGGAGGCTTGCTTGTACCAACAGTTCAAGGCTTGTTTTGTATTGCCCAAAGCAGCATAGGTCAATGCAGTCAAGCGCGCAGGAACGTAGTTGAGAATGTCGTCAACCCTGGCTGTCCACCAGCCAAAATAGACGAAACGGCTTGTTTTATAGCCCCACATGGCATCCAGCGTATTACACAGTCGGTAAGCTACAAGCCCTGGAGCACCGGCAACAACAAACCAGAAAAGAGTGGCAAACACAGCATCTGAACCATTCTCAAGAGTGGTCTCAATGGTTGCCTGACGAACGGCTTGTTGGTCAAGTGCTTCAGTGTCACGACTGACAATCTTGCTCAGTTCCTTGCGCGCCAGGTTTAAATCATTGTTCAATAAAGCATTCAAAACTGATTGAACATGGTCGTAGAGACTGCGGTAAGCAATCGCGTAATACAGCACTATTGCATCGAGCCACCAGAGCGAGTGCCATGGGTTAATCCAATACATGAGCGCTGTAGCCGGGACTATGAGTAGGGCCCAGGAAAAAATGCCCAACAATTTACTGTTAACAGGGTCGAAGTAGTTATTAGTTCGCTTTTCCAGCATGTTGGCCAAACGGCCGAATGCAACCAGTGGGTGCCAACGTTGAATTTCTCCTATGAGCATATCGAAGGCTAGGGCTAGAATTAAGCTGACACAAAATAACATAATAGTTTATTACTGTTTCGCGCTAACAGCGGCTTGCTCAAATGTTGCCATATTATTATGCAGGTGTAGAGCTGATTGCAATAAGGGTACTGCTACTGCTGCGCCGCTGCCTTCTCCCAGTCGCATACCCAGATCGAGCAATGGCTGTGCTTTAAAAGCTTGCAATGCAAGGCGATGTGCTGGTTCAGCAGACTGGTGGGCAAATAAAAGCCATGGGCTTACTCCTGGGTTTAGCCTTGTTGCGATTAATGCGGCTGCAGTGCTGATGAAACCGTCGACCAACACTGGTGTGCCTTGTTGAGCTGCTGCGATGTAACTGCCAACCAGGGCAGCGATCTCCAGTCCTCCCAGGTGACGTAAAGCCTGATATGGATCAGATAACTCAGAACTATGCAGAGCAAGCGCAGTCTCAATAGCCGCACATTTACGTTGCTGTCCTGCCATGTCAACACCTGTTCCTGGCCCTACAGATTGCTCTGGGCTCAGATCTAACAAGGCACAATAAATGGCCGAAGCGGATGTGGTATTGCCAATACCCATTTCACCACCGATAAACAGGTCTGCTTGTGTTGATGTTTGCTGTCGTCCAACGTCCAGAGCTTGTGTTAGCTCTGTGTCAGTCATGGCTGCTTGTTGGGTGAAATCTGCAGTGCCTGGAGCAATATTGGCATTGATCAGGTCAGGATGCGATGGTTCTGGTGTGCTTAGACCCATATTAACCACCGCAAAGTCAGCGCCCAATTGTTGACTTAAAACGCTGATAGCAGCACCTCCTTCGAGGAAATTAGCTACCATTTGGGCGGTTACTGCTTGTGGGAAGGCTGAAATATTCTGAGCACACACGCCATGGTCACCAGCGAATACACGAATGACAATCTTATTCAATTGAGGGCGTTCGCTTGCCTGCCAGGCACAGAATTGCTCAGCAATTGCTTCAAGGCGGCCCAATGAACCGGCTGGTTTGGTTAATGCGCTTTGATGTTGTTGCGCTTGTCGCAAGTATTCTAAACTTGGTTTCATGCAAGATGATTGATACCAGTAAGACATGCTAACCCTCTTTTATAGTCTGCTTTAAGTGTAGCGGTAAACCGGCAATAACCAAAGTTACTGAACTACAATGCTTAGATACAGTCTGATGTAGCCATCCGCTTTCATCAACAAACTGACGTGATAATTCTCCCATAGGTACTATACCTGACCCCACTTCATTACTGACCATCAAAAGTGTACCAGAATAATCGCTCAAAGCGGCCAAAAAAGCTTCACGCTGCTCAAGCCAGCATTTCTGATGCAGGCAGTTGCTGAGCCAGAGCGTCAGGCAATCGATCAATACAAACTGGTCAGTATCATTGTATTGTTGAATAGCGTGAGCCAGATTGACAGGTTCTTCGACAAGTTGCCAGTCTGAACCTCGCTGTTGTTGGTGGAGGTTGATTCGTTGCTGCATTTCGGCATCGTCTGCTGTTGCCGTTGCAATGTAGACCTTATTGGAATGATCTGATGTTCGTTGACTGCAGTACTGTTTCAGCAGTTGTTCTGCATAGCTGCTTTTACCACTGCGTGCGCCCCCTAGAATAAGGTGTATATGTTGTTGTTCAATACTGTTTTTCAATGCTATGGCTCATTGTTTATTAACGATTATGTTTTATTTAAATTCCCAGTACTACTGGTTTTCTAGTTTCTGGGTGTTCAATGATGCGGGCATCAATGGCGAATAGTTGCTGTAAGTTTTCGGGGGTTAATACTTCAGCAGCAGATCCGCAGGTCGCGACTCTACCAGCTGATAATGCTAGTAGATAATCAGCGTATCTGGACGCTAAATTAACATCATGCAATACCATTACTATTGCGACCTGCTGTTGAGCGAATTGCCTCAAGCATTGCATCAGCATTTGTTGGTGCCCCAGATCTAAGGCTGTTGTTGGTTCATCCAACAGCAATAGTCGAGGTTGGGGGCTGTCTTGAATTCTCCATATCTGGGTGAGCACTCGGGCAATTTGTACTCGTTGTTTTTCTCCGCCAGATAATTCAGGGTACAACCTATGCCGGAAGTCTTGCATGTCCATCGCTGTTAACGTCTCTTCGATAATGCCTTGATCGATAGCATGGCCCGTCTGATGAGGTATTCTTCCCAGCGCGACTACTTCAGCGACGGTATAAGGGAAATTGAGTAAGCTGAATTGTGGCAATATGGCTTGTTGTCTGGCACGTAGTTTGTCAACGGCAGAGGTGGGTAAGGAATCACCATTAATACATATTTCTCCGTTACTGACTGGAATATCATTGATAATGCTTTTTAATAAACTGGATTTTCCTGCTCCGTTGGGACCGATTATGGCGAGAATTTCTCCGGCTTCAAGACTGCAGTTAACCGATTTTACCAGTGGTTTGCTGTCGATAGTGACATCTACATTGTGCATCTGCAATACGGTCATTGTTGCATACCGTATTGATGGCGCTGCCTTAGCAGCGAAATAAAAAAAGGAGCTCCTAGTAGTGCTGTAACAACGCCAGCCGGTAACTCAATTGGGGCGATAATGCTTCTGGCAAAAGTGTCGGCTAAAACTAATAAAATAGCCCCACCAATGGCCGAGGCTGGCAATAATATAGTATGGTCAGGGCCGATCAGTAAGCGCATGATGTGCGGCACAACTAATCCAATAAAAGCAATGCTGCCAGTCATGGCAACGCAGGTGCCAACAGCCATGGCGACCAGAATAATCAGATGTACTTTTACCCTCTGGACTGATACTCCCAAGTGTCTTGCCTCCGATTCGCCCAATAACAGTGCGTTTAATGCCGTGCTATACCTGGGTAATAACACAGCGATAATCACAACTATTGTTGCTAACACAGTGACTTGCTTATAGTTGGCTCCATCCAGACCACCCATACGCCAAAGGCTGAAACGCCGCAGGCTTTCATTGTCTGCGATAAACTCGAGCAAGTTAGTTATGCCTCCCGCAAGTGCGGTAATAGCAATGCCAGCCAGCAACATAGTGGCAACAGATGTTCCAGTGCCTCTGGTTGCAATGCGGTAAACCAGAGTTACGCTTAAAGCTGCGCCAATGATCGCACCTAAAGAAACTAAAGATAGGCCCAAAGAGCTGGTTGTAAGGTTGCTCCATGAGGCACCAAGAATAATGACAATACTGGCTCCGACGGTCGCTCCTGCGGTGACTCCAATCAGAGATGGGTCAGCAAGGGGGTTGCGAAATAACCCTTGAGTTATTGCTCCACAGATTCCCAGTAAGGCTCCGACTAAGGCTGCTAATAGAGCACGAGGCACGCGAATTTGTTCAATAATCAAGCGATATTTGTTGTCTTCATTGCCCAATTGATTGGCAATAATGTCTGTGATTGGGATGGAGACAGAGCCCCAGGCAATGGCTAGAAACAGACTGATGATAAATACAAACCCTAGACTCATGAACAAGCCAGTTGGGTTATTGTTCATGAATCGTTTATCCGGCATCAGGAAGTAGGGGTGAGTGGCTTTTTTACCAGCCATTGCTGAAAATCAGAGTCAAGATGTTCTTGCAGGCAATCGGCTAAACGTTCAAGCTGTTGTTCGCGTAAATCAGGTAAGTTGATGCTATTGAATGTTTTTAATCCTGCCCACTTCAGCAAGGCATTACAGGCACTGGATTGGTCGAATAGGCCATGCATATAGGTGCCAAGAACCTGTTGGTCAGCGCTGCAGGATCCATCAGTGAGGCCACTGTCACAACGTAACCATGGTGTGTCGGTTGCTGGACCTGTGCTGATGCCGCAATGGATTTCGTAGCCTGAAAAACCAGCCGTTTCACCATTGGGTAGGTTGAGCGTTCCAGATTGCTGTACCAAGTGTTTTTTTGCTTGCAGTTCTGTTTGTAGGTTTAATAAACCTAAACCAGGGCTACCGCCAGGATGATCTTCAATGCCCAACGGATCGTTAATGTCTGTCCCCAACATTTGGTAGCCACCGCAAATACCAAGTACTTTACCGCCGTAGCGCAAATGTTTACGGATGTCTTGATCCCACTGATGTTCTACCAGTGCAGCCATGTCTGCGCGTACATTCTTCGAACCGGGTAAAATAATCAGGTCAGCAGCAGGAAGTTTCTGGCCTGGCCGGACAAACTCAAGGTCGACTTGGGGGTGTAAGCGTAATGCATCAAAATCAGTATGGTTGCTGATTCTTGGGAATGCGGGAACGACAACTTTCAAAGTCTGGTCGTTGTTCACATCAAGTTGCTGCTGGATATTGATCGAATCTTCAGCATCCAGATAAAAGTCGGTTAAATAGGGCAAAACCCCCAACACAGGTTTTCCTGTTTTATTTTCCAGCCATTTGAGCCCAGATTCTAGCAAGGATATATCGCCGCGAAATCGATTGATGACAAAGCCAATGACACGATGTTGTTCGTTCTTGCTTAATAGTTCCAAGGTGCCGACCAAATGCGCAAAAACTCCTCCTCGGTCAATATCTGCAACTATGATAACCGGGCAGTCTACTGCTTCGGCAAACCCCATATTGGCAATGTCATTTGATCTCAGATTTATTTCTGCCGGGCTGCCGGCACCCTCGACAATCACGTGATCATAAGATTGTGATAGTCGATCGAACGACTCCATGACTGCTCCCATAGCGACTTTTTTATAATCATGGAATTCTGTGGCAAGCATCGTGTTAACCGCATGACCATGAATGATTACTTGGGCTCCAATATCACTCGAAGGTTTAAGCAATACCGGGTTCATATCAGTATGAGGTTCCAGGCGACAAGCCTGAGCCTGGACGGCTTGAGCGCGACCAATCTCACCACCATTGACTGTGACAGCACTGTTCAAGGCCATGTTTTGTGGTTTGAATGGAGCGACTGATTGCTCTTGGCGTAGTAATAAGCGGCATAGCCCTGCAACTAAAACACTTTTTCCAGCATCTGATGTGGTGCCTTGCACCATAAGAGTGTTGGGTGAACGAAAATTTTGTTTGCTGCTGATCATCGTTATTTAGTAAAACTGTGAGATAGAATAAGACATTAGTAATCGACACCAGCTCGAGCTTTCAAGCCTGCTTTAAAACCGTGTTTGATGTCTTTGACTTCAGATACAGTATCCATGATGTCTCTCAATTGTGAACCACCGCCACGTCCGGTGACAACCACGCTTTGTTCCAAAGGGCGTTGTTCTATTGCTTCTATAACGGTGTCTTTGTCCAAATATTTATAGCCCAGCATATAGGTTAATTCATCGAGGATGACTAAATCATACTGATCATCTCTGAGCATGTTTTTTGCGTATTCCCAAGTGTGTTCAGCTGCGGTGATATCGGTTGAGCGATCTTGAGTGTTCCAGGTGAAACCTGTGCCCATCTGTTGCAGATCAACGTCAGGGCAGTTGTTACGCAAGTAAGTGGCTTCACCACAATTCTGCGCGCCCTTAATAAATTGAACAATACCCACTTTCTGGCCATAGCCCAAAGCTCTAATTGCCATGCCAAACGCAGAGCTGGTTTTTCCTTTGCCGTTGCCCGTCAGCAAAATGGCAATGCCGCGCTCTTGTGTTGCTGCTTCTATGCTGGCATCCACTTTGGCTTTTTGCTTTTCCATGGCCTTTTTATGTTGGCGTTGTTTTTTGGTATCTTCAGTCATACTTGTGTCTATTATAGGATAGAGATTATTCAGTCTATGAGACCTCAGCATAACTCAGGGGCAAAAGAAAAATGAGGCAGAATAGCAAGCTATTCAGAAGTTCCAGGTGCCCTTGGGGTATTTCAACGAAGAGTGAATCCATTGTGGTCATTTTTACTTGCTCATTGAGTTATGCTGAGGTCTCTATATAGCTATGAGGTTGTAACAACATACCCCATAGCTATTTAATTTAACCGTAATCAGAATGAATAGGTAGCTTTAAGTTTGAACGTGCGGCCGGGAGTGTTGTAGCGATTGTTGGTTGTTGCAAGATTCACGGTGTAGTCCTTGTCAAAAAGGTTGTCAATATTGGCAAACAATTTGATCTTGGGACTTATTTCATAGGAACCGCTGGCATCAAATAGACCATAGCTGTCCAGCTCAGTGCCTTTTCTGTCATGTCGACCTTTTTCGGCATAGACATCGAAGCGCATAGCCAGTTTGTTAAACTGGCGACTTAATGCCAGGCTGAATGTGTTTTCAGCACGATCATCAAGTTTGATGCCTGTGTTGTCGTCTTCAGCAGATAGCAGGTTCAGATTACCTGTTAAATACCATTGGGCGAGGGTTGTGCCCAGTTCGAGTTCTAAGCCTCGAAGTATTGCCTTGCTGGTGTTACTGGCGGTAAATGTGACGGGATCAAAACCGATGAGGTTTTCAATACGGGTATCATACGCTGAAACTCGCCATTGAACGCTGTCATTCTGCCCCCGAAAAGTCAATTCAACTGACTCTGATTCTTCAGGCAGTAAAGCCGGGTTGCCGAAACCGGGGAAGAATAAATCATTGAAAGTGGGTGCGCGAAAAGCTGTACCATAGCTCAAGGTGGCACGAGTCGTTTCTGATAGTTGCAGATTTAAAGCCAGGCTGCCATTAGTGTCGTCACCATAAGCGGAGTTGTCGTCGTAACGAATGTTTCCTACCCAACCAAAATTGCCATAGTTTTGCTGGAATTGTGCAAAGATGCCGGTGTTGTCACGTTCTGTTGTTGCAAAGGCGTCTGCCGTTTCAATATCTTCATCGTAATAGTCGATACCAGCCGTGAGATGTTTATCGGAACTTAATGTAATGTCAGCTTGCGATGTTAGGCTTAATCGATCGCTGCTGATGTCGGAGTTGAATGCTTTAGTGATTGATTCATCACTGGATAAACCGACGGTATTATTCCAAGTCAGCGCTTCAGACAAAACTGATTGCAGGTTGATGGAGGTGTTTTGCAGGGTGTTTTCTGCAACACGACCAGAGTCAGGGCCAAATAAATTGTCGAATTCCACTTCGTTGTCAGCGCGTAGAAAATTCAGTTTAGCGATTGTATTTTCTGAAAGCATCACTTTTCCGGCCAAGGTGATAGATGTTTCCTTGAAGCCATCTTGATCTTGATTACCATCGGTGCTGATATCAGTCCTGTCGAAGCCATCTTGATCTTCTGTGTTGATGCCGATACGAAAATTGTTTTTGTCGTTGCCGCTGTGCAATGATAAACCACCAGCTATCAGCCCGTTGCTTCCAGTGGTAAGGGAGGCGCTGCCAATACTTGTCTGGTTCCCTTGTTTTGTGAAAATTTGAATGACACCACCAACAGCATCCGCACCATAAAGACCAGATAAAGGACCTTTGATAACTTCAATGCGATCAATAGTATCAATAGGAAGGTGGCCTAATTCAGTAGAACCAAGAGTGGCGCTGCCACTACGAATGCCGTCAATCAGAACAACAGTCTGGCCGCTTGAGGCTCCTCGAATGAATACACCGCTGGCTGAACCTCGGCCACCGCTATCACGAAAAGTGACGCCGCTAATGTGCCCCAGCAATGTAGGGACATCTCTGGCTTGAGTGGCCAGAATGTCCGCGGCGGTGATCACATGTGAAGTAGGGGCAACCGAAGCCAGGGTCTGTTGGCCTTTGGCTGTGATGACAATCTCGGTTGGATTGGTTTGTGCCGTGACAGGCAAATTGAAGCATACTGCGGTCACCGCAGATAAAGAAATAATGTTTTTCATACAAGCACCTTGCGCCAGTTAAAATGGCGGTTTAATTTCAAAAAAGGTGATTGAGCGAGGAATCAAGGTGGGAAGAAGGTGCGCATAGTTGTTTCTATACACTAAATCTAGCGTGCCTTGGATGGTAGCCCTCCGCTCCATCAAATAACAAGAACTCAGGCAGGTGTCGGACTTACAATGATTTTGCAGAATAGCAAAATCGTGTTTACCGTTGCGGGGGCAGTGTTGGTCTTTCACCAACTTCCCATTTAACCAGATCTAAAGATGTTATCTCTGGCACCAAAATTCTGCAGGCGATTATAAGCGAAAGAGTGTTGATGTCAATAAATCTGGTATTGGGCTAAGCCGGAGCTAAATACAAGGCTGATTTATTATAAGGAAGAACCCTGTTTTTTTTGCCATTTTTTTATGGCAGCTGCATAGGCTTCGTGCAACAGAGGTTTCAGTGAATCAAAGGTTTCTTGTGATGGATTAAGCACTGCTATCCAGGACATCCAACCATAAACTGGGTGCGGGGTTATGCTGTCCAAATCCTGAAAATTATGTCCTGTATTGACAGTGTTTCCTGCGGCGGGCCTTGGCGGAATGTCTCCAAATAATTCAATAAATGACGTTTTTGATATGCCTAGATTAAGGCGGAACAGTTCGCCTCGATTGATTTGTGAAGCTGAATCATTGGGTCCATCTTTTTCCTTGATGGTCAGCAGGTAAATGCCTTTGGGAAGGCTGGCGTCTGGGTTGTAAAAGATTCCTCTTTCTCCCCAGTTGGTATTGGAACATGTTCCAGGAAATGTGGTGATTGCATAATCTAGAATGTCAGGTATAGAGATGTTGCTCATGGTGGTTTGCTTGATGCTGTTTAAAGTGGCAACTTAGCATGGAGGTACTGACAGCTTTTGTCAGTATGCCTGAAATTTTATATTGGGGTGCTTTGTGTTTGTTTGCTTTAAGTTACGTTTTCTAACTTTCGGTATAAGGTCCTCAGGCTTATATTGGCTTCTCTGGCTACTTTAGCCTTGTCTTTGTTATGTCTGTTCATTAGCTCTAATAGATAGTTGGTTTCGATATCTTTCAAGGTCATTTGTTTGTGAAAAGCTATTGCAGAGTTGCTCAAGTTTGTTTGGAATTGTTTGTCAATAGCCAGGCATTGCCTTATCAATGAGTCATCTATGGTGTTTGAGTGAGCCATGACTATGGCTCTGCTGATAATGTTGCGTAGTTCGCGGATATTGCCTTTAAAAGTGTGTTTGCTTAACACCTCAAGGGCTGCAGTTGTGATGCGTAGTTCCATGTGTTGGCTGTCTTGTTGTAACATATGCTTAGCCAGTAAAGGAATATCTGAAATACGTTCTCGTAAGGCTGGAACGTGAATGGGAAATACATTGATACGAAAATACAAATCGTGTCTAAACAGTCCCTGATTGACCATGTCATAGAGGTTTTTGTGAGTTGCACATATCAGTCTGAAGTCAGAACTGCGTACTTCAGTGCTACCAACTCTGCGAAATGTTTTACTTTCAATGAGGCGTAAAAGTTTTACTTGGGTTTCCAAGGATATGTCACCGATTTCATCGAGAAATAATGTGCCTCCATCGGCTTGTTCGACCAGACCAATTTTATTTGAATTTGCGCCTGTGAAAGCCCCTTTTTGGTGACCAAACAGTTCGCTTTCAATCAAGGCTTCACTTAAGCCACTACACTCAAGAGTGACCATTGAGTTATCCTTGCGAGGACTGGATAGGTGAATTGATTGACTGATTAGTTCTTTGCCTGTTCCAGATTCTCCAAGCAGTAACACGCTGGCGTCACTTTTTCCCACTTGAGTGATAGATTTAAGCATAGCTTCAAATGCTGTGCTGGTTCCCACCATTTGCTGATAGCTGGACTTGCCACTGGCTAGTGGTACTGGTCGCAACAGTTCCACAAAAAAGGCCAATTCATCGTTGTTGTCGAAGATAGGAATCATTTCAACATCGACATGCTCGCGGCCATTGGGTGTTTGATGGATGTGTAGCACTTTTTCTTTGTGTCTGGATTCTTTGGCTGCCAGCAGAGGGCAGTGTTCTCCAGCTTGATCGCAGGGTTTTGAGTAACCGTGTGAAACGGTATAACAACGTGGTTGGTTTGCCAGTTGTATTTCTCCAAACTTCTCACGGTAAATGGAGTTGCTTGCCAGAATTTCGTAGTTTGCGGTGACCAGTATGGCAGGTACGTCATAAGCCTCCAGCATTTGCTTCATTGTGTCTGAGTTATTCATCACGGCATCTTGGTTTTTTGTCTATTATGACATTAATTTTGTCATTTTTGGCAAAAGTGTGGTGGGTATTGATAATGCTGCCCGCATGAATGCTGTCTGGTGCTGTTTCAGAGGTTCTGGCATATATATTGCAATAATAAATTGTATTGTATAGATAGACCTTAACGTTAAGCTTGTCCAAAGATGAACCTGAGAGATTGGCTTTAAATCAACATAATAAAAAAGATGTATAAAAAATCAATGAAACCCGATGTCCTGCCGTTTTTTGACAGTTTAAGTAATACCTTCTCTTATATCGTTAAAGATCCTGAATCAACATCATGCGCTGTTCTTGATTCTGTTCTGGAATTTGATATAGCTTCTGGCCAGATTGGCTATAAAGGCGCGGACAAAATAATCTCTTATATTAAACAGCACCAACTTCAAGTAGTCTTATTATTAGAAACTCATGTACATGCCGATCATTTGTCAGCAGCTCCATATATTCAAAATGAAGTTGGGGGAAAAATTGGCATCAGCAAGCATATTGTTACCATCCAAGAGGAGTTTGGAAAGCTGTTCAATGCCGGAACTGAGTTTGAACGAGATGGTAGCCAGTTTGATGTCTTGTTTGACAGTGATGATGTTTATTCGATTGGTAAGCTTCAGGGAGTCGCCATGCATACGCCAGGCCACACCCCGGCGTGTATGACACATCTTATCGGTGACGCAGCTTTTGTAGGAGACACTCTGTTTATGCCTGATGGAGGCACTGCCAGAGCCGATTTTCCTGGAGGAGATGCCCGTTTGTTATATCAATCCATAAAAAAAGTACTCACTCTACCGAATGATACTCGCTTATATGTTTGCCATGACTATCAGCCAAATGGACGCAAGCTTGAGTTTTTGACGACTGTAGCTGAGCAGAAACAAAAGAATATTCATGTGGGCAATGATGTCAGCGAAGAGTCTTTTGTGCTTATGCGAGAAGCCAGAGATGCCAGTCTTGACATGCCTGGGCTGATCTACCCTTCGTTGCAAGTCAATATGCGAGCAGGCCATTTTCCTGCAGCAGAAGACAATAAACGTCACTATTTAAAAGTTCCAATCAGTGGGCTTAAAGGTATTGGTTAAGCCTTTTTCTCAGAAGCTTGCATGATCATTGAAGCTTCAAAGCCAGATGTGTTGATTCCAAGGCAAATAGTCATTGCAGGTAGACAAGAGTTGTTGAAATTTACGAACTCTGAGATATCAGTTACAGGCAGGTTTGCACTTAATAAAACTGTGGTTTGAAAAATAGGAGACAGGTGTTGTGTTAGAGACAGACCAGAAACAACTTGATAAAACGGTAACCTACGATGTGGTGATTGTCGGAGCAGGATCTGCGGGTATTGCTACTGCAAGTAGCCTGAAAAAACGACATTTTGCGTTGCGCATTCTGCTGATTGATCCGGCTGAAGAACATTATTATCAACCGGGTTGGACCATGGTCGGTGGCGGTGTATTTGATGCTCCATCAACACAACGAAAAACACGAGATTTGATTCCGAAAGGGGTTGATTGGATACAACAGTCCGTCAAAAACTTCTACCCAAAGGAAAATAGACTGAGATGTGTGGATGGTAGCAGTGTGTACTATCAGCACATGGTAGTAGCTCCAGGGTTGAAGCTGAATTGGTCGGCTGTTGAAGGCCTGGAGGATGCATTAGGTAAAAACGGTGTAACTTCGAATTATCGCTTTGATCTGGCTCCCTATACTTGGGAATTGGTAAAAAACTTAAACCATGGTAAAGCCATTTTTACCCAACCGCCAATGCCAATCAAATGCGCAGGTGCTCCACAAAAAGCTTTGTATTTATCAGCTGACTATTGGTTGAAAAGTGGAGTACTGAAAAATATTGATATTGATTTCTGCAATGCCGGAGGTGTTTTGTTTGGAGTGCCTGATTATGTGCCGGCCTTGATGTCCTATATTGAGAAATATGGGGCTAATTTAAAATTCATGCATACTCTAGTCAAGGTGGATGGGGCAAACCAGAAAGCATGGTTTAAAACAGAAGATGGTAAATTGTTGGAAAGTTCTTTTGATGTTCTGCATGTTTGCCCGCCGCAGTGTTCTCCTGACTTTATTCGTGACAGCGAGTTATCCGACGAGGCCGGTTGGCTGGATGTTGATCCCAATACTTTGCAGCATAAAAAATTCGATAACATTTGGGGTGCAGGGGATGTTATGAACACGGCTAACGCTAAAACCATGGCTGCGGCCCGCAAACAAGCACCAGTAGTGGCGACTAATATAAATGCTGCTATGCACCAAAAACAACCTCCAATGACCTATGATGGTTATGGGTCTTGCCCATTGACGGTGGAGCGAGGGAAAATTGTTCTGGCAGAGTTTGCCTATGGGGGAAAGTTGGTGCCAACCTTTCCCCAGTGGCTAAATGATGGCACCAAACCCAGTAAATTTGCCTGGTGGTTGAAAGCAAGGCTACTACCAACGGTTTATTGGCAAGGTATGCTTAAAGGCCGGGAATGGTTTGTGTCTGCTGATCAGTAGGGTGATAACAGGAGAATGTCGTTTACTGGTTTAACTCAGTAATCAACTTATCAGGGGTTCATCTTATGACTCATTATTTATACCCATTGTTAGGCGGAATACTAATCGGCCTATCAGCTACCCTGCTATTATTGCTTCTGGGTCGAATTGCGGGCGTCAGTGGCATTGTTTTTGGGACTATTCAAGAATCAGGTAAAGAGCGTCATTGGCGTTGGCTTTTTATTGTTGGCCTGATGACAGGAGCGTTGTTGTTTCATTATTTGACAGGTCAGAGCTATCCTCAGGTCAACTCCAATTTACCTTTGGCTGGCATCGCTGGTTTACTGGTTGGATTTGGAGTCAGGTTGGGCAATGGTTGTACCAGCGGCCATGGTGTTTGCGGCATTGGTCGTTTGTCTGCACGATCAACGCTGGCTACCTTGGTATTTATGCTGGTAGGGATACTCACAGTGTCAGTAGTCAATCATCTGCTATAAGTTAGAGGTAAATTCTATGTTCAGGTTGAGTGCTTTTGTTGCAGGTGGACTTTTTGGCATTGGTCTTGCGGCTTCAGGGATGACCAATCAAGCGAAAGTAATTGGGTTTCTGGATGTGTTTGGTCATTGGGACCCTGATTTGATGTTAGTTATGTGCAGTGCTGTGTTAACGACCATCATCTCCTTCCGTTTTGTTCTTAAAATGCAAAAGCCTGTTTTGGCCAATATGTTTTCTTTGCCAGATGTCAAACGGTTTGATGGCCAGTTAATTGCTGGTGCTGTATTGTTTGGTATTGGTTGGGGGCTCTATGGTTATTGTCCAGGCCCGGCGATTGCTTCATTGGTCTATTTACAGCTGCCTACATTAATTTTTGTTGTTTTAATGCTCGCAGGTATGTTGTTGGCGAATAAAATGATCACTGGCTATGGTTCATCTGATAATAATGCCTGTCAGTGAGGCCGTATGCACTTATGACGTTAAAAATATATTTGTTCGGGAGACTTGGTAAATGAAAAAACAATGGAAACTCTATCTGGTGGGAGTGATTGCTCCATGGATATTGATAGGTATCGCCTACTTTTATTTTCAGCAGCAAATGGGGTTGATTCCTTGTCCTTTGTGCATGTTTCAACGAGCAGCTCTGGTAGCAATTTCTGTTGTTTGTCTGATTGCATTGTTTTATCCATCTGGAATTAAAGCACATAAAGTGTTTTCATCGTTTGTAGCACTTTCTGCTGCTATTGGTGCAGGGATTGCTGGTCGTCAGGTCTGGTTACAACATCTGCCTGCCGATAAAGTGCCGGAATGTGGTTTTGATCCGGTATATCGCTGGATGGAAACTGGTGATGGCAGTTATAGCTTCTGGCAAATGGTAGCCACCACTCTCAAAGGTAGTGGTGATTGTGCAGCGGTTGACTGGTCATTGCTGGGGTTGAGCATGGCTGGTTGGATGCTGCTGATATTCTGCCTGATAACGCTGGGAGCTTTGGTGAGTCTACTTCGGTCGAAACCGCAGTATTAATAAGCAAAAAAATGTCTTTGGATCAAATGTACCCATTATACTTTTTGTATGGTAGAAGATAATCAAATTCGTCTGCTGATCTTTCTTGGCGTGCTGTTGCTGATGTGTAGTCTGGAAACAGTAATGCCAAAGCGTATCAGGCAGCAAAGTCGATCACAGCGTTGGCAAGCCAATTTAGGCTTAGTGATTATCAATAGTGTCGTGCTTAAATTATTGGGACCAATCACTGCTGTTGTTGCTGCAGATTACGCCCTGGACAATGGCTGGGGTTTATTATCTCGTTTTGCCATGCCATTGTATCTGGACATTATTGTTGGTGTGGTTGTGCTGGATTTAGCTATTTATGCCCAGCATGTGATTTCGCATAGAATACCTTTGTTGTGGCGCTTGCATAAAGTGCATCATGCTGATCGTGATATTGACGCTACCTCGGGAATACGTTTTCATCCAGTCGAGGTTGTCTTATCCATGTTGTACAAATGTCTGGTGATTTTGCTGTTGGGGCCAGTGACTATTGCGGTGGTATTGTTCGAAATTATTCTTAATGCCTCAGCCATGTTCAATCATGCCAACCTGCGTTTGCCGTTATGGTTGGATAAAGTGTTGCGTCTGCTAATGGTTACCCCCGATATGCACCGTGTACATCATTCTGTGATTCAGCGGGAAACTAACAGCAATTATGGTTTTTTTCTTTCGATATGGGATCGTTTGTTTCGGACCTATAACGCGCAACCTGAAAAAGGTCATGATGGAATGACCATTGGCCTTGCTCAATATCAAAGTCAAAAACCAGCTTCTTTGCTCTGGTGCATGGCTTTGCCATTTTCGCCAGAAAAATCTGATGGCGTGGCAGATCCAGAGGATCGTAATGTTGTTGCAGATGAACATCTAAAGTAGCAGCTTGAGGTGAGTGTTTTCATGAATAATATCGCTTTAAAGAGCATTGTTATAGTGCTTTTTTTATACATGATTGGTCAGAACTTCGTGTTAGCTGCTGATAGTAGCAGTGCTGTTATCCACCTTTCTCAAGATGAGTTTATGCAAAAAATTGCAGCTGATACCAGTAATAAAGAAGTTGCAGTCATTGATGTCAGAACGGTACGGGAATTTAATCAAGGTCATATTGCAGGCGCAGTGAATCTGCCGCACTTTGAAATCATGAATAATATTTCCCTGCTTGATGAGTATCAGGAAAAGGATATGGTGTTTTATTGCCATACTGGTGTCAGGGTTAAAGAGCTTACTGATTATCTGCAAGAGATCGGTTATGGTGGTGGCAAGTTATATCACTTAAAAGGTGATATCCGCGCATGGCGAGCGAGGCATTTACCCTTACAAAAATGATTGAGATAAGGGTGATGCAATTCGATGTCTTTAAATGGTTTTATAAAGGAAATGGACTGTTGAAGCTTGCACGAATTCAGAACTGATTACCAAATAAATAGAGCTGATCGGTGAATTGAATTAACAATGCTGGAAATACTGGCCCAGGTCAGTCAAACATGGGGTCTATCAACTCGTACTCACCACCGAATTTGTTAAATTTGCACGGATAATTGCACGGTATGGAAGATAAAGACGTACTCGAAAACTACACTTAACTGAAGCAATTGGGTTCCAGGTATTTATGAAAGGAAAGTGAAATTGGTTTATTGGGGCAGTGGTTCTTTCAGGGGGCATATGTTTGTTCATCGGTCTCGGCTTTCTTCAATTGTTGTTTTCTGCGGGATAAAGTGGCTTCACTGATGTCCAAAAGTTTGGCAATTTCTTTTTGTTTCAGACCTGGTTGAGATAAATAATAATCAATAAGCTGTTCATCCAGATTTTTGTTGTTGCCTCCAACTTCTATATAAACCAACTGGTTCAGTGTGTTAGCTAATATTTTATTCTTTTTAGTAAAAGGCATAAAAACCAGATAGTCAGGCTGTTTTTTAGGTTGTATGTTATGAATCATTGCTGACAGGTAAATCAGTGAACAGAATGACAGAATTCCTACCGCATTAAATTTAGCACCCATAGCCATGGC
>JBOEHE010000079.1:0-9573 GCA_050633785.1 Arenicella sp.
TCATTGAGTTATGCTGAGGTCTATAAAAGCACATCACATCAATTTATTTTTACCGAATAAGGCAATATCTTCATGACTGAGCAAAATTTTCTCATTGGCGGAAATGGCCAACAACAAGTCCATTTATTGGGCAAAATGGCAAACCGACATGGCCTGGTTGCAGGTGCCACTGGTACAGGCAAAACTGTCACACTGCAAATATTGGCAGAAGGTTTTTCGGAAATTGGTGTACCTGTTTTTCTGGCGGATGTTAAAGGCGATGTTTCCGGTGTGGGAAAACCAGCCAAGCCACACCCCAAAATTGATGAACGTATTGCTACCATCGGTATCGAAGATTACCAGATGCAAGCTTCCCCTGTTGTGTTCTGGGATTTTTTCGGCAAGCAAGGCCATCCAATTCGTACAACCGTCAGCGAAATCGGCCCACTGCTCTGGTCCAGCCTGCTTGATCTCAACGACATTCAAACAGGAGTTTTATATTCCTGCTTTAAAATTGCCGATGATAACGGTTGGTTGATTTTAGATTTAAAAGATCTACGCGCTATGCTGATGTGGGTTGGTGACAACACCTCTGAACTGAAGGCTGAATACGGCAATATATCCCGGGCCAGCATTGGTGCCATACAACGCGGCTTGATCGTATTGGAAGAGCAAGGAGCAGAAATGTTTCTTGGTGAACCAGCCATTACACTCGATGATCTTATGAGTTATGATTTTTCCGGCCGCGGCGTTATCAACATCATGGACGTCACCAAAATCATCCAGACATCACCCAAGCTATATGCGACGTTTTTGTTATGGCTGCTATCAGAACTGTTTGAGAATTTGCCCGAAGTCGGTGATGCTGAAAAACNNGTTTTTTGATGAAGCTCATTTGTTATTCGAAGACGCACCCAAAGTATTGGTTGAAAAAATTGAACAAGTCGTGCGCTTGATCCGTTCTAAGGGAGTCGGCATATATTTTATTTCCCAGAATCCTTTAGATATTCCTGAAGACATACTTGGTCAACTGGGTCTGAAAATTCAACACGCATTACGCGCCTTCACCCCCAAAGACAAGAAAATGGTCAAAGCGGTTTCACAGACCTTTCGTGAAAATGAAGCTATAGACACAGAACAGTGCATAACAGAGCTGGGCATTGGTGAAGCATTGGTCTCAGTATTAGACAACAACGGCAGCCCTACTGCGGTAGAGCGTATATTAATTCGCCCGCCAGCTTCAAGAATTGGCCCGATGGACGATCAGGAACGAAGCGAACAGATCAGCCGCTCCCCTTTTAAAGGAAAATACGATGATGTCTTAGACCGAGAATCAGCTTACGAAAACCTGAAAGCCCGAGCTGAACAGCAAGCTGACCAGTTAGAAGCAGAACAAGCACGGGTTGCCGAACAGAAACAACTGAAACGCTCACAATCAAGTAGTCGGAGTCGTCGTCAATCGCCGACCGAGGCTTTTATAAAGAGTGCAGCAAGGTCAATTGGCTCACAATTGGGTCGCCGTTTGATTCGCGGTATTCTTGGCTCATTACTGAAGTAAGAAAGCACTTAACTATCACTAGTTAAAAACATATCCAGCTGAATTTGAAATCGCACAAAATTAGGTGTATCACACAGGCAGTTTGGTTATAATCACTGGCCCAAGGCCTATGGCAATGAATAGATAAACGAAAACGAACAGGTATTTTTATGAGTGACCCTAATTTCAGCGATGACAAATTCAACAGAACGTTTGCCGGTATGATTATTGCCATGGTCGCATTAACAGCAATACTGATGGTACTAGCGACAGTCATGTCTTCGGATGTCACAGAACGTTTGCGTGCTGAAAATGAAATTGAAAACACCAAATCAATTGCAAACCGCATCGCTCCAGTCGGACAATTGACCATAGGTGCAGTGGCAGATGCCGTTATTCCTTCTGCCAATGCAGAAGCATTATCTGGGGAACAGGTTTACAACAAAGCTTGTGTTGCTTGTCATGGTGCTGGCGTAGCTGGTGCACCTAAACTGGGCGACGCTGCAGCATGGTCAGCACGAATTGCGCAAGGCGCTGAAGCCATGTATGAAAATGCAATCAATGGTTTTTCTGGCAGCGCAGGTTATATGCCAGCCAAAGGCGGCAGCCCTGACTTAAGCGATGACAATGTCAAAGCTGCCGTTGACTATATGTCAGATGCATCAAAATAAAACAGTTCGCCGGATTCATATTTAAAAAGAATTTGATTTAAAGCTCCTGCTTTTGACTCACGACAAATATTCATAACGAAAAAAGCCAGCTGATATCAGCNNATATCAGCTGGCTTTTTTATATCTCACTATATGTTCTCGATTTTCTTTTCCTTAAGTCCATCATTTTTAAGAGACTTCAGAAAAGCATTATATCCTTGAATAAGTTGCACGGATTTCAACAATCCCCTGATCACTCTTTTGAATATTAACCGTTTTCACTTCAATTGCCTCGGTATTTTTCAATTGTTCAACCCAGTACAACCACTGATCAAAACTCACTTCTGACAGCCAAACCTTCACTTCATTCGATTTATCGCCTGGAGTCATTTGTTTAATTTTCTTACGCAGACCCTGTTTTTGAGCTGTTTGCTCAACAATAGTCAGCAAAGGTTTGCGAGAACCCGTATCTTCAGCTGGGTTCGCTGTGCCTTGTATTCGAGCAGCCAGATCTGCCTGTGCCTTAATCCATTGCAAATCTGCACGTTTTTGCGGCACAGCTGTTTTGTAATGTTCAATCGCCTTGTGCCAAGGCTCCCAAATATAAAAGTAAAACATTATAGCGACTACAAATATGGAGCCCAACATAATCACCCTACGCTCGCTGGCCTGCAGATTATTCCATAGTTCCGTTAATTTACTCATTATGTTTTCCTCCTCAAAACATAACGCGCACTTACCTGGGTTCCCTCGGAACCAGAAGATGACAAAACCGCAGTTATTAACGGGTGCGCACTTAAGCTATTAGTTAATATATCAACTTGAGCAAAATCTTTAAGCAAACAGGTCAACGTCATCTCACCTGAACGGAATCGAATATCACTGATTTGCAATCCAGTCTTCAAACTCACCTCTGCAAGAACAGCTATAATCTGTTGAAACTCTCCTAGACTGTTCGAATTGCCTTGCAATAAATTCATTTGTTGCTGAACGATAAAACGCTCTTTGCTTGGAATTACTGTCGACACTTGTGGAAAAGTCTGCTGAATGATCGACACCATCTGTTGATCTATCTGGCGATTTTCATTCCAAAGGCTGACATACTGATAACCATCAAATAAAAATTTAAAAGCAATCGCTACAGCAATAAAAATAGCAGCCCAACGAAAGTTAAGTTGTTTGTTACTATTTTCAATCGGTTGAAATTCGTTAGACAATAAATTAGCAGACAAGTCTGGACTATGTTCTAACCAATAAGCCATTCGATCACCAATAGGCCAATGGCGTGCATCAACATCAGGTGATTTTTCTAATATGTGCTGTACCAGTTCTTCTGAGTTAACAGCAATACCCAGACCACCATCAACCATTTCTTCCAACCAACGAGGCAATAAATCCTCATCTAAGACCATTGATGGTTGATTGCGGCTACGCACCAGCAGACCAGAGAATTCACCACTTCCGGTAACAGCCAGAGTATGTTCAGACGCCTCATGAAGTGGCAATAATAAAGTTTCAGGTAATAATCGGTCCAGACTGATACCTGCTTCGCGCATAGCCTCCAGACTGGCCTGCATTTTTGATCTGGCAACGACTGCAACTGTAGCTGACTTGCCAGCCTCCCAATCCATAAGAACAAAATGAAGGTCGTCAATATCGTCCGCCAGACTCTCCTCAAGAGCATAAGGCGCAGCTATCATCATTTGTTTCTTAGATTTAGCCGGAACATCGACTTGGTGCACCGACACCCATTGACCATCAATAACACCGATATGTTCATCAATATCCGTTGAAGTCGGCAATTCAGACAAGCTATCAACTTCACCAAATGAATCAACTTTATTGCCATCGTATTTAGCCCATTGATAAGGCGCATCAATACGAAATATTATATTCATAACAACACTCGTTCACGTTTTAGCACTTTGGCCGGTTGTGGTTTTCCTGATGAATCCAAATCAAACTCACGATACAGGATGTTTTGCATACTGTAACGCAAATCACCGAAACTTGCCTCACTTGTCACCATAAAGAATTGACTCCTGACATCTATAACCCGACCCACTTCAGGCATCCACTCAGCTTGCGATTGTTCAATCAATTCTTTGCCTCTGGTCCAGGGTTCTTCCTGCTGGGCTGCCAGAATATCAGGCATGGTTGACGGTGGCACCGTAAAATCCTTTGCCATTGCTTCAAGCAAAAACTCCGAAGCTGTATTGACATTAATTTTAAGCTGAGTCGTTGGCAACACAGTCACATAAGGAGCCAGCTTCTTGATCGCTTTCTGGTTAAAACCTTTAACGAACCTGAGTTCTCCAACTGAACTCAGTTTCTGATTAGCTGCACGATATGGCTTGGACAAGCCAGTATAATGAAAATCTTCAGCCCCTCCTATATACAAAGGACCACCACCATTGCTTCGCTGCACTGGACTATCGCTATCATCGGTATCCATCCAATCAACAAGATTACCAGTAAGGCGAGTATCCAGTTCCAATTTCAATAATAAATTATTAAAAACCCAAACCGCTGCCTCAAAATTTTTAGTCGATTTTTTATTCTTAGTCTTATCCAGAAACAGGCTGTTTAAATTAAACACCCCGGATAAATCAGACACGGTTACAGTTACACTACCGCCCTGGACATTGACCGTTTCCCCCAGGCTATTCCATACTTCCTGCTTGTGATCGGTTTTTTGCGTCTCTTCATTCTCAAGATCTTCATAGAGCACATTGATAATCCATTGCTCAGCACCCATGGCCAATTGATAGGATTGTTCCAACATTTTCTGATTGGTAACTCTTCTCATCAATATCAACTGAGATTCAGCTGCATACGCTAAGATAGTAGTTAGTAATGCAACAATCAGCAGCACCATTAATATCGCCAAACCACGCTGATTTTGAGCCATTTTAATCATACTTACTGGCCACGGCTTGGATTAGTAGGGTTTGGCGGCGGCGGCAAGTCACCCGATATAGGTTGCGGTTGGACAGATTCGAAGCCCTCTGGTTCAACAACAGTACCAGCACCACCAGCTGCTCCTGAACCATTTTCAGCACCTGCATTGTTCCCAGAAGCGGCATTACCAGCAGCAGCATTGGCTGCATTAGTTGCATCAATTTTTGCGAAATCAATGGGGTCAACCGCTTCAAAAACCCGGCGATACTCATCCCCTGAAACAAAGCTTACCACTACCTCAATTGCTCTTGGCAAGGCTTCCTCTTCATCCCAATCCGACTGCCAGTTCAAGCTATTATCATCTTCCTCACCTGCCACTCGTAGCTCCACCTGGGCAACATCACTGATAATAGTGCTGACTCGAGGCTCTTCATCAGCGTAATTATTAGTAGAAAACCACGTTTTACGTTGTAACTTTTCATCGTTTAATTGCCATGCCACCAACTGATTCACCGATTGGTTGACCGCAGCATCTGGATACAAAGTCACAAATTTCGCCAATTCATCATCATCGGTATCAAGCGTAAAACCCTGACTGAAACTCAAACCATCAATTGGATCTCTGATCTTCTTTGACACCAAATAGCGAAAATCATTCTCCATAAAAACAAATAAGCGCTGCAGGTCGGCAATTTGTTCATTCTTTTTTTCCAGTCGCTCGTTAATATTTAAGAACTGAATCAATGCTGGAAAAATGATGGCTGATACTACTGCCAGAATACCGACAGCGACAACAATTTCAAGTAAACTAAAGCCCTTCATTCTATGAGCTGTAAATTGTTTTGCGCTAATCCATTTCATCGCACTATAACCTTGAAATATAACCAGACAAAACGACAATCGACGATTGTTCATTGCCTATAAAAACCCTTACATCAACCAAGGCAACACTGGGATTGCTTGAATCCGTAGCCTCCATTTCATAACGCCACTGCCTCCCGCCCATTTCAATACTCTCATTCGTTAATGCCAACTGACCATCCACTGTTTTCAGACGAGCTTCAGCCAAAGCATTTGCCGCAATCCAATTAGCTACTAACCGATTATCTGCGCCTGTAGTTGCATCCACACTTCGTCCAGCTGCATTAAACACACTAATAACCGCTATAGACACTATTGCTATAGCTATAATAACTTCCAGCAAGGTAAAACCTTGGTTGTTTTTAAAGGCTGGATTATTCAAGGCGTTTTGTGACAAAAACTTGCTCATCATTGAGCTTGAGCTGATAACGATAATCATCACCTGATATAGTCAAAACAAAGGGTGTCATATCCCCAACCGGTGAAATCAGGGCATAATCGCGTAAAACCACTTCAGCTTCCTTAGTATCATCACTTTCTTCAGCCTCTTCAAGCTGCAGAGATTCCTCTTCATTCTCTGATGACTCCTCCTCATCGTTTTCTATTTTTTCAACAGTTACCTCCATATCAATGCCCTCTGGCAGTTGCCGAGGTTTGAATAGGCGATCTTCCGTTATTTGGGTCCAGCTAGAGGGGTTTTTATAAAACTGATAACTACGCTCTGATTCATTAAATTGCAAAGCAAATACACGACCTGTCAAAATAGCCTCATCGCGCACTTCGTTGACTATAGTTATAAAGCGTTTTGCTTCTAACCGAGCAATTCGATCATTATCTCGATTAACACGAATTCCAACCAGTGAAACCATGACGGCGATTATTATAACCACCACCATAATTTCGATTAAGGTAAAGCCAGATTGCTGCTTATTCGTCAAGATTCCAGCTTCCTATATCAGCTCCTTCATCAGTTCCTCCAGGAGCCCCATCAGCACCATTACTCCAGATATCAAAATCTTTTGACTTCTGTCCAGGACTTAAATATTGATAGTCGTTCTGCCAAGGGTCCTTTGGCAGATTATTCAAATACGCGTTCCAGTTCTTGGCATTGCCAGGGTTTGTCACTAACGCTTCAAGGCCTTGGGATGTCGTAGGATAGGAAAAGTTATCCAATTTATAAAGAGCCAGTGCCGAAGAAATGGCTTTAATATCTGCCTTGGCCTTAACCGTCATTGCCTTATCCGATTGCCTCAACACATTGGGCAGAACCATAGTAGCCAATAAGCCAATAATGACTACAACAACCATGATTTCAATCAAAGTAAAGCCACTTTGCCGGGATAATGATTGCTTTTTAGATCGTTTATATCGCTGTATATTCATACTCTTAACAGATTCCTTTTTGATTTAACTAATTAATTGATTCAAGTCGAAAATTGGCAGCAAAATTGCCATAACAATAATCAACACAACAAAGCCCATAACTAGAATCATAATCGGTTCAAATAGACCAACAATCATTCCTATCCTGGACTCAAGTTCACTCTCAGTAGCGATAGCTGCCTTTTCCAACATATGGTCCAAGCGCCCACTGGCTTCACCACTGGCAACCATCTGAATTAACAATGGAGGTAAATTTCCTCCCCGGTCCAAGGCCCGGCTGATTGACACTCCTTCAGCAACATCTATAGCAGCTTGCTTGAGACCTGCACGAATAACATCATTGGACACAACACCCTCAGTAGCGCGCATCGCGGTAAGTAATGGCACACCACTACCGACCATGATAGACAAAGTTCTGGCTAGTCGTGCAGTATTCGAACTACGGACCAGACGATTCATCAGAGGTAACTGTAAGTATTGCTGATGCAACCAAAAACGGGGGTTTTCTTGGCGAAAAATTAATGCAGCAATAAATCCAACAATGGTTAAAACGATAAGAATATAGAGACCATTGTTAACCAGAAAATCACTGATAGAAATTAAACCCTTAGTCAAAACCGGCAATTCCTGCCCTGTATCTTCAAAGACTCGAACCACCTTTGGCACGACAAACGTCACTAAACCAACCACGACCATTATAGACACAACTGTTAAAAATATAGGATAAATCAAAGCTACGCTCAGCCGTTGTTGAATCCCATGTCTTGCTTCAAGATATTCAGCCAATCGTTCCAACACATCATCCAGATTCCCCGATTGCTCCCCTGCTGAAATAGATGCGCAATAAATTCCTGGAAAGCTTTTAGGATATAGAGCAATAGCATCTGACAAGGAATAACCTTCAGTGACCAATGCTCGCACATCACCCAACACCGTTTGCAGTTTATGGCCTTCAGCCTGTTTAACCATTGCATTCAGTGTTTCTTCAATGGTCAAGCCTGAACCCAACAAAGTCGCCATTTGACGAGTCAGTACGGCAAGATCATTAGTTTTGATTTTGGTTCGACGAGCCTTGCTTGAGCCTGAGCTACTGACCTTGCCCTTAGAGCTTCCTGAGTCGTTCACTGCCTGATCAGCAATATGTGCAACCGACATAGGCGTCAAACCCTGATCACGCAACTGTTGTCTGACATGCCTGACATGATCACCATTGGCTATGCCTTTAATGGTTTTACCACTGGCATCCAGAGCCTGATATTCAAATGCCGCCATAACTAAATAATCATCCCGTCACATTAGTTTTAGGTTAGCTTTGCGTGACACGCAAAATTTCATCGAAACTGGTTTCACCATTGGCCACTCGCAAAAAGCCATCTTGCGCAATACTGGGTGTAGACTTACGGACATAATCAACTAACTCTCCTTCAGAAAGTTGGTCATGTATCATTCGTCGCAGAGGTTCGTCAATGTTAACCAATTCATAAATACCCAGCCTTCCTTGATAACCAGTATAGTCACACTTGGCACAACCAACCGCTTTATGGATATTTTTTTCAACATCATCTGGAATTTTTTGTAAATACTCCTGTTGGTACTCGGCTACCTCGGTTGGTTCTTTGCAATGTACACAGAGTTTTCTCACCAGACGTTGTGATAATACTCCCAGCAGACTTGAAGCAATCAGAAAAGGTTCAACCCCCATATCCACTAACCGGGTTACTGCACCTATCGCTGTATTGGTATGTAAAGTAGATAACACCAAGTGACCGGTTAAACTGGCTTGTACCGAGATATTAGCCGTTTCAACGTCACGTATCTCACCCACCAGAACCACATCTGGATCCTGGCGCAGGATAGAGCGTAAACCTCCCGCAAAGGTCAAACCAATTTTGGGGTTAATTTGAGTCTGCCCAACACCATCAAGGTCATACTCAACAGGGTCTTCAACAGTCAAAATATTTAACTGTTTTGAATCCAGTTTCTGCAAACCGGAATATAAGGTAGTTGTTTTTCCTGAACCTGTCGGGCCAGTGACCAACACAATACCATTAGGTCTTTCGACCAATTTCACAAACCGGTCAAGCGTCTCAGCCCCCATACCAAGCACCTCGAGATTCAAGCGGGCCGCCTGTTTATCCAACAAACGCAACACAACTCTTTCACCATGCTGAGTTGGCAAGGTAGAAACTCGCACATCCACTGGATGTTCAGCAACACGCAGTGAAATTCGCCCATCTTGCGGCAAGCGTTTTTCGGCAATAT
>JBOEHE010000080.1:0-1460 GCA_050633785.1 Arenicella sp.
CCCAATTCGTTATATTCATAACGTACTGAACGTAATCCCTTGGTCACCGTTGCTGGCTTGCCATAAGCATTATACTCAATTGTCGTTGGCGTCTGACCCGACTGCTGCAACTGCGTCGGTCGTCCTGATTCATCATAACTCAGCACCCTTTGTACCTGACCGCTGGGCAATAACAATGTCGACAGATATCCTCGTGCATCGTATTCCAGACGCAATTCATCAGCCACATCTGACCGCGGCCCATCTATGCGCACCAACTGACCCTTGCTGTCATACTCCATCTCACTGCTGCGACTTACCGCTACATAACCGAGCGAACCTTCTTCGTAAGCCTCATCATTGAGCGGCGTTGATGGCGCATAACCACTCTCCACCACCTTTAACAACTGTCCATCGGCCGCATAGCTCATCTGTGTTGTATGAAACTTGCCTGCCGCAATACTGGGACGCTTGATCACACTCGGCTGAATGCCCGTTCCTGCGTATTCATAAGCAGCTACTAGCTGTCTTGCCTGATTCAGCGGCTGTCGATACTGACTGATCGTTCTCCCGCGTTCGTCATAGTCATACTCAACCGTGCTGCCATTCTTATACGTGACCTTTGTCACCTGAAGATTGTCATTGTACTCATAGGCGATATCACCACCTGAACACGCACTGCAACCCGGTCCTCTGACCTCACTGATCACCTTCTGCCCATTCACATCACCAAGCACATACACCGTCGACTCACCCAGACCATTGGTCACCAGACGCTGAGCATCTTCATAGACTATACTGACTTTCTCTGTATTCAGTCCTTTGCTTGAAACTGTTGCCCGGCCCTGTTCATCATAGCCATAGTTTTCAACTCGAATGCCTCTCTCATCCGTTATTCCCGTCAGATGCCAGCCTCTGGTTTCATCCTGATAATGATAGTGACGTTCATCCCCATTTGGACGAATCACTTTGACCAACTGTTTCTCCTGACTGTAACGGTACTTCGTAACCCCTTGCTCTGGGTCCGTCACTCGTGCCAACATGCCCCGACTATACGCCAGAGACAAGCGCCTGCCTTGTGGGTCGGTCACTGACAGCAATTGACCACTGCCGCTATACGTCAGACTCAATACTTTCTTGCCCTGTTTGAGCTGAACCAGCAAACCCCGGTCATCGAAGCTGGCTATTCGTCCTGAACGCCAGTGCCATTGATAGCCGTATTCAGTTGTGGCGATAAAACCATCCGCGTAGTTGCGGGTGGCGTATTGAGCGCCGACTTTGCGTTCGCCCACTCGTCGAAAGCGAATGATTCGGCCATCGGACTGTTGCAGTTTAATAAAGTCGGTTTCGCCGGGTTTAAACCCTTTATGCACCTGCAGCACCGTCGCATAGGAATGACGCCAGCCGCCGCCAAGGCCAATATTGCCCGGCAATAAGCTGTTGTAGTGGCGCACAAACTCAAGGCCAAGAACGCCGGGTAA
>JBOEHE010000081.1:0-4217 GCA_050633785.1 Arenicella sp.
CAAGGCCAAGAACGCCGGGTAAAGGGCTTAAATCTTCCTGACGTTTGTATTTATTACCACTGATCAGGTTGATGGGGTTTTGGGTTGATGTGTCCAAGGCGCCTGAACTGCCAGCAGCGGCATTACCAGAAGTACCACATTGATTATCACCACAATCTGCTCCTTCGCAAGGAGGCGGGTCTGGATTAGGATCAACACAACTTTGTCTATTTGGGTCACACTCTGGATCTGGAGGACAAACAAGCCCAGTACAATCCGGGCCTCCTGGGCCACCTGGATTGCAACCAGGAGTGCACGCATTTGGCGGACAACTGCTCGTGTTAGAGTGATTCGGATCAAACTGCGCATGAGCTGAGTTAACCATTCCAAACAGAAGCATAACACCAGCTAACCACCGCAAGTTCTTTAGCATGTTTCGGAACAATAAACACACCGCCTGACTCGATGAAAAAAACAGCTCTTTTCTTTCTTGAATAACCATATTAATTCCCAACCCTAATACCATATATATCCCAAGGAACTGCAATCCTGTTTTGCTTAAACAAATAACAGTTCTTTATATCGTCTAATTTCTCAAACTTACCCTACTTCCATGAGAACTATCAGACAATCATTACACAGCAGCGCGAGAAGCCTTGCCGAACTCCATCGACACCAACATATTGATAGTACACACTTTTACTTTATCGAACAAATACTTGCACCAACAAGCTGACTTCAGAATCCGCTCCACCACTTTAATATTAATCGACTTTGGGTGGCTTGAACTCTTCGATATAGAGGGAATACTCGTCTTGAGTATTTGACTCTGTAATCAACTGATCATCATTTTCAGTTGGGAACACACGAATCTCTATTTCTTCCTCGCTTCCAACTTCTTTCTTGCTCTGCCGAACAGGGCGCTTGATGCTGCCCATACCCTGTTTTGCGATATGAAACCCAATAAATTCATCACCACGAGAATTAGTAATACTGAACTGAGTATTCCCATACCAATAGCTATCAACACACCGACTGGCAGCTCGATCACGGGTTTGCTGTAAACTCAACTTCCCCCATGTAGTCAAACCACCACTCTGGTCGTATAAATCATTATTAAGTTCACTTTCTTTCTTTTTATTTCTAGATAAGACAACTGGCTCAGGCTTTGTTATTTGCTCAGCCTTTTTTCGACAGTCATTTCTCACTGACTCAGGAATGTTTCTTTGGTTACTTTTTTTCACTATATGAAGACGTAACCTAACACCTTCATGACGAGCTTTATAATCAAATAGATATTCATTCCCCCATTTAATGGGCAAATGAATATCGCCAATGTAACTTTTTTTATTTTCTGAAACCATGCAAGAAGACAGCACTAACGTTGTAAAAGCGACACTTGCCAAAAAAAAGTTTTTCCTCATCATTAAGCACTTAATTCGGAATCACAATTACATCACGAGTCGGATGAGAATTGACTCCCTCATATGCTCGCCTTCTATCCGGGTCTGTCACTAATGAACTGTCAGCGCTCAAAATAGAAAATCTGCCATCGGCACTTTGAGTAATAGTGACATTTTGAATACCACCATGATCTTCGATAAAGCTATCTCGATAAAAACCTCTTCGATGATCATCAATCACCGGCAAAACGTCACCTGCTATTGCTGCTGTTTCTTCTGTTACAGACTGAGCTAATATGCCTGACGCAGGCAATGTGGCAAGTTCCGCCATAATCCATTGAGTTATTCGAACAGGACCCAATGCAAGAACAACAGCAGGAATTGGTCCTGCCACAGACACATACAAATCAATCAAACCTCCAACATTACCTTCAACAGCCAACTGCTGAGCGTAACGCGCCAGAGGAGGAGCAATAGTTGCAAACCCTGGATCCACTTCCAGCCAACCGTCATAAGCAGCGCGCGCCATTTCCAATTCTGTTGGGATACCGTAAATAGGCTCCCCATCCAGTGAACAGAGTATATGAGTGATCTGTCTAAAATCATGCAAGAAAATAATATTTGAGAATACTGAAATTCTTTCATCTGTAGTCATTGACTCATCTCCAGGATATATATCACTGTAGTCTTGAGCAATAATATCATTAGCTCGCCATGCAACCCCACCAAGAAAACCACTATTCGAAGAGATCTGTGCCATGTCACTGAATAGACTATATTCCGTCAATTCATAAAGCCGCATGTAATATTCTGGACGTCTATTTGCCTCTGCCAACTCTGTCAGTTCCCGATACTGTTCTGCAGTAATCATAAAACCGCCCTGCGGTAAGGGCTCTGCTTCTGGCTTTAAACCCAAAATATCATAGTTCTTTATCGGATTTCCAAAAGCATAGGCGTAACTATTAATGCCCCCTTCAATTCCTAGAGGATCACTGGTTTGGTAACGGCCAACAGCAGGGTCATAATCTCGATAATAATTGTAATATGTCCCTGATTCATCATCTTGATATTGACCGGGAAAACGCAAATTCAAAGTTATATCATCCCTCTTTATCTTCGCATTACCAAAAGGGGTATATTCGCTTTCCCAAACACTATTCTGGTTTTCATCAGTTACCAACCGCGGCGCACCTATATGATCGGCATGAATAAAGTAAGGCTCGCGCCCTTCTAACTTAACCGCCGGCATACGGCTGTAGTAGATATACTGACTGGTCAGCTCTCCTTTTCCATTAGCCTCAGCAGACAGTGCATTTCCATCGTAAAGATAGTAAGTTGTATCACTATGCTGTTTGTTATTTTTCTGGGAGTATACTGTCTTTTTAACACGCTCTCCGAAACCGTTGTAGGCGTATTCCGCTGTCAATTGATCATTGACATAAAGTCGAATTGGTCTTTGTTCAGCATTATATTCATATCGCCTCTCACCCATAGCACTGGGCTGAATTACCGGGCTGCCCTCAGCGTTGTAAGTCACTGCGTCATCGTTGATCTGGGTTAGCCTGTTACCTCGACCTTTATAAGCAAGACGTTGAGTTTTTTGATTTTTTGAAGACTCTAGTCGGTTTCCAACCTTATCGTAAACATAGCTATAAGAAAATCCACTGAGATCCGCGCTGACCAATCGATTGTTTGCATCGTAAGCATAGCTATTGGGCGTTCCTTCAACACTCATTCCAACTATATTGCCCTGTTGATCGTAATCATAGAGAACAGGTAATTGCCTGTCAGTCTCAATACGAGTCAATTTTCCCTTAGAGTCATAGCCATAAGTAGTTGCCAAACCATTGCCAAAATTAATTTTTGTCTGTCCATCCCACTGATTATTATCCAATTCAGTAAGAAGTTCTGTTTGACTGGCCCCAAACCAATCATCACGCGTAATTGCTCTTAAACCCCCTTTTTGCTTTCCATCCGAATAATAGTGATAACGTAAAATTTGTCCATCTGGTAAAGTCTTTTTTGCAATGCGGTTCAACGCATTATATTCATAGTTTGTCGTGAACTGATGCTGATCAATTTTTCTTGTATGGCTCAACAAGCGAGCCTCAGAGTCATAAGTAAAAACATCTGTCGCTTGTGGGTTCGAAATTTTAGTAAGGCGGCCATTGAGCGGTTCATATTCAAATGAAGTTTGCCCATCCGGAGTTATTTGTCGAGTCAATCTATTTCCAGCATCATAGACTCTTGTAACAATCACACCGCCAGCTGTCTGCTTATTCAGCATATTTCCAGCAGCATCATATTGAAAATAAGTATCACCTTTATCAGCACTAAGCAATTTAACCACTTGGCCGAAATCATCCTTAATTTCAACAGTAGTATTGCGGTTAGCGTCAGTTAGACCCACTGTATTGCCCTGTTGATCCAAGTGCAAGAGCGTTACTGCATCGTCTGGTTGACGTATCTGTAATAAGCTTCCAATTGCAGATAAACCTAAGCGAGTTACACGGCTATCCTGATCAATTAATTGGGTCAATTCTCCTTGTTCATTGTAGCCATAGCGAACACTGCTTTCTCCATGGTCTTTACTAATTGATTCTATGCGATTCTGAGCATCATACACATAACCCACTGTCTCTATAATATTTCCGTTAGCATCGGAGTGCTGTCGCTGCGTAATTCGACTTTCATCATCAAAGGCAACTTCAACGCTTGGTCCATTATCTTGGCTGATTCGAGTTAATCTATTCGCACTGTCATAAATAATTCTTTTCTTGTGACCATCTGGGTCAATAACGCCGACCAGTTTGCCCAATTCGTTATATTCATAAC
>JBOEHE010000082.1:0-43880 GCA_050633785.1 Arenicella sp.
TTAGAAATAATGTGCTTAGAGCGACTAAGCATCATAATTTCTGCCTCGTCTGAACAAATTTTAGTCATACTCTCGGTCAAAAATTTAGTGTGAACAGGCCCTAGTCCGTTCGGTAAACTGGCCAAGAGCATGTCTGAATATAATTGGTATGAATTCAGCTGCATTGCGAAGTTTGAATATTTCTAGAAAGAGATGTGGCAATACCGTTGGGCGAGGAAATTGAATTTCTGGATCCTCGCTAATAAATAGTGTGTGTGTATGGTGCCTGGCATGCATCCAACGGTGATAAGTTCGTTCTTTAAACAAGAGTAATGTTACAAAAAAATACACACCCTCGTTCAACCAACGACTACGAAAAGGAGTGCCATGAGAACACTCATGAGCAAAAGATTCGGCGAAACAAAAGAGGCTGCCATATAGCATGAACAGGGGAATCGCCCACCAGCTTCCTATAAATTGATAAGCGATAAACCCTGTCGTGAGCAAACAGCAAAGCCATATAGAAAAATAGAGTAAACCATGAAGGTTTGATCGCTTCATTAGTAGTTTCAGTTGTTTGCGTTCTATATCGCAGTGATACCAATCAGATGATGAGATTGACATATGTCCTACCTCTGGACTTTATAAATAACATCTTTGAAATGCTATGTCATAAAATGTAAAAAACAATCATTTTGATATATCAATAATGTCGGCCTTTTAGCGGTAAGGATTGCTCATATCTCTAATAAAGAGGTGGGAATTGACCAGTTCCTTGTTAGTGATCAGTTTGTTAGAATGTAAAAAAACAAGCAAAATGGAAAATGATAAAACCTAAACGGGCACGAATAGTTGATATAGCTCAAGAGTCAGGCGTGAGTGTGGCGACAGTACATCGTGTGCTGAATAACCATGATGTAGTCAGGGACATAACCCGAGAACGGGTTGAAGAAGCAATAACTCGGCTTAACAATCATCAGCAACTAGTGGGTGGGTTTAATGCTTCGGGTGAAAAGCTGCGTTTTGATTTTATTATGCCGGCAGGTGCAGGAATTTCTATTGATAAAATTCTGTTCGATATAGTTGCTGATATCAGTGAAAAGCAAGGCGCAGATTATCAGTACCATTTTGCTGAACGGATGAACCCTCAAAGCTTTGTGGACATACTTTATCAAGTTGTTGAAGAAGGGTCGAAAGGAATTGCTTTGTTTGGTATAGAGCACCCTTCTGTGAGGCAGGCTGTGGATGATCTTGTTGATAAGGGAGTTCCGGTAGTTATCGTTTTATCGCCTATGTCGCAAAGTAAGGGTGTTGGATTTGTTGGCATTGATAATCGTGCTGCTGGCCGGACAGCTGGATATTTAATGGGCCGCTTTCTGGGCAGGGCACAAGGAAAAGTTGCGATCATTGCTGGAACGCGGCTGTACCGCAGTCATGAAGATAGAGAAATGGGTTTTCGTGCGGTTTTACGAGAGGAGTTCAACCATCTCGAAGTATTGGATGTCGTCCTTGCTGAAGACGAATCGGCAACTAATTATTCTGCTATTAGCGATCTGTTGGAACGGCATCCAGATGTAATTGGTTTATATAACCTAGGTTCAGGCAGTGAAGGAGCTGCCAAGGCTATGGTGGAAAAGGGGCGAGCGCAAGATGTGATGATGATAGTGCATAACCGCAATGAACTAATTCGGCCCTACTTGGTTTCGGGGGCAGTTGATGTCATATTGCATGTGGATCTGGAACAGTTGGCTGAAATAGCTATCAGAACCTTAATTCAAGCCAATAATCATCATCAAGTTGAACTAAGTGCGTTGCCATTTGAGATCGTTCTAAAGGAAAATCTGTTAATTTAACGCAAACAGGGGGAGGCAGGCCCTTATGATATTGCAAGATTGATTTATTCAGCTAAGAATATTTTCTCGTAGTAAGATTTCAAAGGGAATGCGCTCATTAGGTTTAGTTTGCTTTGCTTGAATAAGCAGGTCTATAGCTTTACCGGCCGCTTTTTCCATATCTTGGTGAATGACAATGTCGACCGACCCTTCTAACAGGAACTGCCTGGAAATCGCTGTTAAGTTGTGCACTATAACAACCATATCTTCTCTTTTGTGATTCTCGGAAAAAGCTTGGACTATGCCTCTATTGCCTGACCCAACGCTGTATATACCAAGCAGGTCATCATGTTTTCGCAATAACTGCGAAACTTCTTTAAAATTTGCTTCAGGCTCATCTCCACCTACAACAATGTCCAGAACTTCCAGGTTGGGGAAGCTCTCTCTAATCATACTGCGGTAGCCCATTTCACGTTCTTCATGACTGCGATAAAGAGTGCTGCCACAGATAACGGCCACTTTTGCTTTTCTTCCCTGAAGAAAGCGTCCCATTAAATAACCTGCTGTTCGGCCAGCAGCACGGTTATCAATACCCGCATAACCGATGCTGGGGCTATTAGATAATTCTGACAATAATGAGACGCAAGGAGTTTCCTGTGACCATAAATGTCGTACGGTTTGTCTGACCAGAGGATGTTCAAGGGAATGAATTACAACACCTTTGCATCCACCATTTTGAGAAACTTCCAGCAACTTTTCGCTCAATGCTTCTGGATTGAACCGTTCAAAATAGTGACAACGAACATCTATATTCAGAGTAGTTCCCAAGTGTGTAATGGCCGTTTTTAGATTTTCTTCTATTGAGGGACCAGCCCCAAGCGGGAGAAAGAAATCGATATGTTCGCCGTTTTTTGTCGAATTACTTGCTGTGCCTTGATTGGAAAGAACTTTCAGTTGTTCAACTGCTTCCCATACTCTATCGCTGGTTAACTTCCTTACTGGAGCTCGGCCATTTATGACACGGTCAACGGTAGCTATGCTTACCTTAGCTTGTCTGGCGATATCGATCATTTTCATCTAATTTGGCACCCAGTCTAAATCCTACGGTCATTCGGTATGAATTATAGCGTTGTAATAGCCCTAAATCATTATATTGTTAAATCTGTGAAGCAGTAACTTTATCTTGCTTTTGAATCAATGGTTTTTCAATCCTAGTGATACCTTTACTCTACATAAAACATCAAAAACTATCAAATAAACTATCATTAAAGTCTTTCAAAAGATATTTTTGATAAAATAAATTGCAAAATGTGACATTAAAATGTAAAAATAACATCAAATTAACAAACCTTGATAGTAAGAAATGAAAAATGTCGGTTTTGTGGGTCTCGGTGACATGGGGATGGGGATGGCTAAAAATCTTATGGATAAGGGGTTTTCAGTCATTGGTCATGATCTGAAAGAGTCATTGTGTAAAGAATTGATAGCTGCCAGTGGCGAGTGTGCTGTGGACTGTAAGACTGTTGGTGCAACCTGCAAAACTGTTTTTGTTATGGTTATGAATGGTCAGCAGGTCAAAGATGTTGTTACTGAACTATGTTCAGAACTGGAGGCTGGCAGCACAATAATCGTTACTGCAACAATACATCCTGCTCAAATAAAAGAAGCTGAATTAATCACTCGAGACCATGGAGTCGAATTGATTGATTCTCCCGTCAGTGGTGGTTTACCAGGCTCTATAGATGGTTCACTGACGCTGATGGTTGCAGCAAAAACTGAAATTTTATTGCGACACAGAGCTGAATTAGAGGCGATTTCAGCTAACATTTTTCATGTTGGTCAAACAATTGGAAGCGGGCAAACAGTTAAAGCCGCTCTACAGGCATATATTGGTGCGTCTTATGCAGCGATCTTTGAGTCCTTGGTGTTGGGAAGTAAAGCAGGTATCAGCGGTAAGGTACTCTATGATGTGTTTAGTACGAGCAGTGCAGCAAGTCCTTTGTTTGAGAATTGTGCGAAACTCATTATGGACCGTAAATTTGAAAATACTGGTAGCCAAATAGCGACTATGTATAAAGATTTAGGTATTACGATGAATATGGGCAAGGAAAAAGGTGTTCCTCTATTCACTACTGCTGCTGCATTTGAACTTTTTCTGGCGGGTAATAATCAATTTCCGAATGGTGATAATTGGAGCATTGTTAAAACCCTTGAACAGCTTTCTGACACACAAGTGACGTGGTGAATGAAAAGATGGCTAGATTGGGTGTAATAACAGATGGTATCAGTCGAGACTTAGAAAGAGCATTGCAGGTCATGAATGAGTTTGGCCTTAAATATGCGGAACTTCAATTTTTGTTTGGCAAAGAAGTGGGTGAATTAAATGCCCAGGAAATAGGAAAAGCTAAACAGCTTATTGATCATCATGACGTAAAGGTATCAAGCATTTCAAGACATAATTTTGCCGGAGAATCAGTTTTCGATGTAACAGTGGGGGATAGTTGGCACAAACATCAAATGGAAAAACTCAAATGTTGTATTGATACGGCTCATGCGCTCAATGCCCCAATTGTTCGTATTATGAGTTTTACGAAACAAATGATTTTATTTGGAGACAATGGTGCACAGGATTGGGTTGTTAGCAACGGTGCGTGGGAAAAAATGTTGCAACTCTTATTGCCAGCAGTCGAACTGGCTGAGCAGGAACAAATAACTCTGGCAGTAGAAACTGGCAACAATGCCATGATCACATCTGCTTTTCTAGCGAGAAAACTGATTGATGACTTGGGTAGTCAGCATCTGAAAGTTCTGTGGGATCCTGCTAACTCTCTCTATTGCCATGAAATGCCAGAGCCTGATGGGCTGAATAGTCTGGAAGGAGGATATCTGGCGCATGTGCATATTAAGGATATAGCTGTGCTCATAAGTAGAGCCAGAGTATCGAATCGAGCCCTTAACGAAGGGGAAATGTCCCCACATCTGCAAGCGATAGCTGATTGGTTAAAAAAGAAAAACTATCAAGGTGCGATTTCGCTGGAAAGTGTATATCGCCCGAAAGGTGGAACATTTGAAGATGGCTTTCGATCTTCAATTGATGCTTTTCAGCGTATCTTTGCTTGAAATCACAAGCCAGATGAACAGAACAGGAGGGGTTGAATCAGCGAATAGCCAGCAAAGCAAAATAATTAAAAATTGATATTATTATATTATGAGGTAAATCATGAAAATTAAACAAACAAAAAACTTTTTAAAATTACTGCTCTCAAGTTCGTTGGGGGTTCTGCTGATCAGCGGACCGATCTTAGCTGCTGATTTTGTTTTTAAATATGGCAATTCACAGCCGGATTTTGATGCGCGAAGCCAATCAATGGCATTCTTCGAAAAAGAGCTTGAAAAACGCTCTGGCGGCCGAATTGACGTGCAGAATTATTTTGGTGCTGTTCTGGGTAACGAGCGTGAAATGATGGACCAGGTCACTACCGGTTTACTCCAGGCAACAAGAGGTGGCTTCTTTAGTGAAGCAAGCCCGAAATTCTCAATTTTACAACTGCCTTTTCTGGTTGCAAATTGGGAAGAAGCAATCTGTGTTGCCAGAAGTGACTGGATGAAACAAATTCAAGCAGAAGCTTCAAAAGGTGCTTATCATATTCCAGCAACAGGAATTAGCCAGGGTTTCAGGGCGCATACTAATAATGTCCGTCCATTGACTACGCCAGCTGATTTGGTGGGTTTGAAAATGCGTGTTCCAGGGCAGGAAGTATATATTGAAACCTCTAAAGCACTAGGTGCTAGCCCACAGTCCATGCCTTTTTCAGAAACTTACCAGGCATTTAAAACGGGTGTAGTTGATGGTCAGGATAACCCGCCAGCCAATATCGCTGCCATGAAAATTCAGGAAGTTCAAAAATATATGTCTATTACTAATTATTCAACTGGCCCAGATCCATTGATTGTTAATAAAGCTTGGTATGAAAAACTTCCAGCTGACTTGCAGAAAATTTTTGATGAAGTAGCAGTGGAGGCGTTAGCCCATTCAGACAAAGCTTATCAGGAGGGTGAGGCCGATCTGATTAAGGAACTGGGTAAATCAATGAAAATAAATTATGTTGAGGGTGCAGAATTGGCTAAATTTGCTGCTGCAACCCAGCCTATACATGAGCTTTTTGTCAAAAAAGGCGACTTTACTCAGGCGGACATTGATGGTGCAAAAGCGGCTGCAAAGTCGTGTAACTAATTTGCATTGTTGAGTGTTGTTCAAGGCACTGTAATTTGTTTGCAAGTGTCTTGAACGTCCATTTTATGGGTTAGAACTCAGGAATAATTCTTTTATGACATCAACTACAAAAAACAAGTTTCAGAAATGCATCGACACGGTTGTCTTTGCGGATAAATGGCTGACTAAATTGCTTGAGTATTTTCTAATAACACTCTTTTTTGGTTTCTTTGTGTTGTTATGTATTCTCGTGATTATGCGTTATACCTATGGCGGTATAATTGTTGGTGGTAATGAAGGCATTACTATTGCGTTTATATATACAGTTGCAATTGGTTCTGCTCTTGCAATCACGCGACAAGAGCATATTGCAATTACATTCTTTATTGATTTCCTGCCATTGCCCTTCAAAAAAATGGTGTTTATTTTACAGCTGTTACTGATTATTTTTATTAATGTCATTCTGATTAAATACTCTATTAACTGGATAACGCTTACAGGAGCAGCTCCTTGGGTTCCACTGGCTTTTTCTCAAGGCTACTTCCAGGCTGCCATTCCTTTGGGTTGTGGACTGGTTATATTCTTTTGCATCGTCAAAATCCTATTAACGCTGGCAGGGCGTGAATCCGTTGAAACTATCTGGATGCCCGAAGATTAATAAAACGACGTATCAGCAACAAAAACTTTAGCAGGAAAAATTACATTCAATGATTATCTTATTAATAAGCCTCCTTATATTTATAGTTTTAGGAGTTCCCATTGCTTATGCACTTGGTTTGTCTTCTTTTGCTTATTTTATAATCGAACAACCCGCGCTCATTGGAGTGCTTCCTCAACGCCTTTTTTCTGGTATGAACAATTACTCGCTTATTGCTCTGCCACTATTTATTTTAATGGGGCAAGTAATGAATTCGAGTGGTATCACTGCTCGCTTGTTGGACTTGTCATTGCTCTTTGTTGGCAAGCTGAAGGGAGGGCTGGGGTTGGTAAATGTTTTTGCCAGTATGATTTTTGGTGGGATTTCAGGTTCGGCTGCATCAGATACAGCCTCGATTGGTTCCATTTTAATACCAGAAATGAAAAAACGGGGATATTCTGTCAGTTTTGCCGCAGGAATTACTGTTGCTTCATCGACCATGGGTATGATTATTCCACCCAGTATGGCGATGGTGCTATATGCCATTGTGGCTCAAGAATCTGTTGGGCAGTTATTTATGGCAGGGATCATACCTGGAATAATGATTGGTGTATTTCAAATGTTTATTGTTTATTGGTTATCAAAGCGCCGAAATTATCCGGTTGAGGATGTGGCGTTTACTCGAAAAAATGTAACATTGCAGTTACGTCGTTCCGGTTTTGTTTTATTGATGCCGTTGCTGGTTGTTGGATCTGTAGTTTTTGGCGTTGCCACACCAACCGAGTCTGCGGGCCTGGGTGTGTTGTATGGACTGATCATTGGTTTGTTTATTGTTGGCTGGGACTCGCTTAGATCATTCCCTTCTTCGTTGCGCAGCTCTATCATTACAACATCAAAGATCATGATTATCATCGCTTTTTCGGTGCTTTATATATGGGTGCTGGCGCTTGAACGAATTCCTGATGCTGTAGCGGCTTATGTGGTGAGTCTTGATTTGGAACCTGCTTTATTATTAGCCCTTGTCGCAGTTATTATTCTTTTGTCAGGAACATTTATCGATGTCAGTCCTGCTATTTTATTACTGACGCCGGTTCTGTTGCCCGCAGTGAAAGCGGTAGGAGTATCTGGAGTACATTTCGGTGTGGTTATGATTTCTGGACTTGCGGTGGGGGCTTGTACTCCGCCTGTAGGCACTTGTCTGAATGTGTGCGCTGCAATTGCACGCATGGGTATTGGCAAGATCTTTTTAGGGGCAGCGCCTTTCTTACTGGCGAATGTTCTAGTCCTGTTTATTATCTGTTTTTTCCCAGATGTAGTTTTGTGGATTCCTTCATTGGTTTACGGCGAATAACCTCCTAAGGGTTCCCGTTTTTTTATCCCCGTTGCTTGCAACGGGGATACTTTTTCCAGACCTGCTTCTATCGATTGAGAAAGGCGGTTAGTGCCTTGAGCATATGAATACAGTCCTGGGTTCCAGCCAATTCCCGGATGGAGTGCATGGCCAGTTGCGGCACCCCTATATCAACTGTGGCGATCCCCAATTCACTGGCGGTGATGGGGCCAATAGTTGAGCCACAGCCCAGGTCTGAGCGTGTGACAAAGGTTTGTACTGGGATATCATTCTGCCTGCATAGATGTCGGAAATTGGCAGAAGTAATGCTATTGCTGGCATAGCGTTGATTGGCATTGACTTTTAATACTGGACCCTGATTTAAAATAGGGCTGTGTTGTGCATCGTGTCGGTCTTTGTAGTTGGGGTGTAATGCGTGTGCATTGTCCACTGAATACAATAGAGAATCTTGTATCAGGCGGTTCAATGTATAGCCTTCAGTGCATATTCTTTCCAGGGTTGAACGTAGAAACGGTCCCTGTGCACCACAAGCTGAAGCGCTGCCAACTTCCTCATGATCATTGCTGACAAAGCAGGCTGCCTGATTGATATCGCTGTTTATCAGGGCTTTAACGCCGATAAAACTGCTTAATAGATTGTCCAGTCGTGCGCTGGCGATAAATTCATTATATAAACCAATCACGGCTGCTGGTTGTGTGTCATAACAGCACAGTTCAAAATCAAGAATAGTGGCTGTTGGTTTCTGTTGGCTTTGCTGTAACAGTAGCTGGTGGAACTCCTTAGCGTCTTTTAAAGGTTGAGTCGTCAGCAGAAGAGGGAGGTGTTTCTGTTCATTAATAGTGCTGCTTTTGTTTGCTTCCCGGTTCAAGTGAATGGCCAGACTTGGAACGCAGGCTATGGCGCGCTCGAAATCAATTAATTCATCAAAACGTTGCCCGGAACCGGTTATTCCGCTGATGCGACCGGCAATGGATAAATCTCGATCAAACCATGGGTGCAGTAAGGCTCCACCATAAACTTCTACGCCAAGTTGCCAGTAATCATCGCTAACAATGTCTGGTTGTGGTTTAATCTTCAGGCAAGGGCTGTCGGTGTGCGCGCCGATGATATGCATTCCCTGCTGCTGGTTTTGGCCGGTTTGAAGGGCAATTATAGAAGAATCATTACGAGTCACAAAATAGCGCTGTTTGGCTTGAATATCCCAGTCTTGGCCTTCATGTAACTGTATGAAGCCCGCTTGTTCAAGTATAGATGATAACTGTTGGACAGCGTGAAATGGTGTTACCGATTTACTGAGAAAATCGAGTAATTCCTCAATAAATTTGGGGTTGGTATGATTACGTTGATTCATTTAATTGTTTTTTTACCCTGTTATGACGGTCTTTTTTTACAAATAGACTATAGTTATTAAAATTGAAAGTAGAACTATTATGGCACCACTGCTGATTATCTCGCTCGCATTAATTGCATTTGCGTATTTTAAACTGAAAACACGCCATTTACCCAGCGAGCAGAGAAAAGCCTTATCGAAAAAATGGTTTGTTATCGGTGGCATTGTCGTTTTTGCTTTGATAGCAGTGACCAAAGGTAACTTGATACTCGGCTTTTTGGCTGGATTGACGGCTTTAGCAACACGCTTACTGCCCTTGCTAAAGTATGTACCTTTACTGCAGAAAATATTGGGTGAAGAACCCGAAGCGCGTGAAGAAACGTCTTCCCATCCAGCTTCAGCTAAAATGACTCGTGCTCAGGCTGCTGATGTATTGGGAATTAGTGAGAACGCAACAAAAGAAGAAGTGATAGCAGCGCATCGTAGTTTGATACAGAAAGTTCACCCAGATCGTGGTGGGTCGACGAATCTGGCGATGCAAATTAACCAGGCAAAAAAAATATTGCTGGAAAAATAACTATTGTTGGAAAAAAATTATGTCGTTTTACCGTTGTACCCTGTTGTTCATATGTAGTTTCTTTGTTGTTAGTGCTGGTTTTGCTCAGCAGGCAGTTTTAAGTGTTGTACCTGATACGGCGGATAAATCTTTAAGCGCTGCCAGCGAATCAAGGCAGGCCTCTGGCTCTAAAGCGTCCTTTCGAGCTAAGTTAACCATGGAAGATGACCAAGTGCTGGTAGGACAGGAATTTTTGGTAGAGTTACCCGATAAAACAGCAATAGCCAAACGTATCGAACTGGATGGTAATAATGATGTTGTGCTGTCCTTTCAAGACAAAAAAGGTTCCATGGTGGTCAGGCAGAACCAAGTCGGGGCTAAAGAAGTTCTGGTTTATGATATGGAAGCTGCTGCTATTTATCGCGGTGAGGTCGGAAGCGATGGTGAATTGCAATTTACTCTTGAAGATAATAATAAACACTATTGTGTTAATTATGCGACAGATGTCTTTGTACCTGCTGGCAGCGAATCACTGCTCAGCAAGTCATTAACAGAAAACCCAATGACTGAAGCTGAAGTTAAATTGTTAGAAAGTCGGCCTGGAGCAACTAATGTGATCTATATCGATTACTTTGGCGGAACAGTAACAGGCACTTTTTGGAATGCAGTGTATACTGGCGGTGCTCCCATAGTTTACAGCCCTTACAGTTATGACAATAATTACGCGTCGGTCAGTGCTGCTGATATCAATGCCATGTATGTCGGTTGGGCTGAGATGGCAGAAGATTATGCGCCATTTGATGTCAATATTACCACCAATGAAGCTGTTTTTAATGCAGCAGCGGTTGCCAACCGCTCAAAGGTAAATGCAACGCCTACCAGTGCTTTTGTCGGCGGAGGAGGTGGGATAGCTGTAGTCGGTGGTTTTGGTTCCAGTTATACGAATGTTGCTTGGACTTTCAATCGAACATTAAGTGCTATGGGGCAGACGCATTCGCACGAAGCAGGACACAATATGGGCTTGAGTCATGATGGTGATACCAACGGTAATCCAGACTATTATTCAGGCCATAATAATTGGGGCCCAATCATGGGTGCTCCGTTTGGTAGGGACTTTGTACAATGGAATAATGGCACCTATCCGGGGAACACCACCACGCAAAATGACCTGACTATCATAAATGGTGTTCTAGGTCTTGAGGCTGATGATGTTGGAGATAATAACGCTGGAGCAATGTTACTCGATGTCTCAAATGATCAATATGTTGGAATAATTCGTCCAGAAGGTCTGGGGGCAGATACTGATGTATTTCAATTTAATCAGGGGGGAAGTAGTACCGTTTCGGTAACGGTAAGGCCATCAGTCCAACCCATTGATAATGGCACTGGGGTCAATCTGTCGTTTCGAGCGACTCTACGTGATTCCAGCAATAATGTTGTCGACCAGGTGGTGCCAGTATTCCCTTTCAATGCCAATACCAATGTTTTAAATTTTAGTGGAGCTTTGAATGCGGATAGTTATTATCTGACAATAGAAAATGAGTCACCTAATACCAATTTGAGCACTGGTTTCAATGAATATGGTAATGGTGGTTATTACACGGTTGATGTTTCAGGTGGTGTAGTCTCAGTTGATCCAGAGCTTGTTGTTGGTAATTTGAATATTGCTCCATTGACACTGGATCCAGGTGCCGCCATTACAACAGCAGATGCCACAGTGACTAATCTTGGGCAAAACGCATCTGTAGCAACGACGCTGACTTTTTATATTGATGATAACGCCGGGTTTACGACACCCACAGCCTTATCAACAGCGCAGGCCGTGGGTGCTTTAAGCAGTAATCAATCGCAGGCCATTACGGCCTCACCGATGTTGGTTGCTCCTGGGGTAATGGATACTTATTATGTGCGGGCTTGTGTTGCTGCTGTGGTTAATGAGGCTGATGTTAATAACAACTGTTCTGCGGCAGTCACTATGACGGTTTCTTCTGAAGTCGATTTGACAGTGCCTGAAATCACAGTGACTCCTGGTAGTATAGAGTTGGGAGAAAATTTTATGTTGACTGCAGAGGTTTCAAATCTGGATAGAAGTCAGTCTGCGGCAACGACCTTGACATACTACATTGCTGATAATGCTGCTTTTACTGGTGAAATTGCTATTGGAGTTGGCGAAAGTGTCAGTCCTATTGCTGGTTTTGGTTCTGTGTCAGTGCCGCAACAAACCGTTACCGATTCTGGGACTAAAGGAACTTTTTATGTCCGTGCTTGTGTACCGGATGATCCTAATGAAACTAACTCAGCAAATAACTGTTCATCGCATAAAACATTGAGTGTTGGGGCAGATGAAATGTGCTTTCCGATTACTGCTGTGAATGGTAATGTCGCCACAATTTGTTTATAAAATAAGGCTCTCTATTCACGCCAGTGTCTAGAGAGCTTTGAAAGAGTACAGTGTTATTGTTGTTTATTGGTTTAATACTGCAGCTATAGCATCGCTTGTGTAATCAATATTATTGCTTGATAAACCTGCAATATTCACTCGGGTTGAATCAAGAAAGTAGATACCATACTCTTTTCTGAGTTGCAGTACTTGCTCAAGTTCTATGCCTAAATATGAGAACATGCCCTGATTATCTACTATAAAACTGAAATCTTTGCGTGATTGCTTGGCATTCAATAAATCAGTGAATTGCTGGCGAAGCTGTTTTATATGTGCGCAGATACCTGTTAGTTCTGCTTGCCAGGCTTTTGTCAGCTCAGCATCGTTTAGGATTCGTCCGACAATACCGCCACCATGATAGGGTGACATAGTGTAACTGCGGCGCATGGTTGCAATTGCATGTGTCAGTGTGGCTTCTTTATCCTTGCTATTTTTGTTGATGAATAAAGTACTGCCAACTCGTTCTCGATACAAGCCAAAGTTTTTTGAACAGGAGCTTACAACGATAATTTCTTCCAATGTTTTTGCGGCCAGACGAATGGCAAATGCATCGTCATCAAGTGATTCGCTGAAACCTTGATAAGCAATGTCGAAAAACGGCGTGAAGTTGTTGCGTTGGGCCAGATCGATCACCTGTTGCCACTGTTGTTTGTTGAGGTCTGCGCCAGTGGGGTTGTGACAGCAGGCGTGGAATAATACGATATCTCCTGCCGGAACCTTCGACAGGTCAGCCAGCATTGCATTGAAATCAACGTTGCCCGTTGCCAGGTCGTAGTAGGCATATTGTTTGGTTGACAGGCCTGAACTTTCCAACAGTGGGTAATGATTACCCCAGGTGGGGTTGCTCAGCCATATAGTTGCTCCAGGTTTGGCGGATTGAATGACTTCTGCAGCGACGCGAATACCTCCGCAGCCTCCGGGTGTCATTACTATGGCATTTCTATCTGCCAGTGTTTTCGCAAGTTCAGTGCCCAGGAGTAGATTCTGCATGCCGCTGAGAAAGTCCGTGTCACCTTGTTGGGCAATATACACCTTGCTTTGCTGTTCATCGATCATAGTCTGTTCTGCGCGCTTTACGGCAGAAAAAATAGGAGTTATTCCCTGGTCAGTCTGATAAACACCAACGCCCAGATTGACTTTTTCCGGGTGCTGACAGGCAAGGTATTGTTGGCTTAAGCCAAGTATTGGATCGGGGGGAAGTTTATCCAGTGTGTTGAACATGAGATGTGTTTTGTAGTTGTGATTAATAGTTATAGTATCTTGCTTTTTGTCTGCCCGCTATTTTTATCCGCAGGGTATTGTGCGTAAGTAACCCGGGGATTACCGCTGTAATCTTCGCGTGTGCAGATGCGGTTGAAGCCGCGTCGTTTGAGTAACTCTCTGACATGAGGTGCTTGTTGGAAGCCATGTTCCAGCAATAAATAGCCACCGGTTTGAAGAAAGTCAGGTGCTTGCTCAATGATGATATAAATGTCCTGTAGGCCATCATGGCCACTGCTGAGAGCTGACTGAGGTTCAAAACGGACATCGCCTTGAGACAGGTGGTGGTCTTTATCGGCAATATAGGGTGGATTGCTGACAATAAAATCAAAGCGCAAGCCTTGGAGTGGTGTAAACCAACTGCCATGGCGAAAGTCTATGTTTTTGATGTTGTTGTATTGGGCATTTTTGATGGCAACTTTCAGAGCTGCTGAAGACTGGTCGACTGCTGTAATTTGGGCTTTTGGGCGTTCGCTGGCCAGAGCAATTGCAATAGCACCACTGCCTGTGCCCAGGTCAGCCAGTGTTATATCGCCATTGTCAGGACAGAACTCTAAAGCTGTTTCTACCAGTATTTCCGTTTCCGGCCGCGGAATTAGAACATCAGGGGTTATTGCCAGCGTTTGTGACCAGAATTCTCTTTCTCCGGTCAGATAGGCGATAGGTTCTCCTGCTTCTCTTCGATCGACCAGTGCTTGAAATTTAGCGATATGTTCTTCGGTCACAGGCTCATCCTGATACGCCATAATCCAAGAACGAGATTGTTGTATGGTATGGCTGAGCAGGACCTCAGCGTCCAACAAAGCAGAGTCTGAATGAGCTAATAGGCGATGCGTTGCCTCTGAAATCAGTTGTTGGCAATTTTTTGCCATTGTTATTCCTTGACTTGGTTTTGTGTGTGGAATGGCTTAATTATCGTTGGTCAATTCAGCCAGCAGGTCGGCTTGATGTTCGGCAGTCAGAGGATCTATGACGAGATTTAATTCACCCGTCATCACCACGTCGAGCTTATATAAAGTGAGGTTGATGCTGTGATGAGTGACCCGGCCTTGTGGGTAGTTATAGGTGCGAATTCTCTCGGAGCGGTCGCCACTGCCAACCAGACTTTTTCTGGCCTCTGCTTGTTCAGACTGTAATGCCTGGCGTTCGGCATCCAGAATGCGTGCTTTGAGCATCGACATTGCACGTGCCTTATTTTTATGTTGTGAACGGTCATCCTGACATTCGACCACGGTGCCGGTCGGCAGATGTGTCAGTCGGACTGCAGAATCTGTTTTGTTGACATGCTGTCCGCCAGACCCAGAGGCGCGGAAAGTGTCCACGCGCAAATCACTTGGATTGATAACCATATCGTCTTCAACATCATCAACTTCAGGCAAAATGGCTACAGTGCAGGCGGATGTGTGTACACGGCCCTGGGTTTCTGTTTCTGGTACACGTTGGACTCGGTGAGCGCCGGATTCAAATTTCAACTTTGAATAGGCGCCATGGCCAATCACTCGAGAAATAATTTCCTTGTAACCACCATGTTCGCCATCGTTTTTGCTCAAAACTTCAACCTGCCATTTTTGGTTTGCAGCATAAGTCGAGTACATTTTGAACAGGTCGCCAGAAAAGATGGCGGCTTCATCGCCACCCGTTCCAGCTCGTATTTCCAGAAAGATATTATTGTCATCATTGGGGTCTTTGGGAAGCAATAATAATTGTAGCTCTTTTTCCAGTGACTCCATTTGCTCTGAAGCGGCGTTCATTTCTTCCTGTGCCATTTTGCGCATTTCCTTATCGGATTCTCCCATCATTTGTTCTGCGCTTTGATAATCGTCTTCCAGCCCAAGATAGGTTTGGTAGTGAGCAACAATTGGCATGATGTCTGATAACTCTATATTCAGCTTGCGAAAACGGTTTTGGTCGCTGATGGTTTCAGGATCAGATAGTAGTGCATTGAGCTCTTCCTGGCGATCAGCCAGCATGTCCAATTTATGTTTTAGGGAGTCTTTCACGTTTATTGTTCTTATCGAGGGTTATTGGTTTTTATGCAGGTTGAATAGCTCACTGATAGCGGCAATAAGCTGGTCATTGTCGGTCTGGTTCAGTTTTTTTGAGGGTTCATGCATGATTTTCTGTGACAGTGCATGAGCGAACTGGGTTAAAACGAGGTGAGGTTGATCTCCTGCATCTAATCTTTTCAGGGCTCTTTGTAATTCGCGATCGGTCATGTCCTGGGTATATTCACGTAAGGCACGAATGGTTGGTACGTAATCCAGACGGTTCATCCAGTTCATAAAGGCTAGCGTTTTCTCATCAACAATTTTCTCAGCATCAAGAGCGGCACTTTTGCGATTGTTCAGGTTTTCGTTAATGACATCGCGTAGGTGATCAACGGTGTATAAGTACACATTATTTAAATCGGCAATCTGGGGTTCTATGTCTCTGGGTACAGCAAGGTCGACCAGAAACATGCTTCTGTTCTTACGTTTTTGCAGGGCTGTTTCAATGGCGCCTTTGCCTAAAATAGGTAATGAACTGGCGGTAGAGCTGAAGACGATATCGGCTTCAGGCAGTCGTTCGTGCAATTCGTCCAGCGAAATAGCTTGAGCGGCGAATTGCTCAGCTAGTCGATTGGCTCTATCCCGACTGCGGTTAGCAATGATGCATTTGGTAACTCCTTGTTGGTGTAGATGCTTTATAGCAAGTTCAATGGTGTCACCAGCGCCAATCATCAGCACAGTTTGTTCGCCGAGGTCGGCGAAGATCTGTTTGGCCAGGCTGACTGCTGCATATGCCACTGAGACCGGGCTGCTGCCAATTGATGTATCCGTCCGAACCTGTTTGGCTACTGAAAAGGTTTGCTGGAACAGATGGTTAAGAATTTTTCCAGTACGTCCTGTTTTGTGGGCGGTGGCAAATGCTGTTTTCATTTGTCCTAGAATCTGTGATTCACCGAGAACCATCGAGTCGAGGCCAGTTGCGACTCGGAAGGCATGCCGGACTGCTTGTTCGTTTGGCAGAGTGTAGATATAAGGTTCCAGGTCTGTTGACTTCAGATCCGTATAATGACAAAGCCATTGGCTTACTTTAGAAAAGTCCGGTTGATCCTGACGACAATAAATTTCTGTGCGGTTGCAGGTTGAGACGATGCTGGCTTCATCGACTTTGGCGTAGTTCGTCAAATCTGCCAGAGCATCTTCGAGCATATGGTCAGGCACAGCAACTTGCTCCCGAACATCGACAGGAGCGGTATGATGGCTGAGTCCAAGTGATAACAACGACATAATAGTGATATTTTAACGGTTTAACTCAGCGGCAACAATGATCTGATGAAAATAGTAAATGCTAGGGCTGCGTTTTTTGTCTGTATTATCAAAAATCCAGAGGGTTCTTGTTTCTTTCAAGGCGAATTTTGGTGTACAGAATTCGGTAATGGTAAAAGAGTAACCACAGATAAAGAGTTAATAATAAGCCAGCTGCTATGACGTAAACCAATTCTTGGTCTTGCCACCAGAAGATAATCTGTGCTGTTAGTTGGACAACACCTACCGTGCTCAGCAGTGTGGTTACGGCGAGAAATAGAGGGTTGTTATCTGTGGTTTTCAGCAAGCGGTGGCAGTTGTCCAACATGATCAGGCTGAGGCAGCAGATTGATAAACCGCCAAATAAAAGCCAGGTGTTGATTGTCAGGCCCTTAGCTAATAATACCAGAATTAAGCCGCTAATCAGATAATAAGATAAAGAATAGTGTTGTTCTGGCTCGGGCGTATTTTTTAGCAGTGGTTGATTGAGCAGCGGGTTGTTACTCAAAGGTTGATTGCTTTGTTCTTTATTAAGTATGGAGGCATCAATCAAGGGCAGGCCAAGGCGATGTATCAGCTCGCTTAGCTTGAATAATGCAGAAAAGCAGTTCATTGCAAGCACAAAGGCGATTAAAGTTTTGGCTGAGCTTTCAGCCAGCCCGATTGGCGATAAAGTGGTTGCCAGGACTTGTATGCCTAAACCTAGAATGTCTTGCAGAGTGTCAGTTGGGTCCCAGCTGGCAAAATGGCTGCTCCAGGCGCCAATCCCATTACTGCTTGCAATCAAACATAATAAAATAGCTGCCGTTATAACTTCATAGAGTACTCCCCCATGGCTGCGATCAAGTCCATTGTTGTTGTTTGAAACGGCGCTGTCTAAGTTACTGTTGCGATCCAGTCCCACAATTTGGAATAAGCATTGTAGTAAGTTAATTGCCCCGAAACTCATTACCAGCATTAACAGCAGTAAATAGTGTGGGATTGTTGTAGTTTCAACATGAACTGGAGCGTCAAGCAATGGTCGTTGAATGATAATGAACAGTAGCGCTGAGCCGGTTGTCAAAGCTGATAACAGGGTGGATAAGTTGGTGAACTGAGAGACTAAAGAGTGCTTTTCTGTCTTTTGCTCGGACTCAACTTTCCATAGAATAAACAGGATCAGGCAGCAAAATAACAAGCGATCATCGATGACGAATGCTGGTAACCATTTAAATGGTTGCCAGTTGCCGAGTAAATACAAGCCTAGATGATCAGCGATCATTGCTCCACAGGCAGCAATGCACAGAGCGATAATGTTTCCAGACCAGCCGGGTGAGGCTCTTTTGACTGATAAGGCCAGTAGCAAAAAGATTATGCCAATCAGGATTCCGCTGTATTTGTTAAGCAATTCACTGGTGATCATAATCAATAGTGAACAGACAAAGATGGCAAAGGTAAATAAGAAAGCCAAGGTGAATTGACGTTGGCGTTTGTTGCTGTGCAGGAAGAAGCCTTTAGGGAATTGTGTGGTGCTTTGCTGTGAATAAAATGACAGCAATGTATGTGTTGTGAAGTTGATGAAAATACAACCCATAAACAGCAATAGAATTGCAGGTGCCCACCCCCAGTGAAGAGCAATGGTAACTGCGATTAAAATAAAAACCAGATAATCTGGTTTGATGGTTAAGAGTTGTCTGAGGCGATGGCGAAGTAATGAATCAGAATTGGTATCAAAGGCAATTTTCTGGCGTTTGTAAGGTCTGGCGAACCAGCCGATCAAGGCGATGTAGCCAAAACTGATAAAAGCTATAAAAGCAACGATGATAATTAAGCTGTTCATATGAGTGTTCGCTGGCCTTTGGTCAAGGGGTTCTATCTCTGAATTGATGAATGAAAGGGTACGTTAATAGACTCTATCTTTAATTTCACAAAACTTACCGTATTTAAGTATATAATTTAAAGCAATTAAACGATAATTTTTCAGTCATTAATCAGTCCGCAGTGTTTATTTCAATTTATAAGTCAGCAAAATCATTTCGAATCAGTGGAATAGCCATATTGGCAGCGATGCTATTATGTTCGTGTTCTGGGCATTCTGTTGTGTCGTCGATAACACCGCTGCCCGAAAGTGATAAGAATCAAGAGCAGGCGGAGATTCCTGAGCAGGAACTGACGAGAGATGTGTTTTATGATTTGTTGGTTGCCAGTCTGGGGCTACGGTACCAGAATTGGGAACAATCCTACCAAGCAACCTATAGTGCGGCATTGTCATCTGGAGACCCTCGTTTGACCCGTCAAGCTGCAGCATTGGCTCTACACATTATGCGTGACTACACGAAAGCTGCTCAGGCAAGTGATCTCTGGAGGCAGCAGGAACCAGAGCTTGAGGCAGCGCGTTTGATATGGATAACCAGCTACGTTGGCCTGGGGTTGGTTGAACAGGTGTTGCCAGAGGTGCAAACTTATATAAATACAGCCCAAAGTCCGTTTGAGGATAGGATAAAAGTTATCTCTGAACTGTTGGTTGGCCAAACTAATGATGTGGCTGTTGCTGTAATGTCACAATTGCAGGCGTTATACCCTCAACAGGAGGCGGTGTTGTTGCAATCTGCTGTTGTTGCTCACTATTTTCAGCAAATGGATCTGACAGATAAGTGGTTGCAGCAAGCGATAACGCTAAAACCCGGCTATGAGCAGGCGATTTTGTTACGTTATCAAGTACTTCGTTCTGAGCAGGGTTCTGAACAGGCAGATAATTACTTATTGCAAGCTATGCAAGATGCTTCGCCAGCAAGGTTGTTGCGGAATCAGTATCTGTGGTCCTTATATCAGCAGCAGAACTATGAAAAAGTGGTCAGCCAAACCAGCAATTTGTCGCGTAAGCATAAAGATGATGCGTCAGCGTGGTTTGTTCGTGGTGTCAGTTTGTTGAATCTGGAAAAATACAAATTGGCGCAGCGTGCTTTGCAACGGGTTTTGGCGATTGATGCGAACGATGATAGAGCAAAATATCAGTTGGGCATTGCTGCATATCAGCAACAGAATTATCAACAGGCCATCGATTGGCATCGGCAGGTGACTGATGCTGAGTTGCTATTTGGTGCCCGTCTGGAAATCGCTAGATCGCTGGCAAAAGCATATCCTGGTAAGGTTGGTGTCAGACGAGCTTTACGCCAACTGGAATCTGTGGAGGCAAAAAATAACCTTGAGTTCAGGCGCTTTGCTTTATTACGGCATCAGATTTTGCAGTTAGACCAACAGAGTATTCAGGCATTGGGCTATATGAGTGATGCATTGGCGGTGTATCCTGACGATGCCAGCTTGCTTTATGCTCGTGGTTTGGTTGCATCTGAGCTGATGGAGGTTGATATTGCCGAAGCTGATTTGCGTCGAGTTATCGAGCTGCAGCCTAAAAATGCAACGGCCTTGAATGCTTTGGGGTATACCCTGGCTGATTTAACCAATCGTTATGCCGAGGCACGTGAGCTGATAGAGCAGGCATTGCTGCTGCAGCCAGATAGTTTTTATATTTTGGACAGCATGGGGTGGGTGTTGTTCAAGCAAGGTGAGTTTGAACTGGCTGTGGATTATCTGCAAAGGGCCTATGCACAAGCGCCTGAGGCTGAAATAGCGGCTCATCTGGGTGAGGTGTTATATGCCAGTGGCAGTAAACAGCGCGCAGAAGAAATTTGGATGTTGGCTATTGAACAATACCCTGATAACGACATATTAAAACGAGTGATTAAGAAGTATTTGCCAGAGGAGCCTAAGTGATACTCCAGAGATTTTATGTCAGTGTTGTGCTGTTGTTTCTGTTGGCTGGTTGTCAAACCTTTGTGCCACAAGAAACATCAACCCAGTCGCTCCTTGAGTTTGAAAAAAATGATTTTTTGCTTGATTATGAGCAGCTTCAGGCTTTGTCATCCTGGAATTTGAAAGGGGCTTTCAGTTTTGCTAATGATGCAGATAGTGGTCAGGGCAAAATAATCTGGACCAGTGACAATCGGTATGAAACTGGATTAAATACCGAGGTGCAATTGCTGGGACCCTTTGGTGCTGGTGCAGTACGTTTAGAGAGTTCAAACGGGGGGGCCAGCTTGTCGCAAGGCAAAAAGGTTTGGAATGATGTTTCGGCTGAAGCTTTACTGGAAAAAGTGCTTCATTGGCGTATTCCTGTAGAGCCTTTGTCTTATTGGTTGTTTGGTTTGCCGCACCCAGATATTGTTGGACGTTATCAGTTGGATGAATCTGGGCATATGATCATTTTGCAGCAATCTGGCTGGGATATTACGTTTAAACAATATCAGAAGGTGGGTTTGCTGAAGCGTGATCTACCAAGAAAGATTTTTGCTACGCATGCCGAAAGTAATACGCGAGTGCGTTTGGTCGTTTCACAAAGACAGACATTGTAATCGGTTTTAATATGCGTGTATCAACCCCCGCCTCCTTGCGAACGAATATTTCTGAGGTTCAAACCTGGTTGGCGCCTGCCAAGTTGAACTTGTTTTTACGGATTTTAAGTCGCCGTCCCGATGGTTATCATAATTTGCAAACCGTATTTCAGTTGTTGGACTATGGGGATGAATTGGTTTTTACTGAAAGCGAGTCAGGAGAGATAGAGCGTAGTTATGACTTTGTTGCTTATGACAGTGACTTATGCGTGCGAGCAATTCGTTTGCTGGAATCTGAGTTGGGTGTGAAATTGCCTGTACATATCGATTTAAAAAAGAAGTTGCCTATTGGTGGTGGTGTTGGAGGAGGTAGTTCGGATGCTGCAACAACGCTTATGGCGGTAAATCATTTATGGCAGCTGGGCATAAATCGGCAAAGGATGATGCAGTTGGGTCTACAGTTGGGTGCTGATGTGCCGGTATTTATTCATGGACAGTCAGCATGGGCTGAAGGTGTTGGTGAGAAATTAACCACTATTTTATTGCCTGAAACCACCTATTTAGTGGTCACACCGGATGTTTCTGTGTCTACAGCTGAAATTTTTGCGAATAAGTGTTTGACACGCGACCAAGACGCGATCACAATACCCGCCTTTCGAACAGGTGAGGCCATTAATGAGCTGGAGCCAATTGTTCGAAAATGCTATCCGCTCGTGGATGACACGTTTCGATGGTTAGAGAATTTTGGTGCTCCAGTAATGACTGGAACTGGTGCTTCTGTTTTTTTAACTGTAGATTCCCGCGAAAAAGGCTGGAAAATTGCGGCAGAATGTCCTACATTTGCAAGCTGTTTTGTAGCTCGAGGAGTACAGCAACATCCATTAAATAATGGGGTGTGGCCAAGTGGTTAAGGCACCAGGTTTTGATCCTGGCATTCGTAGGTTCGAATCCTACCACCCCAGCCATTTAATGAGTGCTGATAATGCATTGTTGTTGTGTATTATGTTGAAAGATAGCCTTGCTGTTACTCAACATTGAAATTAAATGAGCCTGTATTGAGAAACCCTCATGTCTTTAGAAAATTTAGCTATTTTTACCGGTAATGCTAACCCGGAATTGGCACATAAAGTTGCTGAGTATATTGGCCGTAAAATTGGTCAGGCTAAAGTCGAGGCGTTCAGTGATGGAGAAATCTCAGTAGAGATTGAAGAAAATGTCCGAGGTCGCGATGTTTTTATCATCCAACCTACCTGCGCTCCCAGTCATAAAAATCTGATGGAATTGCTGATTATGATTGATGCTTGTCGTCGGTCTTCAGCAAAACGAATCACTGCGGTTATGCCTTATTATGGCTATTCCCGTCAGGACCGTCGCCCACGTAATGCGCGTGTAGCTATCAGTGCAAAACTAATTGCTTCTATGGTTAGTACCGCAGGAGCTGATCGAGTTCTGGTTATGGATCTGCATGCAGATCAAATCCAGGGCTTTTTTGATATTCCGACTGACAATATATACGGTTCTCCAGTCTTGTTAGAAGATTTACGTAATCTTCGAGAGCAGAATATGATGGTCGTATCACCGGATGTAGGTGGTGTTGTCAGAGCCAGGGCATTGGCTAAGCGTCTTGGTGTTGATTTGGCGATTATTGATAAACGTCGCCCGAAAGCCAATGTCGCAGAGGTTATGAATATTATTGGTGATGTAGATGGTCGCAGCTGTGTGTTGATTGATGATATGGTCGATACTGCGAATACTCTATGTCATGCTGCAAAAGCACTCAAAGAACATGGTGCTACTGCAGTTCGTGCGTATTGTACGCATCCTGTTTTATCAGGTCCGGCAATAGAGAGAATAAATGGCTCGGAATTAGATGAGGTGGTTGTTACAGACACTATCCCTTTATCTGATTCAGCAAAGGCCAGCACTAAGATTCGCCAGTTGACGATTTCCCGAATTTTGGGTGAGTCAATTAAGCGCATTACGGTTGAAGATTCAATCAGCTCGCTCTTCTTTGAAGATTGAGTATTTAAGGTGATTTTGCAGATAGCAGAACGTAACGGCGTTAGAGTTAATAGTTTAGACATGATGATGGGTTTATCATCTGGAGATAGAAAATGAGTAGCGAATTTATTGTAAAAGCTGAAGTCAGAACGGGTACTGGTACTGGTGACAGCCGTCGTGTACGCCACGCTGGTCAGGTTCCTTGCGTAGTTTATGGTGGTGGTGAAGATGAACAGTATTTGCTGCTTGATCACAATAAAATTATGCACCAACTTGAAGTGGAGGCATTTCACTCTGCTTTGGTAAAGATTGATGTTGATGGTGAGCAGCAGCGAGCTATTTTGCGTGATGTGCAGATGCATCCGTATAAAGCTCAAGTTCTACACTTGGATTTTCAACGCGTTAGCCGCAAAGATAAGATCCATATGAATGTTCCAGTGCATTTGATGGGTGCTGAAGATGCTCCAGGTGTTAAAGAAGGCGGTATTATGTCGCAGATCATGAACGATGTTGAAATCGTTTGTCTTGGTTCCGATTTGCCTGAATATATTGAGGCCGATGTGTCAGCGCTGGGCCTTGGTGAAGGGGTGCATTTGTCTGAGTTGGTATTGCCGGAAGGTGTTGAACTGGCTCATGCAGTTGTTGAAGGTGAGTCTGACTTATCAGTAGCTACTGTGATGGCGCCAAAAGTTCAGTCTGTAGAAACAGAAGAATCAGCTGATGTTGAAGTGGATTCTGAAGAAGAAGCTACCGACGAATAAATATGCAGGCATCGCCGATTAAATTGATTGTCGGTCTTGGCAATCCAGGCGAGAAATATTTAAAAACCCGGCATAATGCCGGGTTTTTATTTTTAGACGAACTGTCTCGCCAGCAACAACTGACTCTTTCTATTGAGAAAAATTGTTTTGGGCGTACTGCCAAGCTTGACCTTGCTGGGCAGTCGATTCGCTTATTGGCGCCTGATACCTTCATGAATTTGAGTGGCAAGGCTGTTGTTGCCTGTATGTCATACTATAAAATTCCTCTGGAACATATTTTAGTTGTGCACGACGAACTGGATTTGCCTGCTGGAGTAGCGCGTTTGAAACTGTCGGGTGGTCATGGTGGGCATAATGGCTTACGTGACATCATTGCGCAGACGGGTAGTAATGATTTTGCTCGGTTGCGGCTTGGTATTGACCATCCTGGAACTGCGCGTGCAGTTGCTGCTTATGTGCTAAAGGCGGCCCCAGTTGCACAGCAGATAGAGATTGATGCTGCTATTGCTGCATCTTTAGGCGTTTTGCCCCAATTGATAGAGGGTGACTTTTCTGCTGCTATGAATCACTTGCATACACAAACGTGATTTGTTGAAGGTGAATGTAAGGCTTCAGCATAGCTCATTTTTTGTGCGTGAGTTATTCTGATGTCTCAATGCGTTATTTGATAAAACTTTGAACATATTGTTTATATAAAACATAGAGAAATTAATCATGGGATTTAAATGTGGTATCGTGGGCTTGCCCAATGTTGGTAAGTCGACATTATTCAATGCCTTGACTGATTCAGGTATTCAGGCGGAAAACTATCCATTTTGTACCATAGAGCCCAATGTTGGTATAGTGGAAGTTCCTGATCCTCGATTGCAGCGCCTGGCTGAGATTGCTGACCCAGAACGTGTCATGCCAGCAACTATGGAATTTGTTGATATTGCAGGCTTGGTTGAAGGTGCTTCAAAAGGTGAAGGTCTGGGAAATAAGTTTCTTGCTAATATTCGTGAAGTTGATGCGATAGCACATGTGGTGCGTTGTTTTGATGATGAAAACATTATCCATGTTGCAGGTAAAGTTGACCCGGCTTCTGATATCGAAATCATCGATACAGAACTGGGCTTAGCCGATCTTGAAGCGGTAGAAAGGGCTATAGAGCGTGCCGCCAAAAGAGCAAAATCTGGGGATAAAGAACAAATCAAGCTCAAAGCATTATTTGAGCAGGTAAGAGATCATCTTGATGCTGGGCAACCGGTGCGTTCAATGGAGTTGGATGATGATCAGAAAAAAGACATAAAGCATCTGTGCCTGATGACCGCTAAGCCAACTATGTATATTGCTAATGTGGATGAATCAGGTTTTGATAATAATCCTCAATTGGACACTGTTTTGGCTATTGCGGCTAAAGAGGGGGCTGGTGTTGTTGTTATTTGCGCTGCGATTGAGTCGGAAATAGCTGAGTTAGATGCAGAAGAAAAGGAAGCGTTCTTAGAGGATTTGGGTCAAACAGAACCTGGCTTGAACCGAGTGATTCGAGCGGGTTATGAGCTTTTGGGTTTGCAGACGTATTTTACCGCAGGCAAAAAAGAGGTTCGTGCCTGGACAGTGAGAGTGGGGGCGACTGCTCCTCAGGCGGCCGGAGTCATTCATACTGATTTTGAACGAGGATTTATCCGCGCAGAAGTTACAGCTTATGGTGATTACGATGAGCTTAATGGTGAGGCGGGAGCTAAAGAGGCGGGAAAATTTCGTTTGGAAGGCAAAGAATATATTATGCAGGATGGTGATGTGGTCCATTTTCGCTTTAATGTTTAAAAGGTCTTATTGGAATAACTCTGAATCACTTTGTTTGTTGTGCTTCCATGCTATAAACTTTAGAGAGTAAATAACTCAAGGTCTATAGCTACTGTGTTTCGTCTTTTTTTACTGTTATCGAGCTGTTGTCTATTGTTGGCATGTTCGGAGCCGTCTTTTCATCCTGATTCGTTTGATGGTGATTATGGTTTTAAATCAGATGATGAGATTAATGAATGGGAAGTGGAGCTTGGCAAAAGCCTGTTCTTTGATCGAATTTTAAGCGGTAATAAAAACATCTCATGTGCAACTTGCCACCATCCCAGCGTCGCTTCGGCGGATGCGTTGTCATTGTCAATTGGAGAAGGCGGCAAAGGTATTGGTAAAGATCGGGTTGATGGGGAAGGTGATGAGGCTTCTATTATCCTGGTGCCAAGAAATTCTCCAGCCCTGTTTAATTTAGGCTCTTCGCATATTACGGCTTTATTTCATGATGGCCGTGTTGAAATGGATGATGACTATCCTAATGGTTTCAGGTCTCCGGCAAGGTCTGCTCTTCCGGTAGGTTTGAATGATAAGTTGGCTGTTCAGGCCATGTTTCCCGTTACATCCGTTGTTGAAATGGCTGGTGTTGGTAATGAAAATGAAATTGGCAGGCATGCTGAAAATCGTGATCGCTTCCATGTCTGGCATGAAATAGCTGATAGAGTTAGATATATTGGACAATATGCATTGGCGTTTAAACAGGTTTATGGCATAGGGCAGGAGGAAATTGAGTTTATTGATATTGCCAATGCTATTGGGGCATTTGTTGATGTGGACTTTCGTTCTATTAATAGTCCCTTTGACCGATATATTAATGGCGATGAATCTGCGCTAAGTGATGATCAATTGGAAGGATTAACGCTTTTCTATGGAAAGGCCAAGTGTGCTTCATGTCATGCAGGCGTTTTTCAGATGGATAATGCCTATCACTCTATAGGCTTGCCTCAAGTAGGCCCGGGTAAACGTGGAGGTTGGAATATTCCGGTGCGATACTTTTCTGACTTTGGCCGCGAACTTGTCACAGGTAACCCAGATGACCGTTATAAATTCAAAACTCCCAGCTTGAGAAATGTTGAACTGACGGCTCCATATGGCCACGATGGGGCTTATACGGAATTGGAGGATATCGTGCGGCATCATCTGGAGCCTGAAAAAATGATGATGGCTTATGATTGTAAGACCGCATTGTCGGTGCCATACCGAAAGTTGATAAAGAATTTTGATTGCAAGCTGATGGAGGATGAGTTGCAGCGCAAGGAAATTCTGGCATCATCAGATTTGCCAGCTGTGTCTTTGAGTGAAGACGAAATAGCTGCCTTGCTTGCTTTTTTGGCAGCATTGACTGATGAGTCTATGCGGGACCGTAATGATCAGGTGCCTGAATCGGTTCTTAGTGGTTTGCCGGTTAATGATTGAGGTAAAGTAGGTGAAGTTATTTGTTTTTAATTGGTTTTTTATCTGTGGTTGTTGATTCCTTGATTTGATTCCTGCAAAGAATAAGTTGTTATCAGGGCAGGTTAATTAAATGTAAAATGATGGTTAACTTAGAAACGGGAATCCGCTAGAATGCCAATTTCGAATCAATTGAAGTGAAAAATGGAATTCAGGATGAAAAATATTACTGCGTTTATTGCTCTATCTACAACTGCTCTGATTTTGTTGTCAGCATGTGGTGGTGGGTCAACTACGACTGATGCTGATGCAAAAAGCTGTGTTGTGCTTAGCTTTACAAATGTCACTACCAATAATGCTGGTGGTTTGACTAATAATTGCCCGTTTGATGTTAATGTGGTCGTCTATACAGAATCAATAACTTTCGGGCCTGTTACTATGGGTGCGAACTCTAGAACGAGTTTTAGTGGTACGGACTTGGATCCACGAGTTATTGACGAACCAGTTCAGTTTTTTGGGGCTTGTCGAACGCCTTATGTGCCTAATCGCATTAGTGAAAGAGGAACTATCTGCCGAAATCCTTAAGGTGCTCCGGGTGAGCTTTGCCTCGCCTGGATATGGCAATAATGAGTGAAATTAGGATTATGGATACATAATTTATCCATGATCCTGCCTTTTGAAAAGGTGTGGCTTTTACCCGTAAATGGATGTCATTTTGCAGGATGTGTTCTGTGAAAGGTTGGCTGATGCTTAATATTTTACCTTTGTGGTCAATGATTGCTGAGGGTCCGGTGTTTGAGCTTGTCAGCATTGGTCTTGCCAGTTCCTGAGCTCGCATTTGTGCTAATTGCAGGCGCTGGTATGTTGCCGTTGAATTGCCGGTCCAGGCATCTTCACTGATGTTTATTAATATTCCTGCATTGCCTGAGCGTTGACGTATTAAATTGCTGAAGGCTAGTTCAAAACAAATGGATAGTGAGATGTTGTTATTGTTGCAGCTAAGTGTTTGTTGCTGTTCCCAAGAGGTGTAATTGTCTATGTTGAACTCAAAGTGCTTTGCGATAGGGTCGGTTATAGAGCTGTAGGGGAGATACTCGCCGAAAGGGACCAATTGCTGCTTCCGATATAGTTGCATGTCATTGTTGCAAGTGAATATGGCTGAATTGTAGGCATTCATTGTCGCGCCTGTCTGGTGAAGCTCAGCTATGCCGCTGATTAATTCACCATTTTGGGGCTTGGCTTTTTGCCAGAAATCAGGTCTGATTCTACTAAGTTGACTGGGTATCGCTGTTTCTGGCCAGATTGCCAGATCAACATCTAGATCCTTGGTCAAGGCGTAGTACTTTTTTACTATGCTATCCAAGTGTTGCTCGTCCCATTTTAATTCTATTGGAATATTAGCTTGAACTATTGCCACGGAAATGTTGTTTGATGTGGCTTGTGACCAATTTATCTGGTTTAATCCTGCGCCAAATAAGCAGGGAGCTATGATGGCGGTTAAAGTGCCTTTTTCTGAGAGCGCCTTTTTCCAACCATTTCTGTCGTAAACTTTGCAGAAAACAGTAATGTGGCCGCTGACATATAGTAGGGCGAAGGAGACCAGGTTGACCCCGCCTAGTGGAGCGTAGCCTGATAGCCAGTGCGTGGTCTGTGAATATCCAAGGTCAAGCCATGGGAATGTTGAAATAATGTGGCCCCGCAACCATTCTGATAAAACCCATAGTGCGCAGATCAAGACAATTTTGGTATGTGTTGAACAGGATACTCTGGCTTGAAGGTAGCCAATAACAGCAATGTAACTGGCCAGGAGCAAGGCGGTAACAATCAATATAAGTGTTGCTATGAATACCGGTGCATTATTGAATGAGTGGGCTAGAACGAATATCCAATACACTCCAGCAATATAGAGACCAAAGCCAAATGCATAGCCTTGCAAAAGTGCTATTCTTGCCGAGGCATGTAACCAGTTATGAATCAATATTGCCAGGCAAAAAGGCATAAGCCACCAATATTCCAATGGGGCAAAACAGGCCGCAGCACATAGACCGGCAACAAAACTTGTTGCTATAGATGGGAAGGCTTTGTTGTCTGAGTTTTTCCCTGATGTTTCTGCTTTCATTGAATTAGTGGTTGTAGTCCATGTACCCTAAGAGGAGTTTATTTTAGATTAATATGGTTGGTGGGTCATATACTTTATAATAGTGCTTCTTAAGTCCCGTCTATGAAACATTTTCGATAACAGGTTAAAGTCAGGTTGGAATGATTTTTTTTGCAAGACAGTTGCGAGCGCATGAGCATTCCGTGGTATCCAGTGCTTATCTGTTGAATTGGCGTGGTTTTCGAAAAGTCATCATTAAGCGTTTTAGTGCTGTCTCTAGTAATGAACGGGCCGCGCTGGAATTATTGGCTTCAAGTGCCAATGCATTGCCTTCATTTGTGCCTAAACTTCTACCATCTCTATGTAGTGAGGGGCAATTGGTATATCGATTTATAAATGGAGTGCCTTTGCATCGCTATTACTCGGTTTTGCTTCAGCAGAGTGATGAGACGAAGTTTCTGTTTTTTAAGAAAATCCTGGCTATGGTTGCTTTTCTGCATAACCATAGCGCAGAAATAATACACAATGACCTGTCTCCGGCTAATATATTGGTTGATAAATATGGACGATTATTTCTAATTGATTTTGGTGATGTTAATTTTACTGGGGCGAATCATGCAGTTCTTAGCAGGGGCAAGCCGCATTATGCGTCGCCTGAACAAAGGCTGGGTTTGGTCACAACTAAGTCATCTGATATCTATCAACTGGGTTGTATACTGTTTGATATTCTGCATGGGACGCAGTACCAAGATAGGGAGGATATACCGGTAATGGCTTTTGCTGATATTGCATGGAAATCCATTGAATACCAACAGATTGTTGAACGCTTTTTGTCTGAAGATCCTTTGTTGCGCTACCAGACAGTGTCAGACTGCGAAACAGCCATTGACACCTTGCTTGTTAGTGGAATATTATAGATTATTGCCTAAAGTGTAGGTGGGCAAAGAATGGATGCTATTGGATGGAGAAGGTGGATGTTGCTATCCAATAAGCAAAGAATTGTGCAGCAAATAACAAGCAGGTTAATCAAGTGAACACACAGCATTCAGAATTTGACCTTCCAACAAGGCCTTCTTCGGCTATAAGGGAAGGAACACTAGAGCTGGATAATAGCTCTCTACGAGGACACTCAGACATAACACCGCAGGCGAATCCGGTATCGCGTCGAGAAAAGAAGGGCAAGAAATCGTTCTTTATCATCTTGCTGAGTGGCGTTTTTATATTGGTTGCGGCAGGCTTACTTGTTTATAACATGGGGTTTGATCGTATTGCTGATAAATTAGTGGCGGTATCTTCGGCAGATAAGACTGGTAACCCACCAGCTGCAACCCAGCAGGCGCCAGCTGTTGCCCCTCAGGAAAACAGCGCACAACCAGATTCTGTCAATGGTCAGGTTGCTGCTGCAGTAGAGCCTGTAGTGGAAGAGGCTGTTGCCTTTGATGAGGCTGTCGTTGAAGAAGTTGTTGTCATTGAGAAGAGTAGTGTCGAGCCAGTTGAGGGTAGGCCTGAAGCAGCTGTGGAAAATGAGGTTAAAGTTAATCCCTTGAGCGGTAATTTATTGAGTAGCTCAGATGAGTTTCGGCTTGAAGTTCTGCCAACAATTGAAATGGATGAACTTAAATATCCTGTGGCTCATAAACTTTATCTGCAGGGTTATCAATTTGAATTTACCAATAAAGTAAAAGCTGTTGACTATTGGGAACTTGCTTTGGAACATGCTCCAGATGACTCAGAGATATACCGCAAAATTGATGCAAAAATAGAAAACAGTCTTTCAGAGCTGCGTCTTGCAACGGAAGGTTTTTAGCTGATGCAGATAAAAAGTATCACTGTTTCGAAGTTGTTTGCGATTGCTCTTTGCCTAAGTGTATTGCCGTCGTGCGCAACATTGCCTGCAAATGAGAGTGGCGGTTTGCAAGCAGCTAATAAAAGTAACGCTTCGGCGGATGCAGTTGCTAGTTTGATTCTTGGGAAAAAACTGTATCGCAATAATGAATATGCAGCAGCTGAGCGTGAGTTATTAAAGTCGGTTGCCGTTGATCAGACTATTGCTGATGGTCATGTTTTGCTTGGCAATATTTATTTTAAATGGGATCGTTTTGATGACGGGCTTAAATATTTTCAACAGGCTTTGGAAATTGAGCCGAACAACCTTGTTGCGGCAAATAATCTGTCTTTGTTGAATTTGCGTGAAACGAATCGGGCATTGCAGACGCTTGAAAAAATACTGCCTTTCGACGATGCTCAGAAATTAAGGGTGAGAAATCTTCAGGACGCGATAGGTCAATATTTGGCTCCGCCGGAACCATTAATCAATAAGGTTTCTTTGGAAAAAACGGAGGTTTTAGCTCCGGAAACTCAGGTCTCTGATAAGAATGTTGCTGACCAAGAAAGAGAAGTCGATAAAGAGCCGCTGAAAAAAAATGTTGCTGTGAAGCCTGAGCCTGTATCAGACAATGCTGAAAATGGCAAAAGCGTAGCAAAAAAACCTCTGAAAAATAACCCAGTAAAAAAACAGGAATTAAAGATAAAGGTGAGGGAAAAAACGGAGGACATTGCTGCTTCGGAAGCGGATTCGGGTGGGAAACAGGTTTTGCAGCAAAAGTTGGTGATAAAAAAAGTAAAATTGAAAAATGCAGAGCTTGAACGAGAGCAATTGCAAAAAGAATTAAGGCAAAAAGAGTGGCGGTTGAAGCAGGCAAAAGATGCGGCCACATTGTCCGAGCAGGGCTGAGATGGCAGCAAGGCATAATATGATAGATCTTGTTATAAATCGGCATAAGCTGACTAACATTGGACTGGCTGATAATTGGTTCGCTCGCTTGCGAGGTTTGTTATCTACCAAAGAGCATGAATTTACTGGATTGCTTATTACTAAGTGTTCTTCGGTGCATACTATTGGCATGCGCTATCCAATTGATATCATTTTTATTGATAAAACCAAGCGTGTAGTCAAGGTTGAGGAGAATGTAAAACCATTGCGGTTATGCTTTGGGACAAGTGATACATTCTCAACTTTGGAATTGCCAGTTGGCACCATTGCAAAGTTGAATGTGGTGGTGGGTGATGTTATTTTAAAACCATCGGATGCAGATATGCAATCAGGGAGAGTATATTCATGAAGGCTGTAAAACGAAGTAATGACAGAGTTTCGTTAAAAATACCGGGTTTGCGATGTCGTGGGGCTAGTATTGTTGAATTTGTTGTGATTTTCCCCGTCTTTGCTTTATTGGGTTTGGGGGGGTATCAATGGACACAGCTCTATGAAATGAAGACGGCGTTGAATCATGCAACCTTTATGGCGGCTCGTTCTGGCAGTGTTAATAATGCGGATATTGGTGCGATTCAGGGCTCTCTGGCGGAATATCTGGCGCCTCTTTATGCTCCGGAGTCAGCAAGCACTGCGGATATAGTTGCTGTGACTGGGATCGTTCCCAGTCCAGTCGGTAAGGCTTCTACTTGTATTTCTACGCCAGATACAACTCCGGTGTTTACAACGCTGTATCGTTCGGCATCCATTAACGAGAGCAACTCAACTGCGTGTCATGATGTTACTGAGCATTCTCGAATACGAATTTTGAACCCAACCCAGGAAGCGTTTCAGGATTTTCAGCAAGACATTGATGGTGATGGTACAGCAGAAGAGATACCAAATGTTGATTTGCATCTTAGTTCTACCGCCCTTGGGAGTGCCAGCGGTTTAAATGTTCAGGATGCTAATTTACTAAAAATTGAAGCTCTTTATTCTCCGAGAATGAAGGTGCCGTTTGTTAATTATATTTTTGCCTATTTCATGCTGAAGTTTACTGATCCAACTTCATTTGAAGCCCAGCAGTTGTATCAATTGCGAATGCCGATTCGGGCAACAAGTATGGTTAGAATGCAGACGCCAGCAAAGTTAAATGATTCTATGTTAAGTCGCTCAGATGCTGAAGGTTTGGTCGATGATTTGACGCAAGTAAGTTCTGTGCAACCTGGATATGAAGGGAATCCTTGGGCTGGTCCGACTGGAACAGTTACAGATAACCCTTTTGTAGATCCCCCCACGTGCGGCAGTTGATAAATGAAATTTTGTGTATGTGTTTGATTGAGAAGGACAAAATGTTGTTGCTTTTTATATGTCCGCGCGTATAATTTCGGTGTTGGATACGTTTCTGGGAGTTTATTGAAACAATTTAACATTCTAGTTTGAATGAAGTTTTTTTAAATATTAAGGAATATATACGGAGTATTTTATGAATTTAAAACAAAAGCAACTTGGTCAAGGCTTGTCCGAGTATATCATTATTGTCGCTCTTATTGCTGTTGCAGCTATTGGTACAGTCAGTCTTTTTGGCGGCACAATTTCCAATCAAATCGCTGGTATGGCTAATGAGATGGCTGGGCAAGATGGTTCGGCTCAAATTGGCGAAGCTCAAACAGACGCTACATCAGCTGATACTACTTCGGCTGCACGTGGTTTGGGTACTTATGATGAAGGTAATACTGCCGCCCATCAATAAGCGGTAAGTTAAATCTTCAGTGATTTAATCTGATAGTAGTCACAGGTGTCGACATTGTTGATATCTGTGATTACTGTTGGTTAAAATTTAAGGTGCTTTAATTTAAATAGATGTTTTAAACGAACAAGGGTGGCTGATGTGATGAGGCCTATATTCAAAGGGTTTGTATTAAGTTCGATTCGAAAAGCAAAAGGGCAGTCATCCATTCTTGGTATTGCTTTTGGTTTGATGCTGATTACTGGCATCTACACTGTTTACAACGTTGGTCAGGTAACCAATGAAAAAACACGTTTAGTGAATGCTACTGATGCTGCAGCTTATTCTGCGGGAATTCATGTGGCAAGGAACTTGAACTACGTTGCTTATACTAACCGCGCTATGATGGCTAATCATATTGCGATTGGACATTTAACCAGTTATTACTCCTGGGTCCATTATGGACAGGAAATGACAGGTGTTGTCAGTGATATCTGTGATGTTATCTGTAATTTTATTCCCTATGTTGGCTGGTTGATCGATACGTACGTTGATTACGCAGAAGAGGCTTTTGATCTGGCTGTAGATATTGTTGAGGAATACGATGGTGCTGAATATATCGCAATCCTCAACGATATTACCAATGGCCTTTACTATGTCAGTCAACAAGGCGCTGCTGTGGCCTTGGCTCCCACATCATTATACGATGTTCAGGATGAAATCTTGCAATCGTATGACGACAATATTTCACGGCATCAAGGCGGTGTGCCAATTTCTGGTAATTTGAAATTAAGCTATGCTGTAACGAGATCAGCCGTTGACTTGGCTTCTATTGCAACATTTCTCAGGGTGAGTTCATATACGCCTGAAAATGATGATGATTTTATAAAAAATATGGTGGATAAATCCGTCGGTGTTATGGCCTCGGAACGATCGGATCGTTGGATGCGGTTGAAGAGTTCAGGCAGTCAATCACGAGATTGGAGTATTGGATTGTGGCCTATATTTGAGGCTGAAAAGCAAGGTGAAACTGACCATTATTATGAGGAAAATGATTCCGGTGATCCTGGTTTGGTGTGGGAAACTTCCGACGAATTTGCGTTTTCCTTTAACTGGGATTGGAGCAAATGGGAGTGGGGAAGTTCATTAGGCACTGGCAAACATACAGCTCAAACGCATGATGATATCTATGATGGCTATCAAGGTATAGCAAACTATAAGGCTGAGGATGAGCAGCTTGATGACTGTTTCCAACCAGCCTTTACTTCAGTGGGTTTAGTGTCGGGTTATGATTGTCATTCAATCACTGTGGTTGCAGCAAAAAATCTTTCTAATGCCAGGATGATGCAAAAAGGACCGAATGCGAACCCTCAAAGCAATAATGATTTGTATGCAATTGCTCGTTCAGAAGTTTACTTTTATCGTCCGGAAAATATGTGGGGAGCTTTGGGAACAGATAGTGCAGAATTTGCTAATGTGTTTAACCCTTTTTGGAAGGCGCGTTTAAGTGATTGATTTGATGGTAAGTCGAGCTTCTTTTCTGCACTTGGTGTTGCCTTTGTCAATTGTGTTGATGCCATCTGCTGCGTTGGCCAGGCAGGCTGATGTTACTGTTATGGCTGAATACAAAGTCAGTAAAAAGATAGCCCAGGAGGAGCTTGATAAAATTTTTGACCCACTGACAAAAGTTGAAATAACTGAAGCTGCTGAAACAATAAAATTTGATATTTATAATGAAAAATTTCGTAGCTATAGAAAGCGTAGAGGTCAGTCGAATGTGACGGCAACAGCAGCTATGTATGAGGCAATGGCTGCTACACCTGAAATGAAAAAGCTTGTTGATGACTTTAATGGTACCAAGTTGGGCAAGTCTGTCATCAATGTTGAAGTTCAGGATGCGCATGAGAAAAGAGCGCTGAAAACTGAAGAGAAAACGTCATATAACTCAAAAAGAGGCGAGTCTATCGTTAAAAGGCAGAGTTATTATAAATTGCGGCCAGCTCCTAAGGAATGTAAACCAAATTATTTTGGATTTCGTCAAAATCAATTTAAAACTTTACTTGGTTGCGGTTTGCAGGAGCGTATCGATAAAAAGCGCATAGTAAAAACAGGTGAGTCAGAAAAGATCGAAATTCAATTACGACAACATGACAAAGAACTATTTCAAACTTCTGTTGTTAAATGTGATTATTACAAGCCTAAGCCTAAAGGAGTTAAACAAGCCGATGAGAGTGGTCGAAAGTGGTGTATCGCTTATTTAGCGGATATGCCAGTAGCCGTCAGGTTTGTGTCTTATCAATCACTTGCTGAGCAGCATGAAACTAGTTTCAAGTCTTATGATTTGATGAATTTGGATTTATCTCCAGGGTTTAAAAAAACGTATTTTAATTTTAAAAGCGCTGAAGTTTGTACAGATGGAAAAACCAAAGGAACAGGAGCAGGTGCTTGGACTGTCTGCAAATATAGGAGTACATCATGAGAATGGGTAATCGCAGAAAAATAGCCGGTCAATCAATGGTTGAGTTTGTGATTTGGGGGAGCGTTTTTATGGTTGTCCTCGTTTCATTGCCGATGGTTGCCAAGATCAGTGATATTAAGAATAAACATATGGAAGCAACTCGCTATGCTGTTTGGGAGCGGACAGTGTGGTCTAGTGACAGAAAGCAGGACTCTGCTCTAGCGGCAGAAACAGATCTGCGTGTAATGGGTCACCCAGTGCAAGCTTTGACTGCGACAGGTCGTCAGCCTCATCCATTCTGGACGCATAGAGGCAAAGAGGTTTTGCAAGGTGAACAAAATAATTCAGCAAACTCAGCAGTCACACTGACTTATAATGAGGCTCCAGGTGAGAATGCTGCGGTAAAAGAGTTCGCTTACGACAGTTCCGTTAACTTGAAGTTGGAAGGCCGAGGTGTGGCCACTGTTTCTGTGCAGACATCAATTATTGATCGATATAATGAAGATGGACAATATGTTGAAGATACCAGTGATGTATTTACTATGGAGTCTAATGCGGCGATTTTAACTGATGCCTGGTCGTTAGATACAGAAGGCCAGTATAAAGATCGCGTTGATGATCTGGCATTAATAAAAGACGTAGTATCTCCAGTCGCTGCTTTTGGTGAGTTTGCAGGAAGAATGTTGACGCTTCCAGGTACGAACTGGTTTTATGGGGAAGGTAGGGATGCTTCTGATGTTTCATTGCCCGTTTACTCTGAAGTCATTGATGATAAATACGTTAAGGATAAGCCAGATTAAGTTATGTACCAATTGAAGTTCCTCTGCTTAATCTGTTTGTTTTTTGCATCATTTGCCGTGTTTGCAACTGGCAGTGATGACTGGGAGAAAATACCTCAAATCAAAACTATGAGAGGAATGCAGCTCGCTTGGGTGGCAAAAAATGTTCGGTATAACGGCTTACCTATGAGCATTCAGACTTTCCGTGTTAATAAATCGGCTGAAGATGTCATCAATAAGTATGAAGGTTGGTGGAAAGCCAAGACAGGCTCTCATATTAGTCGCAGCAAGAGCCGTGGTTATGACGTTATTGGTGTAGAGCGAGATCGTTATTTCTATTCGGTTCAAGTGCGTGAAGTGGGGCGAAAACTTTCAGAGGGAACTCTTACTGTCAGTGTTTCACCCAGCGAAATTAAGCAGAAGAAGAATGGCAATAAGACGAAATTTCCTTTGCCGGGCAGAATGACCTTATTGAATCGAATTGAATCGAATGACAACGGTGTTATTGCCGAAAATATTCTAGTACAATCACCCTTGTCGGCAGACTACTTGCTCAAATGGTTTGATGGTCGTTTGTCTGAGCAGGGATGGACAGTTCAAAAATCGTATGTCAACAATGAAGAAGGTGTTGAGCAGCTGCTTTTGCAGAAAGGAGGACAGCATGCAAGCATTGCAGTCCGTAAAGGTTCCTTTGGCAGGACGTCAAAAGTCAGCGTGGTCGAAATTAACTGGGTTAAAGGGAGTGCGAAATAATGAAAAAGTTTATTGCTTGCCGTGGCGGATCAATTGTTGAATTCGCAGTATTGGGAGTATTCCTTGCCTTGGTCTTTGCTAAATTCATCGAACCAGGTGGAATTATTGATAACCTTGAGGAGCATGAGACTCGTTATGTGAATTCGATTTCAGCACCTTAAGTGTTTTAAGAAATATCAAATTATTGTTGTATTTTATTTGAGCTGTAAGGCTCGATGATTTTTAAGGAGTATCATGAAGGTACAAAATATTATTATGCTGGTTATTGCTCTCGCTTGTGGGCTGGCAGCAGTTTTTCTGACTAGAGATTATATTAATACTCAAATTGATGACTATAAGGCGGTCATTGATGATAAATATAAACCTATCGAAGTCATCGTTGCTACTCGTGGTTTGCAACGAGGCGAAGTTCTATCAAAACACATGCTGGCGATACGTAATGTCCCATCTGGCTTTGTTCATAAAGATGCCATCCGTCCGGGAGAAGTAGAATCTATTATCGGACATAAACTGGTCTATTCTCTCAATGGTGGGGAATCATTGCTGGCTACTCATGTGGCCTTATCCAAAGGTGATACATTTTCTAATCTAATTGATGGTGGTAAACGTGCCATTTCATTTCCTGTTGATGTTCTCTCTTCATTGACAGGGATGTTATCCCCTGGGGATATGATTGATTTGCTGGTCACACTGGATGATGATGGAGTTGAAAAGACTATACCTTTGCTAACAAGTGTTGTTGTTATTGCTACTGGCAACACAACAGACGAAATTGCCGGTCCTGAAAATGCTGGTCGAAAAGCAGGCTTTCAAACCATCACCCTGCATGTTACCCCTGCTGATGCGGCAAAGATTACCATCGCCAGAGCAGAAGGCGATATTACCGTCCTCTTGCGCTCTCGCTCTGATGTGGACAAGCTTCAGTTGGCTGCGGTAACCAAAAATACCTTGTTTGGACGTAAAAACCGTCAACTGAAAGCTGCCTCTACTGGCCCTCGTATTATTCGACCGACTAGAAAGAGCAAATGAATAAGAATTTATCCCAATCGTATAAAAAGGAAAGTCGTGTGAAATGTATGAGTTTTAGATTTATCGTTATGTTGTTTGTGTTGACTCCTTTGGTGGTCTTTGCGGACAACACGGAAAAATTAAACATGATTGCTGGGCAGACTGAATTATTGAGAAACATTACTGTTGATCGTATTTCTATTGGTGACCCCAATGTTGTCGAAGTGGAAGTGCTTGGTGAAACTCAAGAAATTTTAGTTCAGGCGCTAGCCCCAGGGTTTACTGATCTACGTTTTTGGAAGGACGGTGTTGCTAAACGGTTTCTGGTGGAAGTTGGTAATGTTGCTATTGGTGAGAACTTAAAGCAAGTGCGGTCCGCCCTGGTTGGGGTAGAAGGTATTGAAGTTCGAGGTGTTGGCAACAATGTGCTTATTGAAGGCAACGTGTATCGTCAGCAGGACTTTGACCGAATTGAAGCGATAGCCAAAGGTTTTCCAAATGTCTTACCTCTGGCAGTGAAGTCTAATATCGATATGCAGAATATTATATCGATGGATGTTAAGTTTGTGGAGATACGTAAAAACGTGTTGCACAATATTGGAATAAACTGGGCTGATGCGATTAAAGGCTTTAGCTATGGAACACTTCGTGATGTTGTTACCAACGATTTATTCAGATTAGATGGCGCACCTGGGGATGGTGCTTTTACTAGTGGCGGTGGCACCACCCTGCCATTGGATTATGGTAGGCGGACTTATAATTTTTTGGGCCTCTCTACGCGCGTCGACTCAGTCATCGATATGTTGTCTAGCAATGGCTATGCACGAGTGCTCTCTGAGCCTAAACTGAGTTGCATCAGTGGAGGCGCGGCTGATTTTCTCGCCGGTGGCGAAGTGCCAATCCCTATTGATACAGAAGATGGAATTCAGGTGACCTTTAAACAATATGGCATCATTCTGAACATCGAACCAATTGCCGATAATGTTGGAAATATTTCCACCAAGATCGAAGTTGAGGTCAGTAGCATTGACCCTTCTGTGACGGTTAGAGGAATTCCTGGCTTTTTGACACGTAAAACGAATACAGAAATGAATGTTCGTGATGGTGAAACAATTATTCTATCTGGGATGGTTAGCAGTGAAAATAGTAAAGATGTAGATAAAGTCCCTGGACTAGGCCATATCCCAATTCTAGGAGAATTATTTAAATCGAGACAGTTCAGGAATAATCAAACTGAACTTTATATCTTTGTCACGCCAAGATTAATCAATCCAGCTCACCAGGTGAATATTGATGCACTTGAGAGAGTGGAGGAAATCAATGAGCAGCATGATGCTAATTATAAGTACAACATAATGGATTGAGTATGAGGTTATGACGATTATGATTGATTTGAATTGTACTTTGCCTTCGGGCGAAATGGCAAAACACCAGTTAGTTGGGGATGCTGTTTATCGTTGTGGTAAAGGTATTGATGCTGATATACACATTATTGATGACATGGTTTCACGCCACCATGCCAACCTTTATATAAAGCAAGGGCAGGTTTATATAGAAGATGTAGACAGCACAAATGGTGTCTGGATAAATGGTACCCGGCTGAGTCCTTTCGATAAAAGGGAGGTGTCAGCTACTGATGTCTTGATTTTGGGTGAATCTACCATTCAATTTAACCCGGTTCAAAAATATGAGGCTGGGCAAATGCAAGCAAAGGAAAAAAATCCAATGACTTTAGCAAATAATACCCCTTTCGAAGATCGAGCGTTTAATCAAAAAGATTTTGAATTTATTCAATTGATACATGAGCAGACATTAGATTATTTGGATTTACATAAACGCTCAATACTGCATAAATTAACTACTGAAGAATTGCGAGGTGAGGCGGTAGAAGCAGTGCAGGCTGTTCTTAAAAGGACTAAAATAACTCATTCCGAAAATGTTGATCCGGATAAATTGGTTGAGTCTGTTGTTGCTGAAGCAGTTGGTCTGGGCCCATTAGAACCACTGTTGGAAGATGAGACTATCACTGAGATCATGGTCAATGGCTTTGATAAAATTTATGTAGAAAGGTCTGGCAAGCTTGAAAAACTGAATATGCGTTTTAATAGCAATGCTTCTCTTATGAGCATTATTGAGCGTATTGTGGCACCTCTTGGCCGGCGAATAGATGAGGGGTCTCCAATGGTGGATGCCAGACTGAAAGATGGTTCTCGAGTAAATGCGATTATTCCTCCATTAGCTTTAATTGGACCTACTCTGACCATTCGTAAATTTGGTAAGTATCGCTTTGATATGCAGGATTTATTGGATAAAGAAACTTTATCTGAAGATATGGCAAAGTTTTTGGAAGTTGCCGTATTCAATCGACGCAATATGCTGGTGTCTGGTGGTACAGGTAGTGGTAAAACTACTACATTAAATGTTTTGTCTAACTTTATTCCAGCCTCGGAACGCATTGTTACTATTGAGGATGCTGCTGAATTAAGACTGAATCAGGATCATGTTATCTCATTGGAGAGCCGCCCTAAAAACGTTGAGGGAAAAGGTGAAATTATTATTCGTGATTTGGTTAAAAACTCGCTGCGAATGAGACCGGATCGTATTGTGGTTGGTGAGTGTCGTGGTGGTGAGGCTCTGGATATGTTGCAGGCGATGAACACNNCGATTCGTGAACAAATAGCCTCAGCCGTGGATATTGTTCTGCAGCAAACACGTTTTACGGACGGGTCACGTCGTATCACCAGTATTTATGCTATTGATGGAATGGAAGGCGATGTTATTTTGATGCAGAAGTTATTTGAGTATAACCAGACAGGAATCGATGAAAATGGAAAGGTGCTCGGTGAATTTGCTGCGACAGGTCAGATACCAAAATTTTATCTAGACCTTGAAAAAGGTGGTGTAACCTTGGACCGATCAATTTTCTTTCGCACAAGTAATAGCCAGATCCAATGAGTTTAGTTAATGGCATCTTGATTCTCGCGCTGATAGCTGCTGGCGCATTATTTTTAGGTATCAAGGAGTATCTTTATAAGTCTTATACTGATTATGAAGCTCGATCCGTAAAGCAAATTAAATCAGGACTGGCTGATAATTTACTTTTTATGGATCCTCAAAAACTGTTTATTTTCACTTTAGGCCTTACCTTTGTTGTCGGTGTTGTCATTTACTTTATTTATAATGCGGTAATTGCATTGTTGGTTATGGTGTTTGCTGCATTTCTACCCAAGCTAATTCTCAAGTTTCTGAAGAAAAGGCGCGATGATAAGTTTATTTATCAATTACCTGATTGCCTAAGTGCTGTTGCGATGTCCTTACGTGCTGGTAGTAATCTTTCACGGGCAATGGAGCTTATTGTAGAGCAGCAGCCTGCACCTATTTCTCAAGAATTTGCTATCGTTGTATCCGATATTAAGATGGGTAAGCAAATGGATGATGCATTGGATGATATGTACAACAGAGTAGAATCAATCGAGGTTGAGTTGTTCACCTCTGCTGTTTCGATTTCGCGTTCTGTTGGTGGGAATCTGGCTAATACTGTTGAGACCTTGGCTGATACTATTCGTGAACGTTTGAAGATAGAAGGAAAAATTAAAGCTTTAACGGCTATGGGAAAAGCCCAAGGTTGGGTTATTGGCTTAATGCCATTTCTGGTGATTTATGCCTTGTATCGTATTGAACCTGAAGCCATGTCAGCGCTAACTAATGAACCGGCAGGTTGGGCGGTTTCGGCATTTTTATTTATCATGTCGATTATCGCGTTTATGATTGTCCGTAAAATTATTACCATCGACGTATAGCTATGTTAGGTCTTTTATTAGTTCTGGTTTTGGCAATGGTTGTAAGCATTGTGGTTTTCTTTGGCAGCGCTTGGCTTGAGCGTGGGGACAAAGGGTCGGAGAGCTGGCGTGATAGGCCCCCTCTTTGGTTTAACATGTTTTTACCTTTTATAAACATGTTTAATCTGATTCGGACACCGGATAAAACCTCGCCTGCATATGATTTACTAAGCCGTCGACTAAAGACGTCTGGGTTTGATTACGCAATTAAACCTGAGGAACTATCTGCCTCACGCTGGATTGCATTGATTCTGGGAAGTTCTTTGGTATTGCTAATACTTAAAACCCTTTCACCAGAAAAAGCCAGTTATCTACTGCTGACTTTTATGATTTTGCCATTAACGTTTTTCTATCCGGATATATGGCTTAATGATGCAATAAAACTACGCCAACTGAAAATATCAAAGCAATTTCCATTTTTTCTGGAATTGTTGGTGTTGTCAATGCGTGCTGGTTTGAGTTTTTCCAGTGCCCTTGAACATGCAACTATAAAATTACCAGACGGTTCATTGAAAGCTGAATTGCAGCATCTGGTTCGTGATACTCGAACTGGTTTAAGCAGAAAAGAGGCGTTGGACCTGATGGCTAAACGTGTTGCTATGCCTGAGATGAGCAACTTTGTTGCTGCGATTAATCAAGCTGAAGAAGTCGGTGGAGAGCTAGGGGACTTGTTGTATAAACAGGCGATACAACGACGTACAGAGCGTTTTTTGCGGGCTGAAGAGATGGCTAATAAAGCGCCGGTAAAAATGCTTGGACCATTGATTGGAATTTTATTTCCGATGACATTCGTCATTATTGGCTTTGTGATTTTTATCAAAGCAAGAGATGGTGGAGCACTGGGTTTTTTGACGGGTAATTAATTTTTAAAAGGAACATCATCGTTTTTGTTGGATTGAAATTATGAAAAAATTTAAAGTGCAAGTGCTTAAGACATTACTGACAAGTATTGTTTTGCTGCCTTTAACACTCAATGCGCAGTTTGCCCCCAATCACTCTAACACGAGCAGTTGCCCGCCTAATGCGTGTACCCCTGGTTGTGGCCCCGGTGGTCCAGGAGGCCCGGATTGCACCGGTCTTACTTGTCCCCCTGATCCGGAGTGTGATTCGAGTGCTCAAAGCTGTGTGGATCCTGAGCCTAACCCAGATCCACCCTCATGCGAAGGGTCAGATTGTGGTGATAATCAATGTGGTACTTCTGGTAATGCCGCTGCTGGCAGTTCAG
>JBOEHE010000083.1:0-33546 GCA_050633785.1 Arenicella sp.
GTGTACGATTCGACCAGCGACGTACTACAACATATTAAAAAGCGTCAATATCAATGGTTATACTCAACCGGGGTCATCTCCAAATACTCTGACAACAGATCAAGGTTTGGATACTGTGCTGAAAATAGTGGTGCATGGAACATTATCAGCAGGGGCCACTTTCAGTTTGTCGAACCATCGAGGATCTGAAATACAGGGTATGGCAATAACGAATACTAATCCAGGGACAGGGAATTTCCGAAGTGTGGCGGTTAGTGTCTATAATCACGATAATAGTTCAGATCCAGGACATAGTATTAAAGGTGTATTTATAGGCACTGATGAAAAAGGAGAGGAGACAGTTGGAGAAATACGCAGAGCCATGGCCATATCATTAGCTAATAATGTGCAACTCGGTGGAGTTAAGCCTGAAGATAGAAATCTACTGATGCCAAGTGAGGATGGTATCTATGCTCGTAATGCTGATGCACTAGTTATCGAAGGCAATTTGATTGGTACAGATATCACTGGTAACAATTATAGTGGTATGACGCAATCCATGATTAACTTTGTTACAGTTACTAACTCTCGAATCGGTACAGAACAACCAGGAGGAAGGAATGTGCTTTCTGGAGCTGCTTCGGCATGGTCTATCTATATGTATAACTCAATGGGTAACCAAGTGAGTAATAATATGATTGGAGCTACGGTTGCTGAGCAGGTGATACCTCAGTCATCCAGAGGAATTTATGTACTTGATAGTTCAAATAATGACATAAAAGGCAATACAATATCAGCAACGAATACTGGTGTTTCCGTGTTTAAGTGGCAAAGCTCTGCTGATAATAATATTTTGCAGGGAAATTATATCGGTGTTAATTCAGCTGGGAGCTTATTAAGTGCTGGTTCTATAGGTGTTTATGTTTATGGTGTAGGTAATCTTTTAGGAGGCATTAATACTGGTGAGGGAAATGTTATCGCTAATTATACTAAAGGTATAATTGTTGGTAGTGAACTTGCTCCAGGAGTTTTTGCTGTTGGTAACACTATTTCGGGAAATGCGATTTATAACAACGCTACACTGGGTATTGATTTAGGTGGTTCAAATGGTGTAAGTCTTAATGATGAACTGGATTCAGATCTGGGTGGAAATCATCTACAGAATTTTCCAGTGGTAACTGTTGCAACAGCAAACTCACTTACAGGTACGTTAAGCAGTGAGGTAAACAAAGAGTATCGTATAGAGTTATTTGCAAATACAGAATGTGGTGCATCAGGTTATGGATCAGGAGAACAGTTTCTAGGCTATGTGGATGTAACAACGGATAGCTCAGGTACAGCGACATTTTCAATGAATGTATCTCTTTCAGTGGGCACAATCGTAACAGCTACAGCCACTGATATGTCGAGTGGTAATAGCTCTGAATTCTCTGAATGCAAGTTGGTAAATAATTAATGAGGTTATTCAGGTTTTTGGCCTTATTATTGATAAGACCGGGTCGATTGTTGGGGAGACTTGGTTGTTTATTTCTTTGTGTGATGGTTTTTGATACCACTGTGTTTGCTCAATCAAATCAATACCAATGTCTGGCAGAACCTAAATCAGAGAGATTGGTTTATCAATCGATAGCGGGTGTACCGTCGAATTTTAAGCCTAAGCCATCGAGGTATGTTGATTCATATTCAGACAGGGACGTTTTGATTGATGTTCGTAATCGTTTTGAGATATCAACTGAACCTGCGGTTCGATTGACTAAAGCTTTGAGAATTCCTCTTCATGCTTTGAGAGCAAAGACCTATTTAAAGCAAGAAAGACTTGTTCTTGTCGGTACAGGCTTGGATGATTATTTTTTAGAACAAGAAGTTATAAAGCTTAAAAGAGATGGGTTTCGTTCTGTAAAAATTTTACAGTTTGGAATCGTTGCATTACTTGGAACTTCTGAGCTTAAAGTGACTTCTGAAGAGTCATTCCAATTACGCCATGTTAAAGCTCATGATGTTGTTTCTGCTAGTGTTGGGAGAGAGCAAGACTTTTTATTTGTCAATTTAGGGACATCGGAGAACAAAGCATTTGATTTGCTGGGTTTGAAAAAAGATGATCTACCCTTTACCAGCGATAAAAATTTCTACAATGAACTATTCACTCTTGCTACAGAAAGTTTTGAAAAAAATAGTAATATTCGAATAGTGTTGGTTCATGATAATACCGAAGTGTATCAAGAGATTTTTAGCTCGAGAAATATGTTTGATATGTTGGGGATGGTTTTCGTTGAAGGCGGGATGAATGCTATTGACTCCTTGCAATCTCAAATCGCAAAAACAGCTGTTTTGAGTACTAAAGTGAAGCGAACCTGTTCATCTATAAAGTAGTCTGAATTATGAGTAATCTGCTTGTAAAAAAAATACTTTTCGTAAGTTTTCTCATATTTCTCTGTGCGATTGGTTTTGTTGTAATACAAAAAATGAGGGTAAATGGACAGTTTGGTGCAACGCAAAAGGAAACTGTTGAGTACCATCAACAACGAGTTTTGCGATTTGTCTATGAAATTACCAATGAGACACCAAATGCTATAGACGATTCTAAGTTTTCAACCTATCTTCCTGTTCGTACATTGTCGAATCAGCAAGCTATAAGTCTTAAGTCCTCAATACCATATATTGAGGAAACTGGGCAATCGGGCAATCGGATAGGAAGGTTTGAATTAGGCCTTATCCCTCCTTTTGGTAAGAAGCAATTAGTTATTTCGGCGGGTGTAGAAATGGCAATTAAAGCAAACCCGTTGTCGATTGAAAATCATGATAAATACTTGCAGTCGGAGAAATATATTGAAGTTGGTCACTCCGAAATAAAATCATTAGCTGAGAAGTTAGCTGGAAAAACGGAGATTGAATCACTGGAAAAAATTTATAATTGGGTTTCCCTGCATATAAAGTATGCTGGGTATGTTTCGAAAGATAAAGGGGCGCTAGATGCGTTGAGAACAAAACGGGGAGATTGCACTGAATATGCTTATCTTGTTGTTGCGCTGGCTCGGGCAATGAATATCCCTGCGAGGGCGATTGGGGGGTATGTATATGGTAATAACAAAATTGTTTCTGCATCTGATTATCACAACTGGGCTGAAGTGTATCTGGAAGGTAAGTGGCAGATCATTGATGCACAGAAAAAGTCATTTATGAAAGGTGTTCAGAACTATATCGCTTTACGAGTCATCGAGCCTTCTGACGTTAGTTTGCTAGGAAGTACTCATCGTTTCGCAGTTGCAAGTGAAGGTTTAACAGTAAAGCTACCTTTGAATTAATTGAAGTTATCTTTGGTTGTGTGGTGATAGATAAGAAAACAGTATGCCTCGTTTCTGAGAATGCATATAGAGTACAATATTAATCCTTAACATCACTCTCGAAAATGCCACAAGGGTTTTATCTAAATAATGAATAAACAACCTCGAATTGCTTCGCTAGACGGTCTTAGAGGAGTGGCGGCACTCGTTGTAACGCTTACCCATATTTTGTTTTGTATATTTTATCCAGAAATTTATTTCGGATCTGGTGCAATAGAACACTCATTGTCGGATATGTTTTCAGAATCCTTATTATTCGCATTTATCAGTGGTAGTTTTGCTGTTGCAGTTTTCTTCGTATTATCGGGTTTTGTCATTGCCTATGCGTCAGCAAATACGTCAGATGGACTGTTCCTGCTAATAGGGCGTCGCTATCTAAGATTAGCTTTGCCAATCACTATCAGCGTTGTATTGGCGTTTGTTCTGTATTCCCTGTTTCCTGATACTACCGCTAATGCTTCACACTATCTACAGAATGGCTGGCTCAGTGAGAGAATTTTTGAGCCCATTGAACGTCTGGAAATTGCTATCTGGCAGGGTGTTTATAATTGCTTTCGTTTTGGAGAAGCGAGCATTAATTCTCCTTTGTGGAGCATGCAAATCGAACTGTTCGGTTCGATTCTTATTTACAGTATTTATGCAGGTGTTGGTCGACGTTATATTTTATGGGTGACACCAGTTGTGGCATTAGCAATTCTTTTCCTCGGAAATGGCAAAGCACTCTATCTTCTTGGTTTTTGTGCTGGTGTGATGCTATTTGAAGCTTGGGAGCGAGGATGGCTGCTTCGCACAAGATCTAGCTGGATTTATCTTGGGGTTGGTTTAGTTTTGGGGAGCATTCCAGTTCAAGTGCCAATAGATTCTATCTTGACGCCGATAATTCGACTCATTGATCGAATGGGTAAAGATGCTTTTCCTATACTCACATCGACAGGAGCGGCCTTTCTTTTGCTTGGGGTTATAAAGAATGAACAACTTGAACGGTTTTTATGCCTACGGCCTGCACAGTTTTTGGGAAAAGTTTCATTTTGTTTATATCTGACCCATTGGCCAGTTATGGCAACCATTGGGTTGTTTTTATTCCTTCATTTTCAACCTGATGGTATATGGTTTTCAGTGTATATAATGAGCATGTTGTTGCTGTGTATTATGGTTGCCTATACCATAACTATTTGGGGTGATGAACCTATTGTAAAGCTGTTGGCGCTCTTAAAAGGTCATAAAATGCACTCTGTTTCATGGCTATTTGGCGGGTGTTTTTTCGTCATGGGTTCCATTGTTTACACGACTATGGTTGGCTTCCATTGGATGACAATAAGCGTTCTTTTGATTGGAGGACTTGGGTTAACTTCTGTATTCAATTACGCGTATATCGTTTTTAAACGAAGCCCTGACTAAAAGTCTACGATGTCTTAAACGCTTACTTCAGACCTTAATATAATCAATTTTCACAGACAATTATTATGCTTGGAACACTCCGTTTTATATTAGCCTATTTTGTTTTCTTATCTCACTTCCCTGAGAGCGGATTGAAGTTGAATCTTGGTTTTGTGTCAGTGATCATCTTTTATTTTATAAGTGGTTATTTAATGATGAAAAGCTACCATCGATTTCAACTGCATGTCAGCAAGCCCATTCGATCCTTCTATTTGGATCGATGTATTAAAATTTTTCCTCAATATCTGATTGTTCTTCTGCTGACGGTTGTCTTTTTTAGTTGGTTGGGAGTTTCTACTGAAGAAACTTATAAAGGTGTTTCTTTTGATACTTATAAGATTATTTTTGACGCATTTTTGTTGCCAGTTAATTTGGCGGTAGGCGGCATTGGCGACTTGTTTCCAAAATTGGGTGGTGTATCAATAGTTCCGCCAGCATGGTCTTTATCGGTTGAATTTCATTTTTATCTATTAGTGCCATTGTTGGTGGTACTGCCGCATAGAATGCTAATTGCTACTGTCTTGGTTTCAGCGGCACTACTAACCTTTAGCTTTTTTACTAAGAGCGTTTACTTTGACACACTTCACTTTGGTTATCGCTATATTTTCCCAATGTTAGTCGTGTTTATCTATGGGATGATGTTTTCATCTTCTTTGCCACAACATAGACAAATAGCATTTGCTATCTGGGCTTATTTTTGTGGCTTATTGACAATAATACTGCCTGGCTTACCATCTTGGTATCATTTTGCAGTACAAGAAATTACCTTTGGAATTGTTATTGCTTTACCGGTTTTCCATTATGCAATGAATTTGAAAATTGATTATTCTTGGTTTAAAGCAATCGATCAATGGTTGGGCGATTTATCTTATCCTGTGTTCTTATCACATTATCTGGCTATTTATTTAGCTCAACATTTGTTTGGTGTAAGTTCTTTCGCTAAGATTTATTTTTTTGCGGCCTCTGTTGCTATTCTTCTGATCATCAGCTCCTTTCTTGCTTTATTGCAACGCTATATTGATGCTAAGCGTATTAATGTCAGGGGCTTTAACAGTATGAGAAGTACCAGTGTTTAGAGAGGGGCTTGTAGGCTTGATGCATCCAAGGCTTTCATCGAGTTCAACCTTTAGCGTAAGCCCATTACAAGAGGGAATTTGTTGTGCGTTTAATAATTATTAGTTTAATTCATTTCTACCAACGTTTTTTATCGCCCAGAAAAGGTTTTTCCTGTGCGCATCATCGTTTGCATGGTGGTCACACTTGCTCGAATGCCGTTAAGGAGATTATTCTTGAAAATGGTTTGATGGCTTCGTTACCGAAGCTTAGACAACGCTTTCAGGCCTGTCGTGAGGCATCTGTCAGTTTGGCTAATTCGGTAAATCGGGCAGACATTCCGTGTGATCTGCCCTGTGATATCGGTTGTGATGGATTGGATTGTGGTGGCAAGCGTGGTGGTAGCTGTGCTCTTGAGTATTTACCCTGTGACTTATGGGGTGGTTCTGAGCGTCGCTCTAAATACAGTCGAAGACAGCGTACGGTTTTCTGGTTGTGTATCCTGTTCCTTATCTTGGGTTTTTCGTATTGGATCTATGGTCGAGGACTAGCGGTGGTTTATGTCACTCCGTATAGCGAAAATGCAGGCCTTTCAGCAAAGCTATGGCAACGTAAAGCACCTGATTTGCGTATTATGATTGAGATGGATGGCAAAAAAATCTATTCAGAACTGCTGCATGATGTTGAATTAGCCTCTGCTACTAAGCCACTGAAATTTGTGCTTAAAGAAGCAGTCTTTGATTATCCACAGAGCATAGAGCTGCACGATGCCCGCTTGAAAGTAGGTGGTGACTTGCTGGTAGCTGGAGAAGTGCTTGAGAGGGTTGAACAAGTTGGGCCTGTGGTTGATGGTGAACGCTTTCGTTATAAAATCAAGCGACGTTGGAGTTTTTGAAATGTCTGGTTTCAACAGCAACTGGGTTAAGAGCGAATTGGTTAAGAACAAATGAATGAACAATAGAGAGTTAACGATGAGGTTTTCTATGCTTTTTGCAGTACAATACTTTTTGCATTCCTTATCAGAGAAACCAAATGCCTAGATTAGCCTGCGCTTCCCATATTCTTGTCAAAACGGAACGAGAGGCCAAATCCTTGATTCAGCAACTGAAAAATGGGGCAAATTTTGCTGTGTTAGCGAAGAAAAACTCACTGTGCCCTTCAAAGAAAAAAGGTGGTGATCTGGGAGAGTTTGCCAAAGGAACAATGGTTAAACCCTTTGATCAGGTAGTGTTTGCTAAAGGCAGTGAAGACAAACCGTTTTTAGGACCGGTGAAAACACGTTTTGGTTTTCATGTGATTCAAGTGTTGTATAAATCTTGAAAGAAAAGTTGGTCCTTTTTCTGTTGCTGTTCCAGCCCTATGACTCGATAAATTGATGATATGTCGTATCTGATCCTGTTTCTTAGTGCGTTCGGTGCTGCAACGATTCTGCCCTTGGCTTCCGAAGCGACCTTGCTTTATTTTATTGAAGGTGGTGGCAGCATTGTTGGTTTGTGGTGTATCGCAACACTTGGGAATACCGCTGGTGCCTGTGTTAACTGGTGGATAGGTTTGAATATTCTGCGCTTCAGGGAACGTTCCTGGTTTCCTGTCAGTGCCAGTCAACTGGAGAAGGGACAACTCTGGTTTCGACGCTATGGATTATGGACCTTATTATTGAGTTGGTTGCCGGTTATAGGTGATGCCTTTACGGTTGCCGCTGGCGTTGCTAAAGTACATTTGAGTGTGTTTGTTTTGCTTGTTCTGATTGCTAAAAGCTTGCGTTATGCTGCGGTGATAGCGCTTTATTTGGGGCTTTGGTAATACATGGCAACTATCGATACTTTTATTGCCCCTCCTTGTCATGAGCACATTCGAATTCTGTTTGAGGATGAACATTTGCTGGTGATTAATAAACCCAGTGGTTTATTAAGTTTGTCGGGCAAGAACCCCTTGAATAAGGATTCAGTGCATTATCGTTTAGTGCAGGACTTTCCAACAGCAACTATGGTACACCGTTTGGATTTTGGCACTTCCGGAGTGATGGTGTTAGCTTTGAATAAAGATGCGAATGCACACCTGACCAAGCAGTTTCAAGCTCGAACAATGGTCAAAACCTATGTTGCGACTCTTTATGGTCATCTGGAAGATAATGAAGGGATGATTGATTTGCCATTGGCTAAGGCTGAATTTCCCTATCAGAAAGTGTGTCATAAGACAGGTAAGCAAGCGCTGAGCCACTATCAGGTGTTGCAACGTATGCAGGATTCTCTATCTGGTTTGAAAACAACACAAGTTCGTTTCAAACCGCAGACTGGTCGCACACATCAATTGCGTGTGCACAGTCAGGCAATTGGGCATCCGATTCTGGGGTGTGATTTGTATGGTTTGTTGGTTGATAGTGTCGGTGGTCAGGTTAATACGGAGTCTATGGCACAGCGATTAATGTTGCACGCAAGTAGTTTGGAATTCGTTCACCCTGAGATGGGTGAACGTTTGTGTTTCAAAGCATAAACTTGCGCCACTTGTCAGCACACAGAATTTGGCTATAATCCAGCTTCCAATTAATGACACGCGGAGGTGTGCCATGGCAACTAGAAATAAGAAACTTCATTATTCCTTTCGAACTGACATTTGAACGAACTAGCAAGCGTCGTCGAGGATTTCCTTCAGAAACCCAAGTCAAGCGTGGTGTGCGCATTGTAGGAAATGATAAATACCTGACCGAGAAATTAGGTCGTAATGATCCGTGTCCCTGCGGGTCGGGCCATCGTTTTTAAGAAGTGTTGTCTCAAAACGAATCGATTTGATGGTTCGCAGCGAGATGACTATTTCAGATGATGGGTGTATTAAGCAAGTGCACTGCCAACACTGATCTGGTGGTGCACTTTTATTGAAAAACTACAGAACTAGTAAATGAGATATGACAGAACTGCTTGTGAAATTTGAGTATGAGAAAGAAACTAAAAACAGTGTGCGTTATAAGGAAATAGCCGAACCGGGAAGAGCGCCTGTTCTGGGAACGGTCTATGTGCAGAAATGGTTCGCAGAAGGTACAAAGAACATTGAAGTAACCATTAAGAAAAAGGATTAGACTTTGAAGAAATGAGTCTCCTGAGATTTTTTCAGTCTCTGTTCAGATTCATAATAGCATCCAATGCCTTTTGGGCTTGCCTGGTTGAACTCTTTAAATCTTTCGCCTCAAGCATTTCGCATTCATCTTTTACCATGTCTTCGATGGTCGCGGGGTAGATTCTACAATCTTCAGGTCGGTTGTTGTAAATAGCGCAGGTGTAACGTACATGCTTGCTATTCAGGCTCTTTTCCTCGCGCAGCCAAGGGCAGAGTTCAATGGTTTTCTGAGTGTCTGGATCGACCCAGATATTGCCCTTGTAGACATAGTGGCTTATGTCCGGCCGTGAGGCCTGCCACTGTTCAATATCGGCTTGCGATGCAGACAAACCACCGTTGCTGTATTTTATGCAGCACTTGCCACAGGAATTGCAGGCTTTCATATGTTGTTGGTACTAAGGGTCATATCTGGGTTTATTAGATTACTATGTTACCAAGTTTTACAAGGTTTTTATAAGAGAGTGAACTAAGTTGAATATTCAGCAAATTTGTCACGAATTTGGAGCAAAAATTGTCAGTGGAATTCTGCTAAAAGAACGTCCATTTATCTGTGGTGATCTTGTAATCAGTGTTGGTGGGCGATTTGGGAATCGAGTGAAAGGCTGTTCTAAGTGTGAGTTGCAACAGATGTTCCCAGTAATACGCAGGCTTGTGGCAGATGATTTTGGGCTAAGGGCGTTTTTGTATGATGACTGTCGTTTAATTTCTGAAGTAATACCTGCAATAAATAGATCAACACGTTAACAAACCTGGCAATTCTAGTCGGTCAATGGTTTAGTTTTATGGAAAAGTCTGGTCGTAAGGTTGATCTGGGATCTTTCGTTGTGGTGGCAGTGGATTGAAAAATAAAGGGTGACAGTGTGTAACAGTAAATCAACAGATATGGAACAGTAATGAAACAGTCTGGGAGGCAAAACTTGTTATGGTTCTTGTCTCAAATTCTTAATATAGGTAATTTATTATGGTTTCTTTGTTCAAGTTGTCATTATCAATGGGAATATCCATTTCGTTAATAGCAAACACGTATGCGACGAACTATATAAATACGATACCCACAACTGATCGATTGGAAGATATTGCCAATTCCTGCGCTCATGAGGCATTGTCTGATATAGCACCAGGATTAGCCGTTTCCATTGTCAAAGGTAACCATCTGGTATTCGAACGAGGTTATGGTAGTAAAACCTCGCAAGCATATGATCCGGTTGATGCTAGGACTTTATTTCGTACTGGATCAATACAAAAAATGATGACAGCAGCTGCGGTATTGGCTCAACAAGATGAAAATAGACTGATGCTATCTGATTCAGTTCAGAATTTAGTTCCTGAAGCACATTTTTTTTCGTTACCAAGACATCAACAAAATGAAATTCGTATAAGCAATTTACTAGATCACACGTCTGGAATTCCAGATTATATTAGTGTGATATGTGATGACAGCATTACTTTGTCAAGTTGGGCCGCGAGTTTAACTGGGACACATACATTAGCTCCTGCAGGCACATTCTATAACTATTCAAATGGTGGTTATAGTATTGCCGGACTCGTTGCAGAGAGGGCGGCAGGTATTCCTTATGCTGATGTGATGAAATCTTTTGTTTGGGAACCCAGTAATATGAATACAACTTTTGCCACCGTAGAGGATGCAATGTTATATCCGAATCGGACAAATGGTCATTCATATCACCCGCATACAGGTGAGTTTGTTTCGATTCCCATGAATGCTTATTCGTGTGCAAGTGATATTCCAGCTGGTACGGCATTTACGACAGTTGGCGATATGGCACGCTGGAGCATGATGTTGATGAACGGTGGCGGCGAGACATTATCTGAAGAGTCAGTGAAAAAAATGTTAACGCCTCATGCAAAAATGTATCCGAATAACCCTCGCAGCGCCCACTATGGATATGGAGTTGGTATTGAAGATTTAGCTTATAATAACGGGGGAACCACACGAGTAATAGCGCACGATGGTAGTCTAATAGGTTGGAATTCTTCTACCGTTATGTTCCCCGAGGCTCATTTTTCTGTAACGGTGTTGAGTAATGGTGATGAAGGAGCCAGTGAAGCCGTACAGTGCATCATGGAAAAAACAGGAATATACAATGGTCTTGTTGTACAAGAGCCTGAAATTACAAAACCCAAAGCCTGGAAAAATTATGAAGGTATTTATCTTTTGCAGCACACTATGGGGGAAGTGCTGCCAGCATTTGTGTATCTGGATGGGGACAAGTTGCGTTTATCTATCATGCTGCCAAATTCCAATGAATGGCAGGATGTAGAGGCTAAACAGGTTGATGGAAACTATTTTTATTTGATTGATAAATATAGCGAGCCAATTGATGACATTACTTTTGTATTAAACAAGGGCAACAGAGCAGAACTATGGCTGCGCAATCGGAGTTTTGTTGGGAAACGTTGGATTAGCTATAAATGAGCTAAATTGTAAAAATGTGGGCGACTTGGTGAAAAAACTGATTCATGTTCTTTACCTCGATTTATTCAGTTACAGATTTGCGTCGAAGAGAATCACAGTGCAAAAATGGATGTATGCGTAACATGAATGGCATAGTTCCCCATTAGTATAATAACCACATTCAAATTCCTGCGAGAGGTATATAGGATCTATTAACGCTGGCTTTTTATGTGGGTGTTTGGATAATTGAGTAATGAAACGAAGCAAACTAGAACTAGACCGCTGTATATTGTTTCCTCGTGCTGAAGGAGCGGTTTCTGCTATTGAGAGAAGTGAAATTGATAGTCGTTTTGAAATAGAAGTAATAGATGTCAGTTATTCTTCTTTATCGAAGTTAGAGCTTTTTGGTTTTTTTTCTTATCCTATAAACAGCGGCCTGAGCATTGCTGAAAGCTGCTTTGTAAAAGTCCCTTCAAAGCTGTTGCCATTAGTTATAGATACTGCCTTGAAATCACGTAAAGTGATGAATGACAAAGAATTGCTGAGGTTAATCGACAGTTTTGTAGAAAAGGCCAAGAGGTCAAGTAATCAAGGTTTGCCAATATGGTTCAATACCTAACAAACAATGCAGATATATCAAAACCATGAAAGATTCAAAGCAATTTTGGGACAATAGCGCAGCAAAATACGTTAAAAGCCCGATCAAAGATAAGGCAACGTATCAGAAGAAGTTGGCAATTACCCAAGAGTATTTAAGACCAGATAGTCAGGTATTGGAATTTGGTTGTGGCAGTGGTGGTACTGCCATTCTTCATGCGCCTTATGTACAGAACATCGTAGCAACGGATATATCTGATAAAATGGTCGAGATTGCTCAGCAAAAGGCGCTTGAAGCAGGTGTTGAAAACATTCAGTTCCAACAAAGTACATTATTTGATCTTGATGTCCAGGATGAACACTTTGATACAGTTTTAGGGTTAAATGTTTTACATCTGCTGGAAAATGTGGATGTTGCGATTAACAAAGTGTATCAACTGTTAAAAAATGAAGGCGTCTTTGTTTCCAGCACGTCGTTAATAGGGGAGGTTAACATCGCCTTTCGTTGGTTGATTTCTATCATGCAATTTCTAGGACTGGCTCCTTATGTTAGCCGTTTCACACGCAATCAACTCATTGCTAAACTAGAGCAAGCCGGTTTCAGTATAGAGCGTGAGTGGCAAACCAGCCATGAGTCAGTATTTATAGTCGCTAAAAAAATGGTTTAACTCGATAAATATTTTGCCAGCTTGTTAATCGCTTTGGATTGTGACAAGGACATCGAATCATTGTGATTTAATTAGACTTCTCCCTTAGCCATAGCCAGTTCGACCGTGAGTCGGGTTCTGACACCCATACTTCTGAAGGGGTCTGGTGGAATCCAATTCGGTTTTGAAGTCTTTAAGATGTAATCGAGATTTTCACTGCTGATGCCATTGATATATTCCGCCATATAGTGACCAAGGTAGGTGCCTTTTGCAACGCCAACCCCGTTCATGCCGGCCACTGTGTAAACATGGTTTTGTGTCGCACTGAAAACAGGTTGATGGTTGCCTGTGATGCACAGCATGCCGCCCCAGGTGTGCTCAAAGGGTAGGCCTTTCAGTTGGGGAAAGCGCCTGTCGAACGATTGTCGGTGTTTGATACTCGCTTTGTCGATCTGGTTTTGAGTGGCGGTCAGATCTGGGTTGAAGTTAAAACCGTTGCGGATAAAGATTCGTTTATCTGGAGTCAGACGTACAGTAGTTCCAGCTCGATGTGCTGAAGTCAATCCCCAAGGAGTGACGTTATTGAATTGTTCTTGCTGGTCAGTGTTCAGTACTTGGCTCAGTGATGCATATGTGAATACTGGCGCCAGCCTGGAATTGAGAAGGCCAAATTCTTCGGTGAATGAGTTGGTTGCAAATACCAGTTTTTTGGCTGACAACTGATTGTTAATAGGGCCATTTCCAGCTTGCTTGTTGTGTGTGATCAGTGTGTGCGGCTTTCCTTGCTTGCCATAGTCAATAGCAGTGACAGGGCTATTTTCAAAAATATCGACCTGCTCAGATAGGCCAAGGGCAATGCCGCGGATCAGGGCGGCGGGGTTCATCAAAACATTACCAGGTGTGTAGATTGCTGCTTGATAATAGTTTGTGCCCAGGCGTTCGGCTAAAGCCTTTTTTTCAATGAACTCATAATCTGCTTTGAGAGAGTCCATTGCTTGTGTAAACACTGTCAGCGCCGGAATATGTTTGGTTTCATGGGCGGCCAGATATTTGCCAGCTTGCTGCCAGTTGCATTCGATACCATAGGTTTTACGGTGTGAATAAAGTAGCTCGATCGCAAGACTATTGAGCCTGAACGTCATGGTTTCGTTGGTCATATCCGCATTGTCGCTGTCCAGATTGTGCGGCAAATCGATAATAAAACCAGCATTACGCCCAGAAGTTCCTTCACCAATTTTCAGCGCATCGACAATAGCTATGTTCGCTTCAGGTTCAAGTTGTAATAAACGAGAACAAACCCCCAATCCAGTGTAGCCACCACCAATAATGACATAGTCATAGTCCTTTTTAGAAGACGTGCGGGTTTTTATCGGCGTATGCCGCTGAGAGCTGGTCTGATACCAACCCAGGCTGCCATCCAATTGAGGCATGTTTTTTATCGTTTTCATTGAATGCTCTAGGTGTGTTCTTCAGAGAATGGTTGAATTTTCAACCAACACATGCTGCCACTTAGGGTCTTGGGTTCACCATTTGCAAACGGCGATTCTCAAGAGCTTGGCAAAAAACGAATCATTCTGTCAAGAAAGTACAGCTACTCTAAGGAAAACTAATACCAGACATTAGAAGAACAGAGCTAAAGATGCGGATAACCGATAGAAGAAAGAGGATCTGTTTACACTGATAATAGAGCGTGCCTGTAGTCTTCAACGCAAGATAACGAGAAAGAGAGGCTTTACTTGAACTCAATGCAATAAACCGCTTCTTCAACTAAAGCGCTGCTGGGGCGATCTTCTAAATCACCTTCAACCGTGATTAGCACGGCGGTGTCGCCTTTGATGGTGGCGTATTGGTCAAAAAACTGTTCTTCATCGCTGGCATCCGCTTGTATGCTCCAGATGGGCAGACCATTGGGGGCCGTTTCTTTTTTTAGTTTGCCGATGACAGTCAGCTCAGCTTCTTCGGTTGCTTCCTGCATGGCGTTTGAAATATCGATAGGAAACTCAGCTCGTTGCTCATCAGTAGCGCTCTCATCGAGTTCATAGGTTGAAATGACCATGAATTCGTCGTTTGGACCAACCAACTCCGCATCTTCTTCCAAAGCTTCGATTTCCCAACCTTCGGGTGCTTCAAACAGGAATAGGTCAGTTTCGATATAAACGTTTTTTTCAGCTGAACTCATGAGAGTCTCCAGATAGTGTAAGGCTTTGACCATTGGCAGTCAGTAGCTCTTGATTGCGCGCAGGATCACACATAAATGCTTTGTGATCAAGCAGCATTGAACTGATGGTTTGAGTTTTTGGGTAAAATGGTTTGGCAAAAGATCATACATGCTCTATTCTCGTTTACATTGGAAATAAGCGCCTTATACAGGACACATAAATGAAGAAATGGATCAGTAATCTCTGGCAGGGAATGCAACTTTCTCTATTATTGCCGGTTAAAAGGGAACGGTTTTATTTTGGAAACTTGCAGATCGTATTGCTGGTTCTGAGCATTGTTGCGATTGATATCATCAGTGATTACTGGGTAGCAGGTGATGTGTCTCAGTTTAATGCTTATGGTATTTCCAATCTGGCTTTTTATCTGGGCTTGTATTTTGTTGGATTTTTCTTTGTGGGGCAGTTATTAAGGACACATAAAATATCCGAATTTGTTCTGCTTAGTTTATCAGGTCTTGTCTCTTTTAATATAGGCAGTATCTTCTATCGCCTACATGTGCTTACCGGAGACTTGGAAATTGCTCAGCAAGCCTGGTTCGTCTGGATGGCGTGGGGGCTGATGCTATGTTGGATGTTCATCATTATTTACCGAGCCTGTCGTCTGGCCTTTGACTCCAGTAAAGCTGCCAGCTGGATTACCAGCGTAGCTTTCACACTGTTTGTTGTTTTTTCTGCTTCGGCCGTTCCCGAACAACCATTTTTCTATGCCAGTGAACCGAAAGACGAACAGTATGAAGAACCTTTGAATGTAGAGAATGTGTATTATCAGCAGGCAGAGTTGATGCAAAACAGCATTAACCAACTGCAAGAGCATCGTGCTAACCAAAAAGACTTGTATCTGGTGACTTTTGCCAGTTATGGGTATCAGGATGTATTTATGAAGGAAGTTGCCTATGTTCAGAACGCTTTTGAAGAGCGTTATGGTCACTTCAATCAAGTTCTCAGTTTGATCAATCATGAAAAAACAATTGATGAATTTCCTCTGGCAAATAAACCCAATTTGGCACTCTCGTTGAATGCTGTCAGACAAAGAATGAACCCAGATGATGATGCCGTCATGATTTATCTGACTTCGCATGGATCAAAAGATGCCAGGTTAAGTGCCTCACTTTGGCCATTAGAACCTAACTCTCTAGATGCTGACGGTTTGAAAGAGATACTGGATGAAAGTGGCATTAAATGGCGAATTGTCATAGTCTCTGCCTGTTACTCAGGCAGTTTTATTGAACCATTACAGGATGAAAATACTCTGATTATCACAGCATCAGCCAAAGATAGAACCTCGTTCGGTTGCAGCAATGATAGAGAATTGACCTACTTTGCTGAGGCGTTTTTCCAACATGCCTGGCCACAAAGTAGTTCCTTGTTGGAGACGTTTGAGATCGCCAGAACATGGGTGACACAAAAAGAAACGAAGGAAGGAAAAGAGAATTCTAAACCTCAGGTTTTTATTGGTGAGCGGATGAAACAGTATTTACGAGAATCTGAAACTGAGTGGTAAAGTGGTTTGTTGTGTGGGTTTGTTCGGTCCGTTTGCAGTGACTTGAAGAAATAATCACATTTTTCCAAGGAATTGCTGAGCCATATCGTCCCAGTATTATCAACGAATAAGGTTTGGCGTGAAAATGGGGTTAGGGGCGGTTGGAGCCTGACGGTCAATGTACTATTTGTGCATACTGGATAACGAGTGTGCTTTGGTGTTTTTTAAGGAATGACTTATGAAAAGAATAACATTGTTGGGATTGGCCTTGGTATTATCAGGCATGTTGGTCTGGTTGAATCAGACGTATGTAGCAACTGCCAGTGCGAACAACGCGCAGCAGCCTGCAAAGCCAGTGAAACCTTTGTTCATTGAGAGTGTTACTCCAAGCGGTGAAGATGTACCCGCTGCCAGGCAGATTGTGATTCGCTTTAACCGGGCGGTTGTTCCTCTTGGACGCATGCAACGCTCTGCGGAAGAATTGGGTATTACAGTATCGCCCGCACTCAACTGTCAATGGCGCTGGTTGGACACTCAGGCATTGGCCTGTCAATTAGGCGATACAGACCATTTGAAGCCAGCAACACGCTATGTGCTGAATATAGCTGATCAGATAACAGCGGAAGATGGGACACGTTTGTCAAAACGAAGAGAGTACCAATTCGTCACCCAACGCCCACGACTATCCTGGCAGAATTTTATGGATTGGCGAGCTCCAGGTGTGCCTGTAGTGCAACTGTATTTTAATCAGGAAGTCAGTCGCCGGTCTGTGGCCAGACATGTTTATCTGCATAACAAGACCATGGGGCGTGAAGCCCTCAAAGTGGTTCCTGTTGAACGTGTTCAAAACACCGTTAATCCCCTTAAATCTCCAGCCATAGAACCGGATGTAAAGCCTGAAACCGAATTATTTCGCTCTGTCTGGGTAGTAATGCCTGAAAAGGAATTGCCTTTGGATACTGCATTTGACTTACGTTTGGAGCCGGGATTGATTTCTCAGCATGGTAGTGCTGAAGGTGTTGAAGATAAATCGATCATTGAGTTCCATACTTTTCCAGAGTTTGAATTCCTGGGTATGCGTTGTAGCAGTATCAAAAACGAATCGATTACTTTGTCCAAACCCGGCGATGCTTCAGGCAAGTGTAATCCAATGCAGCCAGTCTCCTTGGAGTTCTCTACACCCGTATTGCGTTCTCAGGTGAAGAAATTGACTTTTGTTCCTGAATTATCGCAAGAGGGCGGTTATGCGTTCTATAACCAACAACATGATTATTCTCAACTCCATCAGGTGAATCAGCGTAAAAAACGTTATGCCACAGTAATACCGGGTCTGCTACAGGCTGTGCAGAGTCACGATATTGTGCAAGCCGAAGGCGTTCAGATAAAAGACGAATTTGGCCGAATTTTGCCTGTACCCATTGATTTTAGGGTAGCCAGTGACCATCGTCCCCCGCTGTTTTATCTGCCGCATAATATGGCTGTTCTGGAAGCTTTGAATGATGCCGATAAACAATCCGATATGGCGGTTTTGACAACGAATATTCAACAGGCAAGGGTAGATTACCGAACATTGACTCTTAACACTCAGAATGAGACAGATAAACGGGGTGATTGGCTGAATTTTGACTTGAATGCTCCAGGACAAACTGACTCATTGGTACATCTGCCTTTGCAGATCCGCTCATTACTGAACGCCAACAGTGGTATCGTTTATGGTCATTTAACCAGCGAGCCATCGATAAATAATCATAAACAGAATTTTATGGCCCAAGTGACGCCGTATCAGGTTCATGTCAAATTAGGTCATCACAATACATTGGTCTGGGTAACTGATCTGGCAACAGGCGAATCGGTTGCCAATGCAGATGTCAGCATTTTTCTGGATAAAATCAGTGCATTGAATCCTGAATTACCTGCATTAGCCAAGGCGAGAACCGATGCCTCTGGCATCGCAGTATTGCCTGGTTCCAAAGAGCTGGATCCCCAGCTGCAGGCAAGTCGATATGGCTGGCATTGTAATAATGATACAGATTGTAAGAAACTGCTGGTACACGTTGAGGCCAAAGGACAGATGGCCTTGTTGCCCTTGTTGCATGAGTATCAGGTAAATGGCTCGTTCTGGAGTCAAAATCAACCAGAATATGGTCATATGGGGGTCTGGGGAACCACTGCGCAAGGTGTGTACCGCGCTGGCAGTCCTATTCAGTATAAGTTGTATGTGCGTGATGAAGATAATCTTGGGCATATCCCAGCTCCCAGAGAAAGTTATACGTTGCGAATTACCGATCCGACCGGAAAGCTGGTCGATGAACAGACACGACTGACTTTGTCTGAATACGGCACTATCGCGGGCGAGTATTCAGTGCCAGATAGTGGGGCTGCTGGTTGGTATAATTTTGTCCTTTCGGCGAATTTTGCTCAACATTGGGAGCAGTTTGTAATGAGTGTGCTGGTCAGTGATTTCACGCCCGCGCCTTTCAAAGTGGAGAATGAGGTAGCTGGAGAACGCTTTTTCGTTGGAGACTCTGTCTCTGTGAACAGCAAGGCAAATTTGCATTCTGGAGGGCCGTACGCTAATGCTCCTATACGATTAACAGCATCTGTAGTGCAACAGACATTTCAATCAAAGCACCCCGAAGCCAAGGCGTTTCAGTTTACTACAGGTCATGCTGTTCATCACGACTATCACAACTTCAACCACAATCATAACTTAAATCAGCAACAGGTATTTCAAGAAAGCTTAATGATTGATGCCAGTGGGCAGCTTGAACAGACCTTTGAATTGCCTGCAACTGGCATTGTTTATGGTGATTTGAATATTGAAAGCGCAGTACAGGATGATCGGGGAAAATTCATTGCTGCCCAAACCAATGCTGAGTATTTTTCAGTGGATAGATTGGTGGGTTTAAAGAACACCAAATGGTTGTATCAACAAGGAGAAACCGCTGAAGTTGAGCATATCGTTGTAGATGCATCAGGGACGCCAATGTCTGGCAGCGTGGTAAATATAAAAGTTGAACGGCATGAAACGGTTGTCAAAAAAATTAAAGTGGAGAATGGTTTCCGTACCGAACATTCCAGTCGATGGCTTGTTGTTGCTGAGTGTCAGACGGTTTCAGTTGATACGGCACAGGCTTGTGGTTTTGTTCCTGACAAACCTGGCAGCTATAAAATCAGTGCTGAGACAAAAGACACCTTGCAACGTTTGCATCGTAGTGAGATATCAGCCTGGGTAATTGGCAAGGGCCGAGTTCTCTGGGAACAGCCAGAGGATAATAGTTTATCTATCTTGCCGGAGCAGGAGGAATATACTCCAGGTGAAACGGCCCGATATCTGGTGAAAAACCCTTATCCAGGAGCTCAAGCCTTAGTCAGTCTGGAGCGGCATGGTGTGATAAAACATTGGGTACAAACCTTGGATAGCAGCACTGCACTGATTGAGTTTGAAGTGGAAGAGGCTTTTGCACCTGGGTTTTATTTGTCAGTTGTTGTGATGTCTCCTCGTGTAGCTATGAATAATTTGGATGGTGAAAAGCTCAATGCATCAGATAAAAACAATGATCCGGGCAAACCTGCTTTCAAATCAGGCATGGTGAAAGTTCCTGTCACGTCATCTCGATCAGAGTTGAATGTCCAGATTACAACGAACAAAGCCGTCTATAAACCTCGTGAAACTGTCGAAACGATGATCAAGGTGACTGACATTAATGACAAGAGAATAAATGAACCTGTTGAGCTTGCTGTGGTGGTTTTGGATGAGGCAGTACTGGATTTGGTTCAAGGTGGGGAAGCTTATTTTGATGTGCATAAAGGCTTTAATCAATTGGAAAGTATTGATGTTAATAACTACAGCTTGCTGCAACAGTTACTTGGCAGAGAGTTTGAGAAAGTTGAACAGGAAAGACTCCGTAAGAATAAATCCGAAAGAGTGGCCTCTAAAGTGGGGGCTGCAAGTGTAAGTGAACCTCAGGCAGTATTGGAAGAGATGGAGTCGGCTGATTTTGCGCTTGCTGATAGTGACCAAAGCCAAGCCGAGGGTGATGCGAATATTACTGTTCGTTCCTTGATCAACTATGTCAGCTATTGGAACCCTTCGATAGAAGTGGATAAACAGGGCAAAGTAGAGCTGGAATTTGAGCTACCTGACAATCTGACGGGGTGGCGAATTCTGGTGTTGGCAGTGACATCAGGCGATAAAATGGCGATGGCCAGCGAGGAATTTAAAACCAATCAGGAGACGGTAATTACTCCGGTGTTGCCGAATCAGGTGACTGAAGGGGATAGTTTTGATGCAGGCTTCAGTGTCATGAATCGCAGTGATCAGCAACGGCAGATTACGGTAACGATTCAGACCGAAGGTGATTTTGTAGAACGAGAAGCGTTTTCACAGACAGTCATATTGCAAGCCTATGAACGCCAGACTGTATTTATGCCAATACAAAGCTCTTATGTGGCAGTGCCCGAGACTCAGGGAAATATTCAGTTTACTGTGCAGGCCAGTGATTTAATTGATGGTGATGCCATTCGGCACAGCTTACCAGTGCTTAAACGTCGTTCTTTGGTGGTGGCTGCGGATTATGGCTCAACCACCGAAAACCAAGTGTCTCAGTCGATTCTGATTCCTGAACAGATTTATGGTGATATTGGCGATGTGTCAGTGAATTTGTCACCATCAGTGATTGGTAATGTTGAAGGCGCTTTTGGCTATATGCGTGATTACCCTTACATCTGTTGGGAACAGAAATTGTCGAAAGCAGTGATGGCATCGCATTATCAGAACCTGCAGGCGTATATGCCTGATAGTTTCAGCTGGAAAGCCAGTGAGAAGTTGCCACAAAAGACGCTCGATGATGCTTCGAATCATCAGGCACCCAACGGAGGGATGAGTTATTTTACCGCTAAAGACGAATATACCAGTCCTTACTTAAGTGCCTATACTGCTTTGGCTTTTCAATGGCTGCGAAATAGTGGTTATCAGGTTTCTAATGACGTTGAAGACAAATTACACAGATTTTTGCAACAGATGTTGTTGCAAGAATCCATATCGAGTGTCTACAACAAAGGCATGAATGCCACTGTCCGGGCAGTGGCTCTGGCAGCACTGGCACAAAGTGATAAATTAGATCGTCAAGACTTGCATCGACATTGGCAAAAATATCAACAGTTATTGCCTGATATGAGCCTGTTTGGGCAGGCTCAGTTGTTGCAGGCAGCGATAGCTGTTGGCGCTGATGATGACATGATTGGAGCTTTGCGGGATTCAATCATGGCGCATTCGAATCAGTCGGCAGGAAAAATATCATTTGATGAAACCTTGAACGAACCTTATGCACGCATCCTGTCTACACCAATGCGCTCGAATTGTTCGGTGTTGTCCAGTCTGGTTTCACTGGAACAACGTAACGCCCGAAACGGTGAAGCTGGTGAAAGTGCACTGAGCGAGCTGCCTTTTAAACTGGTGCGTTCAATTACCCAGTCACGCGGCAAGCGAGATCGTTGGGAAAACACTCAAGAGAATATTTTTTGTTTAAACGGTTTGATTGATTATGCACGTGTTTATGAATCTGAATCACCTGACATGGTGGTCGAAGCGATGTTGGCAGATCAGTCACTGGGAAGCATTGATTTTTCTGATGTTCGTGATTCAGCACAGACACTTTCCAGACCCTTATCAGCTAATGATGCGGGTAAAAAACAAGCATTGAATTTGTCACGAAAAGGGCAAGGTCGTTTGTATTATGTTACCAAGTTGAGTTATGCAACGAAAGGCGAAGACAATAAACGCATCAATGCTGGTATTGATATTCGACGGCAATACAGTGTACAGCGCAATAATGACTGGGTATTGCTGGACGAAACTAATGTTATGAACATTAAACGTGGTGAGTTGGTACGTGTTGATCTGTATCTATCCCTGCCAACAGCCAGAAACTTTGTGGTGGTTGATGATTCTGTGCCAGGTGGTCTGGAGCCTGTGAATCGAGATCTGGCGAACGCATCTCTGGTTGATGCTGAACAGGGAAAATTTAAAGCGGCGGATGGAGCGTGGTGGTTCAAATTCAGGGACTGGCATGGCTATGGCTTTTCACGTTGGAGTTTTCATCATCAGGAATTACTGCATAATGCCGCGAGGTTTTACTCTGATTATCTGCCTGCGGGGAATTATCATTTGTCGTATACCGCGCAAGCAGTTGCTACTGGCACGTTTACGGTAAACCCGGTGCATGCACAGGAAATGTACGATGATGATATCTTTGGCAAGGGAGTTACTGGGCAGTTGGAAATTACTCAATAATCAGTTGGTTTGGCGTTGTGGACATATTCCAGGTGTTGGGTTAGACTGATTATAGCTGTATTTTACTTTATCGTGACAAGCTGATGGGCCTTACCTGGTCAGTTCAGAAATAGATGCAGGTGTGAATGTGATGCTTGCTTTGTGGCTCTTTTGGCCAGGGACTGTATCTATCAGTTTGTAATTCTTAGTTGTGGAGTAGAACTGGATAGAAGGAGTCGTCTTATGGCAGTAGAACTTTCTCTTAATGGCAGTACAGACCCATTTTGGCATTATTTGTCATGGGCTCCCAGCCCTTGCAGTGTTCGGCAGGTTAATGGCACCAGTGATTTGGATGTCCAGATTCGTACTGAAACAGACTCTCAGGCAGAGTTGTCCTTTTACCGTGACCCAGCAGATACTGCTTTGAGTCGTTTACAAATCACTATTCCGGCTGATGGCACGCCGGTCAATTTCTTTATCAGCGGTTCATTTGGCTCAGCAAGCCTTGATGACCGAGATTCAGGCATTGTTGTTCGTAGTCAAGGAGACACTCTGGCTAACCTGAAATTGATGGTACGAATCCGAAAGGATGCCAACAAATTGACCCACTCAGAACGTGACAGGTTTGTCAGTGCCTTCGCTAATTTTAATGATCAGGGAATGGGTGGTTTCCGATCTTTTCGTGACATGCATGTCAGTGAGTCAATACCTGAAGCTCATGGTGGTCCCTGGTTCTTGCCTTGGCATCGAGCGTACTTGCTGGATTTAGAAAGAGAACTTCAAGCCATTGATCCCAGCGTGTCTTTACCATACTGGCGATTTGATTTACCGGCGCCGAACTTGTTTCACCTGGATTTTATTGGTGTCTCCAACAGCAGCGGCAGAGTTATCTTCGGTCAGAATAATCCTTTGAATTTCTGGTCAACGGATGGTTTGCAGGGAATCAATCGTTTCCCACGCTTCAATACATCGACTCAGTCTGCCTTTGTTATTTCTGAAGATGATACACTTGCTCTGGGCGGTTCCAATAACCGGTATCGTTTTTTCAGACGCATGGAAGGCAACCCCCACGGCCCGGCACATACCAGCTTTATTGGTTTTGTCAGCAGTATTCCAACGGCTGCTCGTGATCCCTTATTTTTTATCCTGCACTGCAATGTTGATCGACTTTGGGCAAAGTGGCAATGGTTGAAACAGCGATTTGATAAAACAGTTGATGACAGTTTTGATCCAGCATTGCCAAGAGATGGTCATAATCTAGGTGACACCATGTGGCCTTGGAATGGGGTGACCACAGCTCCCAGACCTGGTTTTGCACCCAGAGGCGCTTTGACTAATTCACCAGTTGTATCAGCTCCAGGATCAAGCCCGACAGTTGGGGATATGCTGGATTTACAAGGCCAGTTTTCAAACGGAGCAAGTCTGGGCTTTGATTATGATGATGTCCCATTTGAGTAGGGAGGGTATATGAAAGCAAAAGAATATCGACGTATTGTTGAACAGAATATCAAAACAGCAGCAGGGCGCCAGCAGGAGCAGCAGCTTGAACTCAATATGCAATCCAATGTGTTGAGTCAGGCACTGGAAACGCAATCAGCATTATTGAATGAGAGTGATGCACAGATGATTGAAGGTCTGGTGAAAGACAAGAGTGCGCATCAAGACATTCGAGCAGCCGCAGTGGCAAGGCTTGGCTTTGGTGATGATGCTCGAGTTGATCTGGAGCAACTAATCGACATGCTGAATGATCCAGATGAAGCACCTGAAGTCAAACTCCAGGCGATTATGAAACTGGAAGCAGCATCTTTTGAACGCATTGATTTTGTTGAGCTGCGACCACAGTACTTTGCTGTCCTTCGTTCATGTTTGGATAGCCGTGATGAAGATTTGTTGTTGACGGTGTTAGATGTGCTGTCATCCAATAAAGATCCTCATGTGCAAGAAACTTTATTAGGATGGTTAAACAATCCTGCTGAATGCCCAATTTCTCTGGCCATTGTTCTGCAACTTTTGGGCAATGATATACACTCGGGCATTTATGCTGCAGCCAAAAAAGTGCTCAACGACACATCTGATGAAGAAGTCCGAATTGAAGCAATGCGATTGTTAGCCAGTGATGGTGATAGCCAGGCTTATTTTAAATCTGTTCTATTGGACCAAAAAGAATCTGTTGATGTCAGGCGTTTGGCTGCTTCAGCCTGTAAGTCCCTGGCTCCTGACCAGTTTCGCGAGGATGCGTTGAGCATTATTGAAGATGAAAATGAGAATGACAGTTTGCGTGCGACTGCCTTGACGGGCTTGGCTCATTCTCCGGAATTTCTGGCAGATGATACTTTGCGTCAGAGCGTGCAGACAGTTTGTGATAATTCTGCTTCTGAATATATTACCGTGATGGCTGACAAGCATTTGACTCGTACCGAAAAACAAAAGATGAATCAGTCCTATTACTACGAAGAACCAACAGAATAATCGTGAGGGGAGTGATAAACAACACAGTGCAAAATCAAGCAGAGAAGCAGGTTCAGCATTGTGTCGATAGCGTTGACCGAGGTATTGAGCCAGTTGATTGCCTGGTCGATTTCCTCAAAGAACAGCATACGATAAATGACCAGCAATCGCGTGCTGCAATCATTCGGATGCGAGGTTGGATTCTGTATGCATTTTCACGCCATGGTATCCCGGAAAATGCTTTGCCGTTTATACTCGAAGAACTGGAGTCAGGTATCGATCCTTATACGATTGCTGCAGCTGCAAAGGCGTTGAAGAAAGCTGAACGACAACATTGGTTAATGCCTTATTTGCACAAAGCGCTGAAAAACGTGCAATATCGTGACGATATTGTGTGTTTCTCAAAGTATGGTGCCTATTCAACGGATATTAATGAAAGCACTGCTCGAGACGAAATAGAACGGACTCTGGCATATTTTGAGAAGAGACAGGGTCAAACAACAGAGGTAGAGACACTGGAGAGGGTGCATTGTTGTGACAATGGAAACACGCCTGTTGATATCGAGGCTGTTGGGAAAACTGTCGAAAAATCATGTTGTATCCAACACAATAGCGATAGACTAGTCGGCTCTGGTGGCGAGATTTCAGCTTGTCGCTTGGAAGATCATCAAGGGCGCATTACGACGTTTGAGGCATTTTTCAGCAACGCTCCAACCATTTTGGTGTTTTTCTATACTCGTTGCGAAAATCCCCACAAGTGCCCGCAGACGATGGCTAAATTGAGCCAGTTGCAAAAAGCAATAGGGGAACAGACTATTCAAACAGCAGCAATAAGCTATGATCCAAAATATGACAATCCACAAAGATTGTTGGCTTATGCTCAGTCCTTCGGCTTGCAAACCACTGAACAACACCGTTTGTTTCGAACCTTAGATTCATTTGAGCTTGTACAGCAATATCTTGATCTGGGTGTTGGCAGAACAGGAAGTGTTGTCAACCGTCATCAGATTGAGGCATTTGTTCTTGATGCAAGAGGAAATGTTGTACTGGCAGCACAGCGCTTGCAGTGGTCGACACAGGAGCTGTTGTCAACAGCTTTATCATTGCTGGAATAAGTTAAGCAATGATAATATAGAAGAAGGAGACAGGAGGGTTAAAATTTGGAAAGCAACTCAACCCGCCCGTTGGCTATTGAACCATCACCCAATTTACCTTGCCATTGACCCTGCATGACGAACTGTTCAGGCATATAAGACGGCTCGATTTTGACGTGCATAGTTGCTGTTTTTATTTCATGTTTGGGGTTGTCGCAGGCATAGGATAATTTTATCTCGTTATCCTTTATGATTTGACCCTGCATAGCGCAAGTCGAGGATTCAACCTTATCTAAAAATGTGACTTGAAGACTCTCATTGTTCAATGAAACAAGGACTGTTTGCGAAGGGTAAACTTCTTGATTACCACTGTCCTTGTTCAGGTATTCAATGGGCCTGTTGGTATTGTGCTGGTCCTGTTTGTACCAGTTGATTTCCCAGTGGCCGTTTATATGTAGATTCTTGACTGGCATTTGATCTAGTTTAGTTGTTTTTTGCTCCGCTGTGAATGAACCATGTTTTACATTGACGAAAATAACCGTTGCGATTGCAGATAAAACCAATATAAAGATCAGGATAAGTTGACGTTTCATACTTGATCGGAATTAGCAGCTACCCTTTTGAGGATATTAATGAACAGTTTATCAGCATTTGATCATAACTAAGCCCACTTTGTCCGACAAGATTCCCATAAGGCTTTTGCTGGGTCATAGAGTTTATAACCACAGTAAGTGCCTATGACCATGCAGCTCAGCATAAGGGCATAGTGTTGGACAAAAGGGGAAAGGTTTAATGCATTTGTAATGGCGCTATCAGCAGCAGCGACCAAGGTGTTTGATTTCAGTAACACACTGGGTAAGCTGGATAAGATTAAGGGCAAATACAACATTGCCAGCAGCATGGTGATGGCCGCAACTGCATGGCGGTGAATGTTCGGTTTGCTATTCACTTCAGTTTGCTGTGAGGGGCAAAATATGACACAGGATGGTACACATAACAGCAGCATGAACGCCACTGCAAAATTGATAATGTCTTGCACATTATGTTGGTGGTAGGCCATATCCAACAACAGTTTTTCATTTGTGAGACAGAGCTGTCTGGCTAACAGGGAAACGTCAAGCATTGAACCTAACGACATACCTAAGCCTCCCATAATCACAACAACAGAGAGTACGTTGGGCGTGTAGGGAGTATACAAATGTTCCTGTCTGCATTTATCAAGAAAAAGTAGAACCGGCAGAACTACAATAAACAGAATTATTATCAGATTGAATTCTTGTGCAAGCCAGAATAGCATTCCTGCCTGGAGCAAGCTGGCACTGGTTAATGTTATGAATACTGCTAATGCCTTATTGGTTTTCATTAACGTTCAATCCTGTCTGGTGATAAATACTTCCTGTCTTACTCCTTAATTTGCGTGTGAATGACAATACATTGAGATGAGTCCATTGTTTCGATAAGCCTTAGAAAAGTGTATTTTGTGGTTTAAAAAGACTCAATAGAGAATAGTAATTTATCAGATGTGAATTGCTGTTACAATATTTTTGGTTTTAGTCTATGTATACAGGTTTAAGTTTGATGACACAATTTACTGGCAAAGGTTCGCCAATTGGGCAGTGTTAGATTGATATACGACCGGCTTTGACTGAACAGTGTCTGTGATCTATCGACCCGAATCCTGCAAGATGAGTTCTGTTAACAAGGTATTAAAAGGTTTTTAAGAGTTGATGTTTCTATGCCTGCAAGGCAGGGCAGGCTAATTAATAAAATTTGGAGGGATGTTAATGAAAAATATAAACAATGTAAGTATTCGCCGTTATCCAGTTGCAGCACAACTGCCTTATGCACCCGTTGAACCAGATGTCCATAAACAGGCAGGTGCAGACACTCCCGGTCATTTGGATTCATTAGACAGCCTGCCCGAATTCTCCTCTGCTTCACCCGAATCTTTTATTAACTCTTCAGGAAATCAGGCAACCTTGGCAACTGTCGCTAAACGAACGGCAGCAACGACAGCTCCGATACCTATAGAGCTTGGAGCTACAGATGTGCCCAACCGTGAGGTGTTCGAGCAATTAGCCCGCCGAGATGATGTTCCTGGTGCTTTGGGTGTGCGAGAAATGAAGTTTCTAATGACAGACCTTGATGCTGAAGAACCTCTTATCTATTTTATGAACACGAATAATGTTCAATATCACTACCACTTCGCAACGTTTGTGTTGGGGTTGGAGTTAAGCAATCCAGAGTTTAATCAACAGACATATTTTATTGATAATCGAAAATTTTTAGCTGGAACATTGATTGCGCATGATAGTTTTATAGCATCTGACGGCCAACAGGGGGTATATGCGTTGGAGTTCTGGCCAACCGATCCAGTCAAAGTCAGATTAGTCAATGTGGCTTACAAGGCGATTAAGCAGGCAATGCCCTTTGCCAAACAAAAAATTGCTTATCATCCGGCGGGTGAGACCCACAGAGACTTATATATCGCAGAGAAACAGCAGTTTGAACAACAGGGTATTCAACATATTTCAACAGAACAGTTATTTGGTAACATCGCTTATAGTCCACTGAATCTAGGCGAGGGGTATGGGCGCTTGAGATTGGTTGACGCTGCTGATGCTAAACCACCTTCGATTGGCGATGTGGTAATCTTCAAGCTCCTGCCGAATGATTTATCTCATGTTGCCGGAGTGCTGACTGAACAAGCGCAAACCCCATTGTCACATATCAACCTGAAGGCGAAGCAGAACAACACTCCGAATGCTTATGTAAAAGGGGCCTCTGATGATCCCAGAATCAAACCACTGATTGGTAAACTGGTGTATCTGAAGGTTGCAGCTGATGACATTGAGATTCGTGAAGCGACCCAAGAAGAAGTTGATACGCACTTGGAAAGCACAAGACCTGTAGAAACACAATGGCCAAGACGTGACCTGAGCCGCCGTGACATAGTGAGTCTTAAGAATATTGGCAATGCTGATTTGCAGGCTTATGGTGCTAAAGCAGCTAATGTGGCAGAGTTGGCTAGCATTCTTACCACAAGCAATATGGTTCCTGATGGATACGCAGTGCCCTTTTATTTTTATGACCAATTCATGCAGGAAAACGGGTTATATGATGTTGCTCAGAATATGGTGAATGACCTCACGTTTAAACAGGACCCGGCTGTTCGCGAAAAAAAATTGAGTAAATTTCGTAAACGTATCAAAAAGACCGATATGAATGAGACTATGCTGCAAGCTTTGCAGAATATGCACAATGCCTATCCAATAGAGCAACCCCTGCGTTGCCGATCCAGTACCAATAATGAGGATTTGGAAGGGTTTAATGGTGCCGGTTTATATGATTCATATACTCACAGACCTGATGAAGGCCATATTCAGAAGTCGATTAAACAAGTGTGGGCAAGTTTGTGGAACTATCGGGCATTTGAAGAACGTGATTTTTATCGCATTGATCATTTTACTACTGCTATGGCGGTGCTGGTCCACCCGAACTTTGATGATGAATTAGCCAATGGCGTCGGGCTTACCAAAAATATATTCGACCCAGCTTGGCCGGGAAACTATATCAATGTTCAAGTTGGCGAAGCCTTGGTTACGAACCCGGAAGGTGGGGCAGTACCCGATGAGTTGATTGTCGTGCGAACGTTGGTTTCAGATGTTCCTCCTGTTTATGGCAATGAAGTTATCTATATTCGACGATCCAATCTGGTCACGCCTCCAGACCATGTCATGACTGATGATCAGATCGAATTTTTGAGTACGCAGATGAGGATCATTCAGGAACATTTTAAACGCGTATACAGGCGCAAAGATGATCCAACTTTTGCTATGGATATTGAATTCAAGATCGACAAACATAAGCAACTGGTGATTAAACAGGCTCGACCCTGGGTCGATTAGTGCAAGTGCTGGACAAGGCATGAATATCATCAAATGCTGGGTTTAAGACAGTGCAATGTCTGTAAGATGAGGTAGAATCGCTTTTGTTTAAACCTTCTTAACATGCAAAACTTTGAAAAAGCGTTTCCATAAAGTTCATATAGAGATCAGCAATATATGCAATCTACAATGCAGTTTTTGTCCAGCTGTGATTCGGGATAATGAAATGATGGATCTGGAATTATTTCGAGAAGTGGTGCGACAAGTTGCTCCTCTGACAGAGTTGGTGTGTTTGCATTTGATGGGAGACCCTCTGGTGCATCCCGATCTGGCTGAGATGATCGAGATTTGTGATAACTATGATGCCAATATTTTCCTGGTAACTAATGGTGTGCTATTGCGTCCACAGAGATTTGAAATGCTGTTGCATAAACGTTTTTATCAAATCAATTTTTCTCTGCACAGCTTTTTTGACAATTTTCCAGATAAAGATCCTGGCAATTATCTGGAGCGTATTTTCAGTTTTACCGAACGCGCTTTAACAGAACGACCTGAACTGTATTTAAACTATCGTTTGTGGAATTTGAATGATCCATTGGGTAGCCAAACACCGAATACTGAAATGTTGCAACGTATTTGTGAGCGTTTTTCTTTTTCTGCTCCGTCGCAACTGGATGTACGCAAAAAGAAAAGTATTAACATCACAGAACGGCTCTATCTGCATTTTGACACAGAATTCATCTGGCCCAGCATTGATTTACCTGTGTTAGGCCGCAGTGGGACTTGCTATGGTCTGTCGTCTCACTTTGGAGTTTTGGTTGATGGCACCGTAGTCCCTTGTTGTCTGGACAAAGAAGCGGCAATTCCATTAGGGAATGTAGCAGAAATGTCTGTTGTAGATATCCTGGCCGCACGCCGCGCGCAGGATATTATTAAAGGCTTCAGGCAGAAACAATTGGTCGAGAAGTTATGTCAGCGTTGTCAGTATATTGAGCGTTTCAGTGCTAAACAATCGACTGCAGTGATGTAATATTTGCGGGAAGTTCAGGGTCTATTTTATGATCAACATGTCCAGTTCAGCCGGAGAATTTTAATGCATCGTTTGTTTTTATTGCTAATAGTCTGTGTTTCTGTGACGGGATGTTTCCCTAAAAAAGCAGGGTCTCGTCTCGGGCATTTCGTTGCAGAGTCTCCTGAAGTAGGGGAATTAGCGCCAGATTTTAGCTTGCAGAACCTGAACGGCGAAGAAGTTACTCTGACCAGCCTGCTGGGCAGCAGACCGATTGTGCTGCAACTGGGCAGCCACTCTTGCCCGGTTTATCGTTATCGTCGTTTCAGTATGGGTAAGCTCTATCGTGAATATTCTGATAAGGCACATTTTTTGTTGGTTTATACTCTTGAAGCGCATCCGGTTGGTGCGATTAACCCATATGTTGATCGTGAATGGGTCAGTTCATTTAATTATATTACTAATACTCTAGTGCCATTTCACACGGACATGAATTCACGCCTGACCACGGCAAAATCGTCACATGAGAGTTTGAGCATCGCCTATCCGATGGTGGTTGATAATATGAATAATGAAATATGGCAAGCCTATGGTCGTGCGCCTTCAGCGGCGTTTGTCATTGATAGGGATGGGCGCATAGTCTTGCGCCAACCCTGGGTTGACCCAATAGGTATTCGTGGTGCCTTGGATCAATTGTTGGATAATTCAAACAGAAAATAATGTGAGAATCAGTCGTCGTTGAATTGCAGCCTTCGACTGGATTGCAGCGGGGTTAAAACCTCCATGGTTATGGAAGTGGCCTCAATTAAACTCATCAACCGTTGAAAACTGGGTTCATCGGCCACGGCTGCATTTGAGTCGTGTGCCTGTTGTTCTGTGTGCCAGTAGTATATGCAGATCCAGATATTATCTGCGTTTTTGTACAGAGACTGTTGCCTGAAACCGGGCAGTTCCTTCACCTTATCTGAAAATTCTGACATTGCTGCCAACATAGCTTCATCGCTGGTGTTTTTAAGGGCTTTCCAAGTGAGTATTTCAAAGACAGGTGGTTTCATAGTGGTTCCTGAGTAATAAATAGTTGGTCTATAAGTTGAGGTTGAAGAGTATAATTGAGTTAAAAAATACAATAATGGTGTAAAATGGAAAGTCATTATGTCCCTTAAGGAATTAATTGTGGGTGATTTCGATAATTCATTACTGTTCAAAAGCATCGTCGAACTCGGTTCTTTGACTAATGCGGCCAAGCATTGGAACATCAATGCCTCTGCTGCCAGCAAACGCTTGAATAGACTGGAAGCATCATTGGGAACTCAGTTGATCAAACGAACTACCCGTAAGCTGACTTTGACCGAAGCGGGTCAATATTTTTATGAAAAAATAGCCAGACTCAGCAATGACTGGCAAGCGGCAACTGAGGAAACCATCAGCCTGGGACGGCAACCCAAGGGACGGTTGAGATTGGCAGTGCCACAACCGGTCGCCAGTCGTTTTCTTATGCCAGTTTTGGCTCGTTTCCAACAACAATATCCTGCGGTGTCTCTGGAAATCGTACACAAACAGATGAGCGAATTACCTAGTTTGAACGCTGATGTGTCGATTTGCCGTGAGCTTGACCGCTATGACTCGAGCACAATGGTTGTGCGGCCATTTTTTGAGTATAGAAATTACTTGTTTGCTTCACCAGGATACCTTGCTGACAGACCTGAAATTAAGACCCTTCATGATATTCAGCAGCATCAATGTCTGGTATACAACGACGAAAACACGGTTAGCCAATGGCACTTTGAGACTGAGACCTTGGTTTTAGACAATACTACGGCTACTAATAATGCAGAAATTATGATCTGTGCTGCCAGTCAGGGAATGGGGCTTGTTTTTGTGCCGGAAGTTATTGTCCAGCAAGAGTTAAAACGTAAAGATCTTGTGAGGGTTTTGCCAACAATCAGCAGTGGCCAGTTCAAAACATGCGCTTATTTTTTGAAAGCTGACTTTGTTCCTCAGAAAGTGCGTTTATTTCTTGATTTCCTTATAACTGAGTTGGCTTGATTTTTAATTAGAGCATGAGATAGTTACCATAATTTACCCATAGATAAAGTTCTGTAAATCATAAGTTTTTTGAAGTTATTGGTCTTTTTTGCCCATAAACACCTTAAATTAGCGGTGGCAAATGACAATTAGTGTGAAATTGCTCTATAAAAAACGAAATAAAGTTGAAAAAAACCTTATAGAGTCTATGCTTGTATTAGGTTATATATATGAGTAGATACATGTATATGAGTTTGCAATAGATGTGAGGGTGTTTTAATGACTGATTTTAAAGAAAGTATATCAGGAGGGGGTAGAATTGACAGTGTTGGTGGTGCCTGCATTGTTGATACCACTTTGGGTTTGGCTTTGAGCAAAGGCGGGAGCAGTGTTGATTGGGAGCTCGCCGAAGCAGGCTTTTCAAATCCAGTGAAAGCTGGAGAAAAATAATGGGAAGTCTTGGGGTTGTAGTGTAACCCCCTAGGCCATACCTATAAGTGTTGGCTCCTTGCTAAAGCATACCCATCTT
>JBOEHE010000084.1:0-25673 GCA_050633785.1 Arenicella sp.
TTGTTCAGACGAGGCAGAAATAATAATGCTTAGTTATTCTAAGCAAATTATTTTTAACAAAGTATGAGCGAATTTTAGCCATACCCCAGAGGGTCACCGTCATTTTCTCGCTATTTTCGTTCTCCATTTGTAATTGGGAGTGACCAAACGTCCAAATGGACGCCTTAATAGCAAAAAAATGTCGATGATCTCGGCTTAAAAACTTAGCGTCATCAGGCCCTTGATAGGGGTTCGAATCCCCTCGATGTCGCCAATAAATGAGGTGTTAATAGAAAAAATACAGGCAGGTGTAGCCCAATTGGAAGAGGCGATGGTTTTAGATGCCATTCAGTGTGAGTTCGAATCTCACCACCTGTACCAGAATTGCAATGTGGCAGATCAGGTAATGCGGCTCCCTGTTAAGGAGCAAGATGCAGGTTCGAGTCCTGCTATTGCAGCCAGAAACGATAAGGGTTGATAGCTTAATTGGTTAAAGCGCCCGGCTCATAACCGGGGGAAGGAGCGGTTCGAATCCGCCTCAACCTACCATGTCAGGTAAGCATTATTGGTGATGCAGTGGTTTTGTAAACCACGGAGCAGAGTTCGATTCTCTGACCTGGCTCCTTTTTATGGGTTTGTAGAATAGTTAACGGGTGCGTAACTCAATTGCGCAGAGTATCGGCCTTTTAAGCCGAAGGTTATGAGTTCAAATCTCATCGCGCCCACCAAAGCAGGTAACACATGGCGTGTCAGCGGTTTTGCTTAAATCGCATGGAGTGGAGTTCGACTCTCCTTGCCTGCGCCTCTTTACAGCCACTAGCTGGAAACGGTTATTGGGAGATCAGGACTGGTTCACCTGATTAAAAACGACAGATGATTTTGGGAAGGTGCCGCCTAGGTGGCAAACAGGGTTTGAACCCCTGGGTATCGTGAGAACGGTAGGGTTTCGATTACTCCACCTTCCTCCAAGTGGAAAGTGACATGGTCAGGTGGCCATGCTGGTTTGCTAAACCAAGCGACTGCACTGCGGTTTCGTTTCGATTACGACGCTTTCCTCCAGATTATTGTGCCCTCGTAGCTAAATGGATTAAAGCACTCGACTACGAACCGAGAGGTTGCAGGTTCAAATCCTGCCGAGGGTACCAACGATGTATTGGAACAGATGGGGGAATTGGAGCTCCTACCCGGTTGTAACCCGGGCGCTTCTGGCACTGCAGGTTCGAGTCCTGCCTGTTCCACCATAAACAGAATACTCAGTCGATGATTGGGTAGTAAGAATTGGAAAAGCTGAGAACAAAACATGTATTAACTCAGAAATTTCCATATAAGGAAGGGCGTGTAGCATAACAGGTAGTGCATCACACTTTGACTGTGAACAGTACAGGTTCGACTCCTGTCACGCCCTCCAAATGCGAAGAGCGATAAGCCATTTAAAGGTTTTTTGTGTTTCATTTCGGAAAATAAAAGGTGATAACAATGTTCAATAAAGAACAGAAAAAGCAAGTAGAGCACTACCTGTCGCAAACAGCTGGACGAATCTATATTGGTTGCGACTCAGTGTGCTATAGGCGATATAATAAACAGAACAAAACCTATCAGCAGTGGGCTCGTTATGCGGTGGTCTTGGTAGTGCATATTGATAACAGCAAGGGTTGTAAGATATTTCACTATACTGATCATGAAAGGAACTTTGATGCTGATAAGAATAAGCCACGACTAAGGTTGATGTCTGAGGTTTATAAATCAGTTGAGTGCTATTTCGAATTTTCCGAGTTGTTGGCAGCCCGTGATGTTGAGATCCATATCGACATAAATCCGGATAAATGCCATGCTTCAAATGCAGTTGCCAAACAGGCTTTGGGGTATGTGAAAGGCACAACCAATATTGATGCTTTGATCAAACCGGATGCCTGGGCTGGCTCAAATTCTGCGGATTATGTCGCTCGTCAGAAGATGGTTGGCGGCAAGAAAGCGGTTTAATGAAAACAGGTCAAAGAAATGAACGGCGTGATATTTGTTGGTTTGCAGGCGAGTGGAAAGTCCTCTTTCTATTCCAATCACTTTCATAAAACTCACCTTCGCTTGAGCTTGGATATGTTAAAGACCAGGCACCGAGAGGCGATTCTTTTCGGTGCCTGCCTGCAATCCAAGCAAGCTTTAGTGATTGACAATACCAATCCGACTAAGCAAAGTCGTCAGGTGTATATCCAGAAACTCAAACAACATAAGTTTACAGTGACTGGGTATTATTTCTCTTCCGCCTTAGAGGCCTGTCTGAAGCGTAATGCCCTGCGGAAAGCGAAAGAGCGCATCCCGGATATTGGTTTGAAAGGAACCCATGCAAAGCTGGAACTGCCTGAATATTCAGAAGGTTTTGATCAATTATATTATGTAAGCCTCAACAAGAGTGGCGGCTTTTCTGTACAAGAGTGGAACGATGAAATTTAATGAATTGGATAAAAGGATGCGTGTCTATGAAACTGCGCATGATCACAATGTATTGCCGGGTGTGTATATCGTTGCCCGAATTGATGGCAGGAGTTTTACCAATCTGACAAAAGACAAACATTCTTTTGAAGCCCCCTTTGATGTCCGGTTCAGGGACTTGATGGTTGAAACGGTCAAACACTTGATGCAATGCGGATTTAAAGTGTTGTATGGATATACACAAAGCGATGAAATATCACTGTTGTTTGATTTGAAAGATAGTGCCTTTGATCGAAAAGAGCGGAAACTTAACTCGATTCTTGCTGGAGAAGCCAGTGCTAAATTCAGTCTGTTGCTGGGCGACTTGGGTGTTTTTGATAGCCGGATTTGCCAACTTCCGAGCAGGAACTTAGTCGTTGACTATTTTCGCTGGAGAAATGAAGACGCTCATAGAAATGCGTTGAGTGCACATTGTTATTGGATTCTTCGCAAAGAAGGTGAACCTCCCAAAGACTGTGACTTTGTCTTAAGTGGAATGTCCGTTGCTGAAAAAAATGAATTCCTTTTTCAGAAAGGCATCAATTTCAATGAACTGCCCGACTGGCAAAAACGTGGGATAGGTTTTTATTGGCAGTCCTACGATAAAGAAGCCGTTAATCCGGTGACTGGTGCTGCAGTAAAGGCCAGACGTAATCGCCTTAATGTCGATTTCAACTTGCCTATGAAAGAGCAATACAGTGACTTCATTCGAGCGCTGGTGTCTGAGGGAGGTAATTAAAGATATGTTAGGACTGTACTTTCTCGGAACATCCTCAGGTGTGCCGACTAAGGAGCGTAATGTGACTGGAATTGCTGTTACCTTGCATGAGTCAACATCCTGGGTGTTGGTTGATTGTGGTGAAGGCACGCAACATCAGGTTCTAGAGTCTCCATTGTCACTGATATCATTAAAGGCAATATTGATCACTCATGTCCATGGTGATCATTGTTATGGTTTGCCGGGCCTTATTGCCAGTATGGGCATGGCAGGGCGAACAGAACCACTGACGGTTGTTGGTCCTGAAGAAATCGAATGCATGTATTTGTCAGTAAAAGACTGTTCTCAATTGTTTGTTCCTTTTGAGGTAACGTTTGTTCGGACTGAATCCATGGGAACTTATGTTATCGGTGACACAGAGATAACCGCCACAGCCTTATCTCATCGAGTACCATCCCATGCTTTTTGCTTTGTCAGCAGTTCTCGGAAAAACAGTTTATTGTCTGAAAAACTGGTACAGGCTGGTATTGTCCCTGGCCCTGTTTGGGGACAGTTACAGCAAGGCAATGATGTCGAACTGGCTAATGGTGAGATGCTTAAAGCCTGTGATTTTGTTGAAGTGATATTGACACAAAAGAGCATTGTTGTGGCTGGTGATAATGATGATCCGTCTTTGCTGGCGGATATAGTCGTTGAAGCGGATGTGTTGGTTCATGAATCAACCTATACTGATGAAATATTACAGAAAGTGGGTCCAGAACCACAGCACAGCAGTGCTGGAAATGTCGCTGCTTTTGCTCAAGAGTCTGGCATTCCTAACCTGGTATTGACGCACTTTAGTGCCCGGTTCCAAAGGAAAGCGGGGTCAAGAAACTCCATTGATGAGATAGAAGCTGAAGCCAGAAATGCGTTTTCAGGGACCTTGTTTCTGGCAAATGATCATGATGAATTTGTTTTCTGCAAATCAGGAAAGTTGATAAAAAAAGCAAACAGGGAGTTTGAGGAAACGGCTGATGTTTGACAAAACACGTTTAGAGAATCAATTAACAAAATTTCCTGGTAACTATGAATGTCACATAACGGTGTTGATTGATTCAAGTGAGTTTTCTACATTCGAAAAACGCTGCAAATCACTTGGCGCTAAAGCTCTGATTATTGAACTCGATGCTGGGCAATCAGCAATACAACCAATGCTGTGCATGCGTTTACACGCAGAAGCACAAGAGGTGCTTGACAGAATTTGCGGCATGGTTCGAGTTCTAGCGCAGGACTTTAAGGTTCAAAGAGTAAAAGTAGAGGCCTCTATAAGCAACAGAAATATTCCTGCAACATTTGAAGAAACTATTGGTTTGGCCAAGGACTGTTATTTTGAACACCACATTAAACTTGAGCTGCCGTTGGGTTTTGATGTGAATCAATTGAAACAGTCGATAAAACCATTGGCAGGCCATCTTTCAAGAAACCCATTGTCTTCAGGGAACGACACCGAACACCGGTTTATAACGCAACGTTTCTATCGTTGTACTTTGTCGCAGGCTGGTACAGAACTGGAAAGGCTTGAGCGTTATTTGCTTAAGGCAGAAATCAGAATTATTCAAATAATTCGAGAGTTTAATATTTACGACAGCAATGTCGGGCTTGATGCTGGTTGGATAAATGAAGATGCAGAGTAATCAGTCGACCCTTTTGGCCATAGAGACTTTCTTGGTGGGTTTTTCAAAAACTTCCTTTGTTGATGAGGCCATTGTACGTGGCAGTTATATCACAAGGAACTACATGGGAAAATACCAGCGCCAATGTAAGGACTTGGATCTACTTTATTTACAGGCCTATGCCCCGGATAAAATCAAGACGTTGTTGCATGAGTCCATCTGCCATGCTGCAACTGAGCAAGAGTTGGTGTTTGATGCTGAGACAATTCAGTTTGATGAAATTTGGAAATTGAGTCTCTCCCCGGGAATTCGAGCAACAATTAGCTTTGTTTACTTAGGTAAAAAGGGGACATTGCAAATTGACATAGCGGCTAATGATCCTCTAATCATAGAGCCGGTTGCATGTGCTGTTGGCGGTGAGTTTTATTCGAAAGTGATGATTAAAACGGTCGCTCTGGAGATTGCTTTGGCATGGAAATTTCACGGTCTATTCGAACATCTTAATGGTGCCTGGATGTCTAAAACACTTTGGGATTTGTACGTCATGTGCCGGCAGAACTCTCTGAATACTGAGTTGCTGCGTAATGCTATACACTTGGCTTTCGAAAGCCGACTTGATCCGGTTGATATAAGCAAGCGCTTTTTCTATGGAGATTTTGGCCAAAGTAAAACATCTCAAAGGCAGTGGAAAAGAGACGTAATAGAGTTTAGTGCAGGCCAACAACCACGCTCTATGAAAGAGGTATTATCATGGTTAAGATCATACTTGTTGAAGGTTCTAAACATTGAAGATGATGCAACTTTACTGGTTCATCGCGATGTCATTACATACCGGGTAAAGATGTTACGTTTCCTGAATACCGAAGATGCTCGGGCAAAATTAAAAAACTTGAACCGTAAGACTCGTGTACTAGCAACAAAAGCCTATTATTCAATTCCCCATTTGCCAGGGTCTCGCACCGGAGAAGCGGATAGAACGATTGATAATAGTAAGGCAAACATGCTCACTCAAAAGTCGGTAACTCATGATGATGTCGTTACAATTCAAGAAAAGCTGGATGGTTCTTGTGTCTGTGCTTATCGCAGAGGTGATGATATTCTGGCATTAGGCAGAGATGGGGACCTCGCTAGTGAATCACCTAATGAATCACGGCAATTATGGAGTGACTGGGTTGATGTACATCAAGCGCGGTTTTTAGCCTTGTTGAATGATGGTGAAAGAGTCTGTGGCGAATGGCTCGCGATGGCTCATGGTACTCGTTATGAGTTACAACATGAACCGTTTGTCGCTTTTGACCTATTTGATAATGATAATAAGGCTATCAGCTGCGCCGAATTAAAAAGTCGATGTGAAGTACAGTCTTTTACTAATCCACACATCATCTACACTGGTGGACCTTGTCAGATTGACGATGCTTTACGCCTGTTGGACAAAGGTTATCATGGTTCACTGGACCTTCCTGAAGGATTGGTCTGGCGTTTGGAGAGAAATGGTCGACTGTTATTTAAAGCGAAGTATGTGCGCAAAGACAAAATCGATGGTTCATTCCTTACTGAAATTACAGGGGAGAAAGAGCTATGGAATTGGTTTCCAAAAGAACGGAACCAAGAAGAGTAGTCTGTTATATATTGTCAATGAATTTATGTTGTAAACCCTTAATGTTTAAAAAACTATTCACGTATTATTTTAAAATGTTTTCGCGCTTTTGAGTATATAACTCAAAGTTTTCTGAGTAGTGTTCCATGCATTTCTGGTAGTCTGGTGTTGGTAGTTTGCGACATTCACGTTGGGCATTTTGTTGAATGTTTTCGTAAACTTGTTTGTTACTACAACTGCTAATAATGATCGCAGTTAGTATTAGCGATAGTGCGTATTTTTTCATGTAAAACTCTTAGTAATTTGAGGGATTGTGACTAATTTTGTATTGGACATATCAGCAGCCGCTGTGCTCTTCCAGGTATTTGATTAACACTAACATCGCGTTATTGGTAGCATGTTCTTCTTGATGTTGCTCCATAAAAGGAATGATTCGCTTAATGTCGAACAAAGTCGAAGTATCCTCACAATAAATGTTATCTAGATAGCTCGTTTCTTCAGCTAACACAGCTACAACGTCCAAGGCACCGCCGACATAGGCTTGTAAAATAGGGTGGTCTTTACATTCCACAGTTGACGATTCACATATTGTTTTAAACTCAGACATTGTCAATGCAAACGTATGGCTGGATAACAGAAGACTCCCTGTTAGCATGCTTATTGCAGATAAAGTAATTAATTTCATTTAAATTATTCCTTGACTAAATTATTGTAAAACGATAATTTATAGTCGTAAAACAACTATGTCAATAGGTTATTAATCATGAGTAAAAAACTTTCGTATCTTATTTCCTGGGGTAGTATGGCGACTATTGCACTTATGCTTATCGTTTTATTTAGCTTTTTGATCGATATTGCCTGGTTTGCAGAATTAGCACAAAGTAACCTCAGGTTGCCTATTTACTGGACGACAGTCGAGCAATGGCAGTGGTATCTGCTCTGGGCTTCAACTGCTGTTTATCTAGCGATTGGTTTGTTTGGGTTATATTTTTTACATTTGGCCTTTAGAAAAATAGCCACTGGAGAACTCTTTAATTTAGCCAATAGTTTGAATATCAGGCGTTTCTCAATTTTATTGTTAGTACAGGCATTAGCGAAACCCATTTGTTTTTCGGGAGCGAGTGTGCTTCTCTCACTCAATCACCCTGAGGGAGAAAAAGTCTTTTCATTGTTTTTTGGCAGTCAGGAGCTGACATTGATTGCTTTAGCAATGATATTCTGGGTAGTCAGTGATCTTCTGGTCGCAGGCAGCAGGCTACAATCTGAAAATCGACAATTTATTTAGAGGGTTCCTGTTGTGTCTATTCAAATAAACCTGGATGTCATGATTGCAAAGCGTAAAATGAAGGGTAAAGACTTAGCGGCTCAAATTGGTATTACCGAACAAAACCTGTCATTGTTGCGTACTGGCAAAGTAAAAGGTGTGCGATTTTCAACGTTAGAGAAGATTTGTGAATCCTTGAATTGCCAACCAGGAGACATTCTTGAATATTTTCCTGATTCAGGAAGTTGAAGTGATGATACTGTAGGATGATAGGCCCAAAAATCATGTTCCTTTCCGAGCAAAGTGCTAATACAGCTGTTTAGACTATGAATAATATTGTTGAAGCTATCCGGTTGAATAAACGTTTGCGCATTATCGGTTTTGACGATGCGCCTTTTTCCAAACAGCGTGATACTGACGTTAATGTCTCGGGAATCGTTTGTTCTAATACCCGTTTTGAAGGCATGGTCTGGGGGAAATTGTCCAAGGATGGAACAGAGGCAACATCTTGTATTACGCAACTGGTGACACAGAATAAATTTCATTCACAACTTCATGCTGTGTTATTAGATGGCATTGCTTTTGGTGGTTTTAATATTGTTGATTTGCTTGCTTTAGCGCACGATACTCAATTACCCTGCATCGCTGTTATGAGAAGGCACCCAGACTTGCAGGCAGTAGATAAAGCTCTGAGAAATTTTGACGATTATGAATATCGCCGAGAGCTGATTCATAAAGCCGGAGAAATCGAGCAATATTCGGGTTTTGTCTTTCAATGTAGAGGGATTGAACCAGAGTTGGCTGGTATTTTGTTGCAACGTGTCACGGACACTGGCAACGTACCAGAGGCGCTACGGTTAGCTCATTTAATAGGTTCTGCGGTGAAGACCGGTGTGAGTGGCAAGCGAGCCTGATCGTTTTATTATCAATAGGGCAAGCCGTTCTCAGGTAAAGCAATTGACCAGATTTAATAGAATAGGTTGGTTTTTGACTGCGTCGTGCGTGACTATAAAGGGGGCGAGTAATATCAGGCTGCCAGAGATAATAAAAATACTGCCGCCTGTATGTTGTATGGCCTTTCGTTGTAGGCAGGTTTTAAAAAAAATAAAGGCATTTCCTGTTAATAACATAGCAGGCAATGTGCCAATGCCAAATCCCAACATCAGTAGACTTCCATTTAAGGCAGAGCCACTGACACTGGCAGCCAGTAATACTGAGTAAACCAGTCCACAGGGCAGAAGTCCCCAGATAAGTCCCAGTCGCAATGACTGTCGATAGTTTGTAGCTGGTTTGAGCTTTAAATAGTCTTGCAGAAAACGCCATAGTCGATACCCCAGTGATTCAAGCCAGAGCAAGGGGCGTTTTTGCGTCATTATCAATTGTATACCGACCAATAGCAGGATTGTTGCTGTAGCAATGCGCATGAACTGTGCGGCAGATAGCCACAGGTTCATATTCAACTGCATAGCCAGAGAAGCTCCTGCCCCGGCCAATATTGAACCGATGATGGTATACACCACGATACGACCCAGGTTGAGCATGATTAAATGCCGTTGAATTTGTTGGGGGCTGCGTAGAAGCGTAGTGTGTTGAAAAGCAGTTTGCAGGCCACCACACATGCCAGCGCAATGAACGCTGGCTAACAAACCAAGAAATAAAGCGGAAAAAAAGGTCATGAATTCTCCGTTATTTCTAGTTGCTGATTTAAGGGTTTACCATCCAGTTGTTTATTGTTAGATAATGCGTCGACATCTGTTGCTGTTGTTCTCATTGGGTTGACAGGTGTGTCATCCTCAAGAATGCGCCATGCAGGAGAGTCCAGGTCGCCGAATTGGTTTGCTGTGACTGCCCAGAAAAAGGCGTATAAAGTGACTATCACAAAGACAATGCTGAGCGGAATTAGAAGGTAGAGGATGATCATAAGAAATGGCAATGGTTGGAATATTCTTGACGAGTGTCGGTAGTTCTCTGGTTGTTTTGACGTTTTAAGCGCCGCCCATTAAGAACGACCAGCAATGAACTTAATGACATACCTATGGCGGCAAGCCAGGGTGCAAGCATTCCAGACATGGCCAATGGTAAAACTGTCAGGTTGTAGGCAATTGCCCAAAAGAAATTTTGTTTTATGATGCGCTGTGCCTTCTGTGCAATTTGAATTGCAGATTGTAGATTGCTCAAACGGCCACCAAGGACAATAATGTCTGCTTGGCTTTGGCTCAATTCACTGCCATTCGCCATAGCGATGCTGACGTCTGCCTGGCTTAATACGGGAGCATCGTTAATGCCATCACCAACCATGGCTATAATCGCACCATCCTGTTGCATTTTTGCAATCTGTTTGAGTTTGTCGTTGGGCAATAAATCACCAAGTGCATCAACTAAAGGAAGCTCATCACAAAAGTCATCGACAACGGATTGTCGGTCGCCACTTAAGACACTCATGCCAACACTGGATTGTGCCTTGAGCCAGTACATAAAAGGTTCGGCATCATTGCGTATCTGATCACGTAGATAAACATCAGCTAGCAACAAACCTTCACGGGCCAGAGTCACTCGGGTATAACGCCGGTCAGAATGCTCTTCTGGCTGCAGGGTTTTAATTTGAGCGTTTGTATAGACCCAATCGGATTTCCCCAGGTAATAGTTTGTGCCGTCAATGGTTCCACATAAACCATTACCATTGCTGTGGAAGACGTTCTTGGCCACAAATGAGGTTGGTGTTTGCGTCAATGCTGCTGCTAATACATGGTCAACATTACGCTCCAATGCGGCTATTAGTTGCAGGCAATCCTGCACATCGGCTTCCTTATAGGTGATGATTTTTTCCACACTCATCTGACCTTGCGATAAGGTGCCGGTTTTATCAAAACACCAGTGATTGACGGTCAATAATTTGTCCAAGGCAGTGTAGTTGGCCAACAGAATTCCTTGCTTGCCCAGAACATGGCTGGCTACTGTGGTAACCACTGGTGTTGCCAGAGCAAATGCACAGGGACATGAGGCTACCAGAACTGCCAGAGTGACGGCAAAGGCGCGTTCAGGTTGATAGCCTACCCAGAAAATTGCCGTAACAGTGGCTAGTACAAGCAAAGTGCCTATAAAATAACGCACCAATTTATCAGCGAGTAATAACTGTTGGGGCTGACCAGCTTGTGTCTTGTCCAGTAAGCGTTTGATGGAAGCTATCGTTGAATTTTGCCAATTGTGGGTCGCAGATAAGAGTAAATGGCCACTGCGGATGATGCTGCCAGCAGTAACATTGTCCTTGGTTTCTACCAATATGGGCTTTGCTTCACCTGTCAGAAAAGACTGATCGACTCTGGCTGAACCAGACAGTACTTTGCCATCAAAAGGAATGGTTTCGCCAACATTGAGTTTAATGCGATCCTGGCGTTGAATCTGCTGAGGTTCGATGGCCAGTGTGTTCCATTGGTGATCTTGCTGACGCTCAACAGTAATCAACGGTGGTAACATTTGCCGTAATGCATCTTCATCGGAACCTGACTGATAACGGGCGCGCATTTCCAGAAAGCGACCCAGAGATAAAAAGAAAACAAACATCACGGCTGAGTCGAAATAGATATTTTTGTCGCTACCGGACAGTACCGAAACAACACTGGCGCTGTAAGCTCCGCCAATGGCTATAGCCACTGGCACATCCATCCCAAGGTGTCGGTTGCGAAGGTCAAACCAGGCATGCCTGAAAAAAGGGTATCCAGCATAAAAAACAACCCAGGTGGCAAGCAACAGACTTATTGAATTGAGAAAATGCCGCAGCTGTGGGTCAATGCCTTGAAAATCACCAAAATAGAGACCAATGGCATATGTCATTACTTGCATCATGCCAAAGCCTGCTACCGCTAATCGCTTCAAGGCTGCATGATTCTCCTGTTCATAGGCATCCAGTTTGTGATGCGTTTCGTCGCTCGATTGTGAATGATATTCAATCGGACGGGGTTGATAACCCAGACTGGCAATCGTTGAGAGTATATCGCTGAATTTTACTTTTACACTTGAAGCTGAAGGGGCAGCCTGATCAGTTGATTCTAATGACCATTCCAGATTCAAACGACGAGTATTCGGATTGAGGTTAATAGCGATATCAGGGGCCAGAGAACGCAGGGCACGATCGATTAACCAGGCGCAGCTGCTGCAATACATTCCCTGAATGTATATGCTGGTTTGGACTCGGTTTTTGCTGTTATCAATGCGTATATATCGAGTGCTGATCGTTGCTTTGTCGTAGTCTTGCCAAGGCGAACCATCTTGGATATCAGAAACCTTTCTTGCTGCGATAAAAGGTAATTGCTCGCCACGATGTTGGTAAAAGTCGCTTAAGCCTTGTTGTTGAATAAATTCGACAGCCGCCATGCAGCCAGGACAACAGACCTGATGTCTTTCGGTGTTAACAGTGATATAGAATTTGCTGTATGCCGGAATGTCCAGGCCACAGTGAAAACAGTTGTTGTTGGCAATTGCATTTATTACGGATGTTTTATTGATTGAAGGTTTTTCATTAGCTGAAAGTCCTTTTGCTGTTGGAGGCTTTATTATCGCTGAAGGCTCTCTTACTGCTGAAGGCTCTCTTTCTGCTAAAGGCTTTTTATCCCTTTGAGGCAAGGTGTGAGCAGGGGTGTCATTCTGGTTGCTGATGAAGATGCTTTCAGACATGGGTTATTTAACCGTTGACTGGTTTGGGGTGTCAGCTGCTGTAGTGTTAATGAGGGTAGGAGCGTTGTTGTAGGCAATGACAATAGTGACCATGCTGGCTGCAACCACAGTTAATGGCAAAGCGATAATAAACCAGACCCAGATATTGCGATACCAGGCAGAAGGGGTTTGTGGTTCATTTAACGATTGTTGTGACAATGGTGGTGTATTCATAGTGTTATTTCTCAAATAAAGGCACATAAAAAGGTTTTGTTGTCTTAGTTCATACTTAGTCTGCAAGTTGTTCAGGTCCCCAGAAGCGCGTTTCTTCCGTTACGGATTGAGGGTGTTTACCATTGAGTTCAGTGATGCGTAGATAAACGGTTTGGTTGCGCTGTTGTTGCGATTTTTCCGGCAGATGTATGCTGGCAGTGAAGTCACCTATGCTGCCTGCAGGAACAAGATTGGATTGTTCAGGAGTGCTCTTCCCCCCAGGCGATGTCACCCATTGGGCAGTTGCGTTGTCAAGCCCGGTCACTGTTACCTGGTAGTACTGGTCGGCGTGGCTCTTATTCATAACTTTTATATGATAAATATTTTCAATGGTGTTGTTACTTATCATTCGATATAGAGCATTTCGATCACGCAGAATATCCACTTGCAGTTCGCTGCGAAGAAGTAAAGCGGTGACAAAGCCAATGCAGGCAATACCCAGTAATCCTGCATATATCAAGATTCTTGGGCGTAGCAATATAGTTGAAAGTGTCTTGGATGTTTCTGATTCTGTTGTATAGCTGATCAGGTTTCGAGGGCGGCCTACACTGTCCATTACCTGATCGCAAACATCGATGCACGCTGCACAGGCGATGCATTCATATTGCAGGCCATCGCGAATATCAATACCTGTAGGGCAGACTTGTACACACAGACTGCAATCAATGCAGTCTCCAACGACATTGCCTTGTTTACGCTTGGCGCCGCGAGCTCTGGGTTCGCCCCGATCTTGGTCATAGGCAATAATCAATGTATCGCTATCAAACATGGCGCTCTGAAAACGAGCATAGGGACACATATATTGGCAAACTTGTTCTCGCAGAAAGCCTGCATTACCATAGGTTGCAAGGCTATAAAACAAGATCCAGAAGCTTTCCCAGCCCGATAACTGCCAGCTTAGTATGCCGCTGATCAAAGTTTGAATCGGTGTGAAATACCCGACAAATGTCAGTCCAGTCCACAAAGAAAAACTGCCCCAGAGTATTTGTTTGCTTAGCTTTTTACGGACTTTCAACAAACTCCAGGGTGCTTTGTCCAGTTGTATTTGTTTATTTCGGCTGCCTTCCGTCAGCCGTTCCATCCAGATAAACGCTTCTGTCCAGACTGTTTGTGGGCAAGCATAGCCGCACCAGATTCTTCCTGCCAATGCCGTGAAGAAAAACAGCGACAAACCGGCAATAATCAGCAGCAGAGTCAGGAAAAAGAAATCCTGAGGCCAGAGAGTCAGTGCAAAAATATGAAATTTTCGTGCAGGTAAATCAAATAAAACCGCCTGACGTTCACCCCAGGACAGCCAAGGGACAAGGTAATATAGCCCCAGCAGTAGACACATTGAAAGCATGCGCAGGGATTGGAACTTGCCTTTTACCTCACGTGAATATATTTTCTGTTGGGCTTCGTACAAAGAGGTGCTTTGCTTGGGGGTGATTGTTTCGTTTTTTGCCATTTAGAGCCTAAGAGTGCTTCTCTGTAATTTTAGGATTTAGCGTCATCCACGCGATAATCAGGCCATTGCTGGCCAGCAACAGCCAGAACAAGAGAAAGCCAAGGCTGTAGCCAGCCGTTCGGCTGAGTTCTATTGGATATGTGGCGAAACTGGCCAGTAATTCAGGGTCAAATGTTGCGAAAAATAGCATGGTGGCTATTGAGGCACCTACGAATGAGACCCATATGACTATGCCAATAACGGGTAACTGTCTGCGTAAACCTTGGATGTATGACGAAAAAGGCATTATTCTTGAGCCTGCCTTACAACGCTGAATGACAGTACATAAGCACTTAATAAGCGTATCTCGTCGTCACTTAGCAGTGTTTTGAATGCTGGCATTCTCGATTGTCTGCCATTACGCAGAGTGTGTTTGATGTCTGCAATAGAGTCACCATGTAACCAGATATTGTCGGTTAAGTTGGGTGCACCTAATAATTGGTTGCCTTCACCATTGTGACCATGACACCCAGTACAGATGGCAAAGTGTTTTTTGCCTTCTATTTTTGAATGCGCTGTGACTTTTCGCCCACTTAAATTGGCGACATAGTTTGCCAGTAAGCCAACTTTTAAATCGTTTAAACCCAAATTGGGCATGTTGCCATTGCGACCTTCAGCAATTGATTGTTGTATTTGTTCGGCGCTATTGCCGAAGAGCCAATCATTGTCGGTCAGATCAGGAAAGCCTCTGGCGCCGCCAGCATCAGAGCCGTGACAGGTAGCGCAGTTGTTAGCAAACAGTCTGCCAGCGGTTTGCATGGCGGAGCTATTATTGGCTAATTGTTCAATATCCAGTTCAGCGAACGCAGAGAAATGAACTTTTTGCTTTTCAATATTAGCTGCTTTAGCCTGTTCATATTCGCGCATTTGGGTCCAACCGAGATGGCCCGAGTAATTGCCCAGACCTGGATAAAGATATAAATAGGCCAATGCAAAAACCACACTCAGAATGAATAACCATAACCACCAACGAGGCAATGGTTTGTTCAACTCTGCAATACCATCCCATTCATGGCCCATGGTCTTGTCATTCTGGATGCCATTTGGACGGTTGGTTGCAAACAATAACCAGACCAGACCGATGATATTGCCTATGACCAGAACTATGATGAAAATGCTCCAGGCGTTAGTCATTGTCAGTAACCTCGATGTCATTGTGTTGCTTGTTTATGAAACTGATTGTGGCCATATCTGAGACTTCAGTGCTGTCCTGATCAAGCAAGGGCAGGTGAGCCATAGCGGCAAACGTATCTGCATTTCTTTTGCTCCAGGCCCATACCCAGATACCAATAAAAATGACCAACAATACAAGTGTGAAAAGACCATTGATGACACCCATCATTTTGTACCTCCTTGACTGTTTTCGGTGTTGACTCTGACCCCAAGCGATTGCAGGTAGGCAACCATGGCCTGCATTTCAGTGACATTGACCAATTGCTCAGGGGCCTGCTTGATTTGTTCCTCTGAATAGGGATGTCCCAGCATTTTCAAGACACGCATTTTGCGCTGAACCAACTGCGGGTCTACGATCTTTTCAGCCAGCCAGGGAAAGCCTGGCATATTCGATTCAGGTACCAGGTCGCGAGGGTTGTTTAAATGCACGATATGCCATTCATCGGTGTAACGTCCTCCAACTCTTGCCAGGTCGGGGCCGGTTCGTTTGGATCCCCATTGAAAAGGGCGGTTATAAACTGATTCCCCAGCCTGCGATGGAGGGCCGTAGCGTAAACTTTCAGAAACAAATGGTCGTATCATTTGTGAGTGACAGTTATAACAACCTTCGCTGACATAGATATCCCGACCCGCCAGTTCGATAGGAGAATGCGGTACAACTCCAGGGGAGGGTTGGGTGGTCTGAGCCTGGAACATTAAAGGAACGATTTCCGCCATGCCGGCAACACTGATGACCAGAGCTATCAGTATGCCCATCAAGCCAATATTTTTTTCGATGAATTCGTGTTTCATTGTGCAGCCTCTTTCATCTGAACCGATTGATCAACTGACGGTGTCAGCGGTGGTTTTTTGTTCGTTTCTGGTGAACCCAGATCCTGTTCAGGGTCGTTGCCATAGCAGGTTTTATAGACGTTATAGGCCATTAGGAACATGCCCAAAAGAAACATTAAGCCACCAATGAAACGCACGACATAATATGGGTAGGTTGCCTTGATACTTTCAATAAAAGCATAGGTCAGAGTGCCGTCATCATTGATTGCCCGCCACATCAAACCTTGCATGACCCCGGCAATCCACATGGAGCTGATATATAGCAACACTCCAATGGTAGACAGCCAGAAATGCAGATTAATCCAGTCAGTGCTGTACATTTCGTGCTTGCCGTAGAGTTTCGGTAGCAGTGAATAGAGTGAACCAATGACAATGAATGCAACCCAGCCTAATGCCCCTGAGTGGACATGCCCGATCGTCCAGTCAGTGTAATGAGACAAGGCATTGACTGTCTTGATTGACATCATGGGACCTTCAAAAGTGGACATGCCATAAAACGACAGAGAGACGATCATAAACTTCAAAATGGGATCTGAACGCAACTTATGCCAAGCACCGGATAAGGTCATCATGCCATTAATCATTCCACCCCATGAAGGAGCTAATAAAATTATGGAAAAAGCCATTCCCAGCGATTGTGCCCAATCAGGCAGTGCTGTGTAGTGTAAATGGTGAGGGCCAGCCCACATATAGACTGAGATCAATGCCCAGAAATGCACTACTGACAAACGATAGGAATAGACCGGGCGATTGGCTTGCTTAGGCACAAAGTAGTACATCATGCCTAGAAAAGCCGCAGTCAGAAAAAAACCAACCGCATTATGCCCATACCACCATTGGGTCATGGCATCAACGGAACCTGAAAAAACAGGGTAAGACTCTGTCAGACTCACTGGAATAGCCAGATTGTTGATAATATGCAATACCGCCACTGTGATGATGTAGGCGGCATAAAACCAGTTGGCCACATAAATATGGGCGATCTTACGTTTGGCAATCGTGCCGAAGAAGACAATGGCATAAGCCACCCAGACTACGGTAATCAGAATATCGATTGGCCAGATAAGTTCGGCATATTCTTTTGACTGACTGAACCCCATGGGCAGTGTTACTGCTGCCAGCACAATCACTGCCTGCCAACCCCAGAATGTGAATGCCGCCAGCTTAGGCGCAAATAATGGCACCTGGCATGTGCGTTGAACTATATGGTATGAGGTGGCGAATAAGGCGCAACCACCAAAAGCGAAAATAACAGCGTTGGTATGTAAAGGGCGTAAACGGCTGAATGTAAGCCATGGGACATCAAAATTAAGTACAGGCCATGCCAGTTGCGCTGCTATTAACACACCAACAGACATGCCAACTATGCCCCAGACTATGGTCATAATAGAAAACTGGCGAATGATATGTTCGTTATATTGCTCATTATTTGTTCGGCCTAAGCCAGAATCACTCATTACTCACCTTCATGTTAGAGATAATCGAGAACTGATTATTATTGAGCTATTCACCGGTGTTCTTGACTCAAATCAAGAACGATCACGAAATCATTCCGTATGCTGATAACCTTTACAACGACAGTGAAAGAAAGGCACTTGGCACATTATGGTTTTTGATTTTAATGCTGAATTTTTAGCAAAATATGATACCTATGGTCCGCGTTACACATCGTATCCAACAGCCGCACAGTTTGATGAATCATTCGATCGGGACGCCTATATCGAACATACCCGGATAAGCAATGATGCTTTATTGCCCAGACCATTGTCTGTCTATGTCCATATTCCGTTCTGCCATTCTCTGTGTTATTTCTGTGCTTGTCATAAAATAGTGACTCAGCAATCTAATAAGGCAGATAAGTATCTGGAGTATGTCTATAAAGAAATCAGCCTGCAAAGCCAACTTTTTGACAGTGACCGCTTAGTTAATTTGATTCATCTGGGGGGTGGCACACCTAATTTTCTCAGTACTGAACAAATTGAAGGTTTATTGGAATGTATCGCCCGAAATTTTCACCTGGGTTATCCCGGAGAATTGGAAATCAGTATCGAAATTGACCCACGCTATACTGATGCTGAACAAATATTGGCTTTGCGCAATCTGGGATTTAATCGTTTCAGTATTGGTGTACAGGATTTCTCACCTGCAGTGCAGAAGGCAATCAACCGTTTGCAATCAGAACAGCAAGTGTTGGATATAGTCGCTGCGGCCCAGAAAGGAGGGGAAAGCTCTGTGTCAGTTGATCTAATCTCTGGTTTGCCGCATCAAACGGAGGAGAGTTTTGAAAATACCTTGAAAATACTAGCCAATGCAGAAGTGGGGCGTTTGGCTATCTATAATTTTGCGTATTTACCGGAACGAATTGCTTCCCAGAAGATGTTGGATCCAACAACATTGCCTGATGTCGCTACCCGTTTTGCGATCACCAGGAATGCACTGCAGTATTTACAGCGATCGGGTTACGAACATATCGGTATGGACCATTTTGCATTACCACATGATAATCTCAGTAAAGCTCGTCGCAGCGGTAGTTTGCAGCGTAATTTTCAAGGTTATACTACACATGCTGAAACGGATCTTGTTGGGATAGGGGTCAGTGCGATCAGCCAGTTTGAGCATGCTTTTTCTCAGAATTCAGCGCATTTACCCAGTTATTACGCTATGTTGGATACAGGTCATTTGCCGACAAGTCGGGGAATCAGCCTGTCACAAGATGATAAAATACGCAGAGATATTATTCAGACCATAATGTGCCAGCAAAAAGTGCAATTCGATGTGTTTGAACAACAATATCAGTTGGATATTAGACAGTATTTTTCTTCGGTATGGGAGCGTTTACAGGGCTTTTCCGAGGATGGGTTGTTAACTTTGAATGAACAAGGTTTTTATATTACGAGCAAAGGTCGTTATTTTCTGCGTAATATAGCTATGGTTTTTGATGGCTATTTCACTGCGGATAATCGTAGCCGGGAAAATGTCGTTAAATTCTCTAAGACCATCTAGAGCGTTTTAGAGAATAGGCCTTATTAAAATAAATCCTCTGTGAAATATATCAAGAGGTATGATAGTTTACACACTGAGGCGAATGGTTGAAGCGCACTTTTTTTACAACCCTGGGTTTTATCGTATGAAGCAAAAACACTCCTGTTCACATTGCTCAATGAGTGAGATCTGTTTGCCATTGGGGCTTGATAAACAAGGCTTGGTCAAATTGGAGGCGATGATAAAAAACTCTGCGGTACAGCATAGCGGAGAAATAGCAGTGCACCAGGGAGATCCTTTTCGTAAGGTTTATGCTGTCAAATCTGGAATGTATAAGTCATCCAGAGTGGATGAAAGTGGTAATGAATCAGTGCTCGGTTTCCACCTGCCAGGTGAGTTGTTCGGTTTGGATGCCATTTATCCGCAGCAATATACATGCACCACAACGGCACTGGATACGGCCGTATTGTGCGAAATGGACTATGAACAACTGACACGTTTATGTTCCACTATACCCGAATTACAGAGGCAGTTACTGCGATTGTTGAGTCGTGATATCCATGTGGCGCATGTCATTCAGGTCGAGCAAAGCGAGCAGACAGCTGAACAGAAACTGGCTTCCTTTTTGCATAATTTATCCACTCGTTATAAAGCACGTGGGCACTCAGCCACTGACTTAGTGCTGGCTATGGCCCGTCAGGATATTGCCAGCTATCTGGGCATGGCACCGGAAACAATCAGTCGTTTGTTAAAACGATTTCAGCAGAAAGGGATTCTGGTGATTCATAAACGGCAGGTCACTATCGTAGAACCGACAATATTAATGGGTATTATTCATTGTGAAGGTGTGCAAGCCTCATAAATACAATGGTAAGGTCCAGGTTCATTTGGCTTGGCTTTTCAAAATATAGAGCAGCATACGTCTTATAGCCTTCAGGCTCTTGTCTGAAGAGGCTTAGGCTACTTAGTTATCTATCGTCTTTCAATGATTTAAATATTACATAAAAGCTATATATACCAGCATATAGATACTGGAAATGTCTACAAAATAGCGTATTATGCTATGCATTGTAAAAGGGAGTAGTCCCCTTAATCTAATGCTGCACTGTATTAAATATAACGTTGAGATGATTATGAAAAGATTGTTGTTGGTTTTGCTTCCATTATTCTTGGTTACAGCATGTGCCTCCTCTGGCACACCTGTAGAAGAACCGTCTTCGCACCATCCTAGAAAAGATAAACTAACGAGCGTCTATAAACTGAATGTAGGCAGCATCTTTGGAGGTTCTTCTAAAAAAGAGAAGAATGAAGTAGAAGAACTTAAAGCAGAGAACGATGAACTTCGCGCAGAAATAGAAAAGCTAAAGGAAAACAACACATCAGGAACTGCTGCTGTTGCAGCAACGCCGGCAAACAATACAACATTGAATTCCGGCAGTACTGATTCAAATTCGGTCTCTTATCGTGAATGGCTGAATGCTCGTGAGCAAGGTTCGACTGAATATCAGGAATTCACGGAATATCAACAGTGGCTGGAATTTGAAAAACAAAAGAAACGGTCAAAGAACTGATTGTTAGCTACTTTGTATTAAATTGACGGAGATTACTCGATTAATCTCCGTTGAATTACACTTGTCAGATGCTGGCCCAATAACGTCTATATTGCTCAAATAGACGTTATGCACTGGTTACCTATATAAAAGAATAACACCCTGCATTAGCTGTGTTGTATTGAATCTCAGTACAGTGCGCATATGATATATAACCTTAATTTAGAACCTTTGACGGAGCAGTTTTTCCCAGGCTTTTTCCAATATCATCTGGCTGTCATTACATTAAATTACTCTAGTGTTTATTTTCCTCTCATTGATCCAGGCATAATAGTTTTCCCCATATTGTTCATCGTTTACCCCAATTCAGTGATCTAAAAACGTATTACAGTGCCTCAGGTTCAGGTCTCAAATTCATGTGTCCTGCTCAATTTATCTATCATAAACTTATATGAGGAAGAAACTATGCCTGTTCTTAATGCTAACACTAACGTCCAATTAGGTCCTTTTGCCCGAGGGGCTGAATTGGTAATTACCAACCCTGCCAGTGATGCCATTGCTGACTTCCCTGAGCTGACGAGTAATGGAAGAAGTATTGATATCTCAATAGCGCATGTCCCCAAAAAGGTCACTCTTGCTAAAGACAATACCTATATTCTGACGGCAAGGGCAGTCGCTATTACCTATCAGGTACAATAAAACATTAGAAATGTATATTATACCACTGTGCTAACTAAGCCCTGATTTGAGATAGTTTATCTATATGCTTGTCTGCTATTTACTCAAAGCCGATACCTTATGATCGGCTTTGAGTAGCAATTTGTTAGTTGTGAGAATCGAGTTCTATTGGTTGACCCGAACTAACCTGTTTTCACTATATCATTGATTTCTTCAATATATTCATGCAATTTTTTCAGACATGTTTTGCTGTCATCGTCAGACATATCATTGCCCTCGAGTAGAACATAACGACCCTGATCCAGGTTCTTTAAGTGGGAAAAGTAAAATGAATCTTTCCAGAATTTACAGGGTATAGGTTCTGTTCCAAGGTGATCTTTGCAGACTTGTGGGTCCTTTACATATGGTAGTGCCGCTAATGCTTTGTGCTTATATACTTTGACAAACACTCCGTCAGGCCAATGTGCCAAACGAATATCCAGATCACACTTGATATCAGCATTCTCTTTTTTGATATAGACTTTTTTTACTTCAAATGACCCTCTCCATTGGGAGAACATGTCACCAGAGAATATTTCGTTTTCTATATCATTAAATGCATTTTCAACTTTCTGAGAAGCTGGATTGATGTTAGTGGACATTATACTGATACCTTTTTTACTGCAGAGTTAATTTAAGGGCGCGAAGTATAATGCAGTTAGTGAGCTATTGATAAGTATTTTTATGTAAATATAAACTATTATTTTACTGGTTGATTTTTTTCTCAGTTACAGTGTCATTAATCGAAAGTTTTGTTTGATTTTTCTGATTTAACTGTATGATACGCAAACTCCAAAAAATATTACTTTCGGCACCAACTTTCATTCTTATATTCATACTTTGGCTCTAATAGGATTTATCATTTGAACTGGTTTTATCGATTACCTGATAATCTGAAGGGTACGTTGTTTCTGATGTTGGCTTCCGTTTTATTTTCTCTGATGGCCTTGCTGATAAAGGTCGTGGGACAACATTTGCACATCACACAAATACTCTTAGTGCGACAACTGGGAATGGTGCTTATGGTTATGCCTGCAATTATAAGTAACTTTCCAGGAGCTTTACGATCTGAGCGACCAGGCTTGCAGGTTTTGCGTTTAAGTTTTGCTCTTGTTGCCATGCTTGGCGGGTTCACGGCTGTGATTTACATGCCTTTGGCAGATGCAACGGCGATCTTTTTTGCCAAAAGCTTTTTTATCACTATTTTTGCCGTGTGGTTTCTTGGAGAAATAGTTGGAGTGTATCGTTGGGGTGCCGTCGTATTTGGGTTTGTTGGTGTCATGATCATGCTGCAGCCTGGCACAGCCAACTTTTCTATCTATAGTCTGGCTGCATTGGCAGGAGCGGCAGGGGCTGCTGGAGTGATGGTCCTGTTGAGAATTCTGTCTCGTAGTGATAATGCCGATACTATAATGACTTGGTCGTCTTTGGGTATTTCAGTGGCAATGGCAATCCCAGGTATATACTACTGGAAGACACCGACAATGTTTGAGTGGTGTCTGTTGGCTATTCTAGCGGTGATATCTTATTTTGGGCAGCGCTGTAATATCTTCGCTTATAAGCATGGTGAAGCCTCATTGTTAGCCTCACTTGATTATGTGCGGCTTTTGTGGGCAACCTTGTTAGGTTTTCTGGTATTTGATCATATCCCCGGAGTGCCGACCTGGGTTGGAGCATCAATAGTTGTTGCCGCAGCTATTTTTACTATTTATCGAGAGGCCAGGAGAAAGCAAAGTGTGCAAGTTGAGTTGGATTAACCCAGGTTTCTCATCTTCTGGACCATTCAATCTTTCCTTGCTTGATGGCTTGGTTTTTATGTATCTCATTTCTGAGTAGCCGGTTTATTTTTTTATTCTCCAGATTCAAGTCGTGAACCATTTTTCTGAGTTCCTGAGCATTTTTTTGTGCCACGCTAATCTGGCTTGTTTCATTCAAAATTTTTGAAAGCTGGTATTTGGTGATTAGAGAGTGAATACCTTCGTAGATAAAAATGCCACATAAAATCATGCTGATCCAGATAAGCGCTTTTTGTGCTTCAACTTTGACTTTCCGTGTGTCTATATCATCACGGTCAAGCTCATAGAGTCTATCTGTTCTTTTGTCTAATTTCATTCTTAGTCCAAGTATAAAAAGAAGATTCTATCATCAGAATCAGGAATGAATACATTCAAATTTTCAAAGACATACTATTGATATCGATTTGTTGACAGTAGGAATGACATACCAGTCATCACAGCTACTCATTACCGGTGGAATAATGTCTGGATCGTAAATTCCCTCAGGGATTTTTGTGCCCATAGCCTGCCAGATATATTTGGTCAGAGTCATGGGAGTTCCGAAGTCGTCTTCATCAGTGGTAAACCCTCGAATGGTATTATTCGATGATGGTGTCACCCCGATTGGCGAGGGATTAGATTCTGAAAAAACGGCTTTAATCTCATCTTCATACTTCCAGGGCCAGAGGTTTTCATTGGTTAACTGGTCATAGCCTGCTTGTCCCCAGACAGTGCCTGTGACGCCATAGGACTTTAAAATGGTTGCGCCAACATTAACGCCATTCTCTCCAGTTCCGGTCAGATCAGCAGATGTCGATGGGTCAAGAAAGTTCTCAGGTAGTGTATCCAGGCTGACCTGATTATTGCCTTCGGCAAAATTCGCAGGGGAAACGGCATTGTTGGTATGCGAAACCATTGTGCCATTGATTTTTCCAATACTGGCGTTGCCAATCAATAAGGAGTTTTTCAACTCAATGTGATTGCTTGAGCCAGTTTCATACGCAGCAGCTGGTGTGTTACCGATGGTGACATTATGCATTTTCAGAGAAGGTTGGTTACCTCCTGCTTTCACTCCTCGAATAAATGGGGCAGGACCATAGGTGCCCCAGGCGACCGTATTTTCCAACTTCACATTGGAACCTTGTTCTTCTTTGACAACAAATGCTCCAAAGTGCACTTCACTGTTCAATGATATACTGCCCTGAACAGTGACATTGGTAGCATTTTTGGGGAAATACCAGGCTCCCCAGGTATTCATATCTTCGCCTAAACCACCAGACGGACCAGCATGGCCATCCAAGGCTATACAGTTTTGAAACAAATGGTCATGCACGTTGGCATTGCTGTTATTGCCATAGACAGAAAAAGTAGCTTGTGGTTGGTCAGAGTTCGAATAATCCACTCTACCCACACAGCGCCTGAATATATTGTATTGGGCCGATGATCCTGTGCCACCGGTGTAGAACCCATATCGTGCATTGCCAACCCCGGCGCAATCTTCTGCCAGATTATAATCACCTTGCAGGGCAATCCAGCCACCATATTTGTCTGCTCTGCCTGCTCGGCGCATAATACTCTTGGAAATAATATTGTAGTCACCGCCAATGGCTACTATGTAAGATGGATCACTTGGAGCATTTTCAAGGTTGAAGATAAAGCCTTCGACATGAATGTAATTGTAACCGGATTTAATTTTTACCAGTTCTTCATTGAAATTCAAAGAACCGTTATGTTCAATTCGAACACTTAAGGGTGTTTCTGCCTTAATGGTAGTGCGGTTGTTGATATCTATTCCACTGGGTAGGTCTGGGTATAAATGACTATTGATGAAGTTAGCTTTGCCAGTATACGTGCCTGCTTTGACAATCAAAGTGTCTCCGGGACTCAGTTGTTCTATGCCAAAGCCTATGGTTTTCCAAGGAGTAACAGAAGATCCTGTTGCCATATTGTCGCCATTAGTAGCGACGTAAAAGCTTGCTCCATAGGAATAATCAGCCATGAAGAGAAATGTAATCCAAACGTATTTAAACATATAACACCCATTATCCCCATAATTCACCCTCCAGGCATTTTTGAGGATAGGTGAGCTACTAAGTGGAGTCAACTCAAGCATCCAGTGTATTGCCGTTTTATGGCAAAAACTACGGGATCCCGTAGGAGGGGGATTTTAAGTATTCAATATTTAATGTATAAAAACTAAAATTTAGCTATTTATTGACAGGGAATAGCTGTGAATATTATGCTGGTCCGAAATGGACAACAGGACAGGGCATCTATGTTTTTTCTGCGCAAGAAAGGCGATCCTTATCGCGAACTATTTGACGAAATCGTTAAACAATCACGGAAAACTGCCAACAAAATGGGCTATTACGATGCGAAGCCCAATTCGCTGGATGTTTATAGCGACATCCTCAATATGCAAGCTGAAGAGCGGGCCGAGTTTCTGACCGCTTTTCCTTCGCTGGTCGAACGCTCTATGTCTCTGGGGTTTTCCGGCATGGGTAAGAACTGGCAATTGAATACATTTTTGATGGATGTGTATGCTTCACTGATGCGCAGA
>JBOEHE010000085.1:0-3857 GCA_050633785.1 Arenicella sp.
CATAACCCAGCTCCTGAGCTTCAGCCAGAACGTCTTCGAAGCTTCGACCTTTATCCAACATTTCTGTCAAAATAAAGTTGCCTGTGCCATTAATAATACCAGCGATAAAAGCGACGTCATTCGCCACTAAACCTTCACGCAGGGCTTTAATGATGGGGATACCCCCAGCTACTGAGGCCTCATAAGCGATAGTCACTCCCTGCTCTTCAGCCATGGCAAACAATTCGTTGCCATGTAAAGCAATCAAAGCCTTGTTCGCTGTAACAATGTGCTTGCCATTTTTAATAGCTTGCTCAATCAGTTTTTTAGCCAGTGTAGTTCCACCAATCAGCTCAACAACAACATCAATATCAGAATCATTAATGACGTCATCAGCATTACTGGTCAAATGAATATCACTGCAATCACAAATTCTTGACTGATTAATATCTTTCACGAGAGCTGATTTAATTGTTATATCAGCATTCGCTCTACGCCGAATGGTATCCGCATTTCGACGTAATACATTGACGACACCGCCGCCAACTGTCCCTAAACCCAAAATTCCAAGAGTTACTTGTTGCATAGTTAACCGTTTGATTTGTTATTAAAAAGAATCTTTAAAATGTTATAGTTTCACTCTATCAGGGTGCTTCAATAATGACTTGATTGAGCGAATAGCCTGACGTGATCGATGTTCATTTTCAATCAGACCAAAACGGACATATTCATCGCCATAATCGCCAAAACCAACACCTGGAGATACTGCTACATGCGCTTCTCGTAACAGTAACTTACTGAATTCCAAAGAGCCCAATTCCCGAAATGCCTCAGGAATTTTAGCCCAGATATACATTGTTGCCTTTGGTATTTCCACATCCCAACCAGCGGCTTTCAAACCAGCACAACACACGTCTCTACGCTCCTGATATACATCTCGAATATCACTGGTCCATTGTTTCGACTCAGGAGATTCCAAAGCCAGAATTGACGCCACTTGAATCGGAGTAAAAGTACCGTAATCCAAATAAGATTTAATTCGTGCCAAAGCGCCAATCAAGGTTGGGTTGCCGACCATGAAACCAACTCGCCAGCCTGGCATATTATAGCTTTTCGACAGACTGAATGATTCAACGGCAATATCCTTCGCCCCTTTGACCTGCATAATTGATGGCGCTGTATAACCATCATAAACAATATCAGCATATGCCAGATCCTGAATCACCCAGATTTTATGTTCTTTAGCGATTTCTACAACTCGCTCAAAAAACTCCAGCTCAACACACTGTGTTGTTGGATTCGCTGGAAAGTTCAGCACCAGCATTTTAGGCTTGGGCCAAGTGTTTTTTATAGACGTTTCAAGTTCTGCAAAAAAATCATTGTCTGCAGTGATAGGAACATGTCGAATATCAGCGCCAGCCATAACAAACCCATAAGGGTGGATCGGATAAGACGGATTTGGCACTAAGACAGAATCCCCTTTATCCACAATCGCCATCGCCAGATGGGCCAAACCTTCTTTTGAACCCATAGTGACAATGGCTTCACGTTCAGGATCGATATCAACGTTGTAGCGCTCACCATACCAGTTACTGATTGCTCGCCGCAAACGAGGAATTCCTCTGGACATGGAATAGCGATGGGTATCATGACGTTGGGCAACTTCACATAACTTATCGATAACAGCTTTTGGTGCCGGTTGATCTGGGTTGCCCATACCAAAATCAATGATATCTTCACCGCGCGCACGTGCTTCGGCTTTTAATTCATTGACGATATTAAAGACATAGGGAGGCAAGCGCTTAATACGCGGAAACTGGTCGATTGACATAAGAAAGTACTTTGGAATTAAAACGATAATTGTTCAAACCGCCAATTCTAACCAGCCACAATCAGAAAGTCGCCAATTTCATTAAAAAAATCAGCATTTATATTGTTTCCTACGATTGAACCTGCCAAATATCCATATTTAACCCCAATGTCTCTGATTCATTAAAAAAGTCGTCACAGGCTAAAATACCCGTAACGACCTTCTTTACTACTACTTTTATAAATGGAGGAGTTTATGAAAGTGAAATAGCACTCCAGGAATACCCCTGGTTTTCCAACACATGGCGCAACTTGCCAAGTGCTTCAATCTGTATTTGTCGAACACGCTCGCGAGTGATACCGACATCATTACCTATTTGCTCCAGCGTTGAAGAGGTATAGCCACCTAAACCAAAACGACGTGATACAACTTCGCGCTGTTTTTTGGTCAAAACGCCTAACCAGCTCTGGATACAATCATTCACATCATGTACCTGAACTGCAGCAAAGGGATCGTTTTTATCGTCCGACAAAGTATCTGAAAATTTCAAGTCAGACTCATCTTCAATAGGCGCATCAATCGACCTGACCGGAGTTGAGAAAGACATAGCCTTGTGAACTTTATTTTCAACTTCATCCAATTCATTAGCAATTTCAGTGACAGTCGCCTCATGACTCGTCTTTTGCGAGAGCTTCTGTGCTGTACGTTTATACTTATTAATTTCTCTATGCACATGAACTGGCAAACGCACCGAACTGCCTTGATTCATAATCCCACGCTCAATGGTTTGACGAATCCACCAAGTCGCANNCGTTTGGCAATCTTCACTACTAAGCGCAAGTTACACTCAATCATTTTATTACGAGCTTGTTCATCGCCTTTTTGCGCCAGACGGGCATAATGAACTTCTTCCTCAGCTGTTAATAGCTTGGAATGACTAATATCACGCAAATACAATTGTTCTGAGGATACCGATGCATTACTGGCTGCTTTTTTCGCTCTCTCTGTAGCTTTAGCCATATCAGTATTAATACGTTTACTGTCTGGGTCGTCGTTTAATGTCACGTTCTCTGACACATTATTATTATTCTTCATCTTTTTCTCCACAGCGTTTTATCCCCACAGTGAAGTATCACAAGTATCACCTGCACTTAACGTGCAAAACAAGCTTCGTCAGCTTTTTTGTAAAAGGGGAAGTAACTGAACCAAAACCATAAATACCACAAAACAATAAATAATCTATTAACAATTATCGACTCAACAGTCGCCAACAAATATTAATTGAAATATATAAAGTCTCTTGGAATTCATTTCTCCGGTTAATACTTCTTTCTTATAATTTTTGTACAGTTACAGCTTTGCTGTTTAACTAACTACGGTTATTGTTATTGTTATGTACTGCTTGTTATAAAACGACTTAACGTTTTGGCAGGTATTTAGTCGGATTGACTGGTTTACCTTGTAACCTTATCTCAAAATGTAACACAGTTTTTCCACTGTTTGCAACACCCATAGCAGATATTCTCTGTCCTTTAGCAACAAATTTACCTTCCTTAACAAACATTTGCGAGTTATGCGCATACGCACTTAGGTAATCATCATTGTGTTTAACGATCACTAAATTACCGTAACCTCGCAGGCCATTACCAGCATAAACCACTTTTCCCGCTGCACTCGCTTTGACCTCTTGACCGGGCTTACCCGCTATATCAATACCCTTTTGCCCCTTGGCAATTGAGAAAGTTTTAACGACTCTCCCAACAGTCGGCCATTGCCACAAAAGCTTTGATGCAGCAGACACTGAGGGCTTAGTTTTCGGCTTTGGTGCTGACTTGGCCGGTACGGTCTTCACAGAAGTAACCACCTTTTCACCAGACGGCCTTGCTGTTTTTTTATCAGGCGATGCAGCACCAATCACTTTTTGCTGTGGCTGAGCTTTAAAACCAAGAGGTTTTGTCAAACGAACTTTTTGACCAACAAGAATTTTATCATCTTGCTGCAGACCATTCCACGCAGCCAGCTCGGCCACATTTAAACCTGAAGCAAAAGCAATGCTGTATAAGGTATC
>JBOEHE010000086.1:0-17567 GCA_050633785.1 Arenicella sp.
TTTCTAATGCATAATCCGGGTTAAATAGGCAATCATTGCCACGAATTCCCTGCACCACACTTTAAAATAATTGCAATGCACTCTCATCAAACAAGGTCTTTGAATAATACAACAAATTGGAGTAACAATAATGAAATCGATACTGAGTTTTTTCAGCCTATTATTAATGAGTTTTTCTGTTTTTGCTGATGAAGGGCCTACATACGTTGGGAAAAATGGTTTTGCCATCAAAGGCTATGATACGGTCGCATATTTCACCGAATCAAAACCAGTAGTTGGAAAAGAAGAGTTTAAAACACAGTGGAACCATGCGACCTGGCTGTTTTCAAGCCAGGAAAACTTGGACTTATTCACTGCAAATCCAGAAAAATATGCACCACAGTATGGCGGTTACTGCGCTTTTGCAGCAGCGAAAGACAGCTTTGCCAAAATTGAACCCGACCAATTCACCATACTTAACGATAAATTGTATTTAAACTACAATGCCCGCATTAATAAAAAATGGACAAAGAATCGGGATAAGTTCATTATTTCTGCCGATAAAAATTGGCCCGGTCTTCTCGAGGAAGCCCTGGATAATGTCAAAGGCAGCTAGATCAGCAAGCTACACTGTATAAAACAAGACTATTCAACAGAATAGGCCAGGATTTTACTGAGATGCGTATAGGGCATCTCAGTTTCCTGATACCAAGCGTTAAATGCATCCTGCAATGCTTGCTTTTCTACTTTACTAGTTGGCGTAGGCTTGATATCGACACCCGCTTGCGCAGCAGCACGACACACATCCTTAGACATAATAAAGCCATCTATTCCTGCATAACGCAGGAAATATTGACTGGTATTATCCCCCAGGTGGTTGCCGTTCTTCTGCATATATGCCATCAACCCCAACTGGTCCGCAGCCCCCCAACTCACCAAGAACCTTCCAAAACTTTTATGTTCCTTGGCAACACGCTGAATCAATAAGGCATTTTCACGGACAGCATTAATCTTTCGTCCATTGCGTACTATTCGACTATCCTGTTGCATCGCTTGCCATTCCTCTTCGGGCAACTCTGCCAAAACATCGACATCGAAATTATGAAAGACCTCCAAAAAGCCATCCCATTTATTAGCTATCACTTTGCCGCTAAAACCTGATACAAACACACATCGAACCATTTTGGCCAGGTATTCATTATCCGACACACGAATAAGCTCTGCATCACTGGGTAACACCGGCATCTTTTCCAGTAATTCCTCAAAACCACCATAGCGTTGCTCTGCAGCGGTAAAGACTGTATCAAACGATTTAAGTTGACTCATGTTATAACCCTAGTATTAATAAAAAACAGCCGGAAAACTTCAATTCAGATAAGAACACATAAGAGACTAAAAAGCCCTGCTAATAAACAGGGCTTTCCAGTGTTCTGCCAATGTACTCTCGATAACAGCAGTTAACTGTCATCTAATACTTAAACCATTGTTACAAATTGACTGAATCTGCTGCAGATTGATACTTATCAATTTCATTGAAGTTCAAATAACGATAAATATCATCTGACATAGTATCAATATTAGCAGCTACTTCAAGATACTCAGCTACACTCGGCAACTTACCCATAACAGCTGCTACTGCGGACAATTCTGCAGAAGCTAAATAAACATCAGCACCATCACCCAGACGATTCGGAAAGTTTCGTGTTGAGGTAGAAATCACCGTCGATCCTGCAACAACCCTAGCCTGATTCCCCATACATAATGAACAACCAGGAACCTCGGTACGCGCTCCGGCTTTGCCAAAAATGCTGTAATAACCCTCCGCCGTCAATTGCGCTTGATCCATTTTCGTTGGCGGTACAATCCAAGTTCTTGCTGGAGTTGGTTTGCCCATCTGTTCAAACAATTTACCTGCAGCACGGAAATGCCCAATGTTAGTCATACAAGAACCAATGAAAACCTCATCGATCTTAGCTCCTGTAACTTCTGACAGCAATTTGGCATCATCAGGATCATTCGGACAACACAAAATAGGCTCTTTGATGTCATTCAGATCAATCTCAATAATTTCAGCGTATTCAGCGTCAGCATCAGCTTCCAACAACTCTGGGTTAGCCAACCACTCTTCCATGCCTTCAATACGGCGAGTTATGGTTCGAACATCACCATAACCTTCAGAAATCATCCACTTCAACATCGTGATATTAGAGGTTATGTATTCAATGATAGGCTCTTTGTTCAATTTGATCGTACAACCTGCAGCAGAACGTTCCGCTGACGCATCGGACAACTCAAATGCCTGTTCAACTTTCAGATCAGGTAAACCTTCAATTTCCAGCACTCGCCCGGAAAAAATATTCTTCTTACCTTCTTTAGCCACCGTCAACAAACCACGCTGGATTGCCGCATATGGAATCGCATGGACCAGATCACGCAAAGTGATTCCAGGCTGCATCTCACCTTTAAATCGAACCAATACAGATTCAGGCATATCCAAAGGCATTACTCCGGTAGCTGCAGCAAAAGCAACCAGACCAGAACCCGCTGGAAATGAAATACCAAGAGGGAAACGAGTATGCGAATCGCCGCCTGTACCAACAGTATCTGGCAACAACATACGATTCAGCCAAGAATGGATAATGCCATCACCAGGCTGCAGTGAGACCCCGCCACGATTCATAATAAAATCAGGTAAATTAGCATGAGTATCAACATCAACAGGCTTAGGATAAGCAGCTGTATGACAAAAAGACTGCATTACCAGATCAGCCGAAAAGCCCAAACAGGCCAAATCTTTTAATTCATCACGAGTCATTGGCCCAGTAGTATCCTGAGAACCGACTGTCGTCATTTTGGGTTCGCAATACTGCTCAGGGCGAACACCTGGCAAACCACATGCCTTACCAACCATTTTTTGCGCCAGAGTGTAGCCTTTGCCGCTGTCACTAACAGCTTCCGGCTTTTGAAATACCGCCGATTCTTCCAACCCCAAAGCTTCACGAGCTCGAGCTGTCAAACCACGCCCAATAATGAGAGGGATACGACCGCCCGCTCGCACTTCATCAAGCAACACATTCGTTTTCAATTCAAAAGTGCTGATCACTTCATCTGTATCATGACGTGTTACCTTGCCCTCATAAGGGTAGACATCAATAATATCTCCCATGGACATTTTTGACACATCCATTTCAATAGGCAAGGCACCAGAATCTTCCATGGTATTAAAGAAAATTGGCGCAATTTTTCCGCCAAAACAGAAACCACCAGCTCTCTTATTAGGAATAAATGGAATATCATCACCCATATACCAGAGAACAGAGTTAGTTGCTGACTTTCGTGAAGATCCAGTACCAACCACGTCGCCAACATAAGCAACTGGATGTCCACGCCCTTCCAGCTCAGCAATAGTTTCTAAAGGATTATCAACAAAATTATCGCGAGGCATCTTCAACATAGCCAAAGCATGCAATGGAATATCAGGTCTTGACCAAGCATCTGGCGCCGGTGACAAGTCATCGGTGTTAGTCTCACCTGGAACCATAAATACAGATAAGGTTATTTTTTCTGCTAGTTCTGGCTTACTGGTATACCACTCAGCATCAGCCCAGGACTGAAGAACTTTCTGCGCATATGCATTGCCAGCATCAGCTTTTTCTTTGACATCATAAAAAGCATCAAACATCAACAAGGTATGCGACAAGCCTTTGACCGCTTCATCAGCGAGCTTGTCGTTGTCTAACGCATCGATCATTGGGACAATATTGTAACCACCGAGCATGGAACCTAGTATTTCAACTGCACTCTCATCACTAATCAAAGGTGAGCTTGCTTCGCCTTTAACCAGAGCTGCCAGAAAACTAGCTTTGACATAAGCCGCCTGATCAACACCGGCCGGGATACGATGCATAAATAAATCAAGGATAAACTCTTCTTCGCCAGCAGGTGGGGATTTGAGCAGTTCAACCAATGCTGCCGTTTGCTCAGCATCTAAAGGAAGGGGTACGATGCCCTGCTCTGCACGTTCTGCAACATGCGCTCGGTATGCTTCTAACACTATATAACCTCTCATTTCGCCTATAATTTGTCTAAACCAATTCTATTTCCTGCTGAGTTTATCAGACTACCAAACAACAAGAATTAATTTAAACAAAGCATATAAAAATCGGGACCAATAGTTTACAGTATTTACCGTCAGTTGACACCTTGTTTTAACTGCGACACTATCTTATTTAAATAAATTATTTTCGACACTCACACTTGAACACTGTACCCATCTCGGCATTGCTAGTAATTCTGGCTTGCCTGATTATCTTATCTGCCATGTTTTCAGCTTCAGAAACAGCTATGATGGCGGTTAACCGATACCGAATAAAACATAAAGCCGAATCAGGACATCGCGCAGCGAAGCTCGTTGTACAGCTGTTGAAACAGCCTGACCGCCTGCTGGGCACCATACTGATAGGCAACAACATTGCCAACATTGCCGCCTCATCACTAGCCACCATCATCGGCTTGAGGTTATATGGCAACCTGGGCGTAGCTATAGCAACGGGCACCTTGGTGTTTATTGTTCTTATTTTCGCCGAAGTTGCGCCCAAAACATTGGCAGCCCATTACCCAGAAAAAGTGGCTTTTCCTGCCGCTTTTATTCTCACCGGCTTACAAAAAATACTTTACCCATTCGTCTGGGTAGTAAACTTCCTCGCCAATGGCCTATTATCGGTACTGGGCATGCCCAAAGCATCGCAGGAACACGCCTTGAATCTTGAGGAACTGCGAGCTGCTGTATTGGAATCCGCAGGAAAAATAAACCCGGCATATAAAGATATGCTACTGGGCGTTTTAGAAATGGATAACACAACAGTTAACGACGTAATGGTACCCAGCAAAGACATTGAAGCCATCAATTTTGATGATAGTTGGAAAAAAATTTCACAACAAATAACCTCATCAAAATATACGCGCGTCCCTGTCTACGAAAAATCATTAGATAATATTCTTGGAATACTACATTTACGCAAAATATTGCCTCTATTCAACTCCGAACAATTCAACAAAGAAACTGTAAGGAAGCTGATTCGTCGTCCTTATTTTATTCCTGAGAACTTACCCATCGCCAAAACATTGAATGACTTACAGTCAGAAAAACGCCGTTTTGGACTGGTTGTAGACGAATACGGAGATCTTAAAGGCCTAGTCACCATGGAAGAGATACTGGAAGAGATTGTTGGTGACTTTACTCGATTCATGCCAGGCACCAACGACAAAGTTCTGGTGAACAAAGATGGTTCTGCATTGGTTAACGGGGGTAGCAATGTCCGTGACCTCAATCGAAAACTAAATTGGAATATACCCACTCAGTATGCAAAAACAATCAATGGCCTAGTCTTGCATTTCTTGGAAGAAATCCCGCAGAATAGCACCTGTTTAAAAATTGATCATTTTGTCTTTGAAATCATCAAATCCAGTGGCACCAGCATAGACTCCGTGAGAATCATACCTATCACAAAAAACGCCCCAAAAGGATAAGACAAAATAGCGCTTCTTAGAAATGCCAACAAAAATTAGCGCGATTAAAATATTATGTGATATATTACATAACAAACATGGTACAAACTATTGAAAAAAGTATGAAATCAATAAAATTATTTTCGATTTTCGCGTTAGTCACGTTGTTAGTTTCCTGTAGTTCAGGAGGCAGTGATGCTATAGGTGGGCTTAACCTTTCTGGTCGTTGGGTTGGCACAGTCACTTTCACTGCTGCACCTGCAATTGATGGTGAATTCGGTGCCACTCTGCAGATCTCTCAAGAGCGCGTGATCAGCCCAGGCACGGAATCTTCTCTGGCTGACTTCAATCTAACTGTTCGCGCTGTTAGAGGAGGATTTACATGCGTCTATGTTCTGAATGTTGACAACGCCACAATTTTTGGCCGAACCAATACTATTTCTGCTGTAGATAGAGAATCCAGCTTTATTGGCAGTGTCAGCAACAGCGAAATTAATGGTGATTTCAATTTTGATATCGGCAGTGATGATGGACCCGCATGCGGTTTAATTGCAGGCGCGGCCAATTTCAGACGTGCCTAACCTAATTTCTCTTGCTGAAATGAAGAAATATAGAAGAGCCGCGGCTATCGCGGCTTTTTTTTTCATTCCTTTGTTAGCTAACTGCGCTGACCAGGAAACACCTAAACCGGCAGAAAAGCTCAGCGTAAACCCTGCAGTTAAACCTGCCCAGTCCACCAGTGAGCAAGCTTCAAACACAGATCCTGTTGAAACAATCAATGCTGAAGAACAAGCATTCAACGTCATTTTGAGTTCAGAGTTCGCAGAAGCGAACACTATTGAACAAAACACCTTTGATTGTGATCAGAAAATCTATGCTGTGCTCCACTTTCACCATTTCCCTAAGAAGCTCTATCAAATAGAAGTTAACTGGATAGATCCTTACGACAAAAAAAGAGAAACCACAAAAATACCTTTCTATGTTTCAGGGCTGGACAATTATTCCTGGTCGTCCCTGGCACTGCATAGGAGTGTTGGCGCAGGAATGTTGCAGTGGATCAACCCAGCAGCTGGCATGGAAGAATTTATTGGGAAATGGACATTAGAAGTTATGCTTGACGGCAAGACCAATCAACGCATAGAGTTTGAAGTTGTTTGCTAAGTTAAGCTTAGCCTTAGCTCAACTTAATTTAGTTAGCGCTATCAGCTACCCAAGCTGAAACGCAAGCAGCGACGTCAAAGAACAATAATTACACACCAGAACCCAGCAATGGATTCTTTAATGATTTTTTAGCCACATCATTTCTAACATAATGTGGCTTGAGGTCCTTGCAATCAATTGCTTTACCAGCTGCATAATCCAGCATAGCTTGCTGAGCGATATAGTGCGCCTGGGGAAACTCTTCAACAATATGCCCTGCTTTCATACCTCGCAGTACTATATCGCTAAATCGAGCTTTATAAACAGACCAAGCATTACCTACAAAAGCAATATCTGAAGATAAAATTTTGTCATCGAGCATGATGTTTTCGGGTTTTAAAACCCGGTAGTCATTAGATAAAACCACATTAGCTGACTTTGAAGATCGAACAAAGTCACCAATGTATATCTCTGACATTCGCGCATCCAAACCAACCATAAAAGCGCTCACAGCCGGCAATTGTTCTGCCGATGACAGAGCCAATGCCTGAAGAGAAGATACAGCGCAAACTGGCAAGTCATGGCTATAGGCCAGACCTTGTGCAACACCTACACCGATACGAAGCCCGGTAAAGGAACCAGGACCTACACCTACCGCAATCAATTCTATGTCAGATAATGAACAAGAGGCACCTGCCATCAATTCATCAACCATAGCCAATAGCTTTTGCGAATGGACGTTATTTCCCTCTACGTACTTTTGTTCAAGCTCATTTTCAATCGATAAAGCAACGGAACACGCATTAGTGGCAGTTTCAATAGCCAAGGTAACAGGAGTGCTCATAGACAATATTCCTTATGAAATATAACCATCACAGAACCTCTTCAAAAAAATCAACAACCTGCTGTTGCTGATTTGTTCTACGCATTGGAGGCAAACTATCAAGAAATACTTTACCGTAACGAGCAGACAACAAACGCGGATCACACAACACTAGAACTCCAAAATCACTATTACTGCGAATCAGACGCCCTGCACCTTGACGCAAGCTAATGACGGCTCGTGGCACCTGATAGCTCATAAAGGGGTTATCACCCTGATCAGCAATTGTCTGCAATCTTGCTTTGAGTACTGGGTCATTGGGTGCCTCAAAAGGCAATTTATCAATCATGACGCACGACAAAGCCTCGCCCTGAATATCAACGCCTTCCCAGAATGACATCGTTGCCAATAAAATCGCATTTTCACATTGCATAAAGCGTTGAATCAATTCCTGCTTACTCATATCCCCTTGCATAAGCAAAGTAAAGCCTTGACCTGCAAAGTACCTGTGCACCTGTTGCATCAGCTTATAACTAGTGAACAACATAAAGGTTCGTCCTTGTGCTTTTTGCACAACAGGCAGCATGGTATTCACCAGCTCCACCGCGTAATCAGGATGATTAGGTGCTGGCAAGCCTCCTGGCAAATACAATAAAGATTGACGCTGATAATCAAATTGACTGTCCCAGCAAGCTGTATCTACCTCTCCCAACCCCATTTGTTGCAAATAATGGGAGAACTCACCATCAACTGACAAAGTTGCTGATGTAAATACTTTTGCTACTTGCTTTTGGTTCATTGTTGTCTGCAATGCAGCACCAATGTTCAGGGGTGTTTCGTGAATACGGAAACCTTTGGATAATATTTCAAGCCAGCGAATGCTTTCACTGGATGGCGCTTGACGAAATTCATCCAACAAACCACTCAGATAGACGGCACGCTCATAACATCGCCCCAACGATTCACCGGCTGTTGCTGCAACACTTAATTGGTCAGCCAAGCCACTCATAGCTTTTTGCAGCAACTGAAGCTGTTGGTTAAACGCAGGCACATTATCCAAGACTTCTGACCAAGCCATACGTCCACGTTGCTGCAACAGCAATAGCATAGCATCACGTGCTGCCTTTTCTACATCATTGCTTGCAGGTAACAAATTTTTAACAGAGCTTTTTTCTTTGGCTTCAGCTGTGCGAACATCTTTATTCAATTCAGTTATTTGCCGCAAACTAATAGATTGTCCCAGAAAATTTGAGGCTATATCGGGTAGCTGATGCGCTTCATCAAATATCATGACATCACTGTTCGGTAACAACTTGCCAAAACCATCTTGCTTTAATGCATTATCAGCAAAGAACACATGATGGTTAATCACAACAATATCACTTTGCTGGGCATCTTTGCGCGCCTTATTGACATAGCAACGATCGTAAAAACCGCATTTGCTCCCCAAACAATTATCGGCTGTTGACGTCACCAAAGGCCATACAGGAGATTTTTCCGCAACGGTACTGATCTCAGTAACGTCTCCGGTCAATGTTTCCAGACTCCAGTCGTGTATTGCCAACACATCATCAAATACACCTGCGTGATAACGGCCTCCGCCCATACGGATATTTTCCATGCGCTCTAGACATAAGTAGTTAGCTCGCCCTTTGAGCAGACTAACATCAACAGAAACAGCCAAGACATCACAAACCCTGGGTATATCCCGACGAAACAACTGGTCCTGCAAATACTTAGTACCTGTGGAAATAATGACTTTCTTGCCGGAAAGAATTGCTGGTACAAGATAGGCAAAGGTCTTGCCCGTACCTGTACCCGATTCAGCAACAAGAGTACCGTTATAGCGAATCATCTGTTCAATATGATCAGCCATTTCCTGTTGACCAGGCCTGACAGAAAAATTTTTTATTTTTTGCGCAAAAGGCCCACCCTGCCCCAACAATGAACGTGCATCATGCATTTTTTACGACACGTCTTCAGCAACGCATAGCTGTAAAGCGTCTTGCCACGATGGCAAACTAATATTAAACAGATCATGCAGTTTTTGATTATCCAATACAGAATATGCCGGGCGTTTGGCCGGGGTCGGATATTCAGATGTTGTTAGCGGATTAACTTGAATATCCTGAACATCGTTCAACTCAAAAATAGCTTTGGCAAAATCACACCAACTAGTCTGCCCTTGGCATGTCATATGGTAAACACCTGCTGGGATTGTACCAGCTGACTCATTCAATAACTCCCGAATGACTTCAACTGTTGCAAACGCAATACTACCTGCATATGTAGGTCCACCGACCTGATCGGCAACGATTCCCAGTTGCTCTCTCTCTTGTGCTAGACGCAACATGGATTTATAAAAGTTGGCCCCTTGTCGGGAATAAACCCAGCTGGTGCGAAAAATGTAGGCCTGCGCAGCAGTACTCAAAACCGCCAGTTCACCTTCGAGCTTGGTTTGACCATAAACACTTTGCGGGTCTGTCTCATCATCTTCGTTATAAGGCCTATCGGCCTCACCCGAAAACACATAATCCGTTGAATAATGTATAAAAGGTATCGCCAAATCTTCACAGACCAGCGCAATTTGATGCGGTGCGTTGGCATTGATGGTTCGAGCCAACTCTAGTTCACTCTCTGCTTTATCGACAGCAGTATAAGCAGTTGCATTAATCACCAGATCAGGGTGATATCCCGCTATTTCCGATGCAAAGCCAGATTTAGACACATCCAGCTCATTTCGTGTCAGACATGTAACGCTATGTTCAAGCTGCAGATATTCACGTAAATAATGCGCTACCTGCCCGTTAGCACCAAGTAATAAGATAGCAGCCATCAGGTAGACAGGTTTCCAACAGCATCTAAACCTGGAGCAACCTTATCTTTTTCAGACAAAGTGGGTTGATCTATTGGCCATTCTATTCCAACATCAGGATCATCCCATTTAAGCCCAAAATCCTGCTCCGGCTTATAGCCTGATGTGCATTTATAAACAACATCGGCAAACTCACTGGTCACACAAAAGCCATGTGCAAATCCCGGAGGAACATACAATTGTTGTTTATTATCGTCGTTGAGATAAATGCCAAACCATTGCCCAAATGTTGTTGAATCTCGGCGTAAATCAACAGCAACATCATAGATTTCACCATTAACTACACGCACCAACTTTCCTTGCCATTGAGGGTATTGATAATGCATACCACGCAAAACGCCTTTGGCTGAACGTGATTGATTGTCTTGTACAAAAATTTCCGGCAGACCTGTTGCGGCTGATTTAGTCGCATTATAGGTCTCCATAAAAAACCCTCGATCATCCCCATAAACTTCTGGGGTGACCACTAATAAACCGGAGAGTTTGGTCGCATCTACTATCATTGATCTTCCTCATGAAACTGAGGGTGATTCTACCGATATCTAACCCAGGTTGAAAGCCAAGGTTAATGACAATTGCAAAAAAAACACTAATGGGCACCCTTGTTAACCGACACAGGGCACCCAGTAACTCATTGCTTATTTTTGACCGTAAAAATTCATAACAGCATGCTCTGCTTCAGCAAAAAACAACCAACGCTCAACAAACACACCCAATGCCATAATCAAAGCCGCTGCCAGACCACTCAGCACAGCCACTACTGACACACCTGACAAGGTGAATGTTGTTAAAAAGAAAGGTAAAACAAAGCTGCAAATGATGGTTATTTTGCGTAATTTAGCCGCATGCTTTCGAGCAATCTGAAAACCCATTTCTTTTTGTATATAGTTTTTCTGGCTATGCGGAGTTTGAAACAATGTCACCTTACCCAAAGCTCCAAGACCCGTTGCCGTTCCAGGGGAACTGTTTGCAGGTGTATTGCTCAAAAATTGCCAGTAGGCTATTTTGATGATTCCAGCAACAATAACCGCCACTACTGTAATCACTGCAATAATCGGATTAAAAGCACCAAACATCAACAATAAAGCATTCAACAGCAACAATCCTGTCATCAAAGACAAACTAAGATAAACAGCTGGAACCCATTTATTATGCCAGGCATGAATCGTTTTTAATGACGCATAAATCATTGCGGTAGAAAATACTGTCACAAAACACAGAACAGACATAAACAAGCCAACAAATAGAAAAAAAGTATCGTGTCGCTGCAGAATTATCCATGCAAAAGCAACAATTATCGCTGGACCATAAGTAATAATTGCCAATACTCCCTCTCTACTGAGCCAGGATGATCGCCATTGAGTAACTGCTCTCCAGGCACGCTCAGGATGCCCCAAATGAAATGTCGAAGACAACAAGCCAGCAGTAATCAACCCCAAAGCCAAGGCAATACTAATCAGACCAAAATACCCTTCTCGAGGAAGCATTGAAAAATAATTAGCCAAGCCCAATAGGCCCAGCAAACCGTAACCGGCACCAGATGCCGTTGTAAAAAATATAACTGATAAGGCGGGATGCATAATTAACGACTCAGAGCTTTGTCAATCCATTTAAGAATTGCGTGATTAGAATTTTCAACCGCTTGCGTCAGAGCAGCGGTCTGGCTGGCACTGCCACAGTCAATCTGTTTCTTTCTTGGCGGCAAGTATTTATTGACAGGAGAACAACCCTGTTCAGGCATCAAATCAAAGCCTTTTCTGGCTTCAACCAATTTTGAAACGTCAGAGTTCGGGTTGCCTAGATCACCAAAACTTCTAGCTCCCGTTGGGCATGCTGCAACACATGCTGGCACACGACTATGTTCAGGCAAATTTTCGTTATAAATTTTATCAACGCACAAAGTGCATTTCTTCATGACACCTGCGTCTATATCATACTCACGAGCACCATATGGACACGCCCAGGAGCACAGTTTACAGCCGATGCACTTATCTGCGTCCACCAGCACAATACCATCTTCTTCACGCTTATAAGAAGCCCCTGTTGGGCATACCGTGACGCAGGGAGCATTATCGCAATGCAAGCAGGAACGTGGGAAATTGACTGTACGAGAATCACCTTGTTCATTCTCCACCTCAAAACTGTGCACCCGGTTAAACCAGACCCCATCCGGCTCTGCCCCATAAGGATCATAGTCAGTCAATGGGGCAGAATGACCCGCCGTATTCCATTCTTTACAACTGGTAGCACAAGCATGACAACCCACACAAGTATCAAGGTCAATTACCAAGCCAAGTTTTTTCTTTGGCGGTGTTTTTGGCAAGCTAGTCATTATTTCTCACCTTCATCTTCAATTTTATTACCATAGCCTGTTTTTACACCGACACCGTAGTCAGCAACTTCTTCGCGATTACCAATAAATTCCAAATGTTCACCAGCACCCTCTTTACCATTTGGTTTACCTTTGAGGTCTTTACCGAAACGTGAAATAGGCACTGTCTGGATGCCCGTGTTAGTAAATGCCTCAAACTGAGGTGCTGTTTCACCATATTCACTCTGAGCACATTTTTCTATACGAACCCGTAAATCGAACCACGCGGCCTGACCAGTTATCGGATCTGAATTGGAATAGCGATAGCCGCTTTCTTTTGCCGGCAATAATTCAGAAATAATATGGTTAAGCAAAAAACCCTCTTTTGCTTCTGGGGCATCTTTATCCAAGCCCCATGCACCCTTGCGCTTACCAATAGCATTCCAAGTCCAGACAGTGTCAGGATTAACGCCACTAATGCATTTCACTGGCGCTTTGACCTTGCCATGCGCGCTGGTTACCCAGACCCAATCATCATCCTTTAAACCGTATTTCTCTGCCATTTTATTGTGCATGAACAAATGGTTTGTGTTGGTTATTTGACGCAACCACGAGTTCTGCGAACCCCATGAGTGATACATATGCATCGGCCGCTGACTCAATGCACTGATAGGAAATTCTTCGTTATCGGTCATTTCCTCCTCAAAAGGTTCATACCAAAATGGTATTGGATCAAAGTAGGTTTTGATTCTTTCACGATGCTCTTCCGGTGGCTGTATATCACCATGCCCTTCTGCGGCAAGGCGGAATTTCTGCATGGTTTCACTATAGAGCTCTAATACAATGGGGCCTTCACTGTGTATCCAGCCTGCTTCATTCGCCAGGTCAAGATAATCCTTGTTGGCAAATTTGTAATAACGTTGAGCTGGGGTAAATTCATGACGCCAGAAGCACCCATTGTCGATATAACGTTGCAATTGATCGGGGTTAGCTTCTCCAGTAAAACTTTGATCGCCATCTTCACCACGCCAGCCAGCCAATGGACCACCAGCACCACGTTTGTGATTAGTAATGTAATCGGCATAACCACCGGGGTATTTCGCCTCGCCATCGTCATTGACCATACCTGGCAGACCCAGACGTGCCCCCAGATCTAACAACACCTCTTGGAATCCTCGTACATCACGATCTGGCTCAACAACAGGTTGACGGATAGAATCTGCTGCACCATCCGCATCACAGATAGGTCTGTCCAGTAAAGAAATACAATCCCAGCGCTCCAGATACGTTGTATCCGGTAAAATCAAATCGGCATAAGGTACCGTTTCCGAATAATACGCATCTGAATAGATAAAATGAGGAATCTTATATTCACCCGTCTCTTCATCCTTATCCGTCAGATATTTCAATGTGCCAGGGATATTCATTGACGAATTCCAAGCCATATTCGCCATATACATAACCAGGGTATCAATTTTATAGGGATCACCTGCCCACGCATTATGCAGCACCATATGCATCAGGCCATGCAAGGCCAACGGATGTTCCCAGCTATAAGCCTTATCCAGGCGCTGCGGTGACCCATCACCCTCTACTACTAGATCTTCCGGAGCTTTCGGAAAACCCAAAGGCATGCTTTCTAATGGGGTATTCGTTTTACCGGTTGATTTAGCCGGTTTTAATGATGGCGGAATTGGTTTTGGAAATGGCGGTTTGTTACGAAAACCACCTGGCACATCAACAGTGCCCAAAACCATTTGCAGCAAGTGAATCGCTTTGCAGGTATGGAAGCCGTTTGAATGCGCAGATATACCGCGCATAGCATGCATAGATACCGGTCGACCAATCATTTTGTTTTGCTTACGGCCAGCCCAATCAGTCCAGGCAACATCTAATTCTATTTCCTGCTCAAAAGCAGCATGAGCTAACTCAGCCGCTATTCGCTTAATGTCCTGTGCCGAAAAACCAACTTGTTCAGCAACCGATTCAGGTGCGTATTCTGGCTCAAGAAATCTCTGTGTAAATAGTTGGAATGCTGGAACTGCCTTACGACCGTCAGCCAAATCATATTCTCCAACAAAAGCTGGAGAAATATCCAACGCACTGGCATCAACCAAAGATTTGGTTTTTTGGTCAAAACAAAATGGCTTGCCTTCTTCATCACGAGCAAACAAACCATGATCGCTGGCACCTGGGTCTTGAATAACCAACCACGGAGCATTGGTATAGCGCACCAGATAACTCCAATCAATTTTTTCTGCCCGTAACAATTCATGAATTAACGCAGCAACAAACAGGCCATCGGTACCAGGCCTCAAGCCAATCCATTCATCAGCAATCGCAGAGTAACCAGAACGAATAGGATTAACCGAAACAAACTTGGTTCCTTCTCGTGATTTGAGCTTCCCCAGACCTATTTTAATCGGATTGGAGTCATGATCTTCAGCCACACCGAACATCATGAAATACTTGGTTAATTCCCAGTCAGGCTCACCAAATTCCCAGAAAGCTCCACCAATGGTATACAAGCCAGCTGCCGCCATATTAACGGAACAGAACCCACCATGAGCCGCAAAATTGATGGTGCCAAACTGCTGAGCCCACCAACCAGTCAAGGACTGGCTTTGATCACGACCCGTAAAAAATGCCAGCTTATTAGGGTCGGTAGAACGTATTTTTCCCATCCAACCCGCAGCAATCTCTAAAGCTTCATCCCATTCTATTTCTTTGAAATCACCAGAGCCACGCTCACCTATTCTGAGCAGAGGTTTGGTTAACCTTGCTGGTGAATAGTGCTGCATAATTCCTGCAGACCCTTTACCGCAAAGAACACCTTTGTTAACCGGGTGATCCGGATTACCTTCAATGTATCGAACACTGCCATCTTTCAAATACACTCGTATTCCGCACCGGCAGGCACACATATAACAGGTTGATGTTTTTACCTCATCAGCAATTTCAGGTGAGGTATGGACATGCTCCTTTGCATTGATGCTTTTTAATTTATTCATTTTTTATAAAATTATGATTGACTTCATATTCCTTATTGGAATAATCATATAAGCTGTTATTATATACAAAGGAACATTTAATACAAAGGAATAATGGGACATTTAGACTCAAAAAACGTTTTTTTTGATATTTTATTGTACCTGCACTAAATATTTTTCTCGTCTAACAATACATTCTCTACGATTAAAGCCGTTTACAGAAAAATTTTCGATTCATTAAAGCATGGCCAAACTGTCTGCATTAGATCCAAAATTAACTATTGATAGAGCCACTTTTTCAGTACCAACTCCGCGCATACCCTATCTACTCACCAGTCTGTCTGACGACATAGAAAACAAAAAATGACCACGGGAAAGTAGAGAACTTAAAAAATGACGATAAAAAATGTATTAATCCAACCCACTTAAATAATATTTATTCATAATATTCAAGCAAAAACGGCAATGCAAATGCAAATAAACCACCAAAACATGCATATTAAGCATATTAAGACTCTAAATTAAACGCAATTTGGGATACGACATCTTCCATAAACATCTATCGGGTTAACTTTGTATTTTCAAAATTCGATAAGTTGGCTGCTGGTTAACCCACCAGTAAGTCCAGCCCCAACACAATACCTTTCCATATTATGGTGCCAGATATAAGGTTCAGTTTTAGATATCGGGTAATGCGTTAATTTCATAGGCTTGATCTTCAAGCCAAGGAGCAATGGCTATCAATTTTGGAACAACTTCATTAGTAAAAATTTTTCTAGAAATATCCGCAAATATTTCAGGCATCTCCCCCAATTCATTTCTTCGGCACGTTTGCGATATAAAGCGTGCATTAGAACCATTATTCAAATTAATCACCCTGACTCCATCAAGCAAATTCGGATAACGTGACAAGCATAAAGCTGAAGTTATTGCCCAACCCTGGTTGGCTTGAACAAAACGAACCAAGGTCTGGGTACTATCCAGCTCATATTGGGTGTGTAACTCTATACCCATTCTTCTGGCAATCAAGTCAGTTTTCTTCCCAATTTGAGATGTTGGGTTATAGTGTATAAAGGGCAATTTAGCAGCAATTTTTTTGATATCTTCATCATCATTTGACAAACTTTCTTCTGGTGCAATGACTAAGAAAGGATCTCTTATCAAAGAGTGTCTCACGATGTTTGGTTCGTTCTCTAATGAGTCAGATGTGATTAAAAAATCTATATCCCTGTCAATCAGTGCTTGGGTTAATGATGTGTTTAAACCTGTTAATAATGCCACCTTAGAAACATGAGATTTTACCTGGGTAATAAAATGCAAACCCAACGCATCTCCAAAAGAATCAATCATACCGACTCTCAGAGATGGCAACCTGCCCCTAGACGCCATTCTTATATCATTTTGCATCCGGCTTGTATCTGCCAATATGTTGTCAGCATAGCCCTTTAATACCTGTCCACTTGGTGTCAATTTGATTGGCCGAGATCTTTTTTTTTCAATTAAAGTAACGCCTGTTTGCTCTTCCAGTTGCTTTAGCGATTGAGAAACACCTGACTGGGTAATCCCAAGGCGTTGAGCAGCCAGTGTAAAGGTTTCTGATTCTGCAACTGCTGCAAATATACGTAGAGCACTAAATTCTATAGGCTTATTTTTTCTCATTTTACAGAATTTCTATAATATTTTATCGGCATCAATTCGGGTAAAATGATCTACTCTGTATAAGCTTTTATCCCGCATTACTAGTCTGATAAAACTTAAGTTCAACACTCAGGTAGTATATAAAAATGCCAGATCAACGCTGTGAAGCCGCCGCTTGAATCAACTCTTTGCCAATCTCATTCTCCAATCGCTTCCAGAACGGCAACATCTGCTTGATCCAGCGCTGACGCTGGTCCACAGTCAACTTGGTGATTTCTGATTCCCCTGAATTGACAATATTCT
>JBOEHE010000087.1:0-8170 GCA_050633785.1 Arenicella sp.
TCTTTGTGTGCTTGCAGTGCATCGACAGTGGCTTTAACTTGCTCGGCAGTTAAGGCTTCCACATCATTGCCCTGCTGTACTTGAACTGGAATATTTTGAATCATTGTTGATCTCTATTTCTAGAAAGACGTGTTTTGGGCACAGTTAACAACATCGTTAACAGCGTGTTTAACGGTACAGTTAAAATGGGTAAATATTACTAGGGCCTGTTGACACTAATACACCAACTGCTATTGGTGCAGAAAGGCAATCAGCTGGGACCCGCACCTTTTCTTGATGCTTCAGATGCAGGAACATAAATACGGTGTGACAGCGTGGTTAGTTTCTGCCAGGATTGCTCGTCGATGCTCTGTCCTTTATTGCCAGGCAACTTGCCTTTAGACAATGAAGGTGTACTCTCGCAGATAACATTGCCAGCAACAGGGCTAGTCACAGAACCTTTATCAATCCACATCAACTTGCCTGCATCGCAATAAAATGACACAGAATTCCATCGAAGTAACAGTGCGTTCTCTGAATCAAGAGTTAATCTTGCGACATATGGCAATAACAATAAAGGGTACGCTAAACTATTAAATCTAACGGTTTTTTTAACGCTTTCAATACCACTGTCACAGATATAAGACCCTGTTAATAAAGGGCATAAAATACCGTTATCCGATCCTGATTGAATGCGTTGATCAGCTTCAATCAACTGTTGGTATCGGGCAACATCCTGATCTCTCTGGGTTAAATAATCAGCCAGTAACATGACACCAGGTAGTTTATGCGCAGCCAACCACCTTACAGCTTTACCAATCTCTTCCGCATGCCCCCAGGAAAAGCCGCAACCTCTCGCAGCTTTTTTAGATTCCGCATCAATTTCACTGAGCGAATATTTAACGCACTTCTTTTTCATTATTTTATATTTATTGTATCTGTGTAACACGTACTCCTCCATACACCACTGCAACGACTTACTGCTCTAATTTTTTATTAAAGGGTAAACCCATTCCTCCTCTGACATAGAAGCCAGCTCATGTGGAAATGGCGCATATTGGAACATATTAATTCGAACCCACCGATCTGACCTTGGGTCAAATTTATTCGCTCCGAAAAACGATAATTTCAAACGCAAAAGATCTATCGGCAACATACCAGCACTAATAAGGTTATCTCGAACCTCCATATAGGGAAATCGCTGTATTTGCTGGGCCCGTCTAACAATATAACGACATTCTGGGTGTTTAAACAAGAATTCTTTCACAGATGCGCTTGCCGACCATTGTTGTAACTGGCGATACAAATCACTGATTTGCCAACTGATGCACAAAGGTTGTTCCAGCTCTTTACCTGGCTCAGCAAACCGTTCCCCCAGACGTGGCTCAAGCTTTTCTTCAGACACATACCAAAAACGACTTTTATTATCACGTTCGGTAAAGTCTGTTGCTAAAGCCCAGTCATAATTTTCTTCTAATATGTCGCATAACGACTTAACTGACATATTGCCATCAATTAAGAACAAGTTGGATTCATCAACTCCCATCTCACTGGTCAGATCATCCACCAATTCAGGGTAAGGCTCCATCATCAGCATCGCTATTTGCTCACAACCTTCCAAAGATAACTCTTCTTGTGCCCAGCAATACAACACATTCCACGCGTTCGGGGTCTTGTAGTTAAACTTGACGAGATAATCAAAGATTTTTTGAAAATCAGTTCGTAATGCCGCAATTTTAGGCTTTTGAATAGGATGCTCTGAATGCCAACGATCCGCATTTAATGCGGCGCGCTTCACATAGTCACAAAATGAGTGGTATTTTTCAGCATCCACCTGCTCCAGTGATCTGACTCGAGCTAAAGCCGTTTCACGAGCAACAATCCAATTGTTGAGCAAGGTTGGATGGTTTATCACAAATGGAGCCATGCCTAGGCCAGTCGAATTACCGACACCAAAGCAACGACGCAATTCCGGTTCCAATACAACAGCATCAGCACCACCTTTAGCAGCGGCAATATGTTCAACTAAATCAAGAGTAAAAGCTCTGATCAACCAGACACTGAGCATTTCAGCCTGAAATGGGCCTTCAAGTTCTGGCCGTTCTTTAATCATATCACGGTCAGCAGCACCGAATTTACCGGAACCATAGACAGCAGTTGTACGCATAAGATAACCCACCTGCTCAACCTTTTCCTGATCAGGTTGATCACCATTAGCCAATGCATCAATGACACCATCAAACATACGCATTGAGCAATTGGCTCTGGACAAACAGATTTCGGAAGATGAAATACGCCCCGCTTCCTGTTTGGGAACATTCTGCTCCAAACGCTGCAAATCAATTTCTGTGGGCACACCATCAAACAAGGTAAATGTCGCATCCCAAGCTTCTGCAATAACTCGGTCAGAACGCTTATCATCAGGTAAATCATGTGAAAAGATAATCAGGCTATAGGTCCTGTGGGGGCCTGCAGCCTGATATACAGCGCGACCAAAACCTCTGGGATTGATCTCCCAGACAGTACGGTCAAATGTCCAAGCTTCACGTTTAAGCCTGCGTAATAGAGTTCGCATAAATGACAAACGACATTGGTGCGAACTGCCCATACGGTTAAGACGCATAACCGTATCAGGATCTCTATAATTCAGGCTTTCATCCAAGACATGTTTTGATGCGCTGCTACTCATCTTAACCGACACTCTCTACTTTAACTGCCGCTGTAGTACTGCTTTGCCTGCCTTTTAAAAGAGTGATGCGAAGTGCATCCCACAAGGATGGTAAGAGCACAATAGATACCGGTACTGCGGTTACAACAATAAAGCTCTGCAATTTGGAAACGCCACCAGCACCACCTTCACCACTGGTAATCAATACCCAGGCCATCAAACCCATGGCGACACCCCAGAATACGCGAACCCAGACTTGTGGTTCTCCGTTTTTTGACATAGTTGTTGAAATCACATATGTCATTGAATCACCGGTAGTGGCAACGAAAATAGTGGTCAGAACCAGAAACAACACCGAAATCAAAAAGCCCAATGGCAGTTGCTGTGTAATCGCCAGTAATGCCGCTGGCAGGTTATAACCTTCAAATGCTGCAGCCACAGTATTAGCACTCTCCAACTCAAATGCGATACCTGAACCACCAACAATGGTGAACCAAAAGTTGGTTACCAATGGTGCTATTACAGACAACATGATGATAATGGAACGGATTGAACGACCACGCGATACACGTGCGATGAACATAGCCATCAAAGGACCATAGCCAAGGAACCAGCCCCAGAAGAATACGGTCCACCAACCTAACCAACCTGGAGAACCAAACAAAGCAGCCTCACCACGGTACATGCTTAAACCAAAGAAATTAGCAAGATAAGTCGCGAGCCCCTGAAAGAACTCACCAAAAATAAAGGCTGTTGGGCCAAAGACCAACATAAAAAGCAGTAAACCAAAACCCAGGATGATATTGATACGACTTAAGAATTGAATGCCTCGAGTGATTCCGGTAACCGATGAAATCACATACAGGGCAACCAAACCTAATAAGACCAGAGTTCTGGATGCTGTGCCATCCGAAAACCCGAACAATTCCTGCATTCCATAGGACACTTGCAATGCCAGAAAACCAATCGGCCCAACGGTTCCGGCAACAACCGCAATGATGCAAGATGCATCTGCGATAATGCCTATTGGTCCATTGATGGCTTTATCACCAAACAATGGATACAACAATGTTCTAGGCGCTAATGGCAATCCTTTTTCATAGTGATAATGCATCAACATGATAGTGGTTAATGAGCCAAGAATTGCCCATGCTAAAAAACCCCAATGAAGAAACGACTGTGCCAGTGCGGGTGAAACCGCCTCGGCTGACTTCGCTGCAACACCATCAAACAAAGGAGGAGGAGACAAAAAGTGCGCCATGGGTTCACCAGCAGCCCAAAAGACACCGCCGCCTGCCAATAGAGTACACATAATCATTGATGCCCATTGAAAACGGGAAAATTCTGGCTTCTCTAAACCGCCCATAACCGCTTTTGCTCCAGGCATAAAGCAGATCGCAATACCGATGAGAAACGTCAACAGTAGCAGGATTTGCCAATACAACCCAAACCATTTGGCCGACCATGCGAATCCTGCATCAACTAACTTAGACAAGACCTCCAAATCATAGAGCGCAAGAGCGCAGAACAGCAAAGTAAACCCTCCGGCAATCATAAAGACCGGCCAATTCAAAGACTTTGCATCCCCCAATGAATTTTGTTTATTGTTTATAGACATAACGTGACTCTCCACCTCTTATTGTTATCACATAAATCAAAAATCTATCTATCTAGCGTAAAGCATCAAAATTCTTGGCAAAGAATCCAAACCAATTGTTACCCATAATAGAATCTACTTCTTCTTCGTTAAAGCCAACCACACTCAGGCCTTCGGCAACATTAGAAAAATCTTTATTTCCTTCAAACCACTCCGGCATACTAGGAAAACCTGGCGCACTGGCCGAGCCTTCACCATAATCAACCTGTTTTGTCCATCTGCCCATTCTCATCCATTCAACGACAGAATCTGGTTGGTCTTGGCATAAATCAGAGCCAATTCCTATATGCTCAACACCAATTAAGTCAGCTGTGCGTGCAGCCATCTCACAAAAACTTTCCAGCGTACATGAACTGCCGTTTTTCAGGTGGTGAGGGTAAATGGAAAAACCAATCATGCCACCGCATTCTGCAATTGCTTTCAAAACTTGATCAGATTTATTGCGCAAAGCTGGGTGCCATGCATAAGGATTCGCATGAGTTATAACGACAGGGCGTTCGCTGAATTGAATAGCCTCCAACGTTGAACGCTCAGCAGAATGGCTCATATCAACAACCAAACCGACCCGGTTCATCTCCCGTATGACTTCTTTGCCCATACGCGTGATGCCAGCATCATCATCTTCATAACAACCTGTCGCCAGTAATGATTGATTGTTATAGGTCAACTGCATAAATCGCGCACCTAGAGAGTGCACAATTTCAACCAGACCAATATCATCCTCAATCGGCGACGCATTCTGGAAACCAAAGAATATAGCAGTACGATTGGTTTCTTTTGCTTTAACAATATCGTCAACCGTTTTGCCATGGATAATCAAATCGCTGTATTGCTCAAAGCGCAGATTCCATTGCTCTATGTTAGTAATGGTTTCACGGAAATTCTCATGATAGGCAATTGTCACATGAGCGGCATCCAAGCCGCCCACACGCATTTCACGAAAAATACGTTCACTCCAATTCGTATATTGCAAGGCATCTATACGATACGACTGACTCATACTTTACCCGCACTAATATAGCTTGTTTTGACTGTTGTATAGAATTCAGCGGCATATTGGCCTTGCTCACGCGGGCCATAGCTTGATTCACCTCGGCCACCAAATGGCACATGATAATCAGTGCCAGCCGTAGGCAGGTTCACCATGACACAACCTGTTTGTGCTTTACGTCTGAAATCCGTTGCTCTGGCTAAAGAGTTAGTAATAATGCCGGATGTCAAACCAAAGCGTGTATCATTGACAGTGTTCAATGCCTCTTCATAACTGTCCACTTTGATAACACAAGCCATTGGAGCAAATAACTCTTCACGATTTACGGTCATCGCATTGTTAGTGCCTGTGAAAACAGCAGGACTCATATAATAGCCTTCAGTATCACGTTGTACTTGTTCCCCACCACATAACAGTGTGCCACCTTCGTCTTTCGCCAACTGAATATTATTCAAGTTTTGTTGTAATTGATCATTACTGACTACCGGGCCTATTTGAGTACCTTCTTTCAAAGCATTATCAACCACCATGGATTTTGCACCATCAACCAAGCGCTCAACAAATTGATCATGAACACTGCCATGCACAATCAAACGAGAAGATGCTGTACATTTCTGACCGGTTCCACCAAAGGCTCCGCCCAAAGCACAAGCAACAGCGGTGTCCATATCTGCATCATCCATTACAACCAATGCATTCTTTGAACCCATTTCCAATTGAATTTTTGTCAGGTTACCAATTGCTGTAGCAGCAATACCTTTACCGACTTCAACAGAGCCAGTAAAACTAATTGCGTTGATACCAGGGCTTTCAACCATTTTTTGACCAATATCTCGACCTGAACCCATAACCAGATTAAACAAACCAGCAGGCATGCCTTTATCCGCTTGTTTAGCAATAATTTCTGCCAATGCTACTGCGGAAGCTGGGACCAGATTAGCCGGTTTCCAGATTACTGCGTTACCAAACGCCAGCGCTGGGGCTATTTTCCAGACAGCAGTTGCTGTTGGAAAGTTCCAGGGAGAGATAATACCAACAACCCCAACTGGCTCTCGATGAACTTGAATTTCAACACCAGGTCTTACCGAATCAGCAGTATCACCAATTTGTCGTAAAACTTCAGCAGCGTAATAGGTGAAAAACTGACCAGCTCTGAAAATTTCTCCTTTGCCTTCAGCCAGAGGTTTACCCTCTTCTCGTGACAACAGTTCACCCAACTCTGCTGAGCGAGCCATCATCTCTTCACCAATTGCCTGCAGGATATTTTGACGCTGTTCCAAGCCAACACCTGCCCACGCTTTTACAGCCTGATGAGCGGCATCAATCGCCATGTCCAGTTGTGAACTATCTGCCTGAGCATAGACACCGATTAGATCGCTGAGATCTGAAGGATTGTAGTTTTCAACTTGATTTGAGCCAGACAGCCATTGCCCGGCGATATAATTATTTTTTGTATTTGACATTTTAGTGTTAATTACTACCAGTAGTTAATTCGTTTTATGGATAGATCAAGACAATAAACGTAAAGTTAATTTTCCTCAATCTAAAATTTTTAAACATTATTTCAATTTTTCTGAAATAAAAACTCAAAATTATTTCATCAAATAAAGAGTCTTGCCAATTATTTTAGACTAAATACAGCCTGAGGTTTGCAGTTTATATCTTCACTAACCCGCTATAGGCAGTTATAAAACAATTAACTCACCTTAATTTATGACTTACAAACCATCTAACATCCCTTTTGATATCAAGAACTCTTCAACCGTTTCCCATATCTGCACTCTATCAACATCCACCCTTGAATTAAGCTGAGTGATAGTATTTGTGTCTAGAACAGCTGATAGTTCATTAAGATAATCAGCCAGTTTTGGGTATTTCAACAAAACATCCTGTCTGATCACTGGCGTCAACTGATACGGAGGGAAAAAGTTTTTAGTATCTCGTAAAACTCGTAAGCCCTGAGCTACGATACGTCCATCTGTAGAATACACCAGACCAACATCGACTTCTTTTTTACCCAGCAGCTTATAGATCAAGCCAAATTCAATTCGCTGCACACCGTCTCGGACAAATTTAAATCCATACTTTTCTTCCAGAGGAACCAAGCCATCATCACGACTGTACCATGTCGGGTCAGTAGCAAACGTTAAGCCTCCAACTGTATTTTGATACTTGGATAGATCTTCCAAAGTCCTTATGCCTTTTTCTTCTGCTACTGATGCATTCATTGCCAACGCATATGTATCATTGGCCTCGGATTTATTCAGCCAGACTATTCCTTTTTTTGAATCTTCAGACTTTACCCGCAGATAAACAACATCACTCGATTCTCCTTTATAGGATTTTTTGAGAAAGTTCAAATAAGCAGTGCCTATATACTCCCAATAAACATCGACATTACCATCTACCAAGGCCTTACGTAGCCCTCCACTTGGTCCTAAACCACGTTCCAAATCAACCTTAAACCCCTTTTCCTCAAGATATTGAGCAGTCAACTCAGAGAGTATTATCTGTTCGGTAAAATCTTTGCCTCCAACTCTGATCGTTTGAGCATGCACTGTATAACTACAAAGCAACAGACCCAATATCAGCATAAAAATTTGAGCAAATTTTTCTTTCTTTTGATTATAATTCATTAGCTAAACCTCACTTGTTATTACTGTAGAGGCGGGCACTTGAATGTCCAAAGACAAACCGCCCGGATATGTATAAATAATAGTTGATTAGCGCTGTGAAGCCGCTGCCTGTATCAACTCTTTGCCAATCTCATTCTCCAATCGCTTCCAGAACGGCAACATCTGCTTGATCCAGCGCTGACGCTGGTCCACTGTCAATTTGGTGATTTCCGACTCTCCTGAATTAACAATATTCTGCC
>JBOEHE010000088.1:0-656 GCA_050633785.1 Arenicella sp.
ACAATATTCTGCCGGTCTATCTCATTGCTCTCCTTCGCCAGATCATTGCCATAGGCTATTGCCTCCGACATCAATTTCTTCACCTGCTCACGGATGTCTTGCGGCAAGCCCTGCATGAATTTCGAGGACGCTATAAAGATATACCCTTGATGGATATGATTTGATTCCAGAATGTACTTCTGGTGCTTATGAAATTTGTTCGCGTAGATGTTTGAATAGACATTCATCTGACCATCTACCTTGCCCCGACGTATCGCTCTGGACACTCGGGAAAAGGCCAACTCTACCGGCCGTGCTTCCATCTCTTCTACCCACGCCTGTTCCACCTGGGAACTGGTCGTGCTCATCGCCATGCCGCTTAAATCTTCCGGCACCACCACTTTCTTGTTTGAGGTTATCTGGCTCATGCCACCGGTCATATAACCAAAGCCATAAAACCCTTTGCGCTCCAGCGTTCTTACCAGACGATTGGCATAGTCACTTTTCAAAAAGGCTTCTGCAGCGGCCGGGCTGGCAAAGATAAACGGCAGGTCAAACAATTGGTAACGCGGTGAATACTGTTTCACCAGACTTAAGGACGGCGCTGCGATTTCAACCTTGCCTTTCAATACCGCATCCATCACTCGTTCATCATCGATAATGCGGGCTTCTGGAAA
>JBOEHE010000089.1:0-14137 GCA_050633785.1 Arenicella sp.
GGCTAAAATTCGCTCATACCCCGAGGGCACCCAGTACTTTGTTAGAAATAATGTGCTTAGAGCGACTAAGCATCATAATTTCTGCCTCGTCTGAACAAATTTTAGTCATACTCTCGGTCAAAAATTTAGTGTGAACAGGCCCTGGCAGAATTCTTATCAAGGATTGGGCATTTGAACCACTGACATCGACTGACCAGGACTTGAATCTGCAGAACTATCACCCCATGAATACAATCAGTAATGTTGTTGAAAAAGACTTTGATAAGCGCATTATCTGGTCAGGCACAGAAACCTCTGGTTACGGAATTAATGGTTATCTGGAAGGTGCATTGGAATCCAGTATCAGGTCTGTTGAAATATTGACCGATCTGTTTTAAGGAGCTTTTTGTGTCAGCTACCTGTGTTCAGGAGTGACGGGAGGAGCTACAAATCGCAGGTGCCTTGTTTTTATCCATACCTTTGCTCCCTCAGGGCCAACAGTTGCTTTGACTGTTCCGCCGATTGGGCTGCGCAGCCACGATTGAGGTTTAAGTTGGTCATCGCCTTCCGTGAAGGTGCCAGATAATACTAAGATCTCTGCGCCAGCACTGGAATCAACCGTCACTTGAGTGCCTGCTTCCCATTGCTCCATACGGACCTGCTCGCGTTTATCTTCATATAATGGTGTGATTTTCACTCCATTGCGAATTGCGTCGGCTATTGAACCGACTTTATTCATATCTACGCGAACAGGTGTACGATCAGCTAAATCAAATTGCCAGAGCTTTACAAAGATCACGCATCCAGACTCTGAGCCAGGTGTATGTGATGATTGTGGTGGGTTTCGAATATAGGAACCCGCAGGGAAATCACCGTGTTCATCTTGGAAAGTGCCTTCCAGGACTATGAATTCCTCACCTCCAGTATGCACATGAGGTGAAAATTGACTGCCAGCGTCATAGCTGACAATAGTGGTCGCTCGGGCAACTTCATGTCCAATTCTATCCAGCATTCGACGACGTACGCCTGTCATGGGAGAGTTTACCCATTCTATATCAGCGCTATGCACAATAACTCGTTGGCTGAAGTCGGCATTGAGTTCCATACTGTTATCCTCAGGTAAGAGTTTCAAAGTAGGTTTCCAGAATGAGTCTGGCAGCAATTTGATCTCGCTGTGCCGCCTTATTATTACGCTTAACGCCTTGTTGGTGCAGCTCATAGTTGGCCTGTTCTGTTGTCAGGGTTTCATCAATAAACAGGGATTGCAGTTGGTAGCGTTTTTCCAGAAGCTGTGACAGGCGTTCGAGTTTGCGTAAAAACGTGTCATTGGCATTGGGAGGTCGACCTATTATCGCCAAATTTGGTTGCCATTCCTGTATCGTCTTATCCAGCAAAGTGGGTTCTGGCATAGCATTGACGGTTTTGATGGTTGTCAATGAGCGTGCTGTCCTGGTTAAGGTTTGACCTACTGCGACACCGGTTTTCTTGGTGCCGTAATCGAAGCTGATAACAGTATTGATCACTGTGTTGTATTAGTTTTCAAATTGAACAGACTTGCTGACAATTCTGTTGCCGGATAGAAAATAAGCGCGGGTTATATGGATGATATCTATACGTTTGCGCATTGACTTGTTGAAGGTTGAATAGGGGGAGGCCATGCGGATAAATTTTATCGTAGTGTCATCTAATAACTTATTGTCAGAGGACTTTATGATATTGATTTTGCGGATCGTGCCATCAGCATTAATTGCGACATCGACAATTAAGGTGCCGGATAATTTTTTTCGACGAATTTCATCTGGGAAATTGTTCAGCCCTATTCGTTCTACTTTTTTCTGCCACTTTTTAACGTATGATGCAGAATCACTTTTCTTAGTAGTGGGTGAATAAAATTCTCGCTTAGGTCTTTTTTGATATTCCTGCCAACGTTTGTTGATTTTCGCAGCAAGCCGTTTCTTTTCCAACTTCACTTGCTGTTGGGTGGTTAGCTGTTTCTTTTTTTCTTTAGATTCTTTTTTCTTTTTCTTTGGTTCGACAATCGCAGTAAACTCTTTTTTGCCAATTTTAGTCAGCAACTGCTCAGAGACCATTTTGACTTCTGGTTCCGATTTTGACTGCAGGGCGATGGTTTCGTGTTCACTGGCATTAACCTGTTTCCATGGAATGGGTGTGGAAGCATCCTCACCTGAAGTGCCTCCACCCTGGTTGGCAGCTTGGGACACAAGAGTGGCTTCATCTGGGTCTAAGTCATTGCTCTGGTTGACCAGGACCACATCCAGAGTGTTGTCGATAGTGTTGGTCGCCATAAATTGTGGCGCTTGAAAACCGATACCTAAAATCACAACTGCATGCAGGGTTGCTGACAAAAAAGCGGTCACTCCCAGTGAATCAGATTGAGCTCGACCAGCTTGTCGTGAGTGTAAGGATAAGGACAAAAACAATGACATATAATAGGCTTAGGTTTTTTTGATGCTGTATTTAAGTGTTGAAATCAGTTTGTTGGTTTAATCGGTCTGTTCGTTTTAATCTCAACCATAAGTGAATAGCGATAATGATAAACAAAGACACTGAGGATTATCTTCTCATGGACTTTGAAAACCTGAGTTATAATTACGTATTATGCTTGGTTGTGAGCAATTGCTCAATAACGCTCATCAATTGTCCGGCAATATTAATATCATTTTGCTCGTTGAGTTCGCGGATACAGGTAGGGCTGGTTACGTTAATTTCTGTCAGGTAGTCTCCGATAACATCAAGGCCAGCAAAAATAATGCCGCGCTTTTTTAATTCAGGACCAACAACAGAGCAGATTTCTCGATCTCGGTCAGAGAGTTTGCGGCTAATGCCGGTTCCTCCAGCAGCTAGATTGCCACGGGTTTCTCCTTGTGATGGGATTCTAGCGAGGGCAAAGTCAATAGGTTCGCCATTGATCATGAGAATGCGTTTGTCACCATCAGTGATTTCCGGGATATAAGTCTGGCATAAAGTATACTGTTGACCGAGTAGTGTCATAGTCTCAATAATGACACCCACATTAGGATCATTTCGTTGCACTCGAAATATGGAGGCACCGCCCATGCCATCTAATGGCTTTATGATTATGTCGCCATGTTCTGTGAGAAAATCACGTATTTGTTGTTCATTACGTGTGATCAGACTGGTTGGTGTAAGTTCAGGAAACCAGAGTGTGAACATTTTTTCGTTGCAATCACGAAGAGCAGCGGGGTTATTCACAACCAGGCACCCTTGTTGCTGGGCAAGTTCCAGAATATAAGTGGTATAAATAAACTCCATATCAAAAGGAGGGTCTTTACGCATCAAGATAGTGTTTAATTTGCCAAGCTCTATAATTTGTTCTGCTTGCAGCTCAAACCATTGTTCAGGGTTCATGTCGACAGATAGCGGCCGTGCCTTTGCTTTAGCAACTCCTTGATCGACAAAGATATCTTTTTGCTCAAAATACCACAGTTGCCAATCGCGCAGCTGTGCCTGCCAGAGCATTTCCAGAGTTGAATCTTTTTTAAAATTGATTGAAGCAATTGGGTCCATGAGGACGCCGAGTTGATTGGTCATAATAGTTTTGCTCTTGGCTGGTTGTTGTAAAAAAGCAACACTTGTTGTTTTTTTGCAAAAAAGTAGTTTACAAGTCAATATATTTTCTTATACTACAAGCTAATCAAATTTTAACTCAATCATTTTTTGGTTAAATAACATTGAGGTTGCTTAGCTGATCGATAGTAAATGATATGCGTTGGAATTTGATTAAATATTAAAAATTATATTTTTAAAAAATTCTATATAGAGGAATTATTATGAGAAAACTATTAATCGCTAGCGCAGTAGCAGCAATCGCTGTTGCCCCAGTCGCACAAGCAGAAGTGTCTATTTCGGGCCAGGTATCTAACGTTGTTGGTTTCGGCGGTGATTTTGACGATGTGAAAGTTGTTCAGAACGGTGCTTCAGGAACTCGTTTCCGTTTTAAAGCTGATAAAGAAATGGGTTCTGTTAAAGCAGCAATTCGTTTAGAGCTTCAAGACAGCAAAAATGTTGACGGTTCTAACAACGACAATGATTTACGTTATGCTGACATTTCTTTTGCAGGTGGTTTCGGTAAATTGTCAATTGGTCAAGGCGACGGTGCGGCTAACGGCGTAACTGAAGCTTATAACTCAGCAACTGGTAACTATTTTGCTGGTGTTCAAGGCGTTGATTTCGCATTGGGTTCTCTGGAAACAGGTGCTAATCGTTTCAGCAATCTTGACTTCTTGTCACGTAACCAACGCATTCGTTATGACTCACCTAAATTTGGTGGTTTGCAATTGTCTGCGTCTCTTCGCAGCGACAGTGATAGTGCTAATCCAGATGGCGACAATGCAACTGAAATAGCGGCTCGTTACAGCGGTAAGTTCGGTGGAACTGCGGTTACCTTGCAAGCTGGTAGCTCTTCAACCGATTCCAATGATACAACCGGTATCTCTGGTGGTATTCACTTGCCTTTCGGTTTGACTTTTGGTTTCTCAGCGTCAGATAACGATTCTACTGAATCTCAAACTCTGGCAATCGGCTATCGCAGTGGTAAATGGAGAATTTCTGCTGAAACTGGTGAGAGTGGTGGTCCCAATGGTGATTTGAATCAAATCGATACTATTGGTGTTACCTATGCTGGCCCTGTTACTTTGTTCGCGGCTTTTGCTAGCGTTTCACAAGGTGCGGCTGGTGCTGGTGAAGATGCTGTACCTGCTGTTGAATTCGATGCTCCAATCATTGGTGCTCGTATGACATTCTAAAAGATATTCTTGATATCTTTTAGTGGAGTTGGGTAACTGACTTCAAGACAGTATAAAAAAGCCGAGTGATTAACTTCTATTAATTGCTCGGTTTTTTTTTATTTAAAAATGGTAGAGTTTTGCCATTAAATATTACTATTGGGGCTTTAGAATGTTAATGAAAATACGTATTGTGTCAGCGGTGTTAATGCTTAGTCTGTTACAGGCATGTGCTGGCGTCAAAGTAGAGCCTGCTGATGATGGTTATGACAGTCGCCCTCGTAATGGCGGGGAAGGCTGGGGTAAGGAGACTTCTGATACTGACAGTGGCGGCTGGTTAAATGGCGTTATTTTTGGTAAAAAGAAAAACAGTAGTGACGATGCTCAAGCAGCTGTTGAGCGTGCTGAAAACACCAATGATGGTGGTGCTAATACACTACCTCCTTCGATGCAGAAGCCAGCTACGAATTCAGCAGGGAATAGCAGTTCTGGCAATGTTAATGCATCATCGGACGCTTCTTACAGGCAATGGCAGGAAGCAAAGCAGAAAAACTCCGAAGAATATAAAGAGTTTAAAGAGTTTAAAGAATGGCAGGAGTATCAACGCTCAAAGCAGATAAAATAGCGATCGTGCAAGTACACAAAAAAGGCAGGCCAGAGGCCTGCCTTTTTTGTGTCATGAGTTTGAGTTGTTGTTTTTTTGCTACACGTTATTGCTAAACGACCTCGGCGCGTTCACGAGCCGCGGCTAATAAGGCCATTCTGGCAACTACGCCATAAGTGTAAAATCGGTTTGGAGGGCAGTCAGGATCTGAGTCGGGTTTTGCTCTGACGCAGTCTTCGGCAAAAGGCAATGGTTGGAAGTGAGCGCCTGGGGCATTCAGGTTTTCGTCAATGCCTTTGTTGGTATGAACTCGATAAAAGCCACCAACGACAAACTGGTTGATCATGTACACGACTGGTTCGGCAACGGAGTTTTCTGAACCCCAGGTTTCATAGGTGTAGACGCCTTCCTGCACCAGAACATCGCTGACTATATGGCCATCTTTGCCTTTGGCCATTTTGTTGCGCTGTTTGCGGTTCAGGTCTCTGACTTCATCCGGGCTCTTGACTACCATGATGTTCATGCCATAAGTGCCGGCATCTGCTTTTACAAAGACAAAGGGTTCTTCGTCGATATTATGTTCCTTGTATTTCGCTTTGATTTCGAGCAATGTTTCTGCAACATTGATTGCCAGACAGTCTTCACCTTCACGCTCTTTGAAATCAATCTGGCCACAACGTTTGAAGATCGGGTTGAGCAGCCATGGGTCCATATCGATAATTTCAGCCAGCTCATTGGCAACATCTCTATAGTGTGCGAAATGTTTGGATTTTAATCGATTGGCCCAGCCTAATTCTGGAGGTGGGACTATCGGTTGGGAAATGTTCTTGATGATGTCCGGTAAGCCGGAACTCATATCGTTGTTCAAAACAATAAGGCAGGGGGCTTCATTATCAGCATAGATGGTGTCTCCCCGGCGTTCTAAGGGGTGACGAACGATGCTCTCGCCGCTATCGAGTTCCAGGGTCATGCTTTCGTGCAATTCACTGGAGATAGAGCCGACCTTAACTTCAAAGCCTGCTTTGCTGAAATAATGGGTTAAGCGTAAAACATTTTTCCAATAAAACTGGTTGCGAGTATGATCTTCGGCAATCAATAGAACAGTACACGCATCTGGTTTATAGCGGTCAGTGGCTGTTTGAATGGCATGAACGCAAATAGCCTCCATCTCAGGGCTTAAGTTATTCCAGCCAGCTGGAAATAAATTTGTGTCTACTGGTGCAATTTTATAACCCGCATTTCGCAGGTCAACGGAAGCATAAAAAGGCGGAGGAGTTAACTGCCATTGCCTGCGAAACCATTGCTCAATCAGGTTTTGTTTGTTGATAATGGTCGACTCAATTTCTCTTAGCGGCCCGGTTAAAGCGGTATTTAAATGTGGAACAATTGATTTAGTCATAATGGTCTACGGGTATTATTCTGGATTCTTCAGGACTTTAGTGCGCACTTTATGATAACTTCGGCTATACTTTTTTATCTAAGTAAAAGTTATAAGTAGTTGTTTAATAGTTGAGTTTGTAAATGCTTGAAATAAACATTCCGCTCTCAGCTTTTGTTTCAATGGGGTGATTTGTATGTTTAACAGGGTAACGACCAAAGTGGTGGCAACATATAATGCGCGGTAAAGTTATGATTATCGACGATAGTAATACAATCCGTAAAACAGCGGAAGCAATACTGTCAAAAGAAGGTTACGAAGTGTTCACGGCACAAGATGGGTTTGAGGCAATGTCAGTGATTACTGACACTCGACCAGATATTATTTTTGTTGATGTAATGATGCCTCGCCTCGATGGATATCAGACATGTCAACTGATAAAGAGCAATCGTCATTTTAAGAATACAACAGTTGTTATGTTGTCCAGCAAAGATGGTTTGTTTGATCGTGCCAAAGGAAGAGTTGTGGGTTCAGAACAATATATTCAAAAACCGTTTACCAAAAGCGAGCTGTTAGAAGCGATCAGCCGCTATATATGATATTGGCTGGTGAAGTGGATGAATAATGCTACTCTTATAGTTGAAGGTTCTTTAACTGAGGCCTTCTTTGCGATGAATGCTTTGCAACTGAAAGTGATAAAATTCAAGGTGATTGAATGAATAAAACTATTCTTATTGTTGATGACTCTGCAACCGATCGACAGCTGTTGATTCGGATATTGAAAGAACACCCTTATACATTGATTACCGCTGAAACAGGGGAAGAGGCAATCAGCCTGAGCGAATCGCACCAGCCTGATTGTATTTTGATGGATGTGGTGATGCCTGCTATGAATGGTTTTGAAGCCACTCGGCATCTGAAAAAGACAGCGAGCACTCAGCATATACCTGTGATTATGGTTTCGTCCAAAGACCAGGAGATTGATAAGGTCTGGTCTCAGAAACAAGGAGCCAGAGCTTATATAACCAAACCCGTGGTAGAACAGGCTTTGATTAATACAGTTGATGAGGTGTTAAATTGATTTCATCTGATACATCTGCAGCAGGCACTCCTTTGGAGTTGTTGCTGGTTATGGAGCAAAGTGCCATTACGGATGAACCGGCGGTTGAAAATGAGTCAGCTGGAATTGATGAGCAGAGAGTTTTATCTTTTACGGTACAAGAGCTGAAATTCATAGTTAATGTGGTTGATATACTGCATATCACAGCCTGCGAAAGATTATACTCCTTGCCACAAACTAAAAAATGGCTGCGAGGAGTAACCAGTCAAAAAGGAGTTATTTATTCTGTGACAGATTTGCATTTGTTTGCTGGTCATAATAAGGGCGTGGATATACAGAAAGCGCATTTGGTTTTGTTGAACCGACCTGTTGAGCAAGTTGCATTGTTGGTTAATCATGTTTCCGGCTTCCGTCATCTGAATGAAGGCCGTCAGGGAAAGGTTGAGACAAAACACGAAGCTTTGTTGGGTGAGTTACAACAATATGCTCAAGCTTTATATGAATTTGATGGGGATGAATATTTTCAGCTGAATTTTGATGCGTTGATGCATTCAAATCGATTCCTTGAAGTCCAATAAATGATAGGGTGTTTGTATAATGTATTGGTATTGCCGTAATGAAAGATAGTAATAAACCGGTCGTTAAAGCCTTTAAAGAATTTAAGGAAGGTTTGTCTGGTTGGCCAGATGCTGATTCTCTGGCGGATGAGTTTTCTCTGGATGACGATGATTTTGTTAAGCCTGATGAATCTGAGCTGCAACGCGAAAGGCTTCTAGAGCAAACTAGAAGTGAGCTTAATGACAATTTGGATGATGATGACGATCAACCAGAACGCCAGAGTGTAGAGGCTGCTGCTGGTAAAAAGAAACGCGGCACAAGTGTGCCGGAATCATTTAGGACTCCTTCCAAACAATCTTATATTATCCCTATTCTAGCGGGCATGTTATTGATTTTGGCGTTGGTTTTTCAATTTTTTGAAACTCGCCAGCAACGCTGGTCATCGGCCTACGCAGATCGTTTGTTTGCAGTACAAAGAATACACGCTGACACTGATGCTATTGCTAATACTTTTCTGTCAGGTGCTGAAGGCAGTGACAAATTGTTGCAGAAACACCGGCAGATTTTAGAACAAAAGGTCAACGTTTTGAGGCAATATTTGCGCCAACAACCTGTTGAACTGATTGGAGATAAAGAGCCTTTGTTAGGTGATGACATCAATAGTAGTTGGCTCGCATTATCACAGTCATTGCAAGGGATGCTGGAATCTTCTTCAGCAGTAGCATCATTACAAAAAAATAAATCTGCCTTGTTAGCGAGTGCTGAAGGCCTTGGTGCGAGTTTGGATGAATTATCTCTGGCTATTAATCGTGAAAGCCAATTGCAGACTCAGGTTTCTAAAACATTGGTGTATGTTTCTCTGATGGAGGCGGTCGCCAATATGCGTCTGGACCTTGCAAGCATCACGAAAACAATAGGTTTAATTGGCTCTTCGACACCTTCGGCACGAACATTGCTGAAAAGTTTGGCTGCTGATTCAACTCGGTTTGATAAGTCGATGCAGTTGATTGTGAGCAAAGGTGGCCAGCTGGTTAATGTAAAGGCGGTCAGTTTGAATGATGATTTCAGTGACTATAAACAAGCTTTTGTTGATTGGAGTCTGAATGTTGACAGTCTGGATAAGGCATATAATGAATATCAGCAGGTTGAGCAGCGAGCGCAGGATTTCAATCAGCAATTAGCCAGTTTGCAGCCTTCTCAACAACACCCAATGGGAGTTCGCTGGCAGGCTTTATTGCCTTATATTCTGGCGTTGCTGGCCGCTATCATGCTGGCAATCTGGGGGAGGTTCTACCGATCACGTTCAGCAGAATTGAATTATCAGTTGGCTTTTTTTCAAAAATCTAATTTTGATCAAGAAGATGAGTCTGAAATTGAGGATTTGCAGGAAGCGAACTACCGTATGAGTACTGATCTAGCTGAAATGACTGAGGAGTTTACGGAAGCCCATTCTGAGCTGGAAGAGCAAGTAGAGGCATTGGAAGATTTGCAACGTAAAGCAGATTTGCAACAACAGTCTATTCTGCAATTATTGGATGAAATGAGCGCTTTGGCTGAAGGTGATTTAACCATCAAGGCATCAGTAACCGATCAAATCACTGGGGCTATAGCAGATTCCATTAACTATGCGGTTCTGGAGATGCGTGGTTTGGTTCGAAGTATTCATGATACATCGGAAAAAGTAGCCACATTGTCTACAGCTGCCGCCGCTAATGCACGTTCTGTTTCTCAGGAAAATTTACAGCATTCAGAAGGTGTGTCCACCGCAGCAGTTAAGATGGAGCAAATGTCTGAATCGATGCGTAAGATGTTTCATGGCGCTAAGAAGTCGGCTGATATGGCTGAACACTCGGCAAAAATGGCTTATACCGGAACCAGTGCTGTGCGAAAGACAATACGCGGCATGGATGGCATGCGCAGTCAAATACAGGAAACATCGAAACGCCTTAAACGTCTGGGGGAAAGTTCGCAGCGTATTGGCGATATTGTTAATTTAATTGATGATATTTCTGATCAGACTAATATTCTGTCTGTTAATGCTTCAATCAAAGCTTCTTCAATGGCGGGAGAGGCCGGAAAAGCATTTTCCATGGTGACTGAAGAAGTTCAGTTATTGGTTGAGCGTTCCACTACAGCGACACAGAAAATTACCAGTCTTGTAGAAGCAATTCAACAGGATACTAAAGAAGCGATTGCTTCTATGGAGCATGCTATTCAGGAAGTGGTTGCAGGTACTCAATTGGCAGATACTGCCGGTAAGACATTGACGCAGATTGAGCTGTCTTCGAGCCAACTCACGCGCTTGATTACTGCTGTGTCTAAACAGGCTTTTGCACAAGCGAACATTGCTTCAGCAGTGTCTAAAAATGTTTCTTCAATACGGGAGCAGTCAAAAGCAACGGCCAATCATGCGGCCGATTCGGCTGATTCTATCCAGCAATTAACTGACTTAGCAGCAAATTTAAAATCTTCGGTGGCACGCTTTAAACTGCCGAATGATAGCGGTTCATCGAGTAAATAGCCTGATTTTAATTCTATGAAAAATAATAATAATTTACAAAAACTGTCGTGGTTACAATCCGAAATTGACAATACGATCAATGAAGCGGTTAACTTTCTAGCGACAAAAAAGGCAGGTTTTGATCTATCCAGTGTTGCTGAAAAGCAAATGGATTTGAGTGTATTTGCAAATTACATTCATCAAATCGTGGGTAGTCTGCAAATGGTGGAAATTGATTCCATTGCGTTATTTTCCCAGGAAATAGAATGGTCTGCTGATCGCTTAGCGCAGAAACAAGCGTTTGTTCTGGATGATTTTGGCCGTTTACAAGAGCAGGCACAGCAAATCAGTGACAGCATCCATCGTATGCTTGATGGTTTGCCAGAGTTAAGTATTGAGCAGTTTGAGTCGATGAACCTTTTGCGCCGTGAACGTGGCGAGAAGCCTTGTGGTATTGAACTGTTTTTTGATCCGAACCTGGACGTTGATTTTGAGATGGATGAACAGCAGGCTGTTAATCACGATGACTATCGAGTATTAGTCGGTGCACACCAGGAAGATTACCGAGAGTCTTTATTGTTATGGCTTAAGTCTGGAGATCCTGTTGCTATTCAATCGATACGCTCAACATTCAGCAAATTGCATAGCTTGGCTCGGTTTGGTGCAGCAGTACGTTTATGGTGGATTGCTTATGCTTTTGTCGATACGGTGCGTTTGAATAAACACGTTAATAAACGTAGACAAACAGCCATTTTTGCTAAGCTCAATGAAATTATGGCCTTTATTGCCTCGAAAGGTGAGTCGGTGTTGATTCGTGATGGGGCGGTGTCCGTTATCCGGCATATGCTGTTTGCGATTGTGACCAGTGAAGAACGCTCAGAGACGATGAAGGATGTTGTTAAGCGGTTTAATCTGCAACAGTATACCCAGGCGGCGAGTGTCAAGACGGCAGTTGACGAAATGGCTGTGATCAGTGCTAATTTGAGGCGTTTACGAGACTATATTGACGGCAAAATAGATTTGTCCAAGGTGCAGAAAGTGATGACGGACTTTTTTAACCGTGATCAATCGAATAGCGTGCATCTGGATTGGGTCAGTTCACAAATGCACAGCCTGGCCGAAGCCTGCGCCAACCATAACCAACCGCAATTAGAGCGTTTGGCTAATGAGCTTTCGGAAATAAGCATCAAGCTGGAATCTGATAATGAGATGTTTAAAAATGAATTTACCTCGTTGAATGCGGCCACGGCGGTAATGTTGCTTGAACACAGTTTGACAGACGATGTGGTTCCTGATGAAAGTTGGGAGAAGAAAGTCCATACTAAAATAGCTCAACTGCGAATGATGCAAGGCAAGCCTGTCAATGAAGAGGATTTGCTGGAAGGTGAAGGGACGGCTGCTGATAATAGCCAATTGCATGCGCTTATTGCAGGAGAGATTGACGAACACCTACGCTATACGGAAGTGGCGCTGACTCAGTTTTCTGAAGATATGACTCGCTTGAATATCCTTGATGGAATTCCTGAGCGTATGAAGCAAGTGCGAGGTGCCTTACAAATGTTGGGGCACCAGAAAATAGCCTTGTTGGCAAGAATGGGCGAGGAAAAATTTACTGAAGTGATCCGGGGTAAAAGGTCACCAACACTCCAGGTGCTAGAAGCTCTTGCAGTGACGGTCAGTGCATTAATGCAGGGTACTCAAGATCTAAAAGAGGGTTTTGTCCGACATGATGATCTGATTGAACGTTCACTCAAGGATATTGGGTTGGCTTTTGGTGGTGGTGTAAGTCGTAAAGATGTTGAACGTCTGATCGCTACATCATCGGAATATTTGAATGATTGGGTGCTGGATAACACCAATTATAATGCTTTGGAACAGTTGCGTCTGAATTTGCGAGACATCGCTGCATTGAGCAAAAAAACAGGCCTGTTGCAAGTAGTTTCTCTGGTTGAAGAACAGAATCGCTTGTTGGATATTGTGTCAGAGGACCCAGAGTTTATATCGACAGAGGTCAAGGCAACACTGACCCATTCAACGGCTAAAGTCGCAGAGTATTTGATTGATCTGTATGGTACTGAAGAAACTGATGAAGAACGTGAATTTGATCAGAAAATAGCGGCTAAAGCGGCTGCCATTACCTCGTCTGATGAAGATCCAGATGCTATACGTTATCACGATGATATGAGTGTGGATGAATTGCCTTTGGTGCCTAAACACGTCCAGGAAGAAGAGATGCCTCTTGAGGCAACCCAGCAAGCAAAAGAAAAGGCAGTGGAAGTGGATGATGAAGATTCCATTGATCCCGAAATGCTGGATATTTATATCGAGGAAAGTGAGGAGCTATTAACGGCTGCACAGCAATTTTACAAACAATGTTTGAATGATCCCAGTGACCGTGAATCACTCGGCGAGCTGCGCCGCCAGTTTCATACCCTTAAAGGCAGTGGGCGTATGGTTGGCTTGGATAAAGTTGGTGAGTTAAGCTGGCTGGTTGAATCCTTGCTAAACTATGTCTTGGATACAGGAGAGACCTTGAACCGTGATATGTTGCATTTCGTCGATGATGCAACCTCAACTTTGCAGGCTCTGTTGGCTGGGTCTTATGCGGATCAAGAGAAACTGGATGTTGTCAGCTGGGGAGACCGTGCTGACCAATTGACAGCGATTGTTGAGCAAGAAGAAAATCCGGTTGCCAGTAAAGAAGTGACTTTAAAACATTCCTTGTTGAAAGACCCTGAGTTGAGACAGGTTTTTGTTCAGGAGACACATGTTAATTTACTCAAGATCAAGCCTATTGCCGAAGCCTTATTGCTTAAACCTTCGCTTTGTCCTGTAGAACTGTATATTGCAGTGCATACCTTAAAGGGAAATATGCGGGGCTTGTTGCTTGATGAGATAGCCGTTGCTTATGATAAGGTTGAGCAGGTTTTGACTTTGGTACGAGAAAAAAATCAGCCTGTGGGTAATGAAGTTGCAGTAGCACTGCGTGACTTGCAGATTGAGACGGAGCAGTTTTTGCAGCAGGCTGAACAGCAGAATTATGCTATGAGTGTTGAGAGCAAGGTCTGGCCGGATGTTGCCCAGAGAATGCAAGATCTACTTGAAAGTTTAGAGGTTCAAGTAGAAGAAACCCAAGTAGAAGAAACCCAAGTAGAAGAAACCCAAGTAGAAGAAACCCAAGTAGAAGAAACCCAAGTAGAAGAAACCCAAGTAGAAGAAACCCAAGTAGAAGAAACCCAAGTAGAAGAGGCTCTTGGGTTTGAAGCGGCCATAGATGAAACCTCGATAGACG
>JBOEHE010000090.1:0-539 GCA_050633785.1 Arenicella sp.
GCCCGAGAAGGCCTGTTTTTCTAAACAGGCCTTACTCAAGAGTAAAACGTATAAAAATCTATACGTTATCGATCAATGATACACCGCGCATATCGAAGTTAACATTGACATTCGACCCTTGAGTGATCGGTGATTCGATTTGATGATTAATCACAAACAATTCACCCAAAGCACAATCCAGCATATATTCCATATGACCGCCAAGATAGGTCGCCTTATTCACATTGCCTTCCAGACTTGGAGCTGCTCCATTGATCGGTTTCATGGACACCGCCCGAGGATGAATAGCGACTTTGACTGACCCAACCGACAAATCCCGGTGTGGCAACTTTATTTCCACCCCACCGATATCAACAATGGCAGCCTTTCCCTGCAGTGACACGATTTCTGCATCAACCACATTGGCATTACCAATAAAATCCGCAACAAACGTATCCTTCGGGGACTCGTATAAATCGCGTGGCGAGCCCTGCTGTGCAATGATGCCGTCTTTGAGCACAATGATATTATCGGATATTGCCAGAGCTTCTTCCTGATCA
>JBOEHE010000090.1:645-8959 GCA_050633785.1 Arenicella sp.
GTCATATGCGGGAACAAAGCATAGGATTGAAATACCATAGCCACGCTGCGTTGTGAAGCCGGCACTTTGCTGACATCACGATCGCCGATGAAAATCTGCCCATCACTGGGCATTTCAAGTCCGGCAATCATACGCAGAGTTGTAGTTTTACCGCAGCCAGAGGGTCCCAGCAATGTCACAAGATGACCCGCCTCTATGCAAAAGGAAATATTATCGACGGCTTTAAATTCTCCGTAGTATTTACTGACATTATCAAATACAACAGGAACGACATTATGTTTACTCATTTTTTCACCCAAAATCTTACTTTTTCTTTTTTATCTGTCGACTTATGCATTGTTTTCAGAAGAACTTGCATCAGATCGATATAATTTACGTTTTCCAACCACCAGTTGAATAAAGAGGATTGCTGCCAACATCACCACGATCAATACGGATGAATAAGCAATAGCAGGTCCATACCGAGCCCCTTCGACCATACCGATAATATAGGTTGTTGCCAGATTGTATTCAGCGCTGACTAAAAATATGACCGCACTGATGCTGGTAATTGCTCTGATAAAGCTATAAATAAGCGCGGCAATAATCGCTGGGCGCAGCAACGGCACAATAATCGTTCGTATGCAGGTAAAACGGTTGGCCCCCAAGGTCAACGCGGCCTCGTCCATGTTTTTATCAAGTTGAGCCATTGCAGCCACACTGGCACGAATGCCTACCGGCATATTTCGGAACACAAAGGATAAAATGATAATTAACCCGGTATAAGTCAATTCTATTGGAGGCTGGTTAAAGGCAATAACATAAGCAACACCGATCACAATTCCTGGAATGGCAAAACTCAACATAGTGCCAAATTCAAACAAAGGTTTGCCGACAAAATTCTGTCTGGACAAAAGATAACCAATCAACATTCCAACAACAGCAGTAATTGGTGCAGCAATCATGGCCAATACCATCGTGTCAAAAAAGGAATCCCAAGCGAAGCCATCAAGGTCGACACCATGGCTGGCAAAAGTGACACCAAAACTATCGACATAATGCTGGAAGGTAAAACTATTATCGATGCCCCAGTTTTGCACAAAACCACCAAACAGGATCATGACATAGATAACAATAGTAAATAGAGCCCAGACAGACGCCACAGACAGACTGACCCAACGGACACTTTTCGGCAATTCTGTGTGTACACCGGCATCACCTTTACCCGTTACTGTGGCATAGGACTTTTTGCCTACCCATTTATTCTGAATAAGGAACGCTGTTAAGGTAAACATCAACAAGACTATCGCCAGCGCAGCCGCTTTGCCGGTATCTACCGTGGCACCCGCAACGGCAAAGAAAATTTCAGTAGACAGAACTGGATAATCGCCACCCAATACCAGTGGATTGCCCAAGTCGGCCATACTTTCAATAAAACCAATCAGAAACGCGTTGGCAATGCCCGTTCTCATCAAAGGAAAAGAGACGGTCCAGAAGGTCTTCCAGCGGCTCGCATTCAAGGTTTCAGAAGCTTCTTCCATTGAAGGACTGATGCCTTCTACCACCCCTATCATCACCAGAAAGGCAATAGGTGTATAACCCAGAGTCTGTGCCAACCAGATACCAGGCAGGCCATAAATCCAGGGACCAAGATCTGTTCCCAGCATCCCCCCTACAAATTCAGTGATGCTGCCGGAACGTCCCAACAATAAAATCAATGCCATACTGATCACAAATGGAGGGGTAATTATGGGTAACACACTGATTAAGCGCATGGCTTTTTTGACTCTGAAACCAGTACGAGTCACAACCAGTGCAAACGCCAGTCCCAGAACGGTTGTACTGATACCAGTCAAAGTGGCTAAAAAGGCCGTAGTCCAGGCCGAGCCACAGGCACTGTCTCCAAACACACAACCCAGACTCCAGAGGTTCGGACTGAATAAGCGTTGAAAAAACAGGTTCATGGCATATTCGCCACTCGCAGTGTCTTGAAAAGCCTTATTTAAAATACTAAGAGTTGGGAAAAATACGAAAACCATAACCAAGGCTATGACCAAACCCAGAGAGCCTACGGTAAAAACATCGCCCCTTAATGCTCCTTTGGCCGCAATACCCTGTGTCAGGAAAAACAGAAAAGCTGCTGCTGCAAACAAAGCTCCATATCCTAAACCAGGCTGCCCATTAGCAACACCGAACCAGGAATCAAGAAAAGTATATGACCAACCGAAGCCACCAAGCATAAAACCTTGCAGAACCAGATACAGCAGACCTGATCCCCCACTTATGATCAGCACATTAGAAAAAAATGCAGAGGCTCCGTATACACTGTTATGCGACAAATTCGCATTAACGGCATTCAGGTCTGCAGAGCCCCCCCTCTCTGCTTTAGAGAGCAACACGAGCAAGGGCATCAACAGAGGAATGAGCAAGACTAACAGCCAATAGCGTTGATAAGCGAAAACCTGAACCACTGCTGGAACCGCATTTTCATCCCCTGACCACAGGCCCTGCACCCAGGAAAAACTCCAAAAACCCTCTTCCTGCACATACCAGGGCAGACAGAAATATCCCAGTACCCCCACTATCAGCCATAATAATACTGATCGATTCATAACCTTACTCATAAAATATTTAGATATAACAAAATAACAAGCTATCAAAAATTTGGCCTTCTGCTGTGAATGCAATATTCAAAAACACAGCAATAGCCTCTATTAGAATTTTCTTATTTTTATATACATTGTTTAAAGAAACTCTTTAAGACGTTATTCGCCTCGCAAATCGGATAAGTAGAGAGAACTGGCATGACTGATAATGTTAATAACGAGCATCGTCACACCAGCATTTCTCTTTTAAGACACTTGGAACCTTAGCGTTTCAGTGGGAAAATATCGTTATTCCACTTTTCAATAACCGAGTTCTTGAATGCCTTGGTACCAAATTTAGGATCAGGGTCCAGCAGTTTCACAGCAACTGCATCGGGAGCGCCTGCTGGCACAGCTGAATTCACATTAGAGTGAAACTGTCGACCACCGGCTGCTTCCAAGGCTTGTTGCACTACTGGTTCATACAAGAACTGGGCAAATGCCTCTGCATTTTTACGATTCCGACTACCTAATACAATTCCAATCGGACCTACTTCAAACAAAGTGCCTTCTTCTGGTGTCACTGGAACAATAGGAAAACCTTCATGTTTCAAATTGGCTACGTCATGTAGAAAACCAATACAAACCGGTAGCTCTGCACGAGCAACCATTCTGCAAGGTGCCGAGCCAGACTTGGTGTATTGACCAATATTTTTATGATTGGCAACGATTCGTTTCCAACCCTCTTCTTCTGAACCAAAAGCAGATAACATACTGCTCAGATATTTATAGCTCGTGCCTGAAGTGTTTGCATTAGCAACGCCGATAGTACCTTTGTACTCAGGTTTGGCCAGATCAGCCCAACCACCAGGAGGTGTCGCATTCTGCTGGCCCAGTAAATCCGGGTTATAAGCAATTCCAAGAATCCCCATATAGATCGCACCGAGACGACTGTCACTGTCTTTAGTCAGCTGGGTTGCCCAGGGATAAACGCCTGTTGTGGGATAATCATTGGTTGCAAAGATATTATCTTCCAATACAGCTCGATAAGGACCATCGGTACCACCAAAAACCACATCTACTCTGGTTTTATACGTAGAATTAAAACATTCCTCAAGCTTGTCCCCTTTCAAATCCTTGCACTTTCGCTGCGCTGCTTTCTTTGAACTTCCCAGCTCACTTGTCAGCCTGGTCAACGATTCACTGGTACTCAAACGAATCATTGACGCTTTGAATGCCTTACCTGTTTTTTTGGTGACAGCATCATTAAATGCAGCAACAATATTTTCACACATTGCTGGTTCTAAACTGCATTGAGTAGACAACTTACCTTCAACACCACTCAAATAATCCATCTCTGCATTAGCAGTCGATGCCAACAGCAAACAAAAAACAGCCGAAATCTTTGGCATTTGTTTTATAATCATCAATTCCCCCTTACGGTTTAGTAAATTTAGTCATTCTTTTGTTGTTAAAAAACTCTCCACAGCGACCCGTTCGTTTTTATTATCAAAGTCATTGCAAGAGAATCTCTTAAATAAAGAATAGCCCAAGGTCATGGTTCAACAAACCTCCAACAGGCATTTGTAGCTCTTTTGTTACCCTTATGTTTACTGCCTTCAGCACGGCTTTAACGCTTTATTATTGCCTTGAGGCAAGCTTCTGAAACGTCGATAATCCTACAGACTCACTCAGTCCAATTTGCAATAAGCGTACAATTGATTATGCTTTAAGCGTAGGTTTTGCAGTTTTTGATAGCTGATTTCTACACCAATCATTCTCAATATATTTTCAGGAATTGCCTCGATGAACAAGCTTGTAGATCATAGTGACACCTTAAGCCTTCTGACACTGGATCATGTCGACAAATCATTTAAAAGTGCTTTCAATCAAACGGTAAAAGCCGTCGATGATTTCAGTCTGTCTATTCAAAAAGGGGAACTTCTGACACTGCTGGGTCCTTCAGGTTGTGGCAAAACAACGGTACTTAGGATTCTCGCTGGTTTTGAATCTATAGATTCTGGCAACATCATATTGTCAGGAGAAAGTATCACCCATATTCCGGCATTTTCCAGAAATATGCCAATGATTTTTCAAAGTTATGCTTTATTCCCACACCTGACAATCTTTGAAAATATTGCTTATGGCCTGAAAATCCGCAAAATCAAAGCTCAAATTATCAAAAATGATGTAGAGATGGTTTTGCATGTCGTCAACCTGGCAGGCTTGGAACAGCGCTATCCCAGAGAGCTATCTGGTGGCCAACAACAACGGGCAGCGTTGGCAAGAGCCTTGGTACTCAAACCGGAAATTATCCTGCTGGACGAACCCTTATCCAATCTCGATATGAAACTGCGAACTCATACCCGAGCAGAAATAAAGCGAATACAGCAAACACTGGGAATTACAGCTATCTACGTCACTCATGATCAAGAGGAAGCAATCAGCATTGCCGACCGGATTGTTATCATGGATAAAGGAAAAATTGTTCAAATAGGCAGCCCAGAAGACATTTATAATACTCCCAGCACCATTTTCGTGGCTGACTTTATCGGCAACACCAACTTTATTGAAGCTGAAATTCTGAAACTGACTGACGATGTCGCTATTGTCAGCGTTCTGGATCAGCAGATAGCGATTCAATACCCGCGAGACAAAACCTCATTTACCCACAATGAAGAAGTCTACCTAACCATTAAACCCGAAGCCGTTCGTATCAATCAAGACCATTCTGTTGAGGCAGGGTTCAAGGGGAAAATATCCAAAGCCAGCTTTCTTGGACCCAATGTGGAATATGAGATTGAATTTGGCAACAGTTTTATTACCGCCACACAACCGAATTCAAACCCACGGCTGACTATTTTACCTGAAGGTACCGAAGTCAATGTCGAGCTTGATGAAAACTGCCTGCGTCTGTTGAAAAAAGACTAATCAAGCTGAAGGGTCTACCAGTTTGTAGCCCATTCCCCAGACGTTAACAATATATTTTTCGGCATCCGCAGTGCCTTCCAGTTTTTTGCGTAAGCGACCGATGCTAACCTTAACCAGCTTATCCCCTCCATTCCAGTCATCGTGTCCCCAAACCTCTTTGAGTAAGGATTCCCAGGACAATATCCGTCCCTCATTCATTGCCAGACAGGACAAGAGTTTATACTCGATAGGAGTGACCGCCACTTCAGCACCATTGAGCAGGACCCTTTTGGCGGATAAGAATATTTCAAGCTCCCCCACTTTCAAACCTTTATCTTCATCAGCCGTAGTTCCCAGTTTTTTTCGACTCAGAATTTTTTTAATTCTCAATACCAACTCACGGTGATTAAATGGCTTTGTCATATAATCATCTGCACCAATTTCCAGACCTTTAATAATATCTTCAGCTTGCATTTTTGCGCTCAAAATAAGCACGGGAATGGTTGTAAAACGCCTGATTTGATTACACACTTCAAAGCCATTCATCTTGGGTAGCATAATGTCCAGAATCACAACGTCGGGCCGGTCTTTCTGGATATAACTTAAGGCACTTTCACCGTTGTATTCTATATCAACAGAGAAACCCTCTCCCTCCATAAGGTATTTCAATATATTCGCCAGTTCCGGCTCATCCTCGACGATTAAGATTTTCTTGGTCATATAAGACTCGTTTACTCTTCAATTTCTTTTTAGTTTTTTTAACCCTGCTCTTTTGGCAGTGTAAATGACAATGTCGTGCCCAGACCTGGCACAGTTCCGACATACAATTTGCCGCTGTGCTGTTCAACCACGTATTTGACAATCGACAAACCAATCCCTGCGCCCCCCTCATAGGATTGATATTCATCATCATTATTCTGTAATTTGGAAAATATCTGCATGGAATTGACATCGGTTATTCCAGCGCCATCATCAATAACAGAGACCACAAACCATTGCTCATTTTCAGTAATACTCACCAGTATAGACCCTCCATGACCAATATACTTGCTGGCGTTGTGAATCAAATTGATCAAAGCCTGTTGAATCCATTTCTCATCCGCCAACGTTTTGCTAATCAATTTAGGGTATGAGCACCTCAATGTCTGCTCATCCTGAGCCAGAATAGGTTCGAGACTACTGACAACATGTCTGACCAGTTTCCTCAAATCAATGGATTGAATATCCATTTTAAGCAATGAACTCTCGGCTTTTATCTGAGCCAGAATATCCTCAACGATTGAAATTAACCGCATGGTGCTGTCGCTGATGGTATTCAGGAAATTACTTTGAGTTTCATTGACTTTTCCCGAGCGCCCATCCAACAGAATATCCGATGACGAGCGTATCAAAGTCAATGGCGTACGCAGCTCATGAGCCAGGGTGGATAGTAACTGATCTTTATTTTTTAACCGGCTTTCCAGGCTCTCTATCGCTATATTTTTTTCTTTCCAGACATCACGCAGCAAAGCTCCCAGATAATACGATAAAACGAAAAACATTGGCTTTAAAGCAATACTCAGAATCAATGGTTCGGCAAAACCACCCGTTTGCGAGAGCCACAAACCTACTTCATAACTCACTATGCAGATAACAACATAGATTTTTCCAAAAGAATCGCCCCCTTGATAACGAGCAAAAAGAACAAACAAACAGTAAAACACCAAAAAGACATCATTTTTGAAAAAAAACAGCGCCCAGGTAGTAACCAGAACATCAATGAAATACTGTTCCAGAAAGTAAATCTTCCACCACTCTACCCTTCGCCTGAGAAACCACAATATCACCAGATTAGGAATAAAAAATGCCGGAACCAACCAACCAGAAAAGTTATGAGACAGCACAAAACAGACAATAACAAAGCAACAAAATATCCTGGTCAAAAACACCATATCACCAATACCAGGATTTAGTCTTACCTTAAACATGCACTGTCAGTTTCACTCAACTTGATAACAACTATAGTCGATCCACTCATTTTTTCAGGAATGAATAAGAACTTAATCATTATCTTAAATCAAGTGGCACACTGACAAAACAAGCCCAGAATTCTCTTTCATTGCGCTCGTTTATATAGAAAAGTCTTTTAAAAACAAATGGGTATTCTAACAAGCAATAATTCCTTCATGAGAAATTTGTTACCATTCTGTAGCCAAATGGATTAATTCCAAAAGCTCTTATGAAGCAAAACCTCGTTTTTCTTCTGCTCTAAAGACTTTCTGTTAATACTTCAGCAGATTGACAAATCAGCTAGCAAAAAAAGCATTAGGGCCAGTACCCCTTCAACACTCGTGAACGGAAACTCTTTACTGTTTCGGGCTAAACTGAGTTATTAATTCATCATAGGTAAGACCAATATATTTTTTATAAATCTGATCGATAGAACCATCAAGCAACATTTCTTCAACCGCAACTTCATTTGCCTTAAATTCTTCAATCAAAGTTTTCTGAAAACTCATATTCAAAAAGAAAATCTCAATGGCTGGTGATAATTGTCGAACTTTAAAATCACCTTCTTCCACCAATTGCTTTGTATTTGCCGCATCGCCTAAAAAAGCCGCCAGCCTGGCTTTATCCAACATTCTTAAACCCAGAATATCCCTATTCACCAGAAATTTGTTGACCCTGTTATATGATTTTATTAGCTCGGGGACATAATAGTCTCTGGTAACGCCAATGGTTCGACCAGCAAACTGCTTAATGCCTCGAAATGAGTCTACATCACTGTCATCAGGCACCCACAAGGTGATCACCCATGGAACCGGTCGCTTTTTTTCATTCAGGTTCAGCGAGTTTGGTAC
>JBOEHE010000091.1:0-4789 GCA_050633785.1 Arenicella sp.
GAACTCGCCATCAGGCCAGAACCGGCCAGCGCGATTGCGGCGATACTTGTTTTCATTTTATAGTTCATAGAACTTACCCTCTCTCTATTTAAAAATTATCTATATAGGTTTTATACTTCTCCGAGACGTCTATGATGAAAACTAATCTTCGATTACACAGCATTTAAATACGACGAAAAGTTTTATCTGACGCTCAGAAAAATTCTGGTTTTATATAGTGAAAGTTGTCGTGATGAATCTCTTCAGACCAAGACGAAAAATTGCCGTTTAAGTCTGAACTCTTATGAACTTTCTGGCTAAAACATCTGCAAACGCTGCTATTTAATTTTTTAATTCGATGTTTACTGAACCAGAAAAGTGACAAACTTTCTTTGTTATAGAATTAATTGCAGTACTCACACTGCCGCGTTTGTCTTAATTTAACTCTATTTGATATATCTTATAGAGCGCTGAAAAGGATAATCATCGTAATATGGATAATTGATACAAAAATAAATCGTTTCCCTGTTTAAATTAGACGAAAATAATCAAAAGACTGAGCTAATGTAATAAATGTCAATATTTCAACACTTTGCTTTAAGTCGAGTGATCGAGATTAGCAACAAGCGTTTATCTTTCAGCAATTCACCCTTTTCTCCAACAATGATTGTCAAAGACATAAGGGTGTAACCCCCATATAATGCAAGCTTGAATTTACCACGAATAAAACGGACAAAAGCATAGAAAGATGACATGAGACTTTTACCAATATTGTGCTTTGTTTATGCCGTCAGCCTGTTTTACCGAGGAATGATCTCGGTTATGGCAGCGGACATTTCGAATGATCTGTCACTCAATGAAAGCAGTCTCAGCTTATTGTCATCCACATTCTTCATCAGTTTTGCTATCGCACAGATACCTTGTGGAATAGCCCTTGATCGCATCGGTGCAAGGTTATCCATCAGTCTCTTTATGTCTCTTGCGGTATTGGGCGCAGCCATATTTTCTTTTGCCAACAATTACGCCACTGCACTGTTGGGACAAACACTCATCGGCATCGGATGCGCTCCAATTTTCACTGGTTCAATGTTGCTTATTGGCCTTCATTACCGCCAGGATAATTTTTCCTATATGACAGCCATAGTCATCGCTATAGGCAGTATCGGTGATTTGCTGGGTACCGCGCCTCTCGCATATTTGATCCAACTGACTGACTGGAGATCGGCATTACTCATAGCGATGACATTGACCACATTGGCAGCCATATGCTGTTTTATCGGACTTAAACCGGATAAACCCAACACCGAAAATCAAACTCTGGCATTTATGCTACGTGGTATGGCTATCGCCTCATCCACGCGCGCTTTATGGCCGATAATTCCCTTGTTTCTAGTCAGCTATTCGGTATTGATAGCCATCAGAGGGTTATGGAGCGGTCCCTATTTATCGGATGTTTTTAGCCTTGGTCTGGATAGACAAGGCAATATTATTTTAACCATGTCGATCGCCATGGCAATTGGCACATTGATGCTGGGCTTTCTGGACCGCCTATTAAAAAATACCAAACGATTGGTCATCATCAGTTCTTTATTAACTCTTGTTCCATTGCTGGCCTTAGTTATAAGTCCATCTAAGAGCCAATACTTTGCCATGTCAGCCTTTATAGCTATTGGTTTATTTGGTTTTAACTACCCATTATTAGTGTCTCATTCAAGAGAATTTTTACCATTAAAATACCATGGGCGTGGCATGGCCTTTATGACTGCTTTAAGCTTTATAGGTGTCGCTCTGGTTCAAAGTTCTACAGGTTGGATGATGCAATTTACAAATTCCTTACAACTTTTACCCCCTCAGAAATATCAATTGCTTTTTGCCTTTCTAGCCTTAATTCAAACAATAGCAACATTGATTTATTGCTATAGCAACACCAGCAACAACCCCACAAATAATTAATGAGTAGCTAAAAAGAAAACGCTGAAAAAGAAGCATTCATGCTGTCTTCAGACAAAAGTCGCGGTTCTTATTAAACGTACCATAAATATTATTAGGCCTTAGGGTGCTTTTTAATTGCTTTAAAATTTGACAAATATAACCCAGAATTATTCACATTGTTGGGACAAGTGCCCTCCAACATAGGACTCAAAAAACCTTTAAGAACAAGGTCATGAGTCTATTAATTCAATACTCAAATTCTGGAATAATTATTATGAAAATTGGTTTCATTGGCCTTGGCAACGTAGGCGCAAAACTCGCTGGAAGTATATTACGTAATGGCTTCGACTTAACCATAAATGACCTCAATATTGATGCAGCCCGCCCATTATTGGACAAAGGCGCTCATTGGGGTAAAACCCCTAAAGAAATTGCTGAAAGCTGCGACATGATCATCACCTGTTTGCCCAGCCCAGCCATTTGCTCAGACGTTATGGAATCCGAGACCGGAATTTTGCAGGGAATCTCTGCAGGAAAAATCTGGGCAGAGATGTCAACGACTGATGAGTCTGAAGTACGACGCATTGCAGAATTAGTATTGGCAAAAGGTGCCGAACCAATCGATTGCCCAGTATCAGGCGGTTGCCACCGTGCAGCAACCGGCAATATCGCTATCTTTGCTGGCTGTGCACGCGAAACCTTCGAAAAGGCCCTTCCCGTATTAACCGTCATGGGTCGACGTGTTTTACACACTGGTGAAGTTGGCACCGCATCTGTTCTTAAAGTTATGACTAATTATCTCGCTACTGCCAATCTGGTCACTCTCAGTGAAGCATTAGTAACATCGCAAGCAGCAGGAATGGATTTGAACACCACCTATGAAGCGATTCGAATATCATCTGGCAATTCATTTGTCCATGAAACAGAGAGCCAAGTAATCCTCAACGGTTCACGTGATATCAACTTCACCATGGATTTAGTAGCTAAAGATATCGGTATCTTCCAGGAAATTGCCGACAGAAATAATGTACCTCTTGATATATCACCCCGCTTAAACGAAATAATCAAAGATGGCATAGAACGGTATGGTCCTCGAGAACTGTCACCGAATATTATCAAACGACTGGAAGAAGCAACTGGTTTATCAGTTACCGCACCAGGATTTCCACCGGAAATGACTGATGATGAACCTGAAGAACGAGGCTACGAAATTGTTCCTAAGCATTAATATCATGCCTGCAATATTTCAGCCAATCAGAAGACTTTGCCATGCTCGATAGAAGGCAGTTTTATATCGATGGTGAATGGGTCAACCCAGCTCTGACCAAACCCTTTGATGTTATTAATCCGGCAACAGAAACACCTGTTGCCGTCATATCTCTGGGCGCAAAAAATGACTTAAATAAAGCCGTTTCTGCGGCTAAAAGGGCTTTCAACAGTTGGGGTACAAGCTCCATCAGTGATCGAGAAACCCTGCTCAGGAACATCCTTAAATCCTATGAACGCCGCAAAGAAGAAATGGCACAAATGATCTCTCTGGAACTGGGCTGTCCAATCAGTTTTTCCAGAGAAGAACAAGTGCCTTGTGGTTCAAGTCATTTAGAAGCAACACTTGAAGCTCTGCTATCGCATGAGTTTGAACGCCCCAGCTTGCGCGGTGGCAGCATGCTACATGATGAGCCAGTTGGTGTTTGTGGCTTGATAACACCTTGGAACTGGCCTATTCATCAACTTGCCGCCAAAGTTGTGCCTGCTATTGCAGCAGGTTGTACAATGGTACTCAAACCCAGTGAATTATCACCGTTGTCAGCAGCTTTGTTTGCTGAGATTCTGGATGAAGCGGGCTGTCCACCTGGCGTATTCAACCTGATTAACGGTGATGGAGCTGAAGTTGGCAGCGCCTTGACAGCCCACCCGGATATTGACTTAATTTCATTTACTGGATCAACCCGCGCTGGGGTTCTGGTGACTCAATCAGCAGCCGAATCCGTTAAACGCGTAGTCACTGAACTGGGAGGCAAGTCGCCCAATATCTGTTTTGCTGATGCGGATCTGGAAAGTGCTGTCAGTTTCAGCGTTGCCAGTTGCTTTTCCAACAGCGGACAATCCTGCGATGCACCTACACGATTGCTGGTCGAGCGCAGTGTCTACAGCACCGTCATTGAACTGGCAACACGGCAAGCACAACACACAAAAGTAGCCCCACCTTCAGAAGAAGGCGACCACATTGGCCCAGTCATCAGCCAAACTCAATACGACAAGATTCAACAGTTAATCCAAACTGGCATTGATGAAGGTGCACGACTCATCGCTGGAGGAACAGGCAAGCCCGAAGGCATCGATACCGGCTACTACGTTCGCCCCACTATTTTTGCTGACGTGAGCAACGACATGAACATTGCTCAGCAAGAAATATTTGGCCCGGTTCTGGTCATCATCCCTTTTGATGATGAAGATGAGGCAATCCAAATAGCCAATGATACCCCTTACGGGCTCTATGCTTATATACAGACTGGTAACCCAGATCGAGCCATGCGTGTTGCTCGACAAATTCGCGCAGGTAATGTCTCGGTTAACGGCCAGATTGCCGACTTTGATGTCCCATTTGGAGGCTATAAGCAGTCAGGTAATGGTCGTGAATATGGCCTCTTTGGTTTGCATGATTTTTTAGAAACCAAAGGGATAACTTTAAATTAGAAACAATACAGGAGAACTGTGGAAACCATTAATTACTTACTTGCCAGCAAAGAACTCATTCTAAAGTTGACCTTGGAGCATATCTCTCTGGTCAGCGTTGCTGTCGGACTTGCCATCTTAACCGGCGTTCCCATCGGAATTGCCATCACGGCTAACGAACGTCTTGCCAAGACAGTCTTGT
>JBOEHE010000092.1:0-42413 GCA_050633785.1 Arenicella sp.
TTTTGGTAACTGTGGTTATGCCTTGCCAACGATGATTGGTGCTAAGACAGCGGCTCCGGAGCGTCCAGCGGTGGCGTATGCGGGTGATGGCGCCTGGGGAATGAGCATGATGGAAATCATGACGTGTGTGCGACATGATATTCCAGTGACAGCGGTGGTATTCCACAACCGTCAATGGGGAGCTGAGAAGAAGAATCAAGTTGATTTTTATAACAGACGCTTTGTTGCGGGTGAGTTGGATAACGAGAGTTTTTCCCAGATTGCGATAGCGATGGGTGCTGAAGGCATTGTGGTTGATCAGCTTGAAGAAGTTGGCCCGGCGTTGGAAAAAGCGATTGAAATGCAGATGAAGGAAGGCAAGACAACAGTGATCGAGATTATGTGTACCCGTGAATTGGGCGACCCATTCCGTCGTGATGCCTTGGCTAAACCCATTCGTTATCTGGAAAAATACAAAGACTATGTATGATCAGTATGCTTAAGATGAATTTCTGATTAAGCCCCGGATTGATAGTCATTTATTACGTAGTTTCTGTTAGAACGCCAGCGCTCCAGAAATTACGTGCTACAGTTTAATTAACATAGAAACCCAAGAACCACCCTTGAGGAGATGGTGGTTCGAAGTTTCTAACAACACAGAGAGAGAAGAGAGTCACTTTATTTATCTAAGTATCAACGAATTAAAATAAACCTAGAGGTAAGAAAATGAAACCAGTAAAAAATATCTTGAAGTATGTATCAGTTGCAGCGGCAACGGCCGCTATGGCATCCAATGCTGTAGCCGATGTCAATGTCGCTTACTTTCTGGAGTGGGCAACACCCAACCAGATCGCTAAAGTAGAAAAAGCTTATGACGAAGCAATTGGAGAAAAAATCAATTGGGTCAACTTTGCCAGTGGTACTGCCATGACCGAAGCGATGCTCTCAGGAGATATTGATATTTCTTATAGTCAAGGTTTAGCGCCTTTCGTCAATGCGGTTAATGCCAATGCTCCAATTAAAATCGTGGGTATTGCCATGGCCTATGGTGCGGCAGATGATTGTATTATTCGAACGGACTCAGGCATTACTAAAGAAAACGCGACGGAACTTGAGGGTAAGTCAGTTGCCGTGCCATTAAATACTATGGCTGATTTTGGTTTGCGTATGACTCTACAGCACTTGGGTGTTGATATTGATAAAGTGACTATTGTTGATCAGGAACCTGCTGATGGTGCGGTTTCATTGACTGATGGTGCGGTAGTGATGGGATGTGCTTACGGTGAAAACTCGCTGTCAAAAATGAAAGAAGTGGGTAAGCCAATGCTGACTCCAGAGGAAAAAACAGCGGCTGGCATCACCAGTTTTGATGTGGTTTCTGTGACAGAAAAATTTGCCCAGGAAAAGCCAGAAGCCTTACGTACCTTTTTAGAAGTAACGGCTCAGGCGAATGCAGACTTTGCCAAAGATCAATCTAAAATCGATGTCATCGCAAAAGATGCAGGCATGACTGTTGAAAGAACAAAGTCTCAAATGGCCGGTTTTTCTTTTCCAACGGTTGATCAGCAAATAAGTGAGTATTTTGTTGATGGTGCTCGTTTGTCTGTTATGTTGCCATTCATGGGCAAAATGTTCGCAACCGAAGCATCCCCGGCAAAAGGCGATTACTCTCCAGTTTATGATGCTTCTTTCCTTAAGTAAGTTTTAACTGTTTTATAAAGTCAACGGCAGGTGTGAGTGTCATTTGCATCTGCCGTTTTTTTATCAAAGACTTAATGTCAGGTGATGTGCTGATGTTAAGCGAAGACTAAAGGTGTCTGAGGGGAGTACATGAGTGATCTTGTTTCAAATAATTTAAGTATGACGTTTGACGTTGCGACTGGAGGGCAGGTACATGCTCTTAAGGACGTAAACTTCACGTTGAAAAGCGGCGAGATATTGTCAGTGCTTGGCCCATCCGGGTGTGGTAAGACGACACTGCTGAATATTATCGCTGGATTTATCCGGCCTACGGGTGGTTCTGTTTCTCTAGGAGACCAGGAAATAGATGGCCCAGGCGTTAACCGTGGAATGGTGTTTCAACAAGGAGCCTTGTTTGAATGGTTAACAGTTGCTGAAAATGTTGATTTCGGCCTGCGTATGAAAAATACTGACCCGGCAAAAAGTGCTAAGTTGGTAGAGGAGTGGTTGGATATTGTAGGTTTAGCCGGTTTTGGGCATGTTCCTACCTACCAATTATCAGGAGGAATGCAACAACGTATTGCTTTGGCTCGTTGTTTGATCAATGACCCTGATTTAATTTTAATGGATGAGCCTTTAGGGGCGCTTGATGCCTTAACTCGAGAAAAAATGCAGTCACTGGTTCTAAAGATCTGGAAAGAAACTGGTAAGACTATCATGATTATTACTCACTCAGTTGAAGAAGCGTTATTGTTGGGTGAACGGTTGTTTGTTATGGCTCCAAGGCCAGGTAGATTGCATAAAGAATATAATTTGCCGTTCGCTGAAAGAGGGGTGACAGAAGATACCAGGGACATTAAAAATAGCGACCAGTTCATTGAAACACGTGAAGAAATTCTTACCATGATCTGGGATATGGAAGAAGAAATTATGGGGCAGGTGTAATTATGTTAGATCTCATGTTTGAATACCGAGGTTTTCTAGTCGGTTTTATCTTTCTAGGTTTAATTGCGGCATCGATAGCGGCAACCATTTATGGCCGGAAAGTTATTCGCACTGAAAAGTCGGATGCTGTATTTGGCAACCCTCAACGTGCATTAGGTGGTTGGTACTGGGTTGTAACAGGTGTCAGCTTTATTTTGATCGTCTGGTTTTACTTTTCCTGGGATGCAGCTCGAGCTTTTTTCCCAAAATCAGCGAATGAATTGTGTCAGGTTGCTAAGCTGGATTATGCAATTAATCCAATTCGTGCTTCCTTTCCTTTGGATAATGCGTATTTACGTGGAACCAGCTTGTTGGAAAGAGAGACTCGTCAGCTTGATGAGTTAACCGAAAAAGCTGAAAGGTTGAGTTTTTCTGATGCTGAAAAAGCCCAAGCTCTGACTGCCATAACGACGATGCGCAGCGCGATGCAGGGTTTAACATCGCCAGACCTGCTTGACCCATCTGTGGCAGAAAAGTTAACGTCTATTGAAAATCGAATTAAGGCTTTGCAAGCGGATCTGGCGGATCCAAATTATCCTGGAGAGCCTACTGCAGAACAAAAGGAAAAGGCGGCTTCCATAGCACGGTGGGGTGATTCAGGAAATGAAATTCCAATCCATCCGGCCAGCGAACGAGGTTATAAATTTGATGCCGTAGCGGGACAGATGCAGAAAGTTGCAAGCGATTACCGCAAAATCAGAAATAACAGTGATCATTTTCTGGCTCAAGTTGAAACACTTAAGTCTCAAATTGAAGCGCTGGGGCAGTTGGCCCAGCCTGTTGCTGGTGTTGATGAAATGGTGATTAAAAACCGCGCTGATTTTGTCAAAAGTATGAAGCGGGTCTTGCAACGTATTGACGACGGTTTGATCTTTCCACCAGATACTCTGGATGGTGTGCAGGCTTCTTTAGTCGCCTTTGATAAAGAACAGCGTAAGCAGCAAGGGGCTTTAAAATACATCGATTCCTGGGCTATGCCGGGTGGTAAAGTCAAAGCAGGCTCCAGTTCGTGTAGTGAGCAGGGCTCTGGTCGCTGGTTGCCGAAACCGTCAGATACTTTACGAACTTTGACGCGAATCTCTAATCCGGATATTGGTTATAAAGGTAATCCATTACTATGGTATAAGATGAAACCCTTTGGTGAAATGGTTGATTTCATAATACCTGATTGGATTGCTGGTCTGGTACTAGGGGACTACCCGAGACATAGCACCAATGGTGCCATCGACGGTAACTTTAAGAGCTCTGTTTATAACTTCGCCACGGGTAACTTCGATTCATTCTCTATTCCGGTTCCTTCAGGCCATGTCTGGGACTCATTGCTGCGGGTATTGGCGGGTCTTTTCTTTGGGATAATTCTCGGGGTTCCATTAGGTTTGTTTATGGGCCTCTCCCGATTCTCAAAAGGCTTTTTTGACCCATTGATTGAGTTATATCGACCTGTACCACCACTGGCATGGGCACCATTGATCCTGACTATTTTTGGTATTCAGGATGATGGCAAGATCTTCCTGCTGTTTATGGTGGCGTTTGCGATTATGGTGATCTCAGCCAGAACGGGTGCAACAGGCACGCATCTGTCAAAGATTCATGCTGCACACTCTTTGGGTGCTTCAAACCGGCAGATTCTTCGTAAAGTCATTTTACCCAACTCTTTGCCTGAGATTTTGACGGGTATCCGTATCGCGATTGGTGTTTGCTGGGGAACCTTGGTTGCAGCAGAAATGTTGGCAGGCACAACTGGTATCGGTTTCGTTGAGAATGTTGCTCGTAAGCAATCGGATTACGAAATTATCTGGACCACGATTATTATCCTTGGATTGCTTGGATTATTGTTTGACTTAATCATGCGTTGGGTCATCGATAAAGTCATTCCATGGCGTGGTAAAGGCTAATTTGGTCTGATGTATATTCGACCTGTTCTGTATCGCAGGGCAGGTCGAATTTTATTCCGGCATGAAGCTGGCTTAATCACTACTACCTAACTGGTACAAGGAGTATCAGCTTTAGACGTTTATAATTATTTTGCCCACATAGATGACAATTCTACTAATTTATTGCGTAAAGCAATTGGAGGCATAATGGCTGGTTTACTTCCCAATATAGATCCTGATGGATTGCTTGAATATTCTGTGGTTTATACAGATCGTTCATTGAATCATATGTCTGAATCATTTCAGACAGTAATGAAGGGTATTTCTGCAACACTAAAGCAGGTTTATAATGCTAAATCTGTGGCTGTAGTACCTGGCAGCGGAACTTTTGCTATGGAAGCCGTCGCCAGACAGTTTGCAACTGACAAAAAGTGTTTAGTGATTAGAAATGGGTGGTTCAGCTTTCGTTGGACCGAGATTTTTGAAACCTGCAGTATTCCTGAACAGGCGACTGTGCTCAAAGCACAGCCATTGGAGAATCAACATCAATCTCCTTTTATGCCAGCCTCAATAGAGTCGGTTGTCGCTACGATCAAACAGGAAAAACCCGATGTTGTGTTCGCACCGCACGTTGAAACCTCTTCAGGGATTATCTTACCAGACGATTATATTAAAGCTGTTGCAGATGCGGTGCATTCAGTTGACGGTATGTTAGTGTTGGATTGTATCGCTTCTGGAGCTGTTTGGGTTGATATGGAGCTTTGCGGTGTTGATGTGTTGATCAGTGCACCGCAAAAAGGTTGGAGTGGTTCGCCCTGTTGCGGCTTGGTCATGATGAACGATTTGGCTGAAGAGCGTGCACAGCTGACAAAAAGCACTAGTTATGCCTGCGATTTGGGTAAATGGTTGCAGATTATGCAAGCTTATGAAAATGGCGGGCATGCTTATCATGCCACCATGCCAACCGATGGTTTAGCCGTTTTTTATCAGGTTATGCGTGAGACTGAAATTTACGGTTTTGATAAGGCGCGCGATAATCAACTGGAATTGGGTTCAAAAGTGCGAGCAACCCTATCTGATAAAGGCATTAAGAGCGTCGCGGCGCAAGGCTTTGAAGCTCCTGGCGTGGTCGTTTCTTATACCAGTGATGCTGATATACATACGGGCCTTAAGTTTAAAGATATTGGATTTCAAATTGCTGCAGGAGTACCTCTGCGTTGTGATGAGCCAGATGACTTTTTAACCTTTCGTTTGGGCTTGTTTGGTTTGGATAAACTACAGAATATTGACCGAACAGTCGATACGCTGTCAGTTGCTCTTGATTCGGTGACGAATTGACTGTGAATTGAGTAAAACGTTCAATCATCACAGGTCAAGTGTGGTGATTGAAATTTACTGAACTATACAGTAGTTTTTGATAGGGAAATCACTGCTTTTGATGGTATTGTTGCGCCTGCATTATCTCTGTGAATTATAATGCGTCACAGGCGGATAATGATTGTATAGAGTCAATATTTAACATCGAGGCTTCATTTATGAAAGCGACCTTTAAACCTTTGATCGCTTTGTTTCTAAGTTGTTTTATCCTGTTTCTGGGTAATGGCTTGATCAATGTACTTTTGCCAGTGAGAATGGGATTGAATGCCGTTTCAACAGATGCCATTGGTTTGGTTCTGTCATTGTATTTTGTTGGCATGTTTATCGGTGCACTGTACAGTAAAACCTTAATAAAGCGAGCCGGGCATATTCGCATGTTTGCGGGATGTGTATCATTGGGAGCCATCAGCATCTTGATGTGTAGCATCTTCGATGACTCTCTTGTCTGGGGGGCTATGCGGATAGTGCTGGGTTTTTGTAATGCCTGTGCGTTTTCAGCAATGGAGAGTTGGTTGAGTGACAGCTCGACAAAACAGACACGTGGACAGATTCTCGGCGCTTACAATGCAGTAGTATTGGCAGGGCTCTTTGGTGGTCAATTTTTTATGAATATAGCAAACCCGGCTGATACAACCTTGTTTGTCATCGGTGGGATGTTGCTTTGTGCTGCTGTTATTCCTGTATCATTAAGTCGTAATCCTGGCCCTGTTATTGAAGAAGTTCAACCGATGTCATTACTGGCGCTTTATAAAGTGTCTCCTTTGGGAGTAGTCAGCTGTCTGATCGCCGGGCTTATTTATTCAGCCTTGTTTAATCTGCTGCCTGTGTTTGCCAAAGATTTTGGAATTACGGGCTTGCAATTGTCGATTTATATGGGAGGAGCGATTTCTGGAGCCTTCTTATTGCAGTTTCCTATTGGTTACTTCTCTGACCATTTTGATCGGCGTATTATACTGCTGATTTTGTTAGTGGTTTCGACGGTTACCGCTTACTTTGTTACGGTGTTTGCTGCCAGCCATAGCTTTGCGGTGACATTGGGTTTTACTGCTTTGACCAGCGGTATTATTGCCTGTCTATACCCTCTGAGCATTTCACAGGTATTCGACCAATTAGAACCGAATGAAATGGTGTCAGCCATGGGTAGTTTGATTCTTGCTTTTGCAACAGGCGGTATTCTCGGACCATATTCCGCATCATTGGTTATGGATTATTTTGACAGTGCAGCCTTATTTTATTTTCTGTGCGTTATACAATTATTGTTGGCACTATTTGTTGCCTACCGAATGACAATCAGAGAAGCCTTACCCGTAGAAGATCAGGAAAGTTTTGTTATGCAGCATGCCGTCATTAACCCTTCCGCTAACCTGGACCCACGCGCACAATATGAAGCAGATGATGATTCAGAGGATTATGGCGAATCAGTAACCCAAGAGCCAGTAACTCAACAACACTAAGTCGACCTTAACATAGAGCTAACAGCACCTGAACAAAGTCGGATGGAACATACCTGTTCCATCCGACTTTGTTTGTAATGGTTTATTCCGCAGATTTCAAGCAAACGCCTTTAGGGTCATAAACGCATCCTGATGTTACCGAGGCAGAATAGTGATCACCTAATACCCTCACTGTCAAACCACTGCTGTCACAACCAGTAGTATCAATCAGGCTCATCTTCTCGAGATCGAACACATTCGTGTCAATATACGCCAACGCAAGACTTTTCTGTGTGCGGTGTCCATAACAGCCTGAACTGACTTGACCAATGACCTGTTTGTTGAAGTAAACGGGTTCCATACCTGATGCAGCATCAACAAGCGTGTTGTGTAGTTCAAGAACGACCAGTTTATAGCGTATTCCAGATTCTTTTTGTTTCTCAAGAGCCGCTTTGCCTTCAAAATTATTGTTGTCGAATTTGACGAACCAACCGAGATTGGATTCAAGAACTGTAAACTCCGTATTCATATCATGGCCCCACATTGGATAGCCTTTTTCAATGCGCATGGAATCCATGGCTCGCAAACCGAAGTCGGCGATCTCAAATTCATTGCCAGCTTCTATCAATGCATCATACAGTGCCTGTTGGTGCTCAATGGGGTGGTGTAGTTCCCAACCTAATTCGCCCACAAAATTCATGCGTAAGGCTCGAACAGGAACTCCTGCAACGTTTATCTCCTGACCAGTGAACCAGGGAAATGCTTCATGACTGACATTTGCATCCGTTATTTTGCTTAATACCTTGCGGGCATCTGGACCAGCTAATACCAAGGTCCCATAATCTTGAGTGATATTTTTTAGCGTGACAGAGCCATCGCTTGGCATGCGTTGGTTTAGCCAGTCCTCAATTAATAGTTCTGCAGCAGCAGGCGCCATCATGTAATACGAGTCATTTTCCAGTTTGGTGATGGAAAATTCCCAAGCGACGCCGCCGCCTTCAGTTAATGGGTGCGAAAGAGCGATTTCACCTGCTTTGCCGGGAATATAGTTGGGTGAAAATGACTGAAGCCATTCTTTCGCCTTTGCTCCAGAAATTTCAAACTTGGTGAAAGGGCTTAAATCAAGAATGCCTACTTTTTCCTGCACGTGCTTGCATTCTGCCGCTACAGGTTCAAACCAATTGCCGCGTCTGAAACTGTGGTTTTCAATTGGTTCCATGCCCTCAGGGGCATACCAGCTGGGGCGTTCCCAACCATAGTAAGCACCAAAGACGGCATTTTTGCTTTTTTGGGTTTCATAGATGGATGACTTTTTCTTACCACGGACTGCGGGGCGCATGGCATATTCATTAGGATAACCCAATTGATATTCGTTGGCGTAGACTTCAGTGGCTTTTGCAATGCTGAAATCATGGTCTGCATAGTCACCAAAACGTCGAGGGTCCAGTTCAAATAACTCTAATTCTGGGTGGCCATCAACGATCCATTGCGCCATGAAATAACCCGCACCACCACCTTGTACAATACCAAAATTAAAACCAGTGCAGACAAAGTAGTTGTCGTAGCCATGGACCGGGCCAATCAGAGGGTGACCATCTGGTGTGTAGGTGATAGGACCATTGACGACGGTTTTTATGCCAGCTTGGGCAACAATTTCGACCTGTTCCATGGCTGTGCACAAAATATCTTCTATTCGATCCAGGCTTGGCTGCAGCAATTCCTGTCCAAAAGCCGCCGGCACACCATCTGTTGCCCAGGGAATGCCACCTTTCTCATAAGGGCCTAGAATAAAACCTTTGCCTTCCTGCCTTAAATAATAAGAGACATCTGGGTCACGTAACATGGGTAACATAGTGTCGCGTTGTTCCAGTTCCTCAAGATTGTCGGTCACAATAAACTGATGTTCCATAGAGATCATGGGTAATTGGTGACCAACCATTGCTGCAACTTCATTACCGCGGAAGCCAGCGGCATTGACGATAATGCCAGCATCAATGACTCCTTGAGGTGTTGTGACCAGCCAACGGCCATCGTCTTGCTGTTCAATCGCTTCGACGGGGTTGTTTCTTACAATTGTGGCGCCACCAGCGCGAGCTCCGGCAGCCATCGCATTGGTTACACTTGTTGGGTCAATATGCCCATCGGCTGGATCCCACATGGCACCCAGTAAGCCGTCAGTATTGAGAAAAGGATATAGCTCTTTCAACCTCTCAAGAGAGATCATTTCCAGATCCAGGCCTGCCAGATCTGACATAGCGACCACGCGTTCAAACTCATCCATACGATCCTGTGTGTGTGCCAGTCGCACAGCGCCAGTTTGATGATGATCAACAGATTGTCCTGTTAGTTCTTCAAGACGGCTGTATAAATCAATGCTGTATTGCTGTAATTTAAGAATATTATAGCTATTGCTGAAGTGGGGAAGGTTTCCAGCAGCATGCCAGGTGGAGCCTGAAGTAAGCTCTATTTTTTCGGTTAACATTACATCGGTCCAACCCATTTGGGTTAGGTGGTATAAGGTACTAACACCTGCAATACCGCCGCCAATCACTAAAACATCAGTTTTGTTTTTCATTTACTGTAGCCTCTTAAACTAGGGTCCTGCGCTGATCAATCCAGTTAATTCATGATACTGATAAACGCCTTAATACTTGTTTTTACTCCACGATAGTATTAACTTGTTCGGCCCTTAACAAACGATATATTTTTGATAAATAGATAAGTTAAGCTTATGAATAAACTGCTTGTTAACAATATCCAACTTAATTGGTTGCGAACCTTTGCTATTTCTGGTGAAAAACTCAGCTTTACTCTGGCTGCTGAGAAATTGAATATGAGTCAGTCTGCAGTAAGTCAGCAGATTCAGCTATTAGAGCATTACCTTGAACAGAAGTTGTTTATCCGAGCTAATCGTACGATACAGCTGACAGATGCGGGTCGCGCTTTCTTGCCTCTGGTATTAGATACTATAGAACAATTGAACATAGGTGCAGCTCAAATTTTCGCACCTTCAAATGAGGCGATTGTTGATGTGAACATTAATGCTGCTTTTTCAGTGTTGTGGCTGGCTCCCCGATTGACACACTTTAATGCTATCTATCCGCAGATTATGTTGCGTCAACACAGTACAAACTGGGCTGCAGACTTTGACACATCAACCAGTGAGTTGGAAATTCGTTATGGCTCAGGTCATTGGGTGGGTTTTGAATCGTTTCCTTTGTTAAATTGTCGCTTACGTCCTTACTGTACTGCTGCCAATGCCAAATTGATTCGCGAGCCCAGTGATTTACTGACAATGCCTTTGCTGGAAGTTATCGGCACACCGCAAGGCTGGGATGCCTGGTTAAAACAGCAAATTCCAGCTTCTGAAGCAACGTCAACTCGTCACTATATGGACAGTCATGCTACTGCAGCCATGATGGCGGCAAATGGAACGGGGGTATGCCTTATGTACGATGAAATGGTGGAGCTGGGGGTGTTGGCTGAAGAATTAGTGGCTCCCTTTGTAGACAGCATTGAAACTGATGGAGGTTATTATCTTTGCCATCAATCCGACGCGGTATTGTCTGAGGCATCACTTTTATTTAAAGATTGGTTATTAAGTTATGGTATCTGATAGATTCTGTCAGCTTGTTGTTTTTGTGCTAGATCATCGTTTTGATCAAGCCAATGCAAGCTAATAGTATTAATAACCCTAAAACAAAATAGCGATAGAGGGTGGCAGAGCTGCGTTTGAAAAATGTATTACCAAGCCAGATTCCTAGAATCACAGGAGGCAGTAGTAAGGCTGCTCTGGCTAAGGTGACTTGAGGAAATAAGCCAGCATAGATTAAAGCGCCTGTTCCGTACAGATCAATCAGGAAAAAATACAGGTTCAGGGTGGCTCTGACCGTTTCTGCTGATAAAGCAACTGCCATCATGTAAATAGCAACAGGTAAACCGCCCGCTGAAGCGGCGCCATTGGCAACGCCGGAGAAAATTCCAATAGAGACATTTCTGGTACTGCTTTCTTTGAGTACTATCTTACGTCCGAACAGCAGTGCCATACTGGCTGCCAGGATCAGCAATGATATGATGATGCGCAGTGGATCAGGAGCAACAAATTTCAGGATGAGGACTCCGGCAGGTACACCGAGAATAGCGCCAGCCATCAGTTTCCAGAGCAAAGTCCATTTAATGGCACTCCACGTCATACGAGCCATCAGTACGCTGGCAAACATTTCCAATAACAACGCGATGGGTACTACTTCCTGTGGCAGTAGAATTAAAGTGAGCGAGGTTACAATTAAGGCTGATAAGCCAAATCCGGCAAATCCTCGGCACACTCCAGCAACTAAAGCGCAGAAAACAACAAAGACTAAAACAGCAGGTGATAGCTCAACCCAGGTGGATAAATAATGCATCGCATTCTCCGAAGATGAAAACAAGGGTGGGGTGGGCCGAGGTTTTATAGTACTGGCTTGCTTGGCGTAAAACAAGGATATTCATAAGGCCAAATTTCGATGTCTTCTATGAAGGGATTGGTGGCGACAGTTTTGCTAATAATCTCAGCCGAATCGTATTAATTTAAAAAATATTATAAAAAATATTGACAGAAATGAAATTTAAGTAAATAATTTCATTTATAAATATTATTATTAATTTTTTATTTGAGATTGCTATGAAAATATTAGTTCCCATAAAACGAGTGGTTGATGCCAATGTTCGAGTGAGAGTCAAGGCTGATAACTCGGGGGTTGATGTTGATGCGGTGAAACACGTCATTAACCCTTTTTGTGAAATTGCCATTGAAGAGGCGATTCGACTCAAAGAGTCAGGTGCTGCCAGCGAGGTAATTGTGGTCAGTGCTGGATCTGATAGTTGCCAGGAACAACTACGTACTGCTCTTGCTCTGGGCGCTGATCGAGCAATTCAGCTTGCCACTGATCAAGTATTGCAACCTTTAGCTATTGCCAAGTTGCTGAATTCGGTAGTTAAGAAGGAAAATCCAAGCCTCATTATTCTAGGTAAGCAATCTATTGATGGCGATAATAATCAGACTGGTCAAATGTTGGCCGCTTTAGCCGGAATGCCGCAGGGCACTTTCGCATCAAAACTCGAATTAACCACAGAGTTTGGTAACACCGAAGTACAAGTGACTCGAGAAGTTGATGGTGGTTTGCAACAAGTAGCATTGACTCTACCAGCAGTTATCACGACGGACTTGAGGTTGAATGAACCGCGCTATGTGTCATTACCGAATATGATGAAAGCCAAGCGCAAGCCTATTGAGCGTTTGGAGGTTGAAGAGCTGGGAGTTGATATAAGTCCTCGCTTAGAAACAGTAACAATTAACAATCCTCCTGAGCGTTCTGCCGGCCAGATTGTTGGCAGTGTTACTGAATTGGTTGAAAAATTGAAATCTGAAGCAGGGGTGTTGTAATGACTATTCTAGTAATCGCTGAACATGATAACCAGCAACTTAAAGCGGCCACGTTGAATACACTGACCGCCGCGAATGAGTTGTCAACGAAAAACAGTGGTGAAATTTCGATTCTGATTGCAGGTGAACATTGCTCAGATGTTGCTGAACAGGCCAAGTTCATCCCAGGTGTCAGCTCGATCTTGTTAGCGGATAATCAGGCTCTGGCGCAGCAGTTGCCAGAAAACCTGGCGCCAATCATCGTTGATTATGTTTCCAAGAATGATGTGACTCATATTCTGGCGCCTGCAACGACCCAGGGAAAGAACGTATTGCCACGAGTGGCTGCATTACTTGATGTGGCTCAGGTGTCTGATATTGTTGCTGTGGTTGACGCTGACACTTTTGTTCGACCGATCTACGCCGGTAATGCATTGGAGACAGTTCGCAGTAGTGACGCCATTAAAGTTGCTACAGTAAGAACGTCAACCTTTGATGCTTTGGAGGTAACTACTGGAGGGCAGGCCACAATTGAAGCTTTAACTGATGCTGAAGATTCCGAAATGTCACGGTTTATCACCGAACAGATCAGTGTGTCTGACCGCCCGGAACTGGCGTCTGCTCGTATTGTTGTTTCGGGAGGTCGTGGTTTGAAGTCAGGTGAGAATTTCAGCTTATTGGAATCACTGGCTGACAAAATGGGGGCGGCTGTTGGTGCTTCCCGCGCGGCTGTTGACGCCGGTTATGTTCCCAATGATATGCAGGTAGGGCAAACAGGTAAAATTGTATCTCCAGATTTATATATAGCCGTTGGAATTTCCGGGGCTATTCAACATCTGGCAGGCATGAAAGACTCTAAAGTTATTGTTGCTATTAATGAAGATGCAGAAGCACCTATATTTAATGTGGCTGATTATGGCTTGGTGGCTGACCTTTTTGAGGCGGTTCCTGAATTGGAAGCTTCTTTGAATTAATAATAGATGTTTTGTGGAGAATAACACAATGACCCATACGTATCGCCTTATCTATGATTGTCCGGATCAGGTTGGGATTGTCACAAAAGTTGGACAAATAATCACTGAAAATAATGGTTGGATATCACAGGCTTCTCACTATTCAGATGAAGACAGTAAACGCTTTTTCTCTCGTTTAGTGGTGAATGCTGATTCGTTGCCATTTGGCCCTGAAGCTTTACACAATAAATTCATGCCATTGGCGCAGGAATTGCAAATGAATCTGAAAGTGGTTGATGATGCTATCCCTAAAAGAGTGATTTTGATGGCCAGTAAAGGCTCGCATTGCTTGTCTGACCTGCTGGATCGTTGGCGTAGTGGTGATTTAAAGTGCGAAATTCCTTGTGTTATTTCAAATCATGATGATATGCGCAGTCTGGTTGAGTACTATGGTATCCCTTATCACCATGTAGCTATTGAAAAAGACAATAAAGCGGCAGGCTTTGAGCAAGTTGAGCGTCTGGTTGATGAATACAAGGTGGATAGTGTAGTGCTGGCACGGTATATGCAGATCATTCCTCAAGCCTTATGCGAAAAATATCGACATCAAGTCATTAACATTCATCATAGTTTTCTGCCGTCGTTTATCGGTGCCAAGCCTTATCATCAGGCCTCTAGAAGAGGGGTTAAATTGATTGGTGCTACTTGTCATTATGTAACAGAACAACTTGATGAAGGGCCAATTATCGATCAGGATGTTGTGCGAGTGAACCACAGTGATACTGTGAATGACTTAGTCAGGTTGGGCAAAGATGTTGAGAAGAGCGTTTTGGCCCGTGGCTTGCGCGCTCATCTGGAAGATCGTATTTTAGTGCATGGTAACAAGACGGTAGTCTTTAATTGATGCTTGTCATCAGTAATAAATAATAATTATGCGAGTTGTGTGGTTTTAGCTTGATAAGCGTCACAACTCAGGAGATATAACGAATATGTCAAAGCAACTCCCATCATCTGCACAAGTTGTCATTGTAGGCGGCGGTGTTATTGGTTGCAGTATTGCCTACCATTTAACCAAGCTGGGTATCACTGATGTGGTGTTGCTGGAACGTAAGACATTAACGTGTGGGACAACCTGGCATGCTGCCGGTTTAGTGCCCACTTTACGTGCCACTTACAATATGTCCATGCTGGCTAACTACAGTGCAAGCCTTTATGAACAATTGGAGGCAGAAACAGGTCAGGCAACTGGTTTTGTTCGTAATGGTTCATTAACTATTGCGACTAATAAAGAACGATTGTCAGAGATAAAACGTGGGGCTTCGATGGCAAAAGTGGCTGGATTTCCCTGCGATGTTATTGACCCTGATCAAGCTAAAGAGATCTGGCCATTACTGAATATAGATGATGTCATCGGGGCTATTCATCTGCCTATGGATGGCATGGCCAGCCCTGTGGATTTGACTCAGGCATTAGCTAAAGGCGCACGCATGGGCGGGGCGCAGATTTTTGAAAATACAAAAGTACTGGATATGAAAATTCGCGACGGTAAAGCGGCGGGAGTTATCACCGAGAATGGGGACATTGACGCTGAGTACGTGGTCAATTGCGCGGGCATGTGGGCACGTGAATTTGGCCGTAAAGCTGGCGTCAATGTCCCTCTACATGCGGCCGAGCATTTTTACGTTGTGACCGAAAACATGCCTGACCTTAAACCGGGTATACCAACTCTAAGGGATATGGATGGTTATTGCTATTATAAAGAAGATGCCGGAAAATTGTTAGTCGGAATGTTCGAGCCCGGGGCTAAACCCTGGGGGATGGACGGCATTCCTGACAGCTTTTCATTTGATGAGTTGCCAGAAGACTTTGATCATCTGGAACCTTATCTGGAAGCAGCTATGCACCGTTTACCTATTCTTGAGCAAACTGGCCTGCAAGTTTTTTTCAATGGGCCTGAATCATTCACACCTGATGATCGTTATCATTTGGGTGAAGCTCCAGAGCTGCGTAATTATTTTGTTGCCGCTGGATTTAATTCGGTTGGAATTCAATCGGCAGGTGGGGCAGGTAAGATGTTGGCTGCGTGGATTCATAAAGGCCATGCTCCCCAGGATTTGTGGGATGTTGATATTCGCCGGAATATGCCTTTTCAGGGAGCGCAGGACTATTTGTATGACCGCACCACTGAATCATTAGGTTTGCTTTATGAAACACATTTTCCTTTTAAACAATATAAGACTGCCCGCGGGGTTCGACGTTCAGTCTTGCACGACCAACTGGCTTCTTTAGGTGCGGTATTTGGTGTCGATAATGGTTGGGAGAGAGCGAATTGGTTTGCTGATGATGGACAGGCTCGAGAATATGAATACTCGTTTGGTCGCCAGAACTGGTTTGAGAACAACAAAGCTGAACACGAGGCGGTTCGTAATGCTGTAGGTGTTATTGATCAAAGCTCATTTTCTAAATATCAACTTGAAGGGCCTGATGTTGAGACCTTTTTGAATCGCATTTGTTCGAATAATATTGCAGTGGCCGTTGGTAAAATGGTTTATACGCAATGGTTGAATGAACGAGGTGGAATAGAAGCCGATGTCACTGTCACTCGATTGAAGCAAGATCGCTTCCTGGTTATTTCTGGAGTGGCGTGTCAGAACCGGGATATTGATTGGTTACACCGTAATAAAGCAGCTAACGAAATGGTGGTTATTACGGACGTCACTTCTGCTTATGCGGTTGTCACTGTAATGGGGCCGAAGGCGCGTGATACCTTGAGTAAACTGACGACTGCAGATATGTCTAATGAAGGTTTTCCTTTTGCTACTTCGCGTGAAATTGACCTTCACTATGCGATGGTTAGAGCATCACGAATCACCTATGTTGGTGAGTTAGGTTGGGAACTTTATATCCCGACCGAATACGCTCCCAGCGTCTTTGATGCTGTGCTTGAAGCCGGGCAAGAGTTTGGAATTAAACCGTATGGTTACCACACCATGAATTCATTGCGTATGGAAAAATGTTACCGTCACTGGGGACATGATATCACTGATGAAGATACACCTTTAGAGGCAGGTTTGAGTTTTGCTTCTGATTTTAATAAAGAGGGTGGTTTTATCGGACGTGAAGCTTTATTGGATCAAAAAGCGCAAGGTGCTTTGCAAAAACGTTTTGTTGCTTTTCTATTCGAAGATCCATTGCCATTGTGTTATCACGAAGAGCCTATTTATGCTGATGGCAAAATTGTCGGGCGTACGACTGCCGGTATGTTTGCCCACACTATGGGTGCAACGATAGCAATGGGCTATGTCTATTGTGAACAGGGAGTCAGCAAACAATGGTTGGACAATACTGAGTTTGAGATTGAGGTGGAATGCGTCCGCTACAAGGTGACGCCTTCGCTTCGCTCATTCTATGACCCGGCAATGGAGAAGATTAAAGTTTAAATGCAGTGAACACCTTTGGTAAAGCCTGTGGTGTACAGTGGTTGCTAAAGGTGTTTTCATTTGACGGGCTGATTCCTAAGCCAGATGGGTTCTGCTATTATCGCTTTGTTTTATTCATTTACAAGGCTTGGTTGAATGTCAAAAGAAATTAACTCCGAAAATGACGGTACAGACCCTGATAATGTTCGTATTGGTCGACAGATTCGTGATTTACGTAAAGCCAAGGGCATCACTCAATCCTTTATAGCTGAGAAAATTGGCAAATCTATTGGCTATGTCAGTCAGGTAGAACGCGGTATTTCTGCTTTACCTATTCCTATATTGCAGGCTATCAGTGAGATTCTTGAGGTGCAAATTACCTGGTTCTTTCATTCGGATAACCAACAGAGTGGCGATGAACTCAATTATGTAGTGCGTAAGGAGTCGCGTCGTCATTTGGAATTTTCAGGAACAGGGATCAGCGAGGAGTTGTTATCCCCTTGGCTGAGTGGGGAAGTCTTAATGATTCTGAGCACTTTTTCTCCAGGATCCAGGAGTGACAAGGAACCTCGTAAGCGTAAAGGAGAAGAAGCTGGTTATCTTCAATCAGGAACATTGGAGCTGACGATAGGAGAAAAACATTTTGTGCTGGAGCAAGGAGATAGTTTTTCTATCACAGGAGATGAACATCACTTTGTTTATAACCCGTCTACTACTGAGGATGCTGTTGTTGTGTGGGTTATGACGCCAACGACGTATTAAATAATATCTAAAGCTGGTTAATTCCAAATCAGCATAAACAATTGTATTTATTTTTTTGGGATTGAACTCAGGCCATAGCCTGAGTGTCTATTGTGTTGTCTAGCGCCTATAAATTGCATTTATCGTTATAAATGAGACTTTTTGAATCATAAATGATAAAAAATGGTTGATAGTATGTGGGTAGATTGATATTCTATAGAGATTAGATTTATTAAATAATAACGAAAAAGATGGTGTTGCTATGTCGGCTAAGGTTTATGATTACATTGTCGTAGGGGCGGGTTCATCCGGTTGTGTTATGGCTAACCGCCTTTCTGAAGATCCTAACGCCAGGGTTTTGCTGCTGGAGGCTGGTGGTAAAGATACGAACCCATGGATTCATGTTCCTATTGGATATTTTAAAACGATGCATAACCCTAAGACGGACTGGTGCTTCAACACGGAAAATGATCCTGGGTTGAATAACCGAAGTTTGCAATGGCCTCGTGGAAAGGTACTTGGTGGATCAAGTTCTCTCAATGGTTTGCTTTATATTCGAGGCCAAGCTGAAGATTATGATCATTGGGAAAAACTGGGTAATAAGGGTTGGTCTTATAGCGATGTTTTGCCCTATTTTATCAAATCGGAAAATAATGAGCGTGGAGCCAATAAATATCATGGCGCTGATGGGCCACTAAGCGTCGCCAATATTCGTGTTAAGCGAAAAATCTGCGATTTGTTTATTGACGCTGCCGAACAGATTGGTATTCCACGTAACGATGATTTTAATGGAGAAAAACAGGAAGGCGTTGGTTATTTCCAATTAACCATTACTCAAAATGGAAAACGTTGCAGCACTTCGGTTGGTTTTCTTAAGCCCGTAATGGAACGGCCTAATCTGGATGTTATTACGGGAGCTTTAGTCCATAAGGTTAATTTCTCTGGCACGCGTGCATCGGGCATCACTTTTTCAGTTAAAGGTATAGAGCAAACCGTAAAGTGTCGTGGTGAAGTTGTTTTGTCGGCAGGTGCTTTAGGTTCTCCTCATATTCTGATGCTGTCGGGTGTTGGAGATGTGCAGGAATTGTCTAAACATGGTTTGCCTGTTGTCAAACACTTGCCAGGGGTAGGCAAGAACTTGCAGGATCATTTACAAATCCGTGCGATCTATAAAGTTAATGAACCTGTGACACTCAATGACGAATTAAGAAATCCGTTGCGCAAAGCCATGATGGGTTTGGAATATGCATTATTTCGCACTGGGCCTTTGACAATGGCTGCCAGTCAGGTCGCTATCTTTACCCAGACAGATCCCGCTATGACAAGGCCTGATATTCAATATCACTTGCAACCATTGAGTGCGGATAAACCCGCTGATGGTACTCATAAGTTTTCTGCTTTTACTGCCTCAGTTTGTCAATTGCGTCCTACCAGTACAGGTCATATTGAATTGAAATCGGCTGACCCAGCTGAGTATCCTGCAATTCATCCTAATTATCTGGCAACTGAAGAAGACCAGAGAACAGCGATAGAGTCCTTAAAGGTGACTCGAAAAATTGTTAATGCTCCTGCTTTGAAAGATTTGATTCAGGAAGAACATGAGCCTGGAGAACAGTATCAGACAGATGAAGAGTTGCTTGAGTACGCGCGAAATAGGGCGACAACCATTTATCACCCGACAGGTACGTGCAAAATGGGATTGGCCAGTGATGGAACAACTGTTGTTGATGACCGATTGCGAGTGCATGGTTTACAGGGGGTAAGAGTGGTTGATTGTTCCATCATGCCTGAAATTGTTTCAGGCAATACCAATGCTGGTGCCATTATGATTGCTGAAAAAGCGGCAGATATGATCAAAGAAGACGCCGAAAGCATTCAGCATAGCGCTGAAGCTGTTGCTCAGGCAGCAGTCAGTTAAGGCTGCCAGCGATATTATTGATGGGGACGAATGTGTGGTTTTAGTCTTCGATAAGTTCTACCAGCTCTGCTGCTGCTGCTCTTAAGGTTGGAACTTGTTTTAAGGCTTTTTCCATGCTCATTCGTGCATTGGGAGCATGCATAGCCAATGCACCGTAGAATTGACCTTCAGAGTTTTTAAGTGGAACAGAAACTGCAATCATGCCTTGCATAAATTCTTCATTATCAACACCAATATCCTCTCGTCGAATGCGTTTGAGTTCTGCTTTTAAGGATTCAATATCTGTGATTGTGTTGGGTGTCAGTTGGCTGAATTTAAGTTTAGCGATCAAACGGCTGCGCTTGGCATTGGGTAAATTATTCAAAAACAACTTGCCACTTGCTGTGCAATAAATAGGCACTCTATCGTTGATTTGCAATTGAACTCGCAGGGGCCAGTGAGTTTCTACCCGGTCGAAGTAGATCATTTCAGATCCGTCAGGGATTGAGATATTGCATGTTTCCCCAACTTCATCGGAGAGTCTTTGTAAGATAGCGTGCCGCTCGGTTCTTAAGTGATCGTTGTTGCTGAAAACGCCCATTGCCATGTTGGATAAACGGTTACCCGGCAAATAACCACGGCCGTCTAAACGGGGTTGCAGGTAGCCTTCTTTTTCAAGCATCAGGCACAGTCGGTGAATAGTGGGCTTTGGCAACTTCAAGGTGTGGTTGATTTCAGTCGCCGTCATGGGCGAAGAAGAACCCGCCACTGTCTCAAGAATGCTGAGTACCCGTAGTGCTGCAGAAGACTTCTCTGCATTGTCGGTCGCTTTTTTCATCTGGTTAAATCCTTAGCGTGTTCTTAAATGGTTAAAATGAAACCAAAAGTATCAAAGATCATAGTTTATGGTATTTATATCATGGAATGAAATAAATTTCTTATATAAGAATATTACTCACCGACTCTGACTGTAAAAAGAGCCGGATATTAACGGAATATCCGAATAAAGCTATCAAAATAGGTTATAGAATGATAAAAATGTCTTATTTATTGAAAAATGAGACTCTTGGTATCAAAAATATTTGCTAAGGGGATTTTGGTATGGTTTAATACTTGAGATCAGTATTGAAATGCTTATGGCTTAAGCAATGCTGAACTTATCTCTATAAACAAACTAAAAGAGGTGACATTCATGTGTATTGGAGGAGAATTATGACGGTTAAAAATAAGACTATTTCAACAGAGCAAGGTGCAGCAGGAGAGAGCGTTTCACGACGTGATTTCTTCCGTGTAGCGGGCACATATGGCCTGAGCTCGACGGTGCTGGCGGCTGGTGTTCTGGGTGGTAGCTTTGGAGCAACTCAATTGGCGCAAGCGGCCAGCGAACAGTCCAAGCGTCGCTATGCTAAGCCAGCAAAGTATACCCTGAAATTTGGTGCGTCTGGTTTTAATGAAAAAAACCTGTTAATTGAACGTGCTGGTTGTATCGATTTCCTGAAAGATGTTGAAGAACGCACTGATGGCGAAATTCGGGTAGAGTTTATTGGTGATAACCAGATTTGTGGTCAGTTAAATTGTGTCAAGAAAACCCAACAGGGTATTATCGATATGTTCAGCGCATCGACACAAAACTCTGCAGGTGGTGCACCTTATTTGAATGTGCTTGATTATGCTTACATGTTCCCAACACGTGCTTCTCAATACCATTTCCTATATCACCCTGACAGCCAGAAGATTTTACGTGATCCTCTGCGATCTAAGCATGGTTTACAGTTCTTGTTCTCGCATTGCGAATTGCGTGGTTTGCAAATGGGTCTGGGTTGGAAAGATAAGCCATTGATCACTAGTATCGATCAACTTAAAGGCACAAAGAATCGTGTTACTGGTACCCAACTGGGGCGTATCGCTATGCAGTTGCTGGAATTGAACCCAGTACCAATTGCCTGGTCAGAAACACTTGACGGTTTGAAACAGGGCTTGATTGATGGAGCTGAAACCTGGGCTGGTGCTGTGGCTTATGCCAATATGTCGCCAGTAGTTTCTCAATCGGTTGATTTGCGTTTTTTCTGTGGTACTGAAGCGACTATGATGGATGCTAAAGTGTTTGATAAATTCAGTGGTGAATTGCAAGACGCTGTCATGGAATCTGCTTATCTGACTCAAGTCAAAGTACAGGCGGCTCAAGAAGCAGCTCTATCCAATACTGTTGGTGCGACCACACCTCAGTTGCCAGGCACTTTGTTTAAGAAACATGGTGTTCGTATGGCGCATCTGTCGGATGCTGAGCGTGAGAAAGCAGCTAAGATCTGCGCACCGGAGCATAATCCGGAGCCTTGGACTAAGTGGCGTGAACGTCTTGATGGATGGGCTGGTGGTATTGATACCTATGGTTCAATTCACAAGATTGCACGAGAAATTCCTGCCGATACATTGGCAGAAAATGTTCAACCTCGTCGTTGGTGGAAAAACAGCTAGGTAGTTCTTTGGTGCACCAGTGTGAATGCTGGTGCACCGCTTTTGTTTGCTTGACGCTCTTCCGAGGCAGTCACTCTTTTGGAAGAGACTGAAAAGAGTCACATGGAAAGACTCTTGTTGTCACTTTTTAAGTGACTTTGCTTAATCCTCAGTTGGTCTTTTGTGCTGACAGGAACAGATTAGCTTTATAGCAATTAATGAATATACTCAATAGAATAAAAATCAGACTTTGCAGAGGATACGAATGTTCAAATCAGTGCTAGGTTGGATCAATGACAACATTGAAAAGGTGATAATTCTAATCTCCTATTCAGCGATGGCATCCATTATTTTTGTCGAAGTGATTCGACGATTTTTCTTTAACGTCCAGGCCCCCTGGAGTACAACTATACCCATCTATCTGTTTCTTTGGTTGACTTGGATGGGGACGTCATATAACACCAAACATCGTTCCCACTTACGCTTCACAGAAGTTCGTGAGCGCTTATCATACAGCTGGCAATTTGCTTGCCTGATGTTGGATGCAGCTTTGTGGTATATCTTTGGTGCAATTGTTATTTATTTTTCGATTGAACAGGTGTCTGTTTCTTATGATAATTTTTCCATTGTTCAGGGCACAGATGATGTCATGCAATGGTGGTTCTACTTGGCAACGCCGTTGGCATGGTCATTATTATTGTTTCGTGTCACGCAAAACCTTGTCGTCGACGTAAAAAGTTTTCGAGCGGGTGAACCCTTGATTACGCAAGCAGCTATGTTTAGCGATTAGGGGGAATCATGGACTCATTACTTATAACGTTAATTAGTATTGGCGTAACTTTATTATTCATTGTTGGCGTGCCGATTTTCCTAGTCATTGGCTTGTGGGTTGTTGGTGTCAGTCTGGTGATTGATTTTACCTTGGCTAATGTTGGTGTAACTCTTTATGAGGGTTTAAATTTCTATGGCTTGCTGGCGCTGCCGTTATTCATCTTAACGGGAGACCTGATCAGTGCAGCAGGTATTGCCAAACGTCTAGTTGACTTTGCTTATGCCAGTCTGGGTTGGATGCGAGGTGGCTTGGCTATGGCATCTTTGGGTGCCTGTGGTATGTTTGCCGCAATCTCTGGATCGAATTCAGCAACGACCGCTACAATTGGTGGCATCATGCACCCTGCGATGGTCAAAGGTGGATACGATGATAAATTTGCTGCTGCAACCGTGGCAGCGGGTGGTACTGTAGGGATTATTATTCCTCCAAGCATTATCTTTATTGTCTATGGTTTCATGATGAACCTGCCCATTGGTGATTTATTTATTGGCGGTTTGATTCCTGGTTTGTTGATGGTGATTGCCATGCAAATGACCTGTTATTTCCTTGCCAAGCGGAATAATTGGGGAGATATTATAAAGTTTGAACCGGTTAAAGTTGGAACAACTGCCGTTAAAGCCTGGTTGGGTTTTCTGGCAATTGGCATTGTGATATGGGGAATTTACAGTGGTGCTTTTTCACCTACTGAAGCAGCGGGTGTTACAGTCGGATTTTGTTTGTTGGCTGGAGTGTTTGTAACTCGAGAAATTAAAATTAAATCTTTGCCAACCATCATGATGCGTTCTGGCCAGATTACTGGTATGTTAGCACCACTGATCGCTATTTCTGTGGTTATGCAGCAAGTGTTATCACAGCTGGGAGCAAAGGAATTTATTACTGAAGTGGTAACTTCTCTGGGTGGGTATTATCCTATTCTGTTTGCTTGCATGATGATTGTTTTGTTGGCTGGAACCATTTTGGAAAGCTTGCCCAATACAATTATTCTGGCACCGATATTAGCCCCAATTGCAGCGACTATTGGTGTTGATCCAATTCACTTTGCGGTTATCTTTTTGGTGGGCGATGCGATTGGTTTTATCACTCCTCCATATGGTTTAAATCTATATGTAGCAAGTGGTATGACAGGTATTCCGTATTTGCGTTTGTTGTACTACACCATGCCTTATCTAATAGCTTTGCTGATAGCCTGGGTATTGATAGCAACAATTCCGGAGTTTTCATTGATATTATTGCCTTAATGTTTTTGCTTTCTTAAAAGAGAGCTCCAAGAAATAGCAAAGTAAAGCTCTAGGGTCCACTGACCCTAGAGCTTTTTTAGTTATTGTTGATCCGTTGATGGTGTGTAAACTTCATACTTAAGGACTATAGCTATTGACTGAGTCTAAAACTACACTTGTTTCATAGATGTTTAACTCTGATTAATAACGGAGGGTAAATTGAACTCAGTCAAAAATAATAAGCCGCAGAACAAAACAGTAGATACCAAAGTGGTTTTGCAATACAACCAGCCGCAGTATTTATTTTGTGAGTTGGCGCCATCCTATCAAAACTTAATGGAGTTTGAGATTGCTCTGATTGTTGACCATTTCTCTGCTAGAAACCGGGCCGCAATTTTTCTGCATGAACCGTATTTTGAAATGTAACGAGACTTATAATCCCAGCTTAAGAAATTGATGCTCTGGTAGTTTGCATTGTTGATGCGGTGGAAAGGTAGTTTGAAGATGTATCCCTTTGCAATAATAGGTTTAATGCAGTGTTGATTTTAATAATTCAGATATAAGGTGAAAATGTAAGAAAGGCCATGTTGTAAACATGGCCTTTTCTATTTTAAACGTGTGTCAGTGGCTTATTTTAATGAATTATTCAGATAAGCTTGATCAGAAAAACGTGTCCATTGACGCGATATTCTTAAATAATCGCGCTGAGATTGGATGATCTCCTTGGTTAAATCGTCGCCAGAAGCGGCAGTCTCATTGAGTTTGGCTTCCATTGCTTTGTGGAATTCCAGGAAGACACTTCTTGGAAACGAACGTATTTTTATTTCTGGAAAATCCGTTAAAATCTTGTCCAGATTTACAGCGCTTAAGTGATTTGCGTGAGGCAGCATGTCATAAGCGGCCACTTTCATTGCGGATTGCAAGATTTGTTTGAAGTTGCCGGGTAGTTTTTCATAGGCTTTTTGGTTAATTAAAAATTGAACTTCAGAGCCGGGTGAGTGCCAGCCTGTGTAGTAATATTTGGCCAGCTCATGGAACTTCATACCATGATCTAATGAAGGGCCAACAAACTCTAAGGCATCCAGCTTGCCATCGCGCAAAGCTGGATAGAGTTCAGCAGGGGGGAGCATGGTGACATCAGCGCCAATGGCTTCATAAACTTCTCCTCCCCAGCCTGGAACGCGAACTTTTAGGCCTTGTAAGTCATCAATGCTTTTTATTTCTTTATTGAACCACCCCCCCATTTCAGTGCCGTTATTGCCTCCGGGAAAAGCCAGTAAGCCGTATTTTCCATAGACTTTTTGCATCAGTTCCATGCCGCCCCCATGATAAAACCAGGCGTGTTTTTCGTTAGCAATCATTCCCATTGGAACCGAAGAGAAAAAAGCGGTATTAACGTCTTTTTCGATCCACCAATTTGAAACAGAGTGACCCATTTCAAATTCTCCATCTTTAACCATATCGAACACTCCCAGTGAATTCTTGTGGTCTTGAGCTGAGAAAATTTCTATTTTGAATTCCCCGTTAGTCATTAGGTCGACTTGTTTAATCATGCTTTTCACTGCGTCGCTGAACATAGGAGTGTCTTTTGACCAGACTTCTGCAATACGCCATTTTACAGGTTTTGCCAGTGATATATTTGCAGTGAGAATGGAGAGTAATAGGATAAAAAATATTCTGTAAAAATTAGACAATTGATTGCTCCTGTTTCCGATTAGAAAACTAGACTGTTTGTTGTAATAAGACGCATTGCGTTTAGTCGTTTTGACAAAGATAAGAAATCTGGGTCGCACAACATGTCACTTATGCTGTTAAAGCTGTTTTATGGCATTAACACTTGGCGTTTTAGTGTCGGGGCATTTTTCAGGGCGATGGACTAAAGAGGTTGAATCAGTTCGTCGATAGTCATTTTGAATATAGTTATACATGTATATAGCTATACTCTTATATAAGAATAAATCCAGACAAAGTATTTGTCAAATCTTTGTATTGGATCAAAACAGGGAAAGCGAAGCTCAAAAACGAAAATGGATGCGGACTGAATAAGGAAGTTTGTCACTTATTTGCAGCGTTGATGTTCTATCTACATAAATGCGTTTCTTTTAGTTTGTGCTTAGATAGTAAGAGCTGAATCTCTTGTGAAGCTGCTTTTGATCATTCTAAACCGAAGTAACGGTATTGTTTTGTTTAAAATTTATCAACTCTTATATAAGAGTGGTTGACTATATGAATGATTGAGTATAAGATTGTTTTATCAAATACGATATGTGTTAATTAAATTGAGGAATGAGCTAATGATTGATTTTGTTGTGCATGATGAAAATGACAGTGTTGGTGTTGTCGTTATCGAAGGTGTGAAAGCGGGGGACCTGATTTCCGGGTGGGTTATGGACCAGGATAAAGATATTAAATTTACTGCAGCCAGTGATATACCCATTGGACATAAACTGGCTATCAAGCCACTCAAGACAGGGGATACAGTCATGAAATATGGCATCGACATCGGCAAGATTGTTGCAGATATTGGTGTTGGTGAACACGCGCATGTACATAACATAAAAACTAAACGTTGGTAGTCAACGGTTGTTCGTAAGAAATTGATTAATTTGGAGATTCAGAAATGTCCCTTGATTTAAGTAAAGAAACTTTTTTAGGTTATCGACGTGAGAACGGCCGTGTAGGTGTGCGTAATCATGTCATTATCCTTCCTGTTGATGATTTGGCAAATGCGGCTTGTGAAGCTGTTGCCAATAATATTCATGGAGCGATGGCTTTGCCTCACCCTTATGGGAGATTGCAGTTTGGTGAAGACTTGGAATTGCACTTTCGCACACTGATCGGCACTGGTGCCAACCCTAATGTAGCTGCTGTTGTCGTCATTGGTATCGAAAATGGTTGGACAAAACGTATTGTAGATGGCATCGCAGCCACTGGTAAGCCGGTTGTTGGTTTTGGTATTGAACAACATGGTGACCATGAGACGATTATGAAAGCGTCAAAAGTAGCCAAAGAATACGTGCAGTGGGCTTCTGAATTGCAGCGCGAAGAAGCATCTGTCAGTGAGTTGTGGGTTTCAACCAAGTGTGGAGAGTCAGACACTACATCAGGCTGCGGGTCGAATCCAACGGTTGGTAATGCTTTTGACAAACTGTATAAACAAGAAGCAACACTTTTATTTGGTGAAACATCAGAAATTACCGGTGGTGAACACTTAGTCGCGGCTCGTTGTCGCAATGATGAGGTTCGTGAACGTTTTATGTTTATGTTCAATCGCTATCAGGACTTGATTGATCGACATAAAACTTCTGATTTGTCTGATTCACAACCAACTAAGGGCAATATCGAGGGTGGTTTAACCACGATTGAAGAAAAGGCTCTGGGTAATATCACGAAGATTGGTAAAGAGTGCGTAGTTGACGGTGTTCTGGATAAGGCAGAGACGCCTACAAGTTCTGGTTTGTGGTTTATGGACTCATCTTCAGCTGCCGCTGAAATGGTCACTTTGTGTGGTGCGGCAGGTTATGTTGTGCATTTATTTCCAACAGGGCAAGGCAATATCATCGGTAATCCAATTGTTCCAGTCATTAAAGTATGCGCAAACCCAAGAACGGTTCGTACTATGGCAGAGCATGTGGATGTTGACGTATCAGGTCTGTTGCGCAAAGAAATGACAGCGGATGATGCAGGAGATGCTTTGTTATCTTCCATGTTGAAAACCGTTAATGGGCGTTTGACATCAGCCGAAGCTCTGGGTCATCGAGAGTTTGTACTTACACGACTGTATGAAAGTGCTTGATATTAAAGAGAAATAAACTGATTTTGGAAGGAAATAGCTAGAGTGACTAGAGGTGAAAAATGACAATAAAAACTAAAAATTTCTGGCTGTATGGTGCTTACTTGTTTTTCGGATTGTATTTTCTGAATGTAATCGGCAACAAAATAGCTATTTCCTTGGCAATTACCCCGTTCTTTCTGATAGGGGATGTAGGCGAATTTCTGCTTCTTTTTTCTGCTGTTGTTTGTTTTGTAGGGGCAATATTGGATCGAGAAAACGAAATCGTAAAGTAAATCTATACCTGGCAACAGGTGGAGGAGAAATAAAGTGATAGATAAGTATGATACACCTGAAAAAATCGAGCGACGTCAGTTTTTATCATTGACCAAGCAATACGGTTTTACCGCAGCGCTAGTTGCTTTTGCAGGCGGTGCTTTATTGAGTGAAGAAGCGGTAGCGGCTTCTGCAAAAGAAGAAAGTGAACGGGAAAAAGCAGCCAAATATAAAATGACTATTGCCACAGCCTATGTGCTGGGTGCAACTCGTAGTTATCCAATTATGCAGCTGGATTTCAAAGAAAATATTCAAAACATGACCAATGGTCAGGTTTATGTAAAGTTAGCTCCTGGCGGCCAATTAGGTGCTGGTGGAGCATTAGCGCAAAAAGTACAGCAGGGTACTATTCAGGCGGCTCAACACTCTCTGTCAAACTTTGCGCCATTCGCGCCGATTGTAGATTTGATCAATTTGCCGTATTTTTGTGGCGCGAATCAGAACTTTGTCAATCTGGTTAATTCAGATGCATGGCGCAAGCAGGTGAATCCTAAAGTTGAAGCTAAAGGGTTTAAACCATTATGGTATGTTGTCATTGATCCTCGAGTTGTTGCTTTACGTAATGGTCTTGAAGGACCAGTTAAAACACCAGATGATTTGGAAGGCATAAAATTTCGTGTTCCAGGTTCGAAAATGCTGCAACAGTATTATCGTGCCATTGGTGCAAACCCAACGCCTGTTGCCTGGGGTGAAACTCCATCAGCGATTAAACAAGGAGTTGCTGATGCACTTGACCCTGCGGTTGGTGCTTTGCATGTATTTGGTTTCAAAGATGTGTTGTCTTGGGTCACATACACCAGAGCGGTTCCAGATTCGCAGGTCTATTCATGTAACTTGGAATGGTTCAACAGCTTGCCAGCTGATATACAAGCTGGTATTGAGATGGCCAGTGAAGTGACTTCTCATCAGAATCTGTCAAAAGTGCCAGCGGCACGTGCGCATGCTATGGCTGAGATGAGTAAATCAGGTGTCCAATTCTATACGCCGACAGATGACGAAATGGCTCAATGGGTCAAAAAAGGTGGTCATCAGAATGCCGAATGGGATTCTTATAAAAAGGATCTGGCTGGATCTATTGCTAACTTTGACACTTTGCTGGAAGCGGCAAATACCAAAGGGCGTTTCTATGTGAATGATGCCTGATCTCTAAAGAGTTTTGGTTTTGCGCGTCCTTATGACATACAGGGCACATGTGTATGGGGCGAAAAGTAGGGGCGCGCATATCATTCATCATTGAATGATAAAAATAGTCTAATAAGAGAGGGGCATTGTGGTTAAAAAAATACTATTAAATATCGATAAAAACTGCGAGCGTTGGTTGTTGCTGGTTTTTTATACCATGATTGTGGCAACTATTGGCATGGAAGTCTTGCGCCGTTTTGGTTTTTCTTATTCCTCCATTTGGGGAGAAGAGATTGCCCGTTATTCATTTATTTATCTGGTTTGGATTGGTACAGCTGCGGCTGTACGAGATCGAGCCCATATCCGTATCGACGTGATAATGCAGTTCCTGTCACCCAGAGGTAAGGCTTACGTGTATATTTTTGGTGATCTGGTCATGCTGCTGGTTGGGGTTATGGCATTGTATTTTTCTATGGAGACCTTGTTGGTGTCGGTAAAATTTGGTTCGGTAACTCATGGTTTACGTATTGCTCAAGCATGGTTTCTTGCGGCAGTACCATTTGGTTTTACCTTAATCTGTTTTCGTTTGGTGCAGTCTATCTGGCGTGACATTGCAGATTTACGCGCTGGACGTCCAGTTTATGAAGGAAAGAGGTTGTTTGACTGATGGAATTTTTAACAGAACATGCAGTTGAGTTGTCGTTGGGCTGGGAATTTTATGTTCCGCTGTTTCTCGCTGTATTTATGATTGTTGCCGGAGTGCCTGTCTGGGCAGCTCTTGGTGTGGCATCGATTGGTATGTTGCATCTTTCAGGTGTGTTACCGTTGTCATTGCTGGGTGAGGCACTGTTTGACGGGATTGATGCATTTGCTTTGATTGCCGTGCCTTTATTCATTCTGACGGGAGATGTCTTGGTCAGGACTGGTTTATCGAAAAAATTGCTCAATGTGGCCGTGGCTCTGGCGGGTGGTTTCAGGTCTGGTTTTGGAACCTCAACAGTGTTGGTTTGTGGATTTTTTGCCTGTATCTCCGGCTCTGATGCTGCGGGTGCTGCGGGTGTTGGTCGAATGACCATAGATCGATTGGTCGAGCAGGGTTATCCCAGGCCTTACGCTTGTGCTCTGGTAGCAGCGGGAGCCTGTACTGGAATTTTGATTCCCCCTTCCATTGCCTACATCATTATTGGTTTGATCCTGGGTATTTCAGCATCAACCTTATTTTTAGCGGCAATGATTCCTGGTTTGTTGATCATGTTGAGCATCATGGTGACGAATATCATCGTAAACCGTGTTGCGGGCTATGAAAATGATGAACAGGGGTTTTCATTGAAGAGGTTACGAGACGCTGTTTATGATGGTCGCTATGCTTTGATAGTGCCCTTTATTATTCTGGGCGGAATTTACAGTGGTGTTTTTACCCCCACAGAAGCTGCTGCTGTTGCTGTTATCACTACGGTTATTATTGGTTTGTTGCAGCGAACGATTTCTCTGGCTGATTTTCCTAAGATGTTGGCCAGTTCAGCAAAAGTGAATGGTGTGATTGTTCCTATCATAGCATTTTCACTGCCTTTGGCTCAGACGCTGGCAGCGTTGAATGTTCCGCAAGGTTTTGTCTACGGGATGACATCTATTACTGATAATACAACAGTCATTATTTTGATGATGATTGCTATTTTGATCATTGCTGGTTGTGTTATGGAAACAACACCTAACATTGTGATCTTATCGCCGATTATGTTGCCATTGGCCCAGGAAATAGGCATGAGTGAAATTCACTTTTGCATTGTTATGGTGACTTCCCTGGGGGTTGGCTTTATCACTCCTCCATTGGGCTTAAACCTGTTTGTGGTTTCGGGTTTAACCGGAACACCCATATTAAAAGTGGCTGCGAAAGCCGTCCCCTATGTTTTTGCCATGTTGTTCGTTGTGTTGCTATTAGCGTTTGTTCCAGAACTATCGCTCTGGGCAATTGATTGATCAGCATAGCATGGCCATTTAACTGAACTGTTTTATTAAAATTTGTTGTAGAGACTATATTATGACTATTAAATACTTAAAGAAAGCCGACAAAACCGCGACTACAGGAGAAGACAACACTCGTGATATTGTTGCTGAAATGCTATCTACGATTGAAGCTGGCGGAGAAGGTAAAGCCTGTGAATATGCTGAAAAACTGGATAATTACACAGGCAATGTTGTCGTCAGCGAAGAGGATATTGTGATCGCTACAGCTAAAGTGCCTCAGTCAGTGAAAGATGATATTCAATTTGCCTATGAACGTGTTCGTCGTTTTGCTGAAAAACAGCGAGAAGCATTGGTTGACTTTGAGGTTGAGCTTTCTCCAGGTCTATTTGCTGGTCAGAAGCAAATACCTGTCAAAACGGCTGGGTGTTATGTACCTGGAGGGCGTTACTCACATGTGGCATCGGCTATCATGTCAGTAGCTACGGCAAAAGCCGCCGGTGTTGACCATGTCATTGCATGCTCACCACCTAAACCTGGTCAGGGAGCGAATCCTGCCATCATTTATACGGCTAATCTATGCGGCGCCGATACTATTCTGAACATGGGGGGAGTGCAAGGCATTGCAGCAATGGCGTTTGGTTTGTTCACCGGTCATGCTGCCGATATACTGGTTGGCCCTGGCAATCGTTTTGTAGCGGAAGCCAAACGTATGTTGTTCGGTCGGGTTGGCATTGATTTATTTGCTGGACCGACAGAAATTGCTGTGATCGCTGACAACTCTGCTGATCCGGCGATAGTTGCCAGTGATTTAGTGGGGCAGGCTGAGCATGGTCTGGATTCACCTTGCTGGTTGATCACCACAGATGAGACATTGGGAGATAAAGTGATTGATTTAATGCCAGGTTTGATTGCTAAACTACCTGAAACTGCGCGCAATGCAGCACAGGCGTCATGGCGTGATTATGGCGAAGTTGTATTATGTTCAGACCGCGAAGAAGCGGCTGAGGTGAGCGATCGTTATGCCGCTGAACATCTTGAAGTTCATGCTGCTGATCTGGACTGGTGGGTTGATAGGCTGCGCAATTATGGTTCATTGTTTGTTGGTGAAGAAACCACGGTTGCTTTTGGTGATAAATGTTCTGGAACAAATCATATCCTGCCTACCAAAGGTGCTGGACGTTATACCGGTGGTTTATCTGTTGGAAAATTCATTAAAACAGTGACTACTCAGCGTATGAGCCGTGAGGCGAATCGAGAAGTAGCCGCCGCTGCCGCGCGTATTTCCCGTCTTGAAGGTATGGAAGCTCATGCCAGAACGGGTGATGACCGATTGCATAAATACTTTCCTCATGAAGAATTTTCTCTTGAACCGGCAGATCTAGGCTAATGGTCAACTTTTCACTACAAGGAAAAACTGCCTTAGTAACTGGCGCGACCTCAGGTATAGGTCGTCGTCAGTCACTGGCATTAGCACAAGCTGGAGCCAAGGTTGTTGTTCTAGGTCGCCGTGAAGCGCAACTGCTTGAATTGGTAGCTGATATTGAAGCTTTGGGTGGAATTGCTATAGCCCAGCCTGCAGATTTGAGTGATCGTGACAGCTTGGATGACATCGCAAAATCAGCACAGCAAGTGTCAGGTTCTGTTGATATTTTGATTAATGCTGCAGGAATTAATCTGCGTCAAGCTGTTGATGAGATCACTCTCGACAGCTGGGATCAGACAATCAATCTTAATTTGGCTGTACCTTTTTTTCTGGCACGAGCTTTAGTGCCTGCCATGAAGGAAAAGGGTTGGGGGCGAATCATTAATATCGCTTCATTACAATCAGAAAGAGCCTTTGCCAATAGTGTGCCTTATGGAGCTTCAAAAGGTGGTGTTGCTCAGCTAACCCGAGCAATGGCTGAAACTTGGTCGAAGTTGGGTGTTAATTGCAATGCGATTGCTCCAGGCTTTTTCCCCACCGAGCTTACGGCTCCTGTCTATGAGAATCCTGACTTGCTTGAAGGATTGGCAAATCAAACGGCTATAGGCCGCAATGGTGAGTTGGCAGATGTTGACGGCTTAACCGTTTTTCTGGCTTCATCCGCCAGTGACTACATCACTGGCCAAGTCATATACTTGGATGGTGGTTTTAGCGCAAAGTAATTCGCAGAGAATATTATGAAAGCATTAGTTTATACAGATATAGAAGAAATTCAGTACCGGGATGAACCAGATCCGGTTGTGGAAGCCGGTAATGTACTGGTTAAGATTGAGGCGGTTGGCATTTGTGGTTCTGATATGCATGCTTACCATGGGCATGACAGCCGGCGAAAACCACCTTTGATATTGGGCCATGAAGCCGTTGGCATTGCCCAGAACGGAGCACAGGAAGGTAAGCGCGTCGCCATTAATCCCTTAATGACGTGTGGTCAGTGTAATTATTGCCAAGGAGGTCGGTCTAACTTGTGTCCGAGTCGAGAAATTATTGGTATGCGCCTGGCTGGAGCATTTGCTCAATATGTTACAATCCCTGAGAACAATTTGTTGACAATGCCACAAGATATGGACCCCGTTCAGGCAAGCCTTACTGAGCCTGCGGCAACGTCTTTACACGCTATTTATTTAGCTGAAAAAGCATTAAGCAGACCGCTATCTGAGTGCCGTGTGCTGGTTTTAGGTGGCGGTTCTATTGGTGTTCTGGCAGCGCTTATGCTGAAGAACAAAGGTTGTGTTGATATTTTTCTGGGCGATACCAATCCGTTGCGACGTGCAACCGCTGATCAGCTTGATTGTTGTGTGGTGTATGACCCTTTGGGTAATGATATCCCAGATGAGAACACATTCGACCTGGTGATTGATGCTGTTGGCAGTGGTCGCACTCGGGAGGCTTCTTCTCGCTTTGTCAAAGCTGGTGGTGTCATATCTCATGTCGGCTTGCAGGATAGCGAACCTGGTTTAGATATTCGTCGATTGACGCTTGAAGAAATTACCTTTCTAGGCAATTACACCTATAGCGTCATTGACTTGCGAGCAGCAATTCAAACCTTGTATAATGGCTCTTTAGGGACATTGGACTGGCTTGAAAAGCGTGAACTTTCTGAAGGGGCTATGGCTTTTGATGATATTCATTCAGGAAAAGTAGCAGCGCCGAAAATTGTTTTATGTCCTCATTAACAATATGCCTATTTTACGAAGCGATTTTGTAGACATTAATGGCAGTGAGGTTTTATTAATATCTTGTTGGATATTTAATACGTTAAGCAAGGCTATTAGTAATAGCTTTGCTATAGCTATCCGACGTACAAAATGAGGTTGCTTTGACATTATTAAAAGCGAATGGTGCAATTCCATTATATGTTCAAATCCAAGATTTGCTGATTGCTCGCATAGTCGGAGGGGAGTGGGCACCTACGCAAATTATACCCAGTGAAATGCAGCTTGCCCAAGAGCTTAATGTCAGCCAAGGAACGATCCGAAAGGCTATCACCTCATTAGTCGAAAAGAAAATACTGATTCGTCACCATGGTAAAGGTACATTTGTTGCCAATCATAATAATGAGCGGGCGCTTTTTCAGTTTTTTCACATTCATAATGACAATAACGAAAAAGTATTACCCCAGAGTAAAACCCTTAGTTGTGTCTTGCAAAAAGCGACAGAGAGTGAAATAAAAAAGCTCAAGTTGCCCAAAAATGCTGAGGTGATTCGTATTGAACGTGTCAGAAACCTTGATAATAAACCGGTCTTATTGGAAAGCATTACTTTACCGAAGAGGTACTTTTCTGATTTGCTTATGATTGAGCCAGATGATTTGCCAAACACCTTATACGAATTGTATGAAACTCAGTTTGGTAAAACGGTTCACCGGGCTGATGAAATGTTGCGAGCAATCAGTGCGTCAGAAAATGATGCTTTACTGTTAGAAGTACCTTTAGACAGTCCTTTGCTCAAGATTGAACGAATAGCATTGACTCTGGATGACGTGCCGATCGAGTTGAGAATCAGTCATTGTATTACTACTGGACATCATTACCAGACCACTCTTTTTTAAAGATAAAAAGGGAGGAATAAAGCCGGGCCTTTACACTATTTTCTGTCTATTCGTTTCAACAGAAAAGTTATATAAAAAAGTTCATAATACTGAGGGAGAGAGTAAGTTAGGTCTTGATCTGTGGTGCTGGCAATATTGCCTATGCAGGGATCGTGTACTATCTTTGGAAGGTGCACACTAAGAAAATAATCAATGACGAGTATTGAAAAACAGGATTTTCCACAAAACTCAGAAACCGATTCGGGGTATTTATTACATATTCTGTCAGTCATTATATTGACTGCTATTGGCATAATTTGCCTGATTAGAGAAAAGGTCTTTACTCAAGTCTCAAGCTCAGCAGAATTGCATGATGTAACATACTCCACGATACAGCTGTCTACCGTCGTATTTTTGCTGGTGATAGTGCTTTGTTCATACTTGGCTTGGCGAATTTACCAGCAAATGTTGCGTTCGGATTACTCTGCTCAACAAATGTCGAAAAAACTCCAGTGGCAGGCCAGCCACGATGCGTTGACGGGCCTGACCAACCGAAATGCCTTTGAAAAGAAAATTCTGGATGCAATGCATTTATCTCAAGAAGATGAAACTGTGCATGCTTTGCTATATCTCGATTTAGACAGGTTTAAGATAGTCAATGATACTTGTGGTCATATAGCGGGTGATGAGCTGTTATCTCAATTGTGTTATGTACTTAAACAGCATTTAGAAGACACGAATGAACTGGCGCGCTTAGGTGGGGATGAGTTTGGGGTGTTATTGTATAATTGCTCTGAAGAAATTGCCTTGGCCAAGGCTGAAGAAATGATTCAAGCTGCAGAAGCCTTTCGTTTTTCTTGGGAGGGGAAATTTTTTTCAGTTGGGATCAGTATAGGTATGGTCATGATTAACCAGAACTCTAACTCAGTAAGGGATTTACTGAGTCATGCTGATATTGCTTGTTACAGTGCAAAAGATAATGGCCGTGGATGTGTTATGAAATACGATAAACACACGTCGAAAAGTTATCAGGAAATGAGTATTTCGGTGCAAATAAAGCAGGCCTTGGAGAACAATAGTTTTATTTTATATCACCAGAAAATTGATTGCCTTAATCCGGACTTGGATAAAACGTCAGCAAGTGAGATTTTGCTGCGAATGAAGGCTGGCGAAGATACTCTGGTGCCGGGCGTCTTTCTATCCATTGCAGAACGGTTTGACATGATGAAATCGATTGATCGTTGGGTAATTGAAAACACCTTCGATTTTATCAATACAAACAGGCGGGCTCTGCGAAAGAAAAAACACCGCTTCAGCATTAATCTTTCTGGTGAAACGATCAATGACAGTGACTTTTATGATTACCTGTCACGAGTCATTAAACGATATAAAATAGATACCCGATTATTATGTTTTGAAATCACCGAGACTATCGCTATCAGAAATCTGCATAAGGCCGCTTATTTAATTGGGGCAGTCAAACGTTTGGGTTGTGCTATAGCCCTAGATGATTTTGGAACTGGCACATCATCATTTGCCTATTTAAAATATTTACCCATTGATTATCTTAAGATTGATGGAACCTTTATCAAGGATATCTCGCATGACATTATTGATTATGAAATCGTCAATGCCATCAGTAATATCTGCGCAGCAATGGAGATTAAGGTTGTTGCTGAATATGTAGAGGATAAAAAAACGATTGAAGCTCTTAAAGCTCTGAAAATTGATTATGTTCAGGGTTATGCGATTCATAAACCAATTACATTATCAATGGAGACCTTTGAGTGGTGAAAAGTGTCCTTTAATGCATTTAAAATGGATTTTTTGGCAATTTAGACTAAGATTAAAAGTAGAAGTACACAATAATAATAACATATGAGATTCTAATTATGACTCTTAGTAGTAGAAGTGTAACTAATGACCCATCAGCAAAATTTGTTGAAAAAAGGCGTTCCCAACGTTTAGTCCCTCACAGAGATACCGCTTTTATCATACAAAAGGATTGGGGGCATATCGCACAAATTGCGTTGGATGATAACAATGTCATTATTGGTGAGATAAAAGATATTTCGACCGGAGGGATAGCCTGTAAAGTAGCCTATCAATTCGACATTATTGACCCAATCGATATTAAACTGGTTCTCTTTTTACGCAATTCCCATTCGGGCATTTACAGTTTTAGTCGAATTAGCATCCGATCTACGATCGTTCGATCACAACAAATAGATACCGATTTTTGTGAAATAGGTATTCAATTTGTTGAGATGAACAAATGTATTGTGCTCGGCGTCGACCAAATCATTCAAAGTCTTACAAAATAGTTTTTGTGGTGGGGTAGTGACGCTTAGTATTTCTACTTTCTTGCCAGCTCATCGAGCCTTGGATAACAACTCAGCAATGTCAAAAAAGTCTTTTGTCATCAATTCTTTATTAATGCTTATAGGCATGCTTTGACTGTAGTAAGCGCTCAAGTCCAATCCAACTCCTAAGGCGCACAAGTTAATATCTGGTCGATCTTCAATTTCCTTGGCAACTTGCTTTAAATGTCGATCCAGATACCGGTCTTCATTGGCCATTTGTGTTGCCGTATCCATGGGCGACCCATCTGATATCATCATAATTATTTTCTTACTTTCATAACGTTTGGCCAAACGACTTACTGCCCACTGCAGGGCTTCTCCATCAATACCTTCACGAAACAACTCTGATTTTAAAAGTCCTGCAATAGCTTGTCTGGAACGACGCCAGGGAGTTCCTGCTACTTTGTAAATGGTGTGAGTCAATTCGTTTAAGCGGCCAGGGTTCTTGGGTTTCCCGTTGGTAGACCAGTCTTTAAAAGCTTTGCCTCCATTCCATTGGCCAGTGGTGAATCCTAGAATTTCCGTTTTCATTCCTGCCTGTTCAAGTGCGCGGGTCAAGGTGTCAACTAATGCGGCTACTTCTTCACTATGGTGTGTCATCGAGCCGGAATTATCGAGCAGAATAGTTACCACGCAATCTGCAGAAGGTTTGCCCATTTCTTTACGAAACAACCTGCGGTCATCCGGTGAGGTCAGCAAACGAGTCAGGCGAGTTGAGTCAAGGTATCCTTCTTCTTCTCCAAAGGTCCAACCAGATAATTGAGGGCTGGAAAATAACTGTTGTAGATATCGCGCTAGACGATGGTGGTTGACACTTTGTTGGCTGATACGTTTGTCTAAGCGAGTACGGAATTTTTTCAGTTGTGCCTGGCGGATCTTTTTTACCGCGAAAACTTCCTGATCATAAGCTGATGTGTAAACGGAGTAATTGACGTCATTTTCTATCATGGCAATGTCATCAGCAAACGACATGCCATGGTTTTGTTCCAACAGTGAACTGTCTGCGTCCAGCCATTGTAGATTAAGTTGGCTGTTTTTGATTAGGGATTCTACGGCGCCATCATCATCTTCTTCAGAACTGTCTCGTGATAAACCACTGATCATACTGTGGATAGTCTTTGCTATAGCCAGAGCATGTTGACTGAAAGCCAATTGATCACTTCTATGTTTTCTCAGCCCAGCCAGATGCTCTCCAACTTGTCCTGAAAGAGCCATGCGTGTTGATTCAATAAGGTTTTCAATGATTTCATCCATTGGCTCATTGAGTAGCCTTGACCAGCAGACCATTGCTATGGTGAACACTAATAAACCAGCCTGGCTCTCAACCAGTTCCGAATTGCTGGTCTCGTTTGCCCAGTATAAAAAACGATTACGTAAATTGGACCTGATGCCTGGTAGCTTTTCCGGCAGCAATGATTCTGTGCGCAGCTGTTCCAACAACTCAAAGATCAGCAACTCAAGGTTATTTTCTGGACATAGTTTCTGATGCAGCTTGTAGTCGCTGTAACACAGGCGCAAGGCGATACTGTCGGCAACACCGCGTAATTTACGTATGTCATGGGTTTCCAGGTTTAAATGCAAATAGGGCACTCGAATTGGAAAAGGATTGCCGCCAACATGCAGGTAATGTCCTCGGTATTGAACAGAAGGGTCGTTAGCTAGAGCGCGTACTGAAGTTGCGCACCAATGCTCTAGTTTCTGTTGTAGAACTTCAAGTCGTTCCATAATTAACGATGCATTGTCTGAGATCTAATAAGTTGTCTGGTATCGATGGTCATTAATCGAACCAGGCCTGAATTGACTCTGACTCTGGCAACTCCTGATCAAAACAACGTTGATAGTATTCTGCAATAATGCTGTGTTCTGCTTCATCGCACTTATTTAGAAAAGAAAGACGAAATGCTGTTGCTGCATCTCTGAAAATTTCCATATTTTCTGCCCAGAAAATTACCGTTCGAGGTGACATTAAGGTGGATAGATCACCTGCCGCAAAACCTTTGCGTGTGAGGTCTGCCAAAGCAACCATTGAGCCTATAGTTTTTCTACCAGCATCATCATCAAAGCTGGGAACACGGCTGGCAATAATATTGATTTCATCTTCAGCAGATAGATAATTTAATTTAGCGACAATATTCCAGCGGTCAATTTGTGCTTGATTAATCATCTGAGTACCGTGGTACAAACCATTCAGGTTGCCAAGGCCGACCGTGTTGGCGGTGGCGAATAAACGGAAAAATGGGTGAGGGCGAAGCACTTTATTCTGATCCAATAATGTAAAATTGCCTTCTCGTTCCAAAATTCTCTGGATCACAAACATGACTTCTGGTCTGGCGGCATCTAGTTCATCAAAGATCAAAGCCACTGGGCGTTGAATGGCCCATGGCAGGATACCTTCCTGAAATTCAGTGACCTGTTTGTTGTCACGTAAGACAACCGCATCTTTACCTACCAAGTCAAGACGGCTGATATGCCCATCAAGGTTGATGCGAACACAAGGCCAATTGAGCCTGGCGGCTATCTGTTCGATATGGGTGGATTTGCCCGTACCGTGCATGCCTTGAATCATGACTCTACGGTCTTGAATGAAGCCAGAAAGGATTGCCAGAGTTACATCGGAGTTAAACCGATAGGCGCTATCAATTTCAGGGACATGCTCATCGCGTTCACTGAAAGCGGGTACGCGAAAATTTGCATCAATCCCAAACAGTTCCTTCACATCTAACAGTTGGTCAGGTTTTCTTTGTACTATATCAGTCACGGTATTCTCGTATCGTTAAGGTAAATATGTTAATAATGATTGCATGTGTTTAAAGAGTGCTGGCATAAATCGAGGCCAGGGCAGTGGCAGCCAATCGAGCCGCAGCCGGGTCAGCTCGGGAGGTTAATACAATCGGAACTTTTGCTCCCATGACAACACCAGCAGCGGCTGCACTCATAAAGTAGACCATTTGCTTAAACAGAGCGTTGCCTGTTTCGATATTAGGGACCAGTAGAACATCCGCATTACCTGCTACCGGGCTGTTTATCCCCTTTATTTTTGCGGCTTCAGGAGAGACAGCATTGTCGAATGCAAATGGACCATCGACAGTAGCTCCGGGAACTGCGCCATTTGCAGCTTCTTTGGTTATGGTTGCTGCATCCATGCTGGAAGGTACTGCTTCAGTGGGCACTTCTGTGGCTGATAATACAGCGATATTGGGATTTTTGTTGCCTAAGGAATGCAATAGGGAAACTGCATTGCGAGCGATATCCAATTTGATATCAACATTAGGTGCTACATTGATAGCGGCATCGGTAATACACATTGCCTTATCAGAGCCGGGTAATGTCATGTGAAAGACATGGCTTAAGCGGCTTCCGGTACGCAAACCGGTTTCTTTATTGATCACTGCTCGTAAAAGGTGATCAGTATGCAAATTGCCCTTCATTAGCGAAGCGACCTCACCATTGCGGGCAAGAGCGACAGAAGTTTGCGCAGCTTCTACTTCTCCTTCGGCGGCAACTATACGTAAATCAGAAATATCCCAGTTAATTTCCTGAGCTACAGTTTTGATTTGTTCTGGATTGCCAACCAGAGTTGGAATAATTAACCCTTTTTCGGTGGCTAAACGAGTACTTTGCAACGGCAATCGTGCCCCAGCATTGACAATCGCTGTTGGTATGGAAGGCAGCTGCTCTGCTTTTTCAAGTAGGTAAGCTGGGCATTCTATTGGTATTGAACTTAGCATAATCTGTATCTATCCGATTTTTCAATAGGTGGTTTTTTGACTTAGGTGGTGTCTATTGTTGCACAGATGAGTCAAAAATGACGGATTTAGTTGTTTGTGAACTTTTCTATCGGACTGCGTGTTTCTCAATGGTATTTGAGCAGAACGTGTATTGTCTGAAGTTCTCTATTTATTGCCATAGAGGGCAATGTTTGGACATAAATCCGTAGGGTTTTGGTTTGGGGCTTTAAGTCTGTTTCTGTTAGGGTGAAGGTTAAGCGCCAAAGCCCACTCCGACGCTTAACCTTCTTTGCTGGTGAATCGCTGTTCTGTTATTTCTGGTTATTGCTTCAAAATAGTAGTACGGAACTTTGTTACAAGGTTAGATTTCAGAACAACAATTCACTCGAGCTCTTTCGACTCAGTGTTTACACATAGTCTTTGTATTTTTCCAGATAACGAATAGGTTTAGCCAATGCATCACGACGGAATGGGTCGCCCAATTCACGGGTACACATAATCTCGATCACTGTTGTCTTGCCTTCCTTCATCTGCATTTCAATCGCTTTTTCCAACGCCGGGCCGACTTCTTCAAGCTGATCAACCACAATGCCTTCAGCACCCATCGCTATCGCAATCTGGGAAAAACTCTCGTTATCCAACTCACCCGCAACAAAGCGTCTGTTATAAAAATCAACCTGATTCTTCTTCTCAGCTCCCCATTGACGGTTGTGGAATACCACCGCTGTCACTGGAATATCATGTCGCACACAGGTCATGATTTCCATCATGCTCATTCCCCAGGCACCATCACCCGCATACGCCACCGCTGGACGCTCCGGAGCCGCTGTCTTAGCACCAATCATCGTTGGCAGGGCATAACCACAGTTACCAAAA